>NZ_PISE01000064.1 GCF_002835805.1 Niallia nealsonii | reverse complement strand
ACCGGGGCAACTGGTGTAACCGGGGTTATCTACGATATAAGAGCTACTAATAAAACAGATACTGCTAGTTTACCAGTATCAAACTTAGATAATATGCTAAGTGATTTAGAATCTAAGATCTGGATTGAAGAATTGTACAAACAATACATTGATCCTGAAAGCTAACATCAAACTTGCCTGCATTCTGTAGTAGGATGCAGGTATATTTATATGGAGGATCATATGATTTCACTTAGTTTGTGCATGATTGTTAAAAATGAAGAAAACACTCCCCTCATCCCTCGATGCAGTTACAATAAAAGACTTTGTTGCTTTTGATGAATCAAGCAATGTTTTGGTAAGTCTAAGACAGGTAAGACTTGTAAAATGTGAAAAACAATTTAAATGGCATGGTGCAGTGCATGAATACCTTAAAGCAAGCGGGAATATTATTCATAGTGACATCTTGATTATCCATAAAAGAATTCATCAAAACCATAATAGAAACTTACTAATCTTTGAAAACCGCTTAAAAAAAGGGGGGCCTTTCACTCCACGTGATTTATGTTATTATGGGAATAAACTTGATGATTATGGACACTATCAAAAAGCAATTCCTATCTATATGGATTTTTAAATATAGAAAATCATTGGCTCAAAGATAAAAAAACGGCTTATGGAAAAATTGCCCGATTGCTATGCACAGTTACCTGATATGGAGCATACAATTCAATTCGCTTTAAAATCGTTTCAATTTGGATCTCCACACCCTGAAGACTGTTGTCGCCTCAGAGTTTTTTTTCTACAAAAGAATGAACCGAAAGCTGCACTCTATTGGTTCCAATTTACTACTATTATTCCTGAAGTGGATGATGGAGGAATTATTCACCAAGCTTGTTCCACATGGATTCCTCACTTACAGCAATGTATTTGTCACTCTAGATTAGGGGATATGAATAAAGCATATAAACATATAGTAATTGCTCCATCTTTTTATCCAAATCATAAATTGATTTTAAAAAAATAAATCCTTGTTGGAATCTTTTTAAAAAAACTCCTCTGATTAATTATGAGGAGTTTTCAGATTGTAGACAAAGACAAAAATGCACATTTTCAGACTGATCGAAAACGTCTGCTGCAATCAAAGCGCGGAACCTTAAGAGGAGCACAGTTACCAAGGCAGGTAATGAGTATCCGAACAAGACGAGCAACAAAAAAAGCGGGCGTTTGCCAAAAGCCTGGTTTTCTCATTTCACTTATATTCTTCTGTTATAAACGTAATGGAAATAATCAGGTATAGTAACAAACTCATAGCCTTTTTGTTTTAGACTTTTAATAATTCCAGGTAAAGCCTTAACTGTTTGCTCTCTTGGCCCTCCCCCATCATGCATCAGGATGATATTATGCTCCTTTAACCCCCTCATAACCCGGTCCTCTATTGGTTCCGTCTGAGAAAGATCCCAATCATTTGTATCAAGATTCCATAAGACTGGAAATAAACCAATTTCATAAACAGCTCTATAAGTTTCCTTAGTAATTGCTCCATACGGCGGTCGAAAAATCTTTACATCTTGCTGGATAATTTTCTTAATCGCAATGTTTAAACTATGGATTTCTCTATGCAAATCATCCTGTGATATTTTTGTAATGTCAGGATGGTTTAATGTATGATTTCCAACTGTATGTCCATCCAAAACTACTGACTGTAAAATTTCGGGGTGTAAGCTCAGGCTTTCACCTGTAACAAAAAAGGTGGCTTTTATTTGAAATTTTTTTAGAATTTGAAGTATTTGAAGGGTATAAGGTGATGGTCCATCATCAAATGTTAGAGCAATACACCGCCTAGATTTAGGCTCCATAAATGTTTCCTCCCTTTGTTAATATTGTGAAGTTTTATTTAATACTATATGACAAAAAATTATTTAAGGTGGTAAATTTGTATCATAATTTTAAAAATTTCGTATAAGCCGTTTCATGTTTGTCCAACTTTACATATATTGGTATAAAATTCACTGGTGGTGACTCCTCTTGAGGATTCTCTTTATTGATAGTAATGAACTCTTAATGTATGGATTGGCCAATGGTTTTAGGGAAGCGGGCCATGAGGTAAGGGTTTCAGGAAAAATAAACGAAAAAACGATTCCCAGTTTAATTTCTAGTTTTCAACCTCATCTAATTTTTACGGAAGGATGGGGCGAAGAAAATGATGCTCCATGGAAACAAGAATTAATTTGCAAGCAAGTGAAGGATTCAGGAATACCACATATATATTGGGCTGTAGAGGATCCCCATTTTACACTCAACTTTACTCTTCCTCTTATTGCTAGAATGAAGCCAGACTTTGTTTTCACTTTAAGTAGTAGTCTAGTTGATTTTTACAAAAAGTTAAACATTCGCGCTGCTCACCTTGACTTTGGTTATGAGCCAAGCATCCACCATCCGACTTCTGTTACACAATATGACTATTCTATTGCCGTTGTGGCCAATGCCTATCCAAAAGTCCTTACAGAATCTCCAGAACACTTTCGAAATAATTCCCTTCATGCCCTAATAAAGCCCTTGGTGAAGAAAAATATCCGAATTGATTTTTGGGGTCAGCACTGGGACAAAATGGGAGAGGTACTTGGAGTAGATATCCCTCAAAATTGGATACACGGCTATTTACCTTATAAAGATGCCTATAAAGTTTACAACGAAGCCAAAATAATCATTGGTCCACAAAATTACAAATCCCAGGTGACTCAGCGTACGTATGAAATTTTAGGATCAGGTGGTTTTTTACTTACTTCGGATACCCCAGCTGTCAGGGAGTTATTCAAGCCTGGAAAAGATTTGATTGTCTCCTCTAGCAAAGAAGAGACTCTAAGATTGGTTGACTATTATTTAAACCATCCAGAAGAAAGAACAAAAATTAGTCTACAAGGTCATAAATCTGTATCTAAACACTCCTATCGAAAGCGGGCCAAACAAGTAATCCAAACGCTATTTGATGAAGGAATAATAGAAATGGAGTAGAAGGGGTGCAGAACCCCTCCTTACGCTCCACACGCATTGTTCGATATAAAACGATTCCATTAGAAGCTCGCAATGATAATATAGACTTTTGAACACTCGTTACCTCCATTTGGAATTATGAAGGATTTTGTTTAGGTCTTGGCTATATATCATTCTCCAGCCTTTCCTCCTTCTCCACCACGTTCAATTCATACAATATACTTCCTATCCACACATATGTAAGGATTGTTCTTTATTAGAGCAGTCATTTAGATTGGTATATCTAAGGTACTCTATTAATCTTGCCAAATATGACGATGAACCATCTTAGTGCAATTCTGATTTTGATTAGACTCTCTATATGCGAAACGTAAAGAAACAATCGTAAGATTTTTTGCGGACAATAAAGAGAAGCATGGCATGCGTTGGGCAACTTTCAGAGGTTTAAAAAAGTTTCCATGCAAGCGATGCTTACTTTTGCTGCTATGCATTTCAAGAAATTAGCAAACGGGACATAGTCCTCTCGATGTCCCGTTTGCCAACTCTTCAGTAGATCTTCATATCGGTTATATTTTCTGTGTATGCTAGTATGCTATATAACGAACGTTATGAGAATAGAGGTATCTTCCTCTACATCGATTTAAAAAAGCTAAAGCTTCATCTACTGAACACTTTTCATCTACCATTGTTTTTGTCACTGTAAACCAATCATACCTTGTGCTTCTGTCCATCCAGTCTCGGCTTTTTTATTTCATTTTCTTCCCTTTATCACTTGTTTAGGCACTCATGTCCTTTTTCTCTATAGTACCTATCAGCAGTTCTTTCAACTAAAGGCTGACCATTTACATAACTAACAACAGACACACTACAATTTTCATGAACAGGAAATTCACTGCCTTTTGTTATTTGTCTAATATAATTTCCAATAGTTACTCCATGTGAAAAAATTAGAATATTACCTCCATCGGCACTATACTTTTTCACAATTTCTTCAATAGCTTTTTCTGTCCTTGTAAAAAGTTGTACATATGATTCGCCTTCTGGAGCAGAAATATGTAAATCTTCAAGACTAAACAAGGTTTTAAGTATATTTCCGTATTGAGCTAAAATTTCCTCTTCTAGTAAGGATTCCAACACACCAAAATTCATTTCCTTGAACCGCGGGTCAACATTTAAAGGGATATCTCGAGATGCAATGGCATATTTTGCTGTATCAAGAACTCTCTGGCTGTCGCTTGCGTAAGCGGCTTTAAAGGGAATATCACTTAATCCTTTTCCAACAGATTTTGCTTGAAGAATTCCTTTTTCAGTAAGCGGAGAATCACAAAATCCTTGCATTCGTTTTTCCACATTATATTGGGTTTCCCCATGCCGAACCAAATAAAACGTAACTTTTTTCTCATTTTCCAAGTTGAAACACACCCCTTATCTTCAGTATGATTTTTAATAAGCATTCAACATAAATTCTCGTTTCTATTATATCTGAAAATGGATACAACACTACATAAAAATAAGTTTATTTGCGCACCCTCTATATTTTGTTTAGTATACTTACTCCTTCTTAAGTTATAGGCCCTGTTAAACTTAGCTGTTGATTTTCGTTGCAGGCATTCGCTTTGCTCTAATCACCAGAATACAAAAATCTGCCATTATCTTTAACACAGCCAAGTTATAAAACTCACAATAATAGAAAAGGAGATAAGCAATTATATAATAGCTCATCTCCTTTTAGCTTGTTTACTATCCATTGAAAAGAATGTGCGTTACATTGTCAGGAAATTATAATTCTTCTCCACTTGTCATCATTACGTTTCCAACAAAAAAAACTACATAATTTTAAATTTTTCTAACTTTACTTCTCCAAGTAATCCACTTGGCTGTAACGCTCTATATTGAGATAAGAAATCCTTTTGCTTTGTCCCCAAAGTATTTGTTACCTCCACCTTAAGAACATTTTTTCCTTGTTTGACATAATTGGTAACATTAAATTGGTAAGGTTTCGCTATTTTTGTTCCTACTTTTTCCTCATTGATGAATACTTCTGCTACCTCATATACATCTCCTAAATCCAAACAGTAGTTGTGGGATGTTTCATATTCCAGCTCAAATTCCAGCTCATATTGAATCGTACCTGAAAAATCAGGATACAACGCTGGCTTAGAAATATTCTCTAACTTTTCTAGAGTGAAGTTTTTAGAGAATACTGGATATTCTTTTGCAGTAGCTAAAGAAATCTTCCATATACCTTCTATTTTCATTTTCCCAACTTTTTTTTGCTTTAGATTATTCACTGCCTTTATTTTTTGATTAGATACAATAAAAACCTTTGATTCCTGAGGAGCTAAACTTAAAGGTATAATATTCTGTTGTTCATCACTACAGTTATAGAGCTTGTTTTCTAGTGCATCATATTGATGAAGATATCCTTTTTGTTTAATCAAGACAGTATTTTCTATTTCGACATCTGGCGATTCATTAAAGAACATATATACTTCAGCATTTCCATGACGATATTGATAATAGCGTAATGAAGGAGATTCATTTTGAAGGGAAACTTCAAAAGATCCAACAGAACGTAAATATTTTGCTAAAGCACTTAACGATACGACTTGGACATGATCATGTTGTTCAAATAGAGCAACGGATTCTTGTATAGATCTATCCTCACTAGAACCTATTGGATATCCGTCAATAAAAATGATATTCATCCCTTTGGCAATCAATTCTTCTGCTTTCTTAAAGAATTCTTCAGGCAATCTTTCAGCATGGGGAATAATAAGGTTCTCAAATACTTCCTGGTTTAAATGAATCCTATTCTCCCTAACCTCTGCATTGCTTAACATATCGATTGAAACAATGTCAAAGTCAATTTGGTTGCGAGTCAGTTCTTTCGCTGGTTTTTGGAACAGCATAGTTGTTCCAGACCATTCTGCTTCTGCATGATAAAGAATCAATGACGATGCTACATGGATACCACCACTCAGTAATTCAGCCACTCGATTGGTATAATTCATCAATTGATGCAAATGCCGATACTGCGGATTATTTCCATGAGCATAAAAATGCGGTGGACAATCTGTATCTGGATAGGGAGCCATATCAAAGGCATGAGGAACAAAATGATTGACTCCTCTTACAAGCATATGATCTGTCATCCATTTCATTAAGTTTAAACCTTCGGACCATCCATATGCTCCATATATTTCACACATAGTTCTGCCCTTTTTCTTATCATCCAAATGACCAAATGAAGAGCCCAATTTTGCTAAAGCATAATGAAAGAACTCTCCATCCCAACCTGTTGAGGTAAAGGTCTTAAAGTAGTCATCGTCTAGTCCAGGCAATAACTGATGTAAAACAACATCAATCCCAGACATGGACTGGCCATTTATAGCACGGTGAAAATGCCCTGCCCCATATCCTAATCTTCCATGAGCATTATTATCTTCAATTAAATGGCCGATGTATTCCACACCGTGTTCATCACACCAACTCGCTAGTTTTCCTGAAAAATTGTCGGAGTATAATTGAGAAACAAGGTCCATATAAACATACCGTATTAAACTTTGTTTCTCCGTGCCGTTTGTCATTAATAAAGGCAATAGTATTTTTCCCTGTTCCCCTAGTTTTTCCTCTAATAAAGAAAGTAGATCCGAACGCCATGGAAGTACCATCTCGGTTTTTCCAATCAATGCATCTGGTCCTTTCACATTGCCAAACCTCGGTTCATCCGTGAAAAAACCTGCAATGGTCGTACCAAAATACTCAGAAAAATGCTCAAAATGAGGTTGATATACGGCATCAATGAGAACTTGAGTGGCGGCTGGATCAATGGGATTAAGGTATCCCTCCGTGGAAGCTTCTCCGCCATTATATGTTTCTACTAAAGTAAAGACACGCCAATTTCCTTCTGGAATATCCCAGTAAATGACACCATTCTCCATATAATGAGAGATATCAACTAAAGTGTTTGTATCAATGGTTTCATAATTAATAATCTTTGCAGCAATAACAGCTATAATTTTTTCTTCTGATGCCTCCAACGCTTTTTGCAGCTGGGTCTCGTCCGTTCCGACCGTCATGATCGTATTCCGATTTCCACCAGCATGCCATTTCACAATAATACCAGCATCTTTCTGCGGACCATGATAATCTACTTGACTAATTTTTAAAAACTTTTTTCTTAATTCTGGAAAATCCTTCATGATGGCTCCATTCGCAAACCCTGTTGGAAAATGAGCATCATCAAATAGCCAAACCTTCATATTTTTTTCTTCTGCTGCTTCGAGGACAATCTTTAAATCTGTCCACCACTTTCCCCCTACAAAGTCAGGATGTGGGCGAGGCTCTACACATAGTGCCTTGATACCACTCTCGTAAATTTTATTCACATACTCTTTTATGACTTCCTCGGATTCACCATGCATCCATAGGAATGGAAATATATAGTTTTCTTCCTGTCCATTAAGTAATTTCTCTATCTTTTTCATATTAAATCTTCCTATCCTACTTTTTTAATAGTGCTGTTCGATAAATTTTCTTTTTGTTTACTAGTTAGGAATGTGATAACCAAAGATACAAAAAAAGCTACAACCGAAGCAATAATATACGCCGTAAAGCTCACATCAATTCCCTTAGGATTAATAAACAAAGGTGCTGAAAATAGAGCATTTCCTCCAAAACCAAACATTTTCGCACCCATCGCTGCTGTAATGCCACCAGCTATTCCTCCACCAATAAAAGCAGCCACAAATGGTTTCTTATAAGGAATAGCAATGCTGTAGATAATGGGTTCTGTAATTCCCATAAGTCCAGTAACTCCTGTTGAAACACCTAAAGAACGTTTTTGCTTATCCTTCTGTCTTAAACCAAATCCAATCGCTGCTCCAGCTAGAGCAAAAACTGTTACATTCAAAATCGCATTAATAGGATCTGCTCCCAATGTTGAGATATTGTTGATTAAAATAGGGATAAATGCATAATGCAAACCAAAAATAACAACTAATTGCCAGAAAGCTCCAAGAATAATACCTGTAATGATTGGACTAAACGCATAGATCGCTTGTGTACCTGATGCTAAGATACTACTAATATACGTCATAATTGGTCCTATAACTAAAAACGTAAGCGGAACGGTAATAGTCAATACAATTAATGGCGCTCCAAATAATTTTACTGATGCTGGAACCTTTTCTTGAATTCTTTTTTCTAACCAGGCTGCAAATGCAACCGCCGCAATGATTGGAAATACAGAGTTTCCATAGCTTGTTAAAACCACTGGAATTTTTAGAAATGATAGGTTTGTTCCTTCATTGTATACGCTCACAATATTAGGATAAACAAGCGCTGCTCCAATTGTAGCGGCTACATATGGATTTGATTTAAATGTATTGGCTGCTGATATACCAAGAATAATAGGTAAGAAATAAAAGAAACCATCTGCGAATGCATAAAGAATTTGATAGGTTCCATTCTCAGTTGTGAGGATATGAAAGGACGTTAATGCTGCAAGTATCCCTTTCACAATACCGACTGCAGCCATTACACCCATGACAGGAAAAATAATTCCTGAAATTAATTTAAAAAAACGATTAAATACTCCACCTTTTTCTTCTCTATTGTCTGCATCTTGGACTTCTGCCTCTCCTTGAATATCTAGAACATCCGTTACTTTTCCATATGCTTTCGATACATTCGGTCCTATAATGACTTGATATTGACCACCTGAAATGGCTGTTCCAAGCACCCCTTGAATCTTTTTAATATTCTCTGTATTAGCTAGTTTGTTATCTTTTAAAACAAAACGTAAACGAGTCATGCAATGTGTTACACTTTTCACATTGCTTTTACCACCTAATTCAGAAACAACTTCTTTTGCTAAAGATGTAAAATCCATCATTTCCACTCCTTACATATCGTTACTTAACCAACAATATGTTTTTTTTTGTAAAACAAATTACTTATTTAATCCTTTATTATATTAGATCTAAGTATAATAGAATTCCTTACACTTTGTATTGTAAACGCTTTTAATATATAATGACATTACTAAAGATAACTAAAAATCGTACCAAACTTAACCTTTTAGAGAGGTGTGCAATGTTAAAAAGTGACTTAACAAAACTTTTATTCACGATGACGGATAGTGAAAGAAAGCACAAGACTAACCCCCATCCTCAGAGTTCCTTTTACAATCAGCTTGATAAAGTAAAAATAGATAACAAAGATGTGTATGTTTTTAAATTTGTTGAACAAAAGAAAAATAATGAACGTCCTTATTCATTTAATCCAAAGCTTGCAATCGTTAAACATTCAAGATATTCTATAATTCCTATTCATATACACAATTACATTGAAATGAATTATATTTACTCAGGCTCTTGTACAGCGATTGTACAGGACAAGGAGATTTCATTAAAAAGCGGAGATATCTGCATCATGGATACAAATGTTCCTCATACTATAAAAGACGTAGAAGAACAAGACATTGTTATTAATTTTTTGATGCATAAAAATTATTTTACCGTCTCCATGTTGAATCAGCTGTCTAGCAACAGCATCATTTCTGATTTCATCCGAGAAGCGATTTCTTACGATCGCAAACATAATCGATACATCTTATTTCACTGTCAAGAGAGTGATAAGCTAACTTATTTAGTAGAAAACCTACTATGTGAATATTATGATCCTAGTTTCTCCGCACGAGACATTATTAATGCCTATATGATACTCATCTTTGCTGAACTATTCCGGCATTACCAAACCGATAATCGTACAAATTCTAATTCATCTAACAAAGCTTATATGTTAGAAATTTTACAATATATTGAAGAAAATCATCAAATTTGTACATTAAACTCAGTGGCTAAACAATTCGCTTTCCATCCTAATTACTTAAGTCGTATGATTAAAAAAAATACAGGCAAAAGTTTTAAACAGCTTCTTCAAGAACAAAAATTAAACCAAGCTAGTTTTCTACTAACAAATACGAATAAAAAGTTAGAAGAAATATTGAATGAAGTAGGTTATCATAATCATGGTTTTTTCAATAAAATTTTTAAAGAACGGTACGAGCTTTCACCAAAAGAATATCGAAAAATAACCCAATTGAAATAGTTAATTATTATGGTAAGTTTGAAACTCCGTCTACTATTCATATAAAAACAAGCTAAACAGAATATTTCCTTTTTTGCATTGGTTACTAATAAAAATGATGTTTACCAGCCTTTTATAATAAAAATAGCAAAATCTTATGAAATATAATGGTATACTCCATATGGTAAAACAATTTAAACTTTGGAAGGACTTTATCACTTTTTTGAAAATAAGTTTGACACCTTTGGACAAGTCATGATATAAAGCATAAAAGTGAAAAAAATTGCTAATAAGCAGAATAAACAGGGGGAAGTTACTAATATGGAAAATCATAGCAAAATTATAGACTGTACCATTCGTGATGGAGGGTTAGTTAACAATTGGGATTTCAGCGTCGAATTTGTTCAAGACTTGTATAATGGTCTAAGTGCAGCCGGTGTGGAATATATGGAAATTGGCTACAAAAACTCGGCTAGGCTTCTAAACGCGACTGAGCCCAACCCATGGAGATTTCTTGACGATAACTTCCTGAAAGAAATTATTCCTGAGAAAAAGTTCACAAAACTATCTGCTTTAGTAGATATTGGACGTGTAGATCCAAATGACATCCTGCCACGTGAGCAAAGTGCTTTAGATATGATTCGAGTGGCATGCTATATCCGTGAAGTGGATAAAGGTTTAGAACTTGTACAAATGTTTCATGATTTGGGTTATGAAACTTCACTCAACATTATGGCTTTATCTAGTGTACCTGAACATCAGCTTATTGAAGCGTTTAAAATGGTGAAAGAAAGTTCAGTAGATGTTGTATATATTGTAGATTCTTTTGGAAGTTTAGATCCTGCGGGCATTGAGCACCAAGTGAAGAAGTTCCAATCTTTGATTCCTAACAAACAGCTTGGAATCCATACGCATAACAATATGCAGCTAGCATTTGCCAATACATTAACGGCATTTCAAAATGGGGTTACATTCCTTGATTCATCTGTTTATGGTATGGGGCGTGCGGCCGGCAACTGCAACACAGAACTTCTCGTTAGCTACATACAAAAAACTAGCTATGAAATTAAGCCAGTTCTTGGCATCATTGAAAAACATATGTTAGGAATGCGTGAAAAGTGGGAATGGGGTTATATTATTCCTTACATGATCTCTGGTGTACTTAATGAACATCCACGTGTCGCCATGGCTTACCGTGACAGCGCCGATCGTGACAAGTTTGTCGATTTTTATGACAAAGTAACGACACCAGAAGCCAATTTGGCACCAGCGTCCAAGTAGGTTAGATGATAAAAGGCATTTCTATTAATAGAGGTACCTTTTAAAACTTTGAATAAACCTAATTTCTTAAAACTAAATAAAAAAGAGCTGGAATACACAGCTCTTTTTTATTTACCTATTATTTCAAGATTTTGTTTTATTTATATCAATAGCAAGCTGATTCCTATTTTGCTTAGCAGAAGTGTTAACCTTACTTTAATTTGATAAGTTTTCACACCAATCTTAACATCATTTTCTTCCTCTTTTGAATTCTTTAATAGAGGCTATTAACTGAGTAGACATTGGCAAAGCTTCCTAAACAACTATTATTTGGGCCGTAAGCTACAAAAAAATAAGCTATTTAAAAAGTAGGGTTTAACTTCATATCCTGAACTCATTTTTTTGTAACAGTTATATTCTTAGATAAAAAAGCCCAATTCTGTGGTGCAGGCAAACTAATATGCCAAAAAGTTGTGCCCACCAATTTGTAAATATCAATAAGTTTATATTTTTCTATATAGCTTCGAATATCCTCAAACCAAACAATATGCTCTATAGCTTCGGCCCAATAACGATACCATGGAGATTTGGCTGTATTATCATATCGAATAGCTACCCCCGATGAAATGGCCTTATTTTGTGCAGCAAGGACAGATAACCCTTGAGTTACATTTGTAGTGACCACTTTGTCATATCCGTATAATGGCATTGCAATCAACAGTTTTTGCGGATTCACTTGACTTAGCGCGTACTTAACCACTTTCTCTACCCATTCAATTGGTGAGATCGGATCGGGTGGACCTCCCGGATAACCATAATCAATTGTCATTACCGCCATAAGATCCGCAGTATTTCCAATTGATGCATAATCATAAGCCCCCACAATTCTATTTGTCGGTAAATCTGCTGCTTTTGCATGAACGTTCACATTTAAAATTAAATCTCCTAATTGCTCCTTTAATGCTTGTAAAAACAAATTAAAATCATTTCGTCTTGCTGGTGGAATAAATTCAAAATCAATACTTACACCACCAAACTTTCTATTTGTTGTAAGAGTGACAATGCTTGCTACTAAATTCTGTCGATAAGTTGCATTTTCAAGAACCCCTCCTGCCAGATCAGCACTAAAATCACTGGTTGTATAGTTACGAATCATCAATAATGGGATAATATTTAATTGTTTGCATCTACTAATAATGGCAGAATCGTCTATTTGATAAAAAGCGAAACCCTCAGCCGTAAAGGAATAGTTCACTATCGCCACATAAGTTAGTTGATTGGATAATGAATCTAATCTAGAAAGATTGGTTGTCGCTCCTGAGGGAACAAAAAATCCCAGAGTACTCATTGCCAATTTGTTTGGTGAAGGAATATTAATAACTTGACCAATTTGAAGTTTATTTATATCAATACCTGGATTAGCAGTACGTATCCATAAAATATTCGAGTTGAATTGTTGGGCTAATTCCCAGAGCAAATCACCCGCTTTAATTTGGTAGGCTCGTACGGGCAGAGTATTGTCTGGAATATAAAGAGCAAGGCCAGGAACAATTGCTGTAGAAGATAATAACCCGTTTACACTAACAATGGTATTAATTGAAATATTATACCTTTTGGAAATAGACCATAAACTTTCACCAGCACCTACAACATGAACAGTCATCCCCTCACCCCTTTCCTAACATCATATTAGCTGGTAAAAATAATATACTATGTTACAAAAGAAAAACGGACTTTTATCAAAAGCCCATTTGAGGCTGTTGAGAAACACCCGCTTTTTTTGTTGTGCGTCTTATTCTGAAGCGATGAGATTAATTTCTTGTCGTTTTTTTCATTTTTACTTCAGCACTTTTTCGTTCAACAACCATTCTATAAATAACAAATTGGAGATCTCCCCGTTTAGGTTATCTGGGGTAAAAGAATGATAAATTCTGTCCCCATATCCTTTTTGCTGTTCACTTTTATCTTCCCTTCAAAAGAATGAATAATTTGAAAACTCACCGTCATTCCCAATCCTGTTCCCTTTTCCTTTAAAGAATAAAATGGAGATCCAATCCTATCTATTTGCTGTTTTGTCATACCAATTCCTTGGTCCCGAATACTAATCTTTATATGTCCATCATCAGTTGAAGTACAGCCAATCCAAACAATTCCTCCATTTGGCATAGACTCTACCGCATTTTTCAAAATATTAATCAAAGACTGGTTCAATTTTTGAGGATTAGCATATATCCAACAGTTGTCAAGAATATCCGCTTTAATCTCCACATTATGATTTAGAGCATAACCTTGAATGATATTTACTACCCGTTCTAACTGATAACCTACACCGATTTTTTCGTTGGTATTTATAGAGGGTTTTCCAAAAGATAAAAAATCATTAATAATTTCATTGGCACGATCTAATTCTTCAATGGATATTTGGATATATTCCTTCTTTTCATTGGATAAATCGGGATCGTTTAGAAGTTGCAGAAAGCCACGAGTAACTTGCATAGGATTTCTAATTTCATGAGCAAAAACACTTGTTAACTCACTGACAACTCGTAATTTCTCTGAATTTTGCATCTCTGAACGCAGCTGGTGAATCTCCCTGATTGTTTCATTTAACATAGTGAAGAACCAAGTCACTGCCACTACAAAGATAAGATGAATAATCTGTACTTTCAAATAATCTATAGAAAAACCTCTTAAAACACTCAAAAAAACAAGGCCGCTAAGACAATAGTAAAAGGAAAGACTCCCCGCAACTTTAACCCTTTTATCTTTTTTTGAACGAGCAAACGATTTTTGAAAAAACAATATTACAGGCAGTGATAATAATATGACAAGAACAGTAGTATAAAATCCTATACTGATTCCAAAATAGAGGCGATAAAGTATAATCAGAGCTGATAGCAAGATGCCTGGCCAAAATCCGCCGTACAAAGTCCCAAATAGTAGAGGAACAATTCTTAAATCCAAACGAGCATTTTGTCCAAAATTCACTGGAAAAGACATACATAATAATATGGATATTCCCCACAAAATGGTCATTATAATGGTTCTATTTTTATTACTCTTTACCTTCTCCGTAACAAATGTAAAATAAATAAATATGGGTATTACCATAAGCGTTAGTTGCAGCAAAAAATCTTTTATTATACTCATTTCGTTACCTTTCATATGCTGCCTTATATCTGAATTCTGCAGCATAAGGACAATAATTTTGTTTATTCATTTATGACTGTTCCGTACAGCTATCTATACTCTAATAAAGAACCGAATTATCATAATTATACTTTAAAACTATCATAATTTGTCGACTCTTGTTTTTTCTTTAAAGTACACTATAAATAAGGCCATTTATAAAAAGTCTTTTAGAGCCAGACTAATCATTAATAAAAAAACATATCTACTTCTTGTAGACACGCCCCCTTTAGAGTAGCAGTCATTGCACGTGTTAATAAGCTCTTACATTGGATTATGGGGAGGAGCTAGCTTTATGGGAAAGAAGTGTAAACAAGAAAAAAATAGAATGCCAATGTATCTGTCACTCTAAAAAGAAAAACGGAGTAGAAAAAAAAAACTAATTTGCATACACAGATGTGTTCCAATTAACCAAAAATGTAACGATGCTACGACACAAACGTATTTTTGCGTCTCGGTGGATTCCAATATAAAAAATCCTTCGGGAACCATTACAATAATAAATACTAGTAAATCATGTACAATGCAAGTTACCATAACCAAATCGTCCATTGATCATGAGGATATTGATGTTGCTCCGAATTCATCGTTTACTGCAATTGTCGCTAATCTAAAATCCGTAAAAATCTTATGTAAAAGTCAGTCCAATACTGATATATATTGTACTGGTTCTATGGAGTTGAATATCCATTACACTTTAATGTTCTAATTATCTACAGCCGGCAGCAAACTAATGATATGAAGGAAAATTTTACTAACTTTAATTAAAAAGAATCAAAACTGGAATGGCAAGGTATTTAAATTCAAAATTAAGTGATGCATATTTACAGTAAAATAATCTCCCTTCTCTAACTGCCGGTTGTTTTCGTTGAAGATCAGGCTACCAGTTTGGTGGCTTTTTTCTTATTCAAGTAACGGGTGGTTTAGTTTAAGTAGATTCCTACAAAAAGACCCCACTCCGTAGAGTAGGGCGTCTATGGGAAGTAAGGGAGTGTACAAGTAATATTCCCTTACTTTCTTAAGTAAAACATCATATTCCAATTATTTTACACATAAAAAGCACCCCACTCCTCCAAAGAGTAGGGCAATCATGAAGGTCTCATATGAACACTATTATTATTTACCCATTCCATTTATTTTATGCAAAGAACTTAGCAAATGTATTAGGGCCTACAATACCATCAGCAGTTAAGCCATGGTCTTTTTGGAATTTCTTAATAGCTGCTAACATTTCAGTGTCGAAAATTCCATCGAATCCTTTTGGATCATAGCCATGAAGATACAGCATACCTTGCACAAGCTTGATCCATGTGGAAGAAGGCTTTCCTTTTCCGATAACTGGTGCTGCCTTTTTAGACTTAGAACCGAAATCTCCATCAGTAGTTACTTTAGCCAGGTATTGAAAAACACGAATAGCAGCTGATTTTGTTTTTGGGCCGTTATAGCCATCCACAGTTAGCTTTGTGAATTTAGCTTCAGATGCAAAACCGTTTAAGAAGGTTTGGACTTCTTGATGTTTGCATTGCCGCCGCTGGTAGAAGTAGATGTAGGCTTAACTTCTTCTTTAACAGTAATGGTTTCTGTTTTAGTAACCGTTAAAGAAATAGCATCCTTTTATCTTATAGGTTTAATCCTAAAAATCCCCCTATCGCTGTTTGTTCAGTAAACAACGATAGGGGGATTTTTATAATTCATCAGGTAATTTATGCAGCCTAACCTTTTTCCTAAAAGGTCCTTTATAAAACGATACACTTTAAATACCTATTGCGTAAAGCGCTGCATGTTTCTATAATTTCTATTTTTTAAATATTGTTGAAAAAACTAAATTCAAAATAAGAACCTTTTGTTAATTTGTATTTTGCCCTCCACCATTTAATCCTTCTTTAATCAACTCGTTCACTTTACTGTTTAACACCATTCCCATATGACCTACACCGCTGATTTGAACGTTTTTTGCTCCCTGTAGAGTTGAAAGTTGATTCGGCACCAAATAGTCGCCTGTGCTGTAAATGGATGTATAAAGGATTTTATGGTTAGGATCTGTACCCACGGGAGCTTTCGATGTTACAAATTTATTTGGAGAACCTAATGTTACCACATCGTTTACTTTGCTTCCGCCGCCATTGAGAATATACGTCAGGGCATTTATGCCCCCTGCGCTGTGTCCAATAATATCAACTTTGCTTTTTCCTGTTTTCTTTAATACTTCATCTACATAAGAAGCAAGCTGTCTTGCATTATTTACACTATTACCCGTTTTATCTATCATTTCAATGGCATACAGTTCATTGTCAGACCAGCCTTGTTTTTTCAAATAGTTTTTAATGCCATAAAAGTTTGTACTGTTCCCCCCTGCTCCGTGAATGTAGATAACTGGATCATGGGCGTTTGTCTGTGCTTTGGAAACAGAAGGCTGAATACCAACAACAGAAAAAGTAATAGCCATGCATGCAACTAGTGAAATTATATTTTTGATTTTCATTATTTTCCTCCTAGATGTTTGACTGCTATCTTGCTATATTCATTGTTATATATTTCGGAAGAAGAAACAACCGGCAACTTTTGCTAACTATGGTTGTATAGACCATATAAAGAAGATGACTTCTGTATTCTGCAGGGATAATGGGGAAGTTTTTTTTGTTTTGCCTGTTTAGTGGTGGCTATTTTTAATTGGCTCTACAATGGAGAATTCTTCAAAAAAGGAGGTTTTTTTGTTTTTTTTAACATAAATTAACTGCCATGGTATCTATTGGCTCAATCAATTAACAAGGGAAATACTCGCTATCCTATACAGTATATTGCAGAGGAAATACTGTATAAATCAAGATGGGAACATTTGTATTACTCACAGTAATCTATCCATGTTATATATGCAAAGCAAGCGGTACAGCCCATAATTAAACAAGAGTTAATATTTAAGGAACCACAGTGCGGTAGAAGCAAATCAATTACAATAATATCTAGCCTAACGATGGAGTTAAAAAGGTTCTTAAACAAAATTTAAAAAGTAAGTGGCACCTAAGCAACAGCCGATTGCTCTACCATTGAGCTACTGTGGAACAAAAAGTATTTTCGTTATCTGATGGGCCCAGATGGACTCTAACCAGCTGAGCTATTTCCCGTTTATATGGCGCTCCCGTGTGTTGCTCTGAGGTCATTGCTGTTTACAACTCATAACAGATGGAAAAAATAAACTATTACATTGCTCATTCAAAGAGGGAAAATACAAAAAAAGAATTATTCCTTCTATTGGAAGAATTCAACATAATGGTATACCGTACATAATGTCTCCCCTCTTCCTGCCAGTGAGGAAACTATTTATTTCTATTTCATAGAACTTGCGGATACCTATAAATTTTCTACCATATGGAGAAGACTTTCTTCTATTAGCGAAGCACATAAATTGAAACAGCACCCAAATCCAACAAAACAATGGAAGTGACTGCCTTAGTAGAAGGAATCAAACGAGAAAAAGGATCCGGGAAAAAAGCACTGATGCTTACCCTACTTCCAACATTAGTCAGCAAGATTGATACCACTTCTGTTTATTTTTCGTTTTCACATTAGCAAAGTAGAAAATTGAATAAGATATTATCACTTCAATTTTATCGATTATAATAAGTTGTCTATCTACAATACAATTTAAACAGGTAGAACTATAGAGGTAACGATAAAGTTTACCACATTATTTTCCCACCTGTTGCTGTATAATTTGTTCAATAAATGATAATGGAAAATGGGATGTCGAAGCAACCTATCTGTCCTTCTACTTTTACTCCCCTTTAATTAAGAAGAATAACTCTCTCATTTTTTATTACACTCAGTAAAAAATTCTTTAATAGAATGTACGAATGGCAAAAATATCATATATTTCGATTTATGAATATGATGTATCTTGATAAAAAGTTGCATCACTAGTTTTCAAAAACTCTCCTGATAAAATAAAAGCTGAACCAAAAAACGATATTATTTATATTCTGATCAGTTGCTAGTAGTAGTCACTAACTCTATAACAAAAAATAATGTATACAGATAAATAGCTTCAAGGGTACATATGATATTCTTTTTTATATTCATAAATAATTAAACTCCCTTTTCTATGTATTAGTTTATAAATAATATAATACTAACAACTTCATATGAAGTCTCCTTTTGTGTCAGAATATCTAACGTACTTTTTAAAATATTCTGTTAATTTTCCAACCCCCTTCAGATTTTCAGTCAAGAACATCATGACTTCTTTTACATATGTTAGCCCTTCTCTTTTATTTCTGCGACACCCATGCTTCAGTCGCCCATTTTTCATATTATCTTCTTTCATCCACTGGAAAAAAAAGTGCATGCAGGCTGTGTTTAAAAAGCCATAATCTATAAAAAACGGCCATAAAAAATCACCTTTCCTCGTATAAATAACAAGTACGAGGAAAGGTGATTTTGATTTGAAGTATTCTTCAATTACGACAAAACTTTATTCAAGAAATCTTTTGTCCGCTCATTTTGTGGATTTCCAAAGATTTCTTGTGGACTGCCTTGTTCGACAATATAGCCATTGTCCATAAAAATAACACGGTCTGCCACTTCTTTGGCAAAGCCCATTTCATGTGTCACAATGACCATTGTCATACCTTCTTGAGCCAATTGTTTAATAACAGCTAAAACTTCTCCAACCATTTCTGGGTCAAGGGCACTTGTCGGTTCATCAAACAGCATAATATCTGGATTCATTGCAAGGGCACGTGCAATGGCAACCCTTTGTTTTTGTCCACCAGATAATTTTGATGGATTCACTTTTGCTTTGTCTTTTAAACCAACACGGTCTAAAAGCTTTAAAGCCGTTTCTTGCGCTTGTTCTTTTGTCGCTTTTTTTAATTCCACAGGTGCAAGGGTAATATTATCTAGAATATTTAAATTCGGAAAAAGATTAAAATGCTGGAATACCATTCCAATATTTTCTCTCACCTTATTAATATTAGTGCTTTTATCCGTTAATTTAACATCATTGACAATAACTTCGCCGCCCGTCACTTCTTCCAACATGTTCAAACAGCGAAGAAGTGTACTTTTACCAGATCCAGAAGGACCAATTAAACAGACAACTTCCCGTTCTTTCACTTGCAGGTCAATTGACTTTAAAACTTCTAAATCACCATAAGATTTTTTTAAATTCGTTACTTTAAGCTTTTCCATTTTTAATCCTTCTTTCTAACACATTTGACACTCTTGTTAAGATCATAATGACAATAAAGTACATGGCGCCAACAATAATCCACATTTGGAATGATTCTAAGTTTCTTGCGATAATGATTTTTCCGCTTTGTGTCAGTTCATTAATGCCGATTATAGAAAGGATGGATGTATCCTTTAATGTGATAACAAATTGGTTGATAAATGCTGGAATCATTAGTTGAATGGCTTGTGGCAGAACAACTTTAGACATTGCTTTTCCATATGGAAGGCCTAAACTGCGAGCTGCCTCCATTTGCCCTTTATCAACAGACTCAATTCCTCCACGGACAATTTCAGCCATATAGGCACCTGCATTTAAACTTAATGTAATAAGCCCTGCTGCAATTGCTGAAATACGGAAATCAAGTGCTGCCGGAATACCAAAATAAATGAAGAATGCTTGTACAATCAACGGCGTCCCTCTAAAAATATCAATATAAATGCCTGCGATAATTCGCAATGCTTTGTTTTTAGCGATGCGCATTAAACCAAAGATAATTCCTACTACTGTTGCAATCAATAAAGACACTGCTGTTAAAATCAGCGTCATCTTTAAACCGCTTAACAAGCTTGGCAAACTTTCTTTTAATAAACCTAAGTAACCTGAATCTTTTGCTTCTTCAGAGCCGGTTTCCAAATATTTATCCATGATCTTTTGATATTCCCCAGAAGCTTTTAAGTTCGTTAATCCATCATTAAACATTTTTAAAAGTTCTGCGTTTTGCCCTTTAGAAACAGCAAATCCATAAGAATTACCTGCTTCTTTATCTGTTACAATTTTCAAACCGTTTCCTTGTTTAATTCCGTAGGCTAATACAGGATAATCATCAAATACGGCAACAGAGTTTCCTGTTTTTACATCTTCATACATATTGGCAGAGTCATCAAACGTAACGATTTTAAATCCATATTTATCTTGGATGCTTTCAGCGAATGTTGCTCCTTCTGTACCTGTTTTAACTGCTACTTTTTTCCCCTTTAAATCTTTATAAGAGGAAACAGTTTCATTGTCTTTTCCTACTGCCATAATAATCCCGGAGTCAAAATAAGGGTCAGAGAAATCAAACTTTAATTTTCTTTCATCTGTAATACTCATTCCTGCAATAACAGCATCAACTTGCTTGGATTCTAATGCTTGAACCGCGGCATTAAATCCTAATGGTTTCATTTCATATTTAAACCCTTGATCTTTTGCAATAGCTTTAACCAAATCCATGTCTATTCCAACAAAATCACCGTTGGTATCTTGAAATTCAAATGGCGCAAATGTTATATCAGTTGCGATTGTGTATGTTTTTTCTGCAGCTTTTGCATGGTTAAAAGGCAAAAATAGATTAGCAGCAGTTAATAACACCACCATCAACATAAATAATCTGGTAAAATTATACGTTTTTTTCATCATCTAGCTCCTTTAAAACAAATATTATAAATTCTTGTTAAGAATATACGTTTTTTATGTTATATTTTTAACAAAAAGATTTCAAAACCTAAAATATGTAAGAAAATCTGACATAAAAAACACTAATTTACATAATACTATGAAATAAAATAAATGTACAGTTGAGAATTCTAAAAATTTCGCAGAATTTATCGTTTTTTAATAAAAAATAACTGCTTCAGAATAATAAGCATCGTTTTTCAAGATAAAATTATTATTTACTAACAAAGAAAAAAACTTACATGCATTTAGCCTAAGCTGGTGTAATTGCATGTAAGTTTTTTTATTCATATGAATCTTAAATTTTTGAGAATCAAAAAATGCAGGGAAACTTTCTCTGCCATTTACCTTATATCCATTTTGCAAACCAAGCAACATAATAGGCAGCAGGGATAAACAAAACTTGCGCCACAATGGTCCCTACAAACTTGGATGAAATCATCGTTAATGAATAGCTTTTAAGGTAAATATATTTGCTTGGCTGTTTCGTCACACGGTCTGCGAGTACAGATGCTTTTGGATCAATAAATAAAGTTAAGAGAATGGTTGCAATGCCGTTGATAATCCCCGAAGATGTTAGTGCTGCTCCTGCATAACTATCGGGCACCAATAATGTTGCATAAATAGATGACAATACACCAATTGTAAACACAGCAGAAATAACCACATTAATAACAAATAAACGCTTCGGAATAGTTTGGAGTGTAATTCCTTTTAAATAGGATAATTTAGGGAGTCTGAAACAGTTGATGACTTTTTTTATTCCGGCTATACTGCAATTTTTTTTAAATAACGCAAAGATAGATCCCCGCTCATTCGATAATTGTATAATTGCTCTTGAAAAAATATTAATAAAAGTTGGGAACAACAAAATTCCAAGCAATACGCCAACAGATGTTACTCCAATTAAAATGCGGTATTGTCCTTCTAAAAAAACTAGTTTATTACTAGCGGGCGCTTCAGCAATTAATTTTGCAGTTAATGGCTGCTGAATCATCGTCGAAAATCGGGAAACAATAACTAATGTGCTAAATAGGGATAGTGCTGTTGCAATCAGCCTCACTCTTGTTCCAGAAATTCTTGTGGAATAGGCAAGTGTTTCAATCATGGTTATAATCAATAAAAAAATAGAGATAATAATGATTTTATTTGTAATTAGTTCCATATAAATACTCCTTAAGCAATTTTTCTACTGGTATTATAAAGGAAAAACAGAAAAACAAATAGGAATATTTTATGAATTTTATTAGGGCATCCTGTAAAATCCCCCTTTTCTATTTTATAGAAAGGGGGGATTCCCTATCAATTATTATGCTCAAATTTGAATTACAGAAACGAAGTATACGCTTACAAAATTATTTAAAGGCCCCAACTGTGATATCTTCCTGCTTCTTATCTTCTTTATAATTGCGGAAATAATGTTCCAATTCTTCTAAAGAACGACCTTTTGTTTCCGGCATATATTTGTAAATAAAGAAGATTCCCCAAATTCCAAGAGCAACAAAGATAAAGAATGTAGCCGATAAACCAATTGTACTTAACAGCGATGGAAATGTCAGTCCAATAATGGAGTTTGTTATCCATAGGAAAAATACACTTAATCCCATTCCTAAGCCTCTTAGTCTAGATGGAAAAATTTCAGCAAGCACTAACCATGTCACAGTACCAATACAAGATTGCATAAAAGCTAAAAAGATAACCGTCAACCCCAAAACTACAAATGGCAGCGCCTTCGTTCCATCAAGGGTAAAGGAGAAAATCGCAATAAGAAGCAATGATGTAGTTGTTCCAATTAACCCAGTTAACAGCATCGGACGACGGCCTATTTTGCCAAGAAGCCAAATTCCAATAAGAACGGCGATAACAGAAATCGCACCATTGGCGATATTGCCGATTAAAGCAACTTCCGTTTCAAAACCGGCATCTTTTAATATTTCTGTTCCATAATACATAATCGAATTGATTCCTGTAATTTGCTGAACAACTGCAATCCCAATTCCGATAAACAATATGCGGCGAACCCATGGAACAGATAAATCTTTAAATGTTGCTTTTTTAATCGAAGACTCTTTTTCAATTGCCTCTTCAATTTCTTTCAACTCTTTAGCTGCTTGTTTTTTATCTCTAATTTTCTCTAAAACGGCCAATGCCTCTGCTTTTTTTCCTTTTGCTACCAGAAAACGTGGACTTTCAGGAACTCTTAACATGCCAAAGAATAAGAATATCGCCGGAAGCGCCGCAATAACTAGCATATATCTCCACACATGAGAACTGTCGGTCATGGTATTGCCGATAATCGCATTAAATAGAAAGGCCAATAATTGACCTGTTACAATCATTAATTCGTTTTGTGTAACCATACGGCCCCGTCTTTCCACAGGCGACATTTCTGCCAAAAATGTTGGCACTGTGACAGAAGCTCCACCTACCGCAAGCCCCAAAAGAAACCGAAAGATAACCATAATCGTCATATTTGGAGCGAATGTACAGCCAAGCGCTGCAACAAAAAATAACACGGCAAGATTAAGAATATTTTTGCGGCGGCCGATCTGGTCTGATAGCCTGCCTCCAACTAGCGCTCCAAGCGCCGCTCCAAAAAGCAGGGAACTTGCAACTAGGCCTTGTGTAAAGGCATTAAGATTTAATTGGTCTGATTCTGACATATATGGAAGTGCACCATTGATAACACCTGTGTCATAACCAAACAGAAGCCCTCCAAAGGTAGAAACTAAAATAATCATCAATAAAAACGACTTTTGTTTCTTCTGTTCATTCATGAAAATATTCCCCCATTTCAATCCATAATTTTTTCATCCCCGCTTTGCATAACCATCGAGTTGCTTTATTAATAAAGAATACGGTCCCCGCTCTTATTGGATGATAATCATCAAGTAATTGCTGAACCGCATTCTATTATTATTTACAAGTAATCTTTATTCAAAATTCACCCAAACTGCTCCATTTTCGGCAGATCGAACACAATTTTCAATCCAGCGAACTCCTTCAAGTCCTGCATCAATATCAGGATAGACAAGGTTTTTTAATGTTTCCTCATCGCCACGGCTTTTCGCATCAATGGCAACAGCAAATTTCAAATAAATATTGGCCCAAGAATCAGACAAACCTTCGACATGGAGGGCACCTAACCGTTCATCGGCATTGCAGCTTTCGTCTAAATATGGCATCGCACGAATTAGTGTCTGAATTGGCTCACCTTGCACTTCATATGTTAGCTCGCCTGGTTTCGAATCCCACCATTCTAAGCTAGCTTTTGAACCGACTATTCGGATACGATGCCCATCCATACAGCCAGCATTAATAGAAGATGTCCACATTGTGCCAACTGCGCCGTTTTCATAATGCATCAGCACATGTGCATTATCTTCTAAAGGAGCTCTGCTTTTAATGAAACTTTGACGATCGCATAATAATTCTTTAATTTTCATATTTGGCATGATCAACTGAGACATATAATAAGTGTGTGTAGACAGATCTCCCAATACAAAACTTGGTCCAGCTATCTTAGGATCTACACGCCATTTTTGCGCATCACTTGGTTTTTCTTCTTCTAGTGCGTTAAAACCATGCGTATACTGTAAATCAACGACACGAATATCGCCAATTTTGCCTTGCTCAATCATAGCGCGCATTTGCAACAGCATTTGATTGCCAGAAAATCCATATGTAACGCCGACGATTTTTCCTTTTTCTTCAGCGAGCGATTTTATTTCTCTTACTTCATCTGTTGTGAAAAACAAAGGTTTTTCACAAATAACGTGCAATCCTGCCTCTAAAGCTGCTTTGCAGATCTCATAATGAGTACCATTTGGAGTGGCAATTGAAATAACTTCAATGCCATCCTCCCGTGCTGCTTCTTCTCCAAACATTGTTTTATAATCATCGTAGCAGCGATTTTCTGCAACTCCTATATTTACACCGAAATCTCTTCCTCTTTCTGGATCAATATCAAAAGCACCTGCAACTAGCTGAAACGCTGTGTTATCTCTTAATGCTCCAGTACGATGTTTGTAGCCTACTTGACCAAGTCTTCCTCCACCTACCATTGCCCAACGCAATGGTCTTGCGATTTTTTTCTCTCCATTTAACATGATTGTTTCCTCCCATTCTATTATTAGAACTACAAGATTCCTAGTCTTTATAAAATAATTCCAGCAGAAGAGTAAACACTTTATTTTAAGAGCAAATTCCCCTTCTTCATCAAAGCAAAATCACTAGCCTAAAATCTTTTTTTCTATTAATAGCTAAGTGTTTGTTTTAAAGCATCTATAGATGTTTTAACCCCTGCCTCAACAGACATTGTAAGATCTTCCATTTCAAGAGAAACTTCCCCGTCATATCCCATCATCTTTACAACAGAGAAAAATTCTTTCCACCACTGTAGGTCTTGTCCACAACCAACTGCGACATAGTTCCAAGCTCTATTTGCAACATCTGTTACTTCTTTTGTTTCTAACACTCCATTTGTGCCTGATAAATGTCTCTCCAAGCGAACATCTTTGCCATGAACATGATGAATTGCATCCCCTAATGCTCTCGCTGCAAGAATTGGATCTGCTCCCATCCAGATCAAATGGCTTGGATCAAGATTTAAGCCAACGATAGGCCCAACTGCATTTCGTAATTTAAATAATGTTTCAGGATTATAGACTAATTGTGAACTGAAATTTTCAAGAGCAATTTTTTCAATCCCACAGTTTTTAGCTTTTTCAACTAGCTGTTTCCAATAAGGAATCGCTACTTCATTCCATTGATAGTCAAGGATATCCTTTAATTCAGGCGGCCAACTTACTGTATAAGTAATCCAATTTGGAATTTTATCTTCCGAACTTCCTGCTGGCAGCCCGCTCATCATAATAACTTTTTTTACTCCTAACAAATTCGCTAATTCAAATGTTTTATCTGTTATTTTCCGATGTTCCTCTCCTAATGCCCCAGGATCTAATGGATTTCCAGAACAATTTAGAGCACATAACTTAATATTGCGCTTTTCTAGCTGATATAGAAACTCCCTTCTTTTGTCAGCGCTTTCTAAAAGTTCATCGATTCTTAAGTGAGGAGCAGGAGACCATCCTCCAGTGGTCATTTCAATCGTATTAATGCCTAAATCTGAGATTACATCCAACATTTCTTCAAATGGCAAATGTCCTAAACTATCTGTTACATAAGATAATTTCATAAATTTCAATCCTCCTAAAATATTCATGTAGAAGTTACTCTCTAAGACTTATAATTAAAGGACAAACACATTCAAACAATTATTTAGAGCCCTTCTTCCCCCTACTGCATCATACAGCTCTTTCACAAAAAGTTATTCATCATTTCATCCTTTTTTAACTAATAAATCTTAATTTATTAAGAAACTCCCATATGTAAACGCTTTATAATATAAGTTATTGGTTAACTTATATTCATATTATAAAGTGATAAAACTTAATCGTCTTTGTATATGGAAGACCAATTGTTGTCTTTTAAGGACATGTTTCTAACTATTATTTACTAAAAAATCCCCTGCTAAAAAATTAGCAGAGGAAAATGACTAATCTTTATAAGTAATCGTTTTCAGTTTTGTATATAACGTACGAAAACGTCCAGGAGAGCAATCCATAGCGGAATGAAAAACACGGGTAAAGTAATGAATGTTGGAAAAACCAGTTTCTTCCGCAATATCTTTTATCGATAAATCCGTTGTTTTAAGGAGCATTGCAGCCTTTTGAATTCTTTCATTCTGAATATATTCTGTGTAGCTGACTCCTAATTCTGATGCAAATAGTCTAGATAAATGCCGGCTTGATATATGTAAATGTGCTGCTAGTTCTGTAAGTTTTAAAGAACTAGCGAGATTGTCTTTGATAAGTAATTTAGCTTGATTCAAAATAATGCATGATTTTTTATGTATAGACTTATCATTATGGTACTCTATGCGAGGAACAAATGTTTCTACTATTAAAAGAATAAGAGAACTAGCCAGATTTTCTAGAATTTCCTTAAAAAATGTATGTTCAGCTTTTGCAGCTTGCAGAAGCAGAGATTTCCATATCATCGGAAGCGCTTCATCTTTATCTATATCAATTATAAATTCAGAACATTGCTTTGCCTCTTTTATTTTATGAATCCACTCTTTACTAGACTCTGACTCTATTAAATCAAAACCGACATATACGAGAGAAAGTCCATTTTCGCTTTGGATTTGATGAGTTACATCTGGTCTTGAAAAAAACATCGTATTCTTTTGAATTGGGTAAGCACAATCCCCTTCCATATATATCCCATGCCCATCCAGTACATAACAGATTTCAAAAAAGGAATGCTTATGCGGTAGATTGTCATAATGTTTAAGAATAGCTCCCCAATAATTCACATAAAAGGTTGCACCGTTATTTTTGATGCGATGAACATATTCGTTTAAAGAGATTTTTCCAGCTATAAATTTATTAAACAAATCTGCTCCTCCTTTTTAAAACTCAATTTATTTGTTTAATTAACAATAAAAATATAATGGAAACATGGAAATTTGTCTAGAATACAATTCTACTAATTTAAATAGAAGAAATCTTTTAATCAGCTATGATTAAGCTCCTAAATGCTTATCAAATATAATTAGTTTCCCTTATAAAAAACTGGATATTTTTCCCTAATAAGGGAAGTTACGTCGAAATCACCCGAAATGTAACCGTTTACTTTCCTTAACTATTCTTTTACAATAAACTGTAAATACAACGTAAATTTCTAGATTAAAAAAGAAAGGCGATGAATCAGATGAGTAAAAATCCATTGGTTTGTTTTATGAAAGAAGATCATTTTGAAATAAATTTATATTTAACCTTTTTATTTTCAAAATTTCATAAAGAATCAAAAGAAATTGCTAGAGAACAAACAGAAACTGTAGATAAATATTGTTAAGCACCATGGTAAATAAATATCCAACTAAACAGAAAAAGCTCTTTTTCTTTAGGTGTAGAAAAAATCATACTTTTCCCTACACCTATTTTAGGCTAACAATTATAACTATTAATATATCAAAATAACTTAGTTATTAAAATACTTTGACCTTTTGTCTATTCTTTATCCCTACGTCTCTTGTTGATCCAAATTATTTTTCTTATTCATGCTAAAATAAAAGCAGCCAGTCAGCATATGAGAAGATGATGGATACATGAAATCAGTTAAAGTTTATCATTATGATTATGATGCATCCAGCAAATATCCAGGAAAAGGTAACCTAACAGACTTAGTACTTGCAGATAGTATTTTTTGAGACAAGGAAATACAAAGTATTGCTTTAAAAATAGGTTTTAATGAAACTTCTTTCGTTGCTAAATCGGATATTAGCGGCATATAAATCCGCTATTTTACCCCAGGACCTGAAATGAACTTATGTGGCCACGCAACAATGGCAACTGTTTATGCATTAAAAACAAGAGGTTTTTTAGAAGATAAAACAACTATTACAATAGAAATAAAAGCCGGAGTATTCCTAATACATATCCAAACCAATGAACAAAATGAACTATCTATTACCATGAAACAAGCCACCTCACAATTTAAAGCATTTGCTGGATCGATAGACAACTTGGCATATTCACTCGGAATATCAAAAGAAGATATAAGAGAAGATTTACCAATTGCATATGGAAACACTGGCATTTGGACCCTGCTAATTCCCTTCCAAAAACTAGAGACGTTTAAAAGAATGCAACCAAATAATAAGCTATTTCCTTCTATATTAAAGGAAATGCCAAAGGCTTCTCTTTAACCATTTTGTTTGGAGGCCATTTATGAAGAAAATAACATGCATGCTCGCCACTTTTTCTCTCCTTACTCTGGAATAACAAAATATCCATTTACTGGAAATTAAGTGTATGTAAACGAACGGACTACTTTTTATAAAGGCTAAAGTGTAACTTTAATCAGGCTTTAACTGGCAAGTTTCTTCCCACCCAGATTTCTTGTTTCTCTTAGCATTTCTTAGGTGGAGGTCAAAAGCTCATTAAATAGTAATAAAAAAATGGGGCATCCAATAAGTCGATTTTTTGGCTAGTGGATGCCCCTGGTCATGTTCAAGAATGCTGATATACCGTTTTCTTATTTTTAAATTCCAATGGACTTGCTCTTTTTCAGCAGCCCCATTACTGTTATCTTTTTAATAGATTTATTGTTTACTTGCTGTTTTCTGTTAAACTTTCTGAGACAAAATCAATTTGATTATCTAATGCCATAATATCTTGAAAATAGAGCGTTTGCACATCATATATATGTACATTTCCAGCTTTTACTGCAGGTAGATCTTTCCATACTTTCAATGACATAATTTCCTTTTTTCTTGCTTCCTCATTGTTTGCACCAACACTAGCACCGCGAACGCCTAAAAAGATATGGTCTGCTTCTCCTAGGTATTCCGGCAATGTTTCTAATGAAATTTCAGCCCAGCCTGTTTTAAAGGCAGCTTCTTCTACTTTGGCAGGTGCATGCAATCCAAATTCATTATAAATAATTTCGCCGCCGCGACCATAATTTTTTCCAAATAAATAAACTTGCTTATCAGAAAGCTCTACTAAAGCCACTTTTTCGTTTTTATCAATTTTTTGGAACAGCTCATTTTTTTTCGTTTTAACTTTCTCATCAAATGCTGCCAGTGCCTTTTTTGCTTCCTCTTTTTTGTTTAAAATCTCGCCGATTTTTGTCAATCTTTCTCGATAATCGTATTTGCCGAAGGGAAGCAGCACAGTTGGAGCAATTTTAGACAGTTGTTCATAATATTCTTCATTATAGGTTAAGATGACATCTGGTTTTAAACCAGCAACTTTTTCGATAGAGATGGATGTTTTATCGCCAACCGACTCTACTCCTTTTAATTGATCTTTATAATAAGGTGTTTCGAATATCCAACCCGAAGCTCCAACAGGTGTAATTCCTAGCGTCAGTACTTCACCAACATAATCTTGATCCGCAACTACTACTCTTTTTGGATTTGCTGGAAGCTCAATATCTCCTTTGTCGCTTTTGTAAATGTGTGTTTTTGCTGAGTCTTCCTTGTTTTCTTTATCAGAGGTTGATGCACTATTAGTCCCGCATGCACTTAATATCACCATCATGATAAATGTAAAACAAAGCATTGTTATTCTATTAAATCTCATGTTAAAAGTTCCCCCTATATTGTTATAATATTTTTAATTTCTTATTTATCTGTTTTTGCCAATAAATATAAAAAGTAGGGCGCACCCATAATAGCGACAATAATTCCTGCAGGTATTTCTGCTGGCTGTAAAATGGACCTTCCGATCGTATCTGCAAGAATTAATAAAAAGGCTCCTGCAAATGCTGCTGCTGGCAAAAGAAAAAAATGATCCGCACCAATTAGACGCCGTGCCAAATGTGGGCCTATTAGTCCAATAAATCCTATTCCTCCACTGACCGATACACAGGATGCCGCAAGACCCACTGCCGCTAGCAGTAATTTTAATCGCTCTTTTTCTACTTTCACACCGAGTCCAATGGCGAGATTGTCTCCAAAACTCAACACATTTAATACTTTTGATTTATACCATACATACGGAAATATAAAGAGAAGCCATGGAAGCAAACTGATTACATGCTGCCAATTAGTCCCCCAAATTCTTCCTGCTAACCATACAGCTAAAACATCATATTTTTGTGGCGGCAGCCTTAAAGAAAGAACTGTCATTAATGCACTAATGGCTGCTGCCATTGCTATTCCTGTTAAAATCAGCCTAATTGGAAGAACGCCTTCTTGCTTTTTATAAGATAATAAATAAATAATAGCTGCTGTTATAATCCCGCCAATTAATGATAAAAACGGCAATATGTAAATAGGTGTCTCTAATTCTGACGGAAAAAATGCCAAAAACAATACAACCATTAAACCAGAACCCGTTGTTATTCCAAGAATGCCTGGGTCTGCCAAAGCATTTCTTGAAACACCTTGCAATATGCAGCCAGATACTGCAAGACCCGCCCCAACTAGAAGGGAAATGACTATCCTCGGCAGTCGAAATTCAAATAAAATAAGGTGTTGAAATGAAGTTCCGCCGTCTAATAATGTATAAATTATTTCGTTTGGAGACAATGGTGTTTCTCCAGTATTCATGCTAATAAAAAAGATAAGTACAATGAGCAAAAAAAACATGGATAAAACAAACCAACGCATCTTTTTTTTCTTTTTTTCGTAGTTATTCGTTGCTTTTATTGCTTCTATTGCATTTCCCTCCCTTCTTTTCGTGCTACATAAAGAAAAAAAGGTACTCCAATAAGAGCAAAAATTGCGCCTATCGGTGTTTCATGAGGAGCATTTATCATTCTTGCCCCTATATCAGCAAGAGATGTTAATAGTCCACCAAGTACGGCAGAACATGGAATAATCCAGCGATAATCAACCCCAACTAGAAATCTTGTTATATGTGGAACAACTAATCCAACAAAACCTATTGGACCTGCAACTGAAACGGATGCTCCTGCTAGTACAAAAACAATAATCGCACCTGCAATTTTCACAAATTTTGTGCGCTGCCCCAACCCTGTTGCTACTTCTTCTCCAAGACTTAATACGGTGATAGAACGAGAGATTACTAGCGATCCAACCAACGCAGCGATTGCCCATGGAAGCATCAGCTTTAATTGAGCCCACTTCACCCCAGCCATTCCTCCCGCAAACCAAAATGCTAAGTCTTGACTCAAGTTGAAATAAATGGCGATTCCCTCACTAAGTGCCGTAAATAAAGCAGTAACTGCTGCTCCAGCCAAAACAAGACGAATGGGTGTTACCCCTTTTCTTGATAAAGACCCAACTCCATATACAAGTGCCACACTAAGGCTTGCTCCAAGAAATGAAAATAAAATGAGAAAATTATAGGAAACCCCTGGAAAAAAGGCAAAACAAAGAGCCACCATAAATACTGCTCCAGCATTTAAGCCAAGCAATCCAGAATCCGCCAATGGATTTCGTGTCATTCCTTGCATGACAGATCCCGCCACTGCAAAAGATGCTCCTACTACAATATCTGCCACAGATCGCGGAACTCGAATTTGATGAATGATAGAGTGTTCTGTGCTATTCGGATTATAATGGAAAATAGATTCCCATACCGTTAGCAGATCAATATTTGCTGCTCCAACTGATATTGACAAAGCAAGGACAAACGCTAATATTCCCAGTCCAACAGTTATTATTACAGAAGCAGTTATCGGACGCGACGACACTTGTACACTCTTATATCTTAATTCAGTTTCATTTTTTGACATATTATTACTTCCTTACATTTTCCATTCTTTTTTCTTTACCAATCTTATTTATGTATAAAAATGTTGTAAATATCAGTTCACTCCTCTTAAATGAAATTGAAAATCATTATCAAAAAGTATGTTAACAAATATATTTTCAAAAATCAATCTATTATTTTTGCTGAAATTTAGTATTACCTATATTAATTATTCATAAATACAAATATATGTTTCTTTCATTTTTGGCAAAACAAACATTAAAAAATTTTTCCTTTATTGCCAAAATTATCTGTTTTTACTATTGTGCAATTTTCGAAAACACTGTATATTATTCTTTAATGAGAATGATAATCAATATTATTTATTTTAAGGAGGAATGAAATTGAAACAAGAAGAATTATTTGACATAACCATTATTGGCGGAGGTCCAGCAGGACTTTATTCCGCATTTTATAGCGGACTAAGAGAAATGAAAACAAAACTAATTGAATTCCAGCCACATTTAGGCGGGAAAATTCATGTATATCCAGAGAAAATGATTTGGGATGTTGGCGGCATTACCCCTATTCCAGGAGAACAATTAATTAAGCAGCTTGTGGAACAAGGCTTAACCTTTGATCCAGAAGTTGTATTAAATGAAAAAATTGAAAAAATTACGCAAACAGAAGAAGGCATTTTTATACTTCATTCATCTTCTGGCTGTAAACATTTTTCCAAAACAGTTATCGTTGCTGTTGGCGGCGGCATTTTAAATCCACAGAAGCTTGAAATTGAAGGAGCAGAACGATTTGAAGTATCCAATCTTAATTATACGGTCAAATCTTTAAAACGATTTAAAGATAAAACCGTTATTATTTCAGGTGGAGGCAATACAGCTATTGATTGGGCAAATGAATTAGAGCCAATCGCCAAAAAAGTGTATTTAACCTACCGTAAAGATGCGCTTGCTGGGCATGAAGCACAAGTCACTCAATTGATGGATAGTTCGGTTGAATGTTTTTTTAGCACGTCCATCACAAAACTTATCGCCAAAAGCAATCATGAGGTCATTGAATATGTAGAATTAACCAATCATGAAACAGGAGTACAAACAGAACTTGCTATTGATGAAATCATTATTAATCATGGTTATGAACGGGAAAAAGCCTTGCTGCAAAACAGTGAATTAAATATTAATATCGCCAATAACTATTATATTGCTGGAACATCTACTAGCGAATCCTCGATACCAGGACTATATGCTGCTGGAGATATTCTCCACCATGATGGCAAATTGCACTTAATTGCAGGAGCTTTTCAAGATGCAGCAAATGCCGTAAATGCAGCCAAACAATACATACAGCCAGATTCCAATAAGTTCGGCATGGTTTCTTCCCACAATGAACTTTTTAAAGGGCGCAACAGAGAGATTTTAAAACAAATGATGAACTAAAGCAGAGCTTGAATCGAGGTATTTATTTTACAGAAAATAGATAGAATGTAATAACATCTACAACAGAAAATAAAAACAGTCAGGATCTCAAATGGCCTGTGGCTGTTTTTATTTATTTTTTTAACTAAATGACTATTTTTTCAAAATAGATATTTGCTCTTTTCCAGACGTTATTTCCGTTATTACGTTCATCCACCCATTTTCAATTGATTCTACTTTACTAGTAATATGTTTATCTAAGCTAAGCCGGTACTTCATTATTTTTTAGCATTAGTACCCTTTTTTTTGCTTTTTCCTTCATATTCCCTAATTTCCCCTCTAATAGATTTGTGAAATAAGAATATATATTGAAGATAAAAATAAACACACTCTATTTATTCTAAAAAAAACGCTCGACATGGTACTCCCTCTCTGAAACTTGCAGAAGAAATAGATCAGGATTGCTTAATTTTTCCCATTGTTTAAAGCCAAAGCTTTTATCATAATAGTTTAATAATAGGCTCATGATATTGCCATGCGTTACAATAATTACATTCTTATCCTTGCTTTTCCTTACTTCGTCTACAACCTGTACAATTCGATTCATTGCTTCTCTGCTAGATTCGCCGCCGATGAATTTCAGCTCTATATCAGAAAAACTCGCTTCTAATTTCTCTAGCCAATCTATATAAGAAACGGAACTAAGGACTCGCTCCGAAAGTCTATTGTCTGCTTGTATGGGTAGTTTCTTCTTTTCTGCATAGGGCTTAATAGATTGAATGGCACGAAAGAATGGACTGGAAATAATGCGATCGACTGGAATATCAGCAAGAATGTCTGCTAATTTTTTTGCTTGTTTACATCCTAATTCGGTTAACTCTGCATCTGCTTCCTGCCCTTTTGCTTGGCAATGCCTAATAAGATAAATATTTTTCTTCATAAGTCCCTTCCCCTCCTTTTATCCGCTCTCTTCTTTTCATTTTAAAAAAACAGTTCTTTTTTACAACTATTTTATTTTTTCAGCATATTATGCCGTAATAAAACCATTGATAGCACATGCTGTATAAACATAAATAGTGGTTGGTGTAGTTAGATCATCTGCTAAAAAGATAAGACAATCGCAAACATTTAAAACATTAAGAAGATCAGTTGGGGATGTTTGTCCTTCCAGCAAAAGTTGAACAGGTACGCCAAATCGTGCAGCACTTGCTAAATCTGATGCGATTGTACTATCGCAAACAAAGTCTTTACTCCATGTACATTCACAAGAATAGCTTGGCAAAATATTGCATGTAGCAGCAAGTTGATTTACTAATGCAAATAATTCATTTGATGCTGAACTTACACTTATTCCGTTCAGCTGATTAAATAAAACAGTGGTACTTGGAAAATTCTCCGTCTGTCCTTCTTCCATAAATGTAACAGTTCGACAATTATTAATATTTGTGATAACTTGATTCTCCACTGGATTCGGAGTTGTTTGAAAAGATAATTCTATATTCACCCCATTATCTGGGGTAGTGTTTTGAAGGGCTTGAATTTGCTTTAATAAGGCACAGAGGGATTGACGGCAGCATTCTTCACAATGTTCCATACCTCTTTTTTTATTGCAGCTATCATCACATTTTTTATTACATGAATTACAAGAAGGAGATAAATTAATCGTTATGCCACTCACCCTTGTATCGATAGTTTGATTATTATTAAGTGGAGAATTATTGGTATGTCCGCTTACATTTTGGTCGCCTATATTTTGATCTCCTAATGTCTGTGTTTGATTTCCATGAGACTGATTTTGTGTTACCTCTTGATTGCCTAAATTTTGCTCAGTGTTGCCAAATGTTTGCTGTACATTTCCTAATGTATGGTTTTGCTGTGTATCAGAAATAGATTGGCTTTGCTCTCCGCCTTCTTGTGTTATTTGCTGATTTCCAATTGATTGAGTCTGTTCAACCCCTTCTAAAAGTTGCTCTTGATCTCCGATAGTTTGATTTTGTTCTGGATTGCCTCCCTCTTGGTTAGGAGACTGATGACATAATTCCTGTTTACACACCATATCTGATGGCATGTCAGATGTGCCATTCTTTTTCCTTTTTTCTAAATAATGCTTAGTCCATTGCCTCGCATTTTTATTTCTTGTTTCGTTATTACAAACTTGATTTTTTCCCTCTGAGTTTAACATCCCATTCACTCCGATAATATGGTAGACTGCTTACTTGTTACTATTGTTATGAATGATAGGGACAAGTGGTTCGTTATCAGATGAAAAATAGATTGGCGCCTATAATAAAGCCTCTAACAATTCTTTCACTTCATCCTCTGTACAGAACAATTATCCAACTTATACCATATACTAGTAAAAAGGAGTGAGTTCAATGGCTAAATGGATTGATGTTTCTGTCTCAACTCGTAAATTAAAACTTTATGATGCAAGCAAACTATTAAAAACATACCCAATTGCTGTTGGGAAAATGTTAACACCAACACCTGATGGCAACTATAAAATCATTAATAAACAAAATAATCCAGGAGGACCATTTGGTGTATTATGGATGGGGCTTTCTAAACCCCATTACGGCATCCACGGCACCAACAATCCCGCTTCCATCGGTAAAAAGGTTTCAAAAGGCTGCATTAGAATGCAAAACCATGATGTATTAGATTTATCTTCTCGTGTTGGAGTTGGCACAAATGTATTTATCCATAAATAAAAAATTACTAGTTATGGTAGACACTACAAACATTCTCCTGTTTATTTCGCTGAATCTACAAATCGGAGCATTCCTTTTGCCACCGCTATTACATCATTGCCATTAAAAATAATGCAGGCTGTTCTTCCTTCATATGTCTCCCCATCAAATTCTCCTAAAACTATTACATAGCCTTTTTTAAAGTGATAAATTAAATGTTTAGCATTTTCGTTTCAAAGCCACTTGTTGTCGTCTAGACAGAATACGCTGTGCATCGGACAATTTCTTTTCCCATGTACGAAACCATTTAGGGTTTCCAATGACTTCACCAGTTGAAAGGATGGCAAAGTTTTTTAATCCAACATCCACTCCAACAGATGAGCCGATTTTAGGTAATTCTCGCACTTCTTTTTCCACTAAGATAGACACAAGATAGTTGCCACTTGGATTACACCTAATTGTAGCTCTTAAGATGCGGCCTTCTACTTCCCGACTTTTGGCGAAGCGAACAAGACCAAGTTTAGGTAGTTTAATGTGGTTGACTACAACGGCAATATTACCGTTAGTGTACTTGGTTGTATAGGATTGTACAGGATTCTTTTTCGACTTAAATCGTGGGGATTTGTTTTGTTTCTGGAAGAATCGAGCATAGGAATCGTTCAGGTTTTGGAGGGAAGATTGAAGAGCAGTGCTATCCATTTCTTTTAACCATTCTAAACTTTTCTTTAATGATGGCAATTGAGAAGAGCAAGCCTTATAAGTTAACCCTTTGCCCGTTTCTGTGTAAGCACCCTTCCATTTTTCCAAAAAATAGTTGAATACAAAACGGGAACAGCCGATGGTTTTAGCAATCAGTATTTCCTGTTTTTGGTTGGGATAGATGCGAAATTTATAGGATTTATGGACTAACATCGCTGTTTCCCTCCTTTTCTAACCTATTATAACGAGTTAAGAAAGGGAAAAGACATAAAAAAAAGAATATTCTCTCTATTTTCTATTAGTAGAAAAGATAAGATAAGAGATGGCAAGGAAGAACACCCGTATATCCTTCTTATCCATTTCTTTCATGCAGCACTCAAACAGTCGGACAATCGAGATAAGAAATCAACCCATCCCTTGTCCGAAGGCGATTCATCCCCACCTTACTCATTGGGCTACACCCTTCTTCTTCCTTGAAGATGGGGTATTCTCGCCTATTCAAGATAAATCATTTATCAAAAAAGCTTTTAATGGCTCTTTATATAACTTCACTCTTTCTTCCACCTCACCTTTTGCGTTATTTATAATAAGGAGGCGAATCTCCCCTATGTTGTATTTCCAAAACACCCTCCCGATCGACTTGATTTGAAATGATGTATTGCCCTTTTTCATTTTCTTTTTTCCATTTTTCTGTAAATGTTACTAAATATGTATTCTTTTTTATTTTTTGTGCATTTGTTTCTCTTGTTACCTGATAACCATTAACAGATCCCTCCCATTTGCCAATTTCTTTTGGGAAATAGCTTATGTCTGTTCCTGCTCCATTCATCAAAAAAGCAACCGCATCTGCTTCGGTAAACGCCGGCATTTTTGGAGAGCTTATCTGCAAATAACCCCAGATTAGCCCTACCACCACAATTGGTATTAAAAAAAAACAGCCGATATTAAAAGGGAAAACATCTTTAAACAGCATCTTATCCAATGCTGCATACACCAATGCAGCCAAAAACCCTGTTACAGCTGCAAAAATATTTATAGTAAGTATGCCAAATAATGCTCCAAAAAAAGACACAATGATTACATACAGCCAATCTTGTTTCGGAACATATTTTCTTTGCAAAAACTCTACTGCAATCGATACTAAGTTTCCATATAACAAAATAATAACGAACACGTACATAAAATAAACCAAAAACCAGCCAATAAAATCATTTCCTTGATTATAAGAAGATTCTATATCTGAATAAATATACCAAAAGGTAAAAACGAACGCTGGTAAAAAAGTAGAAATAAATGTCGCTGTTATTTTTCTGGGGATGATATCCTGTAACTCTGCTTGCATATTCTCCTCCATTAATTGCTCTTTTTGATAATTTTACCATTAATTAATTTTGCGCGGCCTATTTCTTATAACATTCAGAAAATTCTTGTTCTAAAATTAAACATACTAAATCCCTGTGGAAAAGCTTTTTAGAGTCATCCCCATTTTTCTTTTCGTATATGTTCATTTTTTGTTATGTACCTTATTATTTCTTTTGTACATATTTTCCCTTAAAAATATAGGCTACTCTTTTCCTTTTTTCACTTGTATAATGACAAGTATTCTAATAGAAGAAGGAGTGTTTTTTTTTGTTCTACAAATTAACAAAAGAACAGCAGCAATTAATGATCTCTCATATACAAACTTTTTTTACGCAAGAACGTGAGGAAGAAATATCAGAATTTGCCGCCGAAAGAGTGCTAGATTTTGTAAAAGAATCACTTGCGCCCCATTTTTATAATGCTGGAGTACTTGATGCGAAAAAAGTAATCGAAGATCAGTACACTTCATTGGAAGATGAAATTCTAACATTGGAAAGACCAATAAAATAAACTAACATCTATAAAAGAATAGTCAATCTAGAAAAAATGCTCAGGACAACAAGCCCTCAGCATTTTTATTTTTGCTTCTATTTTTTGATGCTTTGCTCCATTTTTTCGGTGTTTTGATTTATTTTTTTAAAACAGTTATCTTTCGATTTACCTACCAATCCGTTCAAAGCAAAATCCACGTATCTTTCGCCCCTTATTAGCCAGCACTTTTTTACTTATGGATAAATCACCGGTGCTTCGTCTACTTTTTTAATCCAAATCTGTTCCTTTCCATTAATCCCCTCTTTTATCATGGCTGATTTTTCATGTCCTTCTCGAATCCAAGTTATAAAAGAGCCGATAACTTTTGGACTTGTATCTATTTCTTTTTCAGATGGAAAAGTAAATTGCTTTTGCTGTGCGGTTTTTAGATTAACAACGTATAATTTAGAATACATTATTGGCACTGGTCCTTCTTGCCATGTTTTATTTTCCTTTGCACGAGCCACAATAATTGCCTCTTTTGACAACCATTCCAAATCTAAATCTACATAATCTTTTGGCGTGTATTCTTTCTGTCGGCTGACAATGGGAATATCAGCGATCGTCATTTTTTTATCCTGCACTAAAAATCTTCCCTCACCAGATATATAAGCTAATTTATTTTCATACGGGGACCATTTTATCCATTTTTTGTTAATCAGCATTTTCCCAATCGCTTGAAAGTTTGTCCCTGCTTCCGACAGCACACATAATGTGTTGCTGTCATTAGACCAAGAAGCTGTTGGTATTGCTAAAAAACTGAGCCATTTATAGTCTTTGCTCCATTGAAAAATAGTTGCATCGATTGCAAATAAATCTTTTTCATCTGTTTGAATCGTATAAAAGGGTTTTATTTTGGTGCTATCAAGATTAGCATTTACTGGAACACGAAAAAGTCTAACAGATCCCCATCCTGTTGGCAGCAATTGGGCTTGAGACGATACAATGAATTCTTTGCCATTTGGATACCAGACAAAATCGCTAACACCTAATGCCACATTTTCAAACCTTTTTGGAATACCATTTTCTGTTTTCGTTACATTTAATCCGCCCCACGTAGTATAAGCAATTTGATTAGCTATCGGAGACCATTGAAAATGAAAAACTTCCATCCCTTCATATGGCTGATAAGTTTTTTTCTGCTTTGTATCATATACATATAAAAATGTTTTTTCTCCATTTTCCTCTCCTTTTAAATAGCCTAGAAAACGGCCATCAGAGGACCATTTTGGATTATATACGTATTGATCTTTTGTAATTTTCTGTTCAATTCCTCCCTCTTTTATCCATAATTTATGATCTCTAATAAACGCAGCTTTTAGTGGCACTTCTGCTGAAACATAAGGAATATAAAGCATAAAACTAAGCATGCAAACAATCATTATTATCTTAATTAATTTCATATCCATTCCTCCTTCTGATAGAATGCCTGATCAGAATAGAAACAATACTGGCTGACTAAAATACAAAGATGATTTAAAATTTGATTAATCAATTGAAGGAGTATAGTATGGAAAATAATGAAAGCAAACAATCCTTTATTGCAGAAGCAAGATGAGAACAGAAGATCATATTCCTTATTATCAATTGCAGGATGAGGAGGAAGGCGATCCTATACAAGAATTGCTCGAAAGCATATTAAATCAAGGGAAACAAACAAAAGAATTTGGGGAATTTGACAATGGCCTTGTAAAACAAATAATCATTGGAGCAATTTCAGAAAGAATGTTTTCTTCTATTAATGAAGAAATAGAATTTGATTCCTATTTTCATGAACTAAAACGCTTAATTTTGAAGTGGTGCAATAAAAATTTGGAGGAAAAAATGAACATCCAAACAAATTTAGGTTTAACCCAAATAGAAAAGACGGTATTTTTTATTTAGCCGATGCTAATTGGCGCCATACTCGGATAGTTTATTCCTAATATAGCTGACTTATTGCTAAAATCACCGATTGTTCCGTTCGAAAAATTAGTGATTTATATAGCCAATGCTAATAATTTCTGGATATCTGTTATAGCAATGGTGCTTGGGATTATCGTTGGATTAATTTTTACAGGGATGCGAAACATTAAATATCAAAATTACCGATACAGAGCTTTTGTTTGAGATAAATGATAAAAAAACAAAAATTAGCAAATAGGATATTTCTGCAATTTTTTTAGAAAATAAATCTCTTGTGGTTCTTGGCTTAACGAACAAGGAGCTATACCGTGAAAATACGGATATCAAAATTTCCAAAGCACAAGATACCTTTGCTATGCATGTTTATCCTTGGAAAAAGAAAGACCCCCATGCAAATGAATATAGAAAATGGAATCTGAATGATGTTGATTTCTCAAAAGAAATAACAAATATCCTTTATGCAAGAAGAATTGCGCTGCGAGAACAAAATAAAAAGGAAGCAAAATATCTTCGGGAAGATTTAAATGAATTAGGTGTGGTTGTGCGAGATCAAGATGGACATCAGCATGTGCGAAGGGGGAATTAAATAGCAATTTTGCAGCAATTCTTATGCAAACTGAAACAATAGATGAAAAAAATGCAGCACTTCAGCTAATTCAATAAAAAAGATGATTTCTGCTACGGCAGAAATCATCTTTTTTCCCATTTTATTAAACAATCTCAAACACAACCTGCACAACCGATAAGAGTATCCCAATAATAAATCCGCAAACTGCCCCATTTACGCGAATCCACTGCAAATCTTTGCCCACATTGTTTTCAATCATATCTGTTAATGTTTCATCATCTAATTTATTTAGATTGTCTCTCACAAGATCGCCAATTTTATCATGGTTATTTTCAATAAGAATAGATAATTGTTTTTGAATCCATAGATCAATGACGATTTTATTTTCATTCATTTTCTCTAAAAGATTTGTTGCAAGCGGAAGAAGATACTCCTCCATAAATCTTTCCCCTTCTACAAAATCAAGGGCTTTCTGCTGTAATTGTTTAAGTGCTTCTGTAATGGTGTCATCTGATTTCCAATTGTCTAACAGGCGACTTTTCCATTTTTCAATCCCTAAAAGCACTTTTTCATTTTCATTTAATCCTTCAATTTCTTTGCGGATAAATGTTAATAAAGCTTCTCGGTTTGGTTCATATTCATAACGCAAACTTTTTACTGCACTGATTAACAAGTTTTGAATAATTTTCCCTATTTTTTCTTCTGTCATCAAATTTTGAATGGATTTGATAGCGAATTGTAGCATACCATCTGCTTTTACATTGTTTAAAACATTCATGGATACATTTCCAAGTTTATGAACGGTATCTTCTTTTTTCAGCCATTGTTCCACTTTTACCAAGATATGATCCAAAGCCTTTTCATCCACTTTCTCAGTCAATAGCTGGCTGCTGATCATTTGCAGAATTTTTTTCATATCTACATTGGATAAAGTCGCAATAATTTGTTTTTTTACAAATGGCGTCATTTTCTCTACGTCTATATAGCGGATAATCTGTTGTATCCAGCTAACAGCCAATTTTTGAAAAACTGCCGTTTGCATTTTAGCAGCCACAGTTTGGTGGATCTTTTCCGTAAACGGAACATGCTTTACCTTATCTTGAATGCTTTCTTTGGATAACCAATCATTTTTTAAGACAGAAATCAATCCATTGATCATACGATTGCGATTTTTCGGAAGCAGCGCAGTATGAGGTATGGGAACCCCCAATGGATGGCGGAATAAAGCCGTCACCGCAAACCAGTCTGCTAATCCCCCAATAAGTCCTGCTTCAAATCCACCATGCAGCAATAATATCCATAAAGTATCTTGAAAAGGCATTGTTCCAAGAAATCCTACCAACATAACAATCAGTGAAATTCTAGCAAGTTTTCTTGATGATTTTTTTTTCGACATTTTTTTCCCTCATTTTTACATAATAAAAATTCAACATAATCCAATCATACCAAATATTCTGGAAACCTTGTATCAATTAGATCCGCTACATTCTTTTTATTATAGCAGTTGGACAGGGAAAAATGAAAACAGAAGCAAGCAAATTTTTGCAAAAATAAACATTTTTAGGCTATTTCTGTATAGATTGTTGCTATTTGGCCCAAAGTTATTCTAAAAATTTCCCAGCAGATTCAACAAGCAATAAACTTTTAGAAAACATCCTTTTTAATCTTTAGATAATAAGAACAGAGTCCGGCATCCACTTGGCGCTGGACTCTGCTGTTTTTTAACCGATTATTTTTGATGTTCCACTAATTTCTCCAAATTATTCTCCATTACACTTATATAATCCATTCCTTTTTTCTGGTCTTCTTCACTTATTCCTTCTAATGTGCTTAATACTTCTGTTTTTGCCCCAATTTCTAAAGCAAGTGTTTTCGCTATTTTTGGTGAAGCAAGCTCTTCAAAATAAATGACTTTTACATTATGTTCTTTGGCAAACTTTTGTAATTCTGCTAATTTTTGAGCACTTGGTTCTTCATCCGGAGATAATCCTGCAATTGGAACTTGTGCCATTCCATACTCATTAGTCAAATAGTGAAAAGCAGCATGTTGGGTAATCAACTCTTTTTTCGTTACATTTTGTAATGCTGTACGATATTTGTTATCTAATTCTTTTAAATCTTCAATATATGCCTCACTATTTTTCTCATATACTTCCTTATAAGATGGATCTGCATTTATTAAAGCATCTGTAATAGTTGCTACTTCTTTTTGCGCCAATACTGGGCTTAACCATACATGGGGATCTTTTGCATGAGTATGTTCATGCTCATGATTCTCTTCTTCATGCTCGTGTTCATGTTCTTCTTCCCCTTCTTCTAAAGTTATGCCCTTGCTTGCTTCAATAAATTTCACTTTGCTGTCTCTAACACTCTTTTTTATATCTGCTGCCCATGTTTCCATATATTCGCTATTATAAATAAACAGGCTAGCATTTTGAATATTTCCCATATCCTTTGGTGTCGGTTCCCAATCATGTGGCTCCATTGTGGATGGAATAAGCAATTCAACATCTGCCGCATCACCTGCAATTTGTTTTGTAAATTCATACATAGGATAAAACGTTGTGACAATTTTTATTTTTTCTGTTTTGCTTTTTTCCTTATTTTCATTTGAATTGCTGACACTTTTCTTATTGCCGCAGCCTGCTAATAAAATAATGGCAGCAGCCCCTATTAATAATGTTTTTAAACGATTTGATTTTCTCATATTTTTCCACACAACTTTCTTTTTTTATAAATCAAAATAATTACGTTTTACAAATTTCTTTTATACAAAAGATATGTTTACCGCTTACTATGTAGACAAACTTCTTATAAAATGGAAATGAATTACTTTTGTTATCTGCTTATCATTTTATTATTTTTTTAATACGTAATAATTACGATTTAATCATTAAAATTTTATTTTGTTAGCCTGTTTTTAAATACCTGCTAATAGGATGCTAACTTTTATTTTCACTTTCGTCATTCTCCTTTCTATCAATAGCATTAAACAAATCGT
>NZ_PISE01000063.1 GCF_002835805.1 Niallia nealsonii | reverse complement strand
CTTTTCCGCCTGCTAATATTTGTGCATAAATCATTTTAATTGCTCCTTTACTTGCGTTCATTATATTAATAAATATTTAACTTTTCCTTTATACAAATCAAACTAAATATACACTTCTTTCTTAGTCATTTCAACTAAATTAGAGTATGTATTGTAAACGTAATATTGAGATTAAACGTTAGAAATAGTTGTCTCGCGAAATTAGGATAATCGCCACTAGTACTAACGAAATAAATAATGCTTTAAGCCTTTCTTATTCCTATTATATAGGACGTTTTTTCAGCAGAAAGGTTTCTCTTTTTAGGCTATTTTCGTAAACTTTGTTGCTATTTAACCCGCAGGCTTGAATACATTTCGCTTTCCGCAGGGCGAGCGTCGAGCCGCTTCGCCGTTTCACTCCTGCAGGGTCTCGCCTGTCTCGCTAATCCTGCAGGAGTCTACGTGTATTCAGCCTGCTCCGTAATTTAAAAAGGTTTTTCATCTTATTCAAAAAGTAACAAAGTTTTAGAAAGCAGCCTTTATTAAAACCTTTTATTATAAAAGGAGGTGAAGGGAAAAGCTCCCTTCACCTGTTATTTTACTTCTAAATGATCTTTTAATTCATTTTGAATTTTTGTTTTTTCGGCATCAGGTACTACTAGGTACCAAATTTTATTAATGGTTTGACCTGTTCCAGTAATGGTCATTTGATCAATATTGCCAGCTGCATCTTTATAATTTTTCTGTATATCAACCATTTCATCAAATGTTAAGTTTGTTTTAATGTTTTTACTTAATGCAGAAAAAATATCATTAAAGTTTGTTAAAGAGTTGAGACTAGCTCCTTCTTTTAATACAGCCTGTATAATCATGCGCTGTCTTAATTGACGGCCAAAGTCACCTCTAGGATCTTGTTTTCTCATGCGTGAGAATTTAAGTGCATCTTCCCCATCTAAAGTGATTGAGCCTTTTGCAAAATGAACACCCTCATACGTAAAGTCTAAATCATTATTTACGGTTACTCCGCCCACGGCGTCGACGATATCTTTAAAACCTTCCATATTAATTTGCATATAATAATCAATTGGAATGTCCAAGAAATTTTCTACTGTATCCATGGACATTGCTACGCCGCCGAATGCATATGCATGGTTAATTTTATCTGTTGTGCCATGGCCAACAATTTCTGTGCGAGTATCCCTTGGAATACTTAACATTTTAACCGATTTTTTTTCAGGATTAACGGTTAATACAATCATCGTATCAGAACGGCCACTATCGCCTTCACGCTCATCTACCCCAAGCATTAACATAGAAAACGGCTCTTTGTTGCTTAAACTTAATGAATCCTCACGTTTGCTCGTCTCACGCTCAACTGGCTGATGCATTGTATCTACAGCATTGTTAAGTGAATTCCAAACGGTGAAGGCATATGCCCCAATACCGATAATTAAAAGCAAAAGTACTATTCCAGTGACACGAAGCCATATTCTTTTTTTACGTTTTGGTTTATCCTTATCCGACCTCATATTTATAAAAACCTCCATATCTTGACAAAAAATGATAAAACTAATATAAAGAATAGCAGAAATTGCAAAGATTTCATATGTTTTTTCTATAAGAGAGAGTAAAATATAACCTAACCTATTTATCAAATAGTGTCTTTTAAAAGAGGTATTTCATTCATAAAAGAAAAATTTTTAAAGAGTTATGAACGAAATAATAAAAGAATTGTAATTGGGAAAGGACTATATAATGAAAAAAATTATAATTGCAATAACGCCAGTCATCTTTATACTACTCCTCATTTTTGCTTTTTCATCTCAGCCGTATGAAAATCAAGACATTACACCATGGTTTGCTTCACTCAATCAATCTACACTATTAAATAAACTGTTTTCATGGATATCATTCACATATGCTGGTAAAGAAATTAGCGTATCCGCATTAGGGGTCGCTCATTTTATCGAGTTTTTTATTCGAAAGGCATCTCATTTTACTGTATTTTTCTTTTTAGCGTTTTTTACAATAAGGGCTTTAGCATATTTTTTAGCTAATAAGAAGTGGATGGTCATGATTAGTTTTTTCATCGTTATTTGCTACGCAGCATTAGACGAATTTCATCAAAGTTTTACAAGTGGAAGAACGCCGCTTTTTGAAGATGTTGTGGTAGATAGTGTTGGCGGGGTATTCGGGATAATATGGTATTTGAAGTGGAAAAATAAATTTTGATGAATATGGTTAAAGGACATTTTTTTAAAAGAGGCTGCAAATGGATTTTTTGCTGTATTTTTATTCAAATAGTTAATGGATATATTTGGGATTTGATAAATGTTTATTTCGTTAATAATTAGGAAGACAAAAGGTAAGCTTGATTCCATTGTTGGAAAAAAAAATAGTTATTGCCATTAATCCGCTAATAGGAATTGTTATATTTGCATTGTAATAGATTGTAAAAACATTATAATTATAGTATTAAGTTAGGTAGTCTAGTAAAGGTGATTAAAAAGAGGAACAGGAGATGAAATGGTGCAGGGAAGAAATAAAAAAAGGGTAATAATTGATCAAGTTTCATGGGATGGAAATGTACTGATTTTTACGCTTCCTAGTTCTGGGCAAGACATAGAAAGTTCTTACCAGGTAGTATTAAAGAATCGTAAAAAACAAAACACAATTAAATTAAATGTAAAAATAAAACAAAAAAAAGATACTATTATTTTTAAAATTGATTTAAATCAATTAAGTCAAATGGGAAGCGGGCGTTGGGACTTTTATTTGGAATCTAAACAAGGAAAAGTACAACAAAGGATTGGATTATACAATGCTCCAGTTGCTTCAGAAAAAATAAGATATTTATCTCCTATATTAACTACTACAAGAGCGGACAGCATGATACCATATTTAACAGAAAGGAACGGTCTATCCATTCATTCTGGCAATCTATTCTTTTTGGAAGAGAAAAGTTTTAATGTGGTTAATTATATACAGAAAGTGAAAGAAATTAAGGAAAGCAAGCCTAAAGTTTATTTCCATTTAAAAAATAAGATTCCCTTCGGCTTCGGTAAAAAGATTCATTTATATATGAAGAACAAAGTAGAGGTTTGTTCTATCCCATTTAAGCTAGACAGCAGCCGGACAATAATTATTATAAATAAAAAAGACTTGGCAACGCTAAATAAAAATAAAAAATGGAATGTATATTTAGAAGGCTGTAAAGGGAAAAATCTAGAAAGAAGTCGATTAAATATACAATTAGAGAATAAAGAAAATGAATTTGTTTTTTCGCTAAAAAAGAAAATTATTCAAGAAAATAATTTAAATAAAAAATTTACAGGCCAATTACATGCAGAAAACTATAAACTAGAAGGCAACAATATTAAATTTCAAATTAACGCAATGGAGTTAGAACTTGCTAAAAAGGTAACTTTTTTCCTAAAGAAAAGAAAAAGTAGTGAAAAGTTAAATCTGCAAATTAACAGCATTGTAAGTAATGGGAAAGAGGAAATCAGCATTCCTATATCACAATTAGATGTTTTAGCTGATATTTCTGGAAGATGGGATTTATCGGTAGAGATAAATTATGATTCTTATACTGAAGTAAAAAGGATAGGAGTATATAATACAACGATCAATTCTGAAATAGGAAAAATTATTGGATATAAGCCAATAGTTAGTCAAGGGGTCGGGATTTCTCCTTATTTGACAAAGGATCATGAACTCTCTTTTTATTTTTGTACAGAAGAACAATATATAAATTCTAAGTATCCTGCAATGTCAGATTTATCTTCTTTACAAATGGAAAAAGGAATACTTAAGCTTACTGCAACCGTTAAAATGAAAGAAACCGATAATTTTATAGTGAGAGGGATTGCGTTAAGACTGAGACAGGATAAATCTAGGGTAATATTAGCCCCTACAGAACAAGAAGTTTCTGTTAGTCCTAATGCAAGAAAATTTGCAGTTCATATAAATTTAGAGGATTTAATATTAGAACAATTTTATTGGGATTTTTATGCTGTAGTTGATTTGCCAAATGGCGAACGGAGGTTTATACGTCTTCATAATCATAAAGTAACCATTAAGCAAAAGTTAAAACATCGGATGATCAAGTATAATCTAGTAAATAAAGAAAACTATATGATTTATCCTTATATTACAATTAATAATTGCTTAAGTATTACTTATAGACAAATGGGCGAATATGAATCTCTTAAATATAAAATCAATGAGTATACAGCCTTTATTTTATATCATCTTTTATTTATCTATTTCCAGTGGAAGCCTGTTTGGTTAATACACGAAAAATATTCTGAGACAGCACAAGACAATAGTTTTTATTTCTTTAAATATTGCTACGAAAATCATAAGGAAAAGAATATCTATTATGTAATCAAAAAAGGGTCCCCAGATGAGAAAAACTTAGAACCCTATAAAAAAAATGTTGTTTATTTTATGAGCACAAAGCATCTAATTTTACTATTGGCATCAAAGCTGATAATTTCTTCAGAATCAAAAGGACATGGTTATGCTTGGAGAGTTTCGACAGGAGTTATACGTCAATATGTTGATAGAAAGAAATTTGTATTTTTGCAGCATGGGGTATTGGGTTTAAAGCGTGTAGATAATACATTTAAAGCTGGTTCTGCAACTGGTGCAGATATGTTTGTGGTCTCATCTGATTTTGAGAAAAAAATAGTGGAAGATTACTTTGATTATAAGGAAGAAGACATTATTGTTACTGGATTGGCTAGATGGGATGTTGTTCAAAATAAAATGAAAGATACAGATCAGAAAGAGATTTTGTTGATGCCAACATGGAGAAATTGGCTAGAAGAAGTAGATGATGAGCAATTTATATCATCAGAATACTATCAGCAATACAATGCAATTTTACAATCTGAAGATCTTTATCGAGTGTTAAAAGAACAAAATATTATCTTGAACTTCTATGTACATCCAAAGTTTATGCCATATGTTTCAAACTTTACAAAAGCGTTTGACAACATTAAAATATACCAGTTTGGCGAGGCTCGTATAAATGATTTATTAATGAGATCCAGCTTATTAATAACAGACTATTCAAGTGTGGCATGGGAAATGTATTATCAGAAAAAGCCTACATTATTTTTCCATTTCGATTTAGAGAAATATATGGAAAATCAGGGGAGCTATATGGATCTTAAGAAGGATATATTCGGTGAAGTAGCGTATACTGCACCTGAATTAATTGGAAAATTAAACATGTTTATTAATAATTCTTTCCAAGAAAAAGAGGAATATAGTTCAATTAGAGGCAATTATTTTAAATATATCGATCAGAATAATAGTGAACGTATTTTTAAACAAATCAGCCTGAAAGAAAAAGAAATTACTGCTCCAGAAAGCTTTGAAGCGAGAGTAAAAAGAAATTTATTAATGAAAGCTATTTGGAGAAAATATAATGAAAGGCCGCTGGTGCGCCAATTAGGAAAGCGGCTGTTAAATATAATAAATTAAAAGAAAGAAGAGAATCTTCCT
>NZ_PISE01000062.1 GCF_002835805.1 Niallia nealsonii | reverse complement strand
TGGTTTTTTGTTTTATTCTCCTTATAAGACAGCATTCTCTGTAGTATACATACCGGTAGATAAAATCATAAAGGCAGTTGCAGAGCATACAAGCAATGTGTCGATATAAAAAGAAAAAGCTTGCACTAACCCTTGTTTAACAGGGTGGGATCGAGTACATTATCCTGCTTCATTTGAATAGATGTCATGCTATCCTCATTAATCCCCAAAATTAAATGCGCTTGTAAATATTAAGGAAATAACATTTGGAAGTTCCGTTATATTCATCACAACAATAAATAAAGACAATAAAATATACTCTAGCGCCATAATAGGTGTAGCATTTGCAATCCGCTTAACGCCGCCAAAAATGATGAATTCTAATAATAGAACAATTACTAAACCAGTTATGTAAGGTGGAAGCCCAAATGCATTATACATTACTACTGCAATCGAATTAGACTGTATACCTGGCATAAGAATAGACATGGCAATAATCGCTGCACAATGGCAAAAACAACAGCAAACGATTTTGAACCTATCTCTTTTTCAGTATAATAAGCGGGACCGCCTCTATATTGTCCATCTTGTTTTAGTTTATAGATTTGTATTTGTGCTAAGATAGCCTCAATAAATGCCGTGGATACTCCAATAAACTCCATAAACCAAATCCGACAATTTGCACCAGGTCCCCAAATGCTATCGCAGTCGCAACAAGACCTGACAACACAATAGATAGTGCTTGGAAGGAAGATACTCCAGCTTCAGAACTTTTTCCTTGAAACATTAACATAATCATTTCTTTCAGATGCCTTAGTTGTAAGAGCCTAGATAAAAAAGGTAAATATAAGTCTAATAACTAGAACGATGTAAATGACAGTGTGCTCCATAACACGTTGTTTAAAAAGTCTACGATATGCTCCATTTATTTATAATTTATAATTATTTTAAAATTCTAAAATAATTATAAATTATGATTAGTATAAATACAGGACTATTTTTATTATCATAATAAAATAAATCTATTTTCTAGAGTCTTTGACAATAAATTAGTATAATAAGACTAATAACATTATTAGTTTTTTAGGTGTATTTAATATAGGGGTTGAAAAGAGATGGAAGATCAGAATAAAGTAGTAGTATTTCAAGTTGCACAAGGAGAATATGCCATTTCTATAGATTATGTTATTTCGATTGAAAAAGAAGATGGGATTAGAGAGGTTCCTTCTTTGCCTAACTATATAGTAGGCATAAAAAAAGTCAGAAATGAACTTATTCCCATTATTGATTTAGAACAGGTACTATATAATCGTTCTATACAGGAAAGAGATCAAAACAAATTAATTGTTTTAAAAACAGAGAAGCTTGCCTATGCTGTATTAGTCAGTGATGCAAAAGAAATATTAGCTGTTGCAGAGGAAAATATTAAACAAGCTGGGCTTGCTGCATATCAAAAAACAAGCTATTTCACTGGCGTTATTAATTTGGATAACAGATTGATTATGATGATGGAACCAGCCGTTTTAATTAATTCTCTAGACGGAATAAAAGAGATTAAAGAGTATATGAATAATCTTACGTAAGTGGCGGATGAATTTACATAAAGGTGGTGACTCTTAATGAAAGAATATTATCCAAAAAAGGGAAGAGTCATCCTGCATGTCGATATGAATAGTTTTTATGCCTCTGTTGAATGCGCCTATAATCCTTTATTAAAAGGCAAACCCTTGGCAATTGCAGGCAATGTGGAAGAAAGAAAAGGAATTATTGTGACTTGCAGCTATGAGGCGAGAAAATTCGGGGTGAAAACAACGATGCCCCTTTGGGAAGCAAAAAAACTTTGTCCTAGGCTAACTATTATGCCGCCGAATTTTGATCGATATCGAAAAGCCTCCCTGGAGTTGTTTGCCATTTTAAATGAATTTTCTCCTTTAGTAGAACCTATATCTATTGATGAAGGATATGTGGACATTACGGACAGCTATGATTTAGGCAGTCCTATTCATATTGCAGAAATGATTCAAAAATCGGTAATGGAGCGTTTAGATTTGCCCTGCAGCATTGGGATTGCTCCAAATAAGTTTTTAGCTAAAATGGCATCCGATTTAAAAAAGCCAATGGGAATCACGATTTTACGGAAAAGGGATATTCCAGCCATTCTTTGGCCAATGGAAATAGAAGAAATGCATGGAATAGGGAAAAAAACAGGGGAGAAACTAAGGGCGATTGGGATCATCACAATTAAAGATTTGGCAAGAGGAGATTCTGTTCAATTAAAAGCGGTACTTGGCATAAATGGAAAAAGGTTGAAAGAGCGAGCCAATGGAGAAGATAAGCGGATAGTAGATCCAGATGCTGCGAATGAATTTAAAAGCATTGGCAACTCTACTACCTTACCTAAGGATATAGCTAATCAGCAAGAGCTTTGTTCCATACTTGACTCTCTGGCATTTAAAGTAGCGACAAGAATGAAGGTTAAGCATGTGCATGCATTAGCTATTGCTGTTACAATAAGATACCAAAATCGAAAAAATAACTCTAAAAGCATGAAATTAATTAATCCGATTAAAACACAATCCGAGCTTTTTGAGATGAGCAAACAACTATTTTTAAAAGCTTGGAATGGCAATGCTGTAAGATTATTAGGAGTAACAGCAACAGAATTAGTGGACAATAATATTGTAGCAAAACAATTAGATTTGTTTTCCTATGAAAAAGAAGCAGAAAAAGAACCGCTGCTAAAAACGATCTCGGCGCTGAAAGAGAAATATGGTGCATCCATTATAGAAAATGCCGGAGATCGCAGTGATTGGAAGGGAGAAGAGAATATTGGAACGTCTACAAGTTTCAATAAAGATTTTTTGCAAGGAAAGAAATTTTTTTAAATAAAAATAAAAGAAGAAAAAAATTTTGCAAAATCTATGGAAAAGGCATACATCTTCGGTTAGAATAGTTGCATATATAACAGAATCTTGCTAAAGTAAAGTGAATTCTACTATATGAAACGATACATAGTGTTTAGAAAGGGCGTAAATATAATGACAAAACAGCAGTTTGGTGTTATTGGTTTAGCGGTAATGGGAAAAAACCTTGCAATGAACATTGAAAGCAGAGGCTATACTGTTTCTGTATTTAACCGTTCAAAAGAAAAAACAGAAGAAATGCTTCAAGAAACAGAAGGAAAAAACCTTGTAGGAACTTATACTTTAGAAGAGTTTGTTCAATCTTTGGAAGTTCCTCGCAAAATTATGCTAATGGTTAAAGCTGGTCCTGCAACGGATGCTACGATTGAACAATTAAAACCTTTGCTTGATAAAGGGGATATTGTAATAGATGGCGGGAATACTTTCTTTGTTGATACGCAAAGACGAAATAAAGAATTAAGTGAACTTGGCATCCACTTTATCGGTACAGGTGTATCTGGTGGAGAAGAGGGAGCATTAAAAGGTCCTTCTATTATGCCTGGCGGCCAAAAAGAAGCGTATGAACTTGTTGCGCCAATTTTTAGAGATATTTCTGCAAAAGTAAATGATGAGCCTTGTACAACATATATTGGTCCAGATGGTGCAGGACATTATGTAAAAATGGTTCACAATGGGATTGAATATGGCGATATGCAGCTTATTTGTGAAGCATATTTCATTATGAAAAATGTTCTTGGATTAGAAGCGCAAGAACTTCACGAAGTATTCTCAGAATGGAATAAAGGGGAGCTAGACAGCTACTTGATCGAAATTACTGCAGATATCTTCACAAAAGTTGATGAGGAAACTGGCAAACCATTAGTAGATTTAATTTTAGATACTGCTGGCCAAAAAGGTACTGGAAAATGGACAAGCCAAAGTGCATTAGACTTGGGAGTTCCACTTCCGATGATTACAGAATCAGTATTTGCTCGTTTTATTTCTGCAATGAAAGAAGAGCGCGTAAAAGCAAGCAAAGTATTATCAGGTCCTGAAATTAAAGCATTTACTGGTGATAAAGCAGCGTATATCGAATCTGTTCGCAAAGCGCTTTATTTAAGTAAAATTGTTTCTTATGCACAAGGATTTGCACAAATGAGAGAAGCTTCAAATGAGTATAATTGGGATTTAAACTATGGAGAAATCGCAATGATTTTCCGTGGAGGCTGTATCATTCGTGCGCAATTCCTACAAAAAATCAAAGATGCATATGATCTTGATCCTGAATTAAAGAACTTATTATTAGATCCTTATTTCAGTGAAATTGCGGAAAACTACCAAGCAGCACTTCGCGAAGTGATTTCTGGTGCTGTAATGAATGGTATTCCTGTACCAAGTTTTGCTGCTGCATTATCTTATTATGACAGCTACCGTACAGAAACATTGCCAGCAAACCTTCTTCAAGCACAACGCGACTATTTTGGTGCACATACGTATAATCGCATTGACAAAGAAGGCACATTCCATACAAACTGGATGAAGTAATCACTTTTAAACACTAGTTTAGTGAAACTGTCTGATTAGTTAGTTGGAGACAATAATCCATAAAAAAATCATTCTAGAGAGTGCTCTCTAGAATGATTTTTTTTATCACATATTAATGGGATTGGGCTCCTGCCTAAGGGGTTATAAGAGAAACGAAAAATTTAAGTGGAGAGAACCTGCCCGTAAAAGTCTAATATAAAAGAACACAGACAAGTAGACTACTATTGCCCAGGTTCTGTGGCAACGTCTCTGGATGGCCTGCCTATACTTCCCTATAGCTCTCAACTAACACGTGGAAAACTCCCGCTGAGTGGAGTTTCGCTTTATATTTGCCGTGGTTGCAGCAACAGAAAAAAGTCATTTTAAAAGCAGTCCGCCTGCTTTTAAAATGACTTTTTGTCTTAATTAACTTATAAAATTAATTTTTATATAGACTACTTCAGAACGGCTTCCTAGGCGGAGTGGAGGGCCCCAGAAACCATAGCCAGAGGAAACAATCGCATGGAGCTGTTCTTTTTGTTTATAGCCCCAATCCAGTTCAAAAACCCTTTTTGTAATAAAATGATTTGGAGCCATCTGTCCTCGATGAGTATGACCTGATAAGATTAAATGGATGTCATTTTCCATTGCTTGTGTTAATTCCGCAGGCTGATGATCCATCATAATAAGAGGAAGATCTTTTGCGTTATTAGTTGTTAATTGGGAGATAGATAGTCGATTTTTATCTGTTTTATCTTTTCTACCAATCAGTTCAAAACTATCGTCAATGATAATTGATTCATCCATTAATATCTGAATGCCTATGCGCTCCATTTCTTGAAGGAATTCTGGGATTTTTTTGCCGTAATATTCATGGTTTCCGAGTACTCCATAGATGCCTAATGGAGCTTGTAATTCTTTCATTTTCTCTCCCATATGTTTTTGCAAAAAAGGATTAGGGTCATCATCAATAATATCACCTGGCAACAGAATAAGATCTGCCTTTAAGTTATTTATCATCGTTACTAGTTTTGCTAAATGGGCATTTCCTGAAAGTGTTCCAAAATGCATATCAGAAGCAATAGCAATGGATAATTGTTCTCTTTTGCCATTTTTTTTCGGCAAAGTAAGGTTATATTCTCTAATAATAGGGGAATAAGCATTGTATGTGCCATAAAAAAAGATACACACAAAAAGAAAAAACGTGCAGCTTCCTACAAACAAGATGCTATGAGGTTCATCTATATAAAAGAATAGAAGATAGCATACCAAATTGGCAACTGGCAAGATAAGAATGGCATATTGTAAAACGGCAAACCAGTATGCGGAAATAACTTTAAAGATAGTAATACTTTTGAAAAGATGACTAAAAAGAAAGGAATAGGCGCATATAAGCAGTATAATAATTAGCAGTGTGCTTGAAATATTTGGATAGATAGTGTGTAAAAAAATATAGCTGTTCCAGCCGATATAATAAATAAGTAAATGATATAGTAAAAAAAAGGGAACAATCAAAAGAAGCTGTTTCATATTTTTCATTGTATTCTCCTAGAATAATAATTAAATGATCACATTTTATTTTAAAGGTATTTAAAAATAATATTTTAAAATATTATTTTTAAAACTACGAGTTAGTAAGTTTTCCTCTTCATGGATGGGGTAGCCGTTATTTGAGTAAGAAAAAACGTGAAATCTATAAAGATCTCACGTTTTTTATCTTTAACAAACATCTACTTCAAATTGATTGATTGGCCACCAGAAGAAGCCGTCTTTTTCTAATAGTTCATCTGCTTCCTTAGGTCCCATTGTACCGGAAGCATAGTTAGGGTAGTTTGTTGCGGGTGTTTTCTCCCAAGCTTGTGAAATTTTATCAACATAGCTCCAAGAGAGTGCTACTTCATCCCAATGAGTAAAGTTAGTAGCATCTCCTTTAATGCTGTCGTCAATTAATTTTTCATATGCTTCAGGTGTATTAATGCTTGCGATGCCTGTATTTGCATAGCTAAGTTTAATAGGTGTTGCTTCCATATTTTGACCAGCTTTTTTAGCATTTAAATGTAAAGTAATTCCTTCTTCTGGTTGAATATGAATCACAAGAAGATTTGGTGTAATCTCTTGATCTGGTCGATCATAAAGATTCATTGGAATATCTTTAAATTGAACCACGATTTTTGTTGATTTTGTTTCTAATCTTTTCCCTGTGCGAATATAAAATGGCACACCAGCCCAGCGGAAACTATCAATCATGACTTTACCTGCCACAAATGTTTCTGTATTAGAATTTGGATCAACCATTTGTTCTGAACGATATTCAGGCACTTCGATATCCTCAATGCTTCCTTTTCCATATTGGCCACGTACAAAATATTCATTTACTTCATCAATCTCAACTGGACGCATTGCACGGAAAACTTTTACTTTCTCAGAACGTATTTCATCAGGCGTTAAACGAATTGGCGGTTCCATCGCAAGTAATGCAACCATTTGCAGCATGTGGTTTTGCACCATATCTCTTAAAGCACCGCTTGTTTCATAATATCTGCCGCGCTCTTCCACACCAAGAATTTCACTTGATGTAACTTGGATGTTGCTGATATATCGGTTATTCCATAGATTTTCAAAAATTGCATTAGAGAAACGAATTGTTTCGATATTTTGTACCATTGCTTTTCCTAAATAATGATCAATACGATACACTTCGTCTTCAGAAAAAGCTGTGCGGATTTGATTATTTAATTCTTGAGCAGATTTAAGATCATGTCCAAATGGTTTTTCAATAATTAGTCGTTTGAAACCAGTTACATCTGTTAAGCCATCTTCTTTTAGGTGGATAGCAATTGGACCGAAAAATTCTGGAGCCATTGCTAAATAAAATACTCTGTTTCCGCCTAAATTATGTTTTTCATCTAAATCATCTGCAATGTTCTTTAATGTAAGATAAGAACTAGAATCAGTTACATCATGAGAATGATAGCAGAAGTAAGATGCAAATGTCTCTAAATCGGATGAATTAGGAATTGCCTCTGCTACAGAATTTACAACATTTTGTTGGAATTGTTCATTTGTTAATGTTCTTCTGCCAACACCGACAACTGCAAATTGAGATAATCTTCCTTTTTTATATAAACGGTAAAGTGATGGGAATAATTTGCGGTTTGCTAAATCTCCTGTTGCTCCAAAAATCATTATTAGTGCTGATTGTTGATTATGATTCACGTGCATGGACCTCTTTTCATTAAATATGTATAAAAATTCAAGTAGCTTTGAATTTTATTTCTAGCCATGATACTTTATCATTCGGAAACTTTATAAAATAATACCAGTAATTTTACGAGATGAAAACATTTATGCTTAAATTATGATGTTTATCTTCTAAAAAGTCTCTATACAAATATAAAATTTTATCTGTTTCCTTTAATTAAGCAAACATTATGTTTTGATAATACCATAGTTTTAACAGAAATTTTAGACAAATTTAATTTTTCAGTTAAAATAACGGAGCAGTGGCTGATTCTAATTTCCCACACAAAATGTTTCCTTATTATGCTTCAATGTTGATATTACATGATAAAAGGAAAAGATACTAGAAAAAAAATCAATTAGTTCTATCTTTTTTTATGATTGTTACTATTAGTTTTTTTAATAACTCAGCATAGCAAGCATTAAATTTCGATAGATTTGATTAGTGCTGCTAAATCTTTTGGGAGCTACACTACTTATAGTATGTTTTATAGTGGATGATTTTAAACTTTGTATACATGCAATATCTAGTATAAAATCGTATACAGAATGATGAAGAAAGAAGTGTTTAAATGGAACTGCAGTTTTTAGGAACCGGTGCGGGAATACCGGCAAAATTAAGAAATGTTACATCAATTGCATTAAAATTATTAGAAGAAAGAGGCAGTATTTGGCTTTTTGACGCAGGGGAAGGGACACAGCACCAAATTTTGCATACAAGCATTAAACCGAAACGAATCGAAAAAATTTTTATCACCCATTTACATGGGGACCATTTATATGGATTGCCTGGTTTGCTTGCCAGCAGATCTTTTCAAGGCGGTGAAGCGCAAGTCACTTTGTACGGACCAAAGGGAATTAAAGAATATATAGAAATAAGCTTGTCTATTAGCCAAACATACCTTAAATATGATTTGCATATTGAAGAAGTAACAGAAGGCACTATTTTTGAAGATGATGCGTTTAAAGTGGAAGCTCTAATGCTAGAACATGGGATTGTAAGCTATGGCTACCGCATTACAGAAAAAGACCTTCCTGGGAAACTTCTCGTAGACAAACTTCAACAAACTGGTGTAAAGCCAGGCCCAGAATTTAAAAAAATTAAAAATGGAGAAGATGTTATTTTAGAAGATGGCACACTCATTCAAAGCAGTGATTTTGTCGGTCCCCCAATAAAAGGCAGAATTGTGACAATCTTAGGAGATACAAAGGAATGTGAGGCAGCAATAAAACTGGCTGAGAATACCACGGTTCTTGTGCATGAAGCTACATTTGCCGGAGGGGAGTCTGCGCTTGCGAAAGAATATTTTCATTCAACAACTATTCAAGCTGCCAATACGGCAAAAAAAGCAAAAGCTGAACAATTGATCTTAACCCATATTAGTGCAAGATATGATAGCCTACAAGGAAATCAGTTAGTCGAAGAAGCAAAGGAAATCTTTATGGAAAGTTATTTGGCAGAAGATTTTAAAGTATTTCCAATCCCTTTGTCCCTTGTTAATAGAGAGTAGATCCTTATAGAAGGGAAGTTCCCCACCTTGGTGATTAAGCGAAGAAAATAGCAATCTAGGGGGAACCTGCTCGTAAAAAGCCTGATTATTTAATTCCTTTTATTTTTGCAAGAGAAAAGGCGAGTTAACTAAGAAAGAGTGATCTTTATGGAACTTTTGACATTCCAAAATATTTTTCAATTAGATAAGGTGATATCGGAAAATAAGCTTTTTTCCCAGTATCACTATCCAGAAATGTTCATTCGATAGGACAGTAATTTTGTAGCTTTTAAAAGAATGCCATCTTTCGTAGAATTTGAGGAGACAGCAACCTATTTGCGCACATTTCATCAGCAATATAACCAAAAACATGTAAAATTCTCCTTTCCTCCTAATGAAAAATTAACTAATTCTCTTATGAAATACATCAAAAAAAATAATTATGAAACGGAAATGCTTGAGCTATATGAAATAAAACCCAAAAAATTTCCTGAGGCAAAGCAGCCCGAAGATATAGTTGTGGAACTGGTTAATGAAAATAATTTGGCAAATTATCTTATACTTTAATACCAGCAAGATCTGCAGGATGGTTTTGATTTTGCAGAACAAAAACAAAATTTAATCAAAGGACAAATACAAGATCCAACTATTGAACAATGGATGATTTTGTATAAAGGAAAACCAGTAGGTGCATTAGAAGTGATTATTTCAGAAAAATATTGTGAATTAGATGTTTTTTTTGTAGTAGAGGAATTTCGAAATAGGGAATTGGAAGGTGGATGCAAAAATATATAATGAATCTGCATTTTGATAAGACCGTCATCCTAGTGGCAGATGGAGAAGACACCGCAAGAAATATGCATCAAAAACAAAATTCTCAATTTCTTCAATTTAAATTTTTTACGCAAAAAGTGTATGAAGATTAATTCCAAAAGAAATGTAGACTTTTATCAGCAAGAGAAATGTTTTTATATTAATATAATAAAAAGGAATA
>NZ_PISE01000061.1 GCF_002835805.1 Niallia nealsonii | reverse complement strand
TGAAATAAAGCTGCCTAATTTTATTTATAAGACTGTTTTCGTAAACTTTGTTGCTTTTAAAGGAGTAGGTTGATTTCCATTCCAGGATGCTCGCTTTCCGTGGGGCGGGCAGTGAGCATCCTCAGGCTGTGAACTGCGGTGCGGGGTCTCACCTGTTCCGCTAATCCCATAGGAGTCTAGCACCTTTCACTCCAATCAACCTGTCTTAACAATAGATTTATTCATAGAAACTATTTAAAAAACAATAATCTTTTAGAAAACAGCCATTTATAATAAAGTAATTTATTCTTCGCTTACAGACTTAGCTGAAAATCTAAGCATTTAAAAAAGGTGTTTTTTCCCTTACTTGTCTACTTTCACTTCTTTTAAACAAATTGAAATGGATCTGTATGAACAACAGACGGAAAAATATGGACATTATAGCCTTTTTCTAAACACATTGCTGTTAACTTCTTGGAAACCCCTTTTTTCATTACTTTTTCTACATTATGACCTGGATCAATAATATTTAGGCCAAGAGCTTGGGCATCATGTGCGACATGATAGTACATATCTCCTGTAACATACACATCTGCTCCTTTAAATAAGGCTTGAGAAAAATATTTATTGCCATCTCCCCCAAGCACAGCCACTTTTTTTACTTTTGCTTTTAAATCTCCTACTACTCTAACCGTATCCACTTCTAATACTTTTTTGACATGCAAAGCAAAATCCGAAAGCGTCATTTCCTCACAATTGCCGATTCTTCCTAATCCTAATTGCTCCCCGCTAGTTTGCAGATCAAATAAATCATATGCCACTTCTTCATATGGATGTGCCTTTACCATCGCTTTGATAATCTTTTTTTCCACTGAAGCTGGAATAACAGTTTCTATTTTGACTTCTTGAACAGTTTCTAATACATGGTGTGTTCCTATATACGGATTTGTATCGCTGCCTGGTTTAAATTGCCCTTGTCCATTTGTTGAAAACAAACAATGAGTATAGTTTCCAATCGCACCAGCACCTGCATCACCTAATGCTTTTTTTACATTCTCTTCCGCTTCTTTCGGTACATAAACAATCAGTTTTTTTAACTTATCTTCATATGTAGGAATAAGAACCTCTGTATTTTTTAATCCTAGGGCATCACTTAATAAGTCATTAACCCCACCCTTTGCCACATCTAAGTTTGTATGGGCCGCGTACACAGATATATCATGTTTAATTAATTTCTCCATTAATCGACCAGTTGGATTATCATTTGTAATCTTTGTTAAAGGGCGAAAAATGGGTGGATGATGGGCAATGATTAAATCTACTTTGTTTGCAATGGCTTCCTCTACTACTTCATCCAACACATCGAGTGCAATCATCACATTTTTTACTGGACGACTCAAGTCGCCAACTTGCAGTCCAATTTTATCTCCTTCCATTGCATAAGCTTTAGGAGAAAACTGCTCAAATAAAGAAATAATTTCATATCCATTAATTTGTTTCATCAAGCAAAACCTCCTCCACTAGGCTAATTTTTGCAATGAGTTCTTCTTTCTTTTGTTTATTTTCTTCAGAATCAGGGGCTGCTTTCAGCTTTGTTAATATTCTCTGCCAATTTTTGATTTCAGACGTCCATTTTTTTTGAAAGATATTATTTTTTTCTTTCATTAAAAATGGACCTAATAATAAGACCGCATCTGCGTTTATTTTATCTTCAAACACCATTTTCCCTTGTTCTGCAACAAGTACTTCGTAAATCTTTCCATCTTCTTCTATTATTTCTTCTTGCACTAATTTCCACTCATTTTCTAATAGCCATACGCGAATTGAATAGGCATGGATATTCGGCTGAAGAATCAAACGCTTTACCGTTGAAAGCTTTTTTTCCCCCTGTTCAAGAATGCTAGCAATTAACGACCCTCCCATACCCGCAATCGTTATGCAATCCACTTCCCCTAACTCTACAACTTCTAGGCCATTTCCTTTGCGAACAGAGATCAAGGAAGATAACCCCTCTTGTCTTACTTGAGTACATGCAGATTTATAGGGGCCTTCCACTACTTCTCCTGCAATTGCAAAGCTCGCTTTATTTTTTTTCAGCATATAACAAGGCAAATAAGCGTGATCAGAACCTATATCAGCAAACCTAGCACCTTCTAGAATATATTTCGCGACCGTTTCTAGCCGTTTTGATAATTTCTCCGTATTCATTTTTACACCACATTTCTAAAAAATCAATCATAATTAAAGCTGTTCTTTCCAAAGCTATTTCTTCTATTAGTATAAATATTGTTGCGCTTCGTTGCAAAAGTCATCATTAAAATTAATATATTTTATAGAAAAAAAGTCCAATTAATAAAATAAAACCAACACAGGATGATATAGTCAAATATAATAACTGAAGCTTTCTCCCTGCGATAAACCATATTAAGCAATGAAACATTAACATACTATTAAGCATCATTAAGTTTTCAGGAAACAGCTTTATCACTATATGTACACTTGCAAGCAAAAAAATTAACGCAGTCGCAGAAATTACAATATCTACTCCTAAATTTTTATATGTCAAAAAATAAATGCTTCCAATACAAAAAGTCAGAAAAATTAGTGAAATACCCATTTGCAAAATGAAAGACAATTCAGTAAAATAAAATAAAAATACTGTTATTGGAATAAATGATAAACAGAGACTACCTAAAAAAAGACTTAAACGACTTTTTCTCATCAATTCTGTTTCTTCTGCAGGCTGATTTCCTTCTGTATAGAGTGTTAATAAATAATTACAATAGTGCTCAGGAAGCATACGACTTTCTTTCCAGTACATAATCTCTTTGACAATAATATTTTTTCTATTTTCATTCATTAGTAAATCACTTCCTTTTAAAAAAAGGTGACATATAGGGGAGGAATTAACTTTACTAAACATTGTGTATCATTGCTCTATTAACTCTCATTCAACAAAAAAAGAAATAGCTACTTCCATCGTAAGAAGTCAACTATTTCTTTACAACTGCTTTTCAAAGCTGTGTTAAAAAATCTTACTCTAAGAAATCTTTTAGACGTTTGCTTCTGCTTGGATGTCTTAATTTCCTTAGTGCCTTAGCTTCAATTTGACGGATCCGTTCACGAGTTACACCAAACACTTTACCTACTTCTTCTAGTGTACGTGTACGACCATCATCAAGACCAAAACGTAATCTTAATACATTTTCTTCGCGATCTGTTAATGTATCAAGAACATCTTCTAGCTGCTCTTTTAATAATTCATATGCCGCATGTTCAGATGGTGATGTAGCATCTTGATCTTCAATGAAATCACCTAAATGGGAATCATCTTCTTCCCCAATTGGTGTTTCTAATGAAACTGGCTCTTGAGCAATTTTTAATATTTCTCTTACTTTATCTGGAGTTAAGTCCATATCTTCGCCGATTTCTTCAGGAGTTGGTTCACGCCCTAAATCCTGCAGCAATTGACGCTGAACACGTATTAGTTTATTGATTGTTTCTACCATATGAACTGGTATGCGAATTGTTCTAGCCTGGTCAGCAATCGCTCTTGTAATTGCCTGACGAATCCACCATGTAGCATACGTACTAAACTTAAAGCCTTTTTCATAGTCGAACTTTTCGACAGCTTTAATTAAGCCCATATTTCCTTCTTGGATTAAATCTAAGAACATCATACCCCGTCCAACATACCTTTTAGCAATACTTACAACAAGGCGCAAGTTGGCTTCGGCAAGGCGGCGTTTTGCTTCCTCATCACCTTCTAGGATACGTTTCGCCAATTTAATTTCTTCTTCAGCAGATAGTAAATCCACTCTACCGATTTCTTTTAAATACATACGAACTGGATCATTTATTTTAACGCCAGGAGGTACACTTAGATCATTTAGATCAAATTCTTCTTCCCCTTTAGCAAGTTGTTGAACATTAGGAGCATCATTCTCTCCATCGCCAATCAGTTCCACTCCCTGATCCCCCAAAAACTCATAAAATTCATCCATTTGATGGGAGTCTAACTCAAAACTGGATAATTTTTCTGCAATATCATCATACGCAAGTACACCAGTTTTTTTACCTACTTCTGTTAATTGTTCTTTTACCTGATCAAGGGTCATTTCCGTTTCAATTTCTTTTGAACGGGTTGACTTTTCAGCCATATGTCCCCCTCCTTCCAAAAAATCAAGACCATCATTTTTTATTTATTTTAATGATTTTTCCAACAACAGCACTTCCATGCCAATCTTAGCTGCTTCCACATAATTCTGTTGTCTTTCGGCTTCTTTTTGCTTTAGTTTTTTTTCTTTAATTTCCACTATTTTGTCATAGTTCAAAAGTTGTTTCATATAGTCCATTAATTCTTGGTTGCTTAATTCTTCATTGATATCCATCATTTCAATATCAACTACCATTCGTTTTAGCTCATTATCAGCAATAAAGTTGATAAAAGAGCTGATATCTGAACTTTGACCAGACTCATAAAAAGCTAAAAGATACGTAAAAATTGCTTGATGTTCATCAATATTAAAGGTCTTTCCTTGTAAATATTCTTGCACTTTAAAAGCTATATCTTCACTTTTTAACATATGTGCAAGCAATCTTCTTTCTGCTGTTTGATATGCAGGCAATAAACTTTTCACTTGTTTTTTTACACTATATTGCTTTACTGGTGTACTAATGCTTTTATTTGAATTATTTATTTGTAAAGAATCCGCCAGTTGTCTTTCTTGCTGTTGCAATGCTTCTAAAGAAATCGAAAATTCGCTGGAAAGTTGCCTTGTATATAAATCCTTTTCCACAATTTTTTCAAGTTTAGCAATTTCACCTAATACCTTTTCTATATATTCCAGCTTATCTCCTTCATTTTGAAGATTTTTTCCTCTGCGATAATACATTAACTTAAAGCTCATATATGGAAGTGCATTATGAAGAATTTCATTTTGCAGTTTTTCCTCTCCATATTGGTTAACATAATCATCAGGATCCATCCCATCTGGCAATACAGCCACTTTCACTTGGCAATTTGCTTTTGTTAATAATTGGCCTGCGCGAAAAGCTGCTTCAATACCAGCAGAATCAGAATCATAACAAATAGTGACTGTTTGAGAATTTCTTTTTAAAATTGAAATATGTTCATCCGTCAGCGAAGTACCCATTGTTGCTACTCCATTTTCAATTCCAGATCTAGAAGCTGCAATCACATCGGCAAAACCTTCAAAAAGAACAGCTTGCTGCGATTTGCGAATGCTAGACCGTGCGGAAAAAAAATTGTAAAGTGTACTGCTTTTATTAAAGATTGGCGTTTCAGGACTATTAAGATATTTCGGATGGCTATCTCCAAGTGCACGACCTGAAAAAGCGACGATATTCCCATTACGATCCATAATCGGAAAAATAATGCGATCCCTAAAACGGTCAAAGTATTTATTTTCTTTATCGCTTTTGATGATTAGTCCAGCCTTTTCCATTAAAGTCCCATCATATTTCCTTTTTGCTAAAAATTTCACTGCAATATCCCATGATGACAAGGAGTATCCTATTTGAAACTTCTCAATGATAGGAAGTGTAAAGCCTCTATTTAATAAATATTCCAAAGCATGTTGACCATCCTTTGTGTTTACAAGCAAATGATGATAGAATTTAGATAATAAATCATGTGCATCAATCATTTGTTGCAGTGAATCAGGAATGTTTTTTTTCTTTTCAGCATCCGCTATATCTATGCCAAGATCAATATTTGCTCTACTTGCTAATTTAGCAGCGACTTCTTGAAAAGAAAATCCTTCAAGATCCATAAGGAAGGAAAATACATTTCCACCTGCATTACATCCAAAACAATGAAAAATTTGCTTTTCAGGTGAAACAGAAAAGGATGGGGTTTTTTCCCCATGAAATGGACATAATCCAAGAAAATTGCGTCCTTGTTTTGTTAATTGGACATGTTCGCCAATTACATCCACTATATCAATTGCTTGTTTTATTTCATTTATTTTTTCTTCAGGAATTCGCCCAACCATTTAAAGCATCTCCCTTAAAAAAATCCTACATACGTAAAGGATATTCGACACAACCGCATTAAACTCCTTCAAAATTCGACAAAATCTTTATTAAATTTTTTTTAAAATTTTTTCGGTCTGCTTCTGTAAAAGGTTTGGGACCTTTTCCATAAATGCCTCTTCTTCTTGCTTTTGCTGATAAGTAACGCATATCCAACGCAGTAGCTATATCTTTCTCTTCCATTACCTTTCCCCTTGGAGAAAGAACATACACATCCTTTAATAGGAGTGTTGAAGCCAGTCCGATATCCTGTGTTATTACGATATCCTGTTTTTTCACAGAATTCATAATAAATAAATCCACTGCTTCTTTGCTGCTGTCGACATATTTCCATTTCATGTTTGTTTCTTCCCTTGTCATATGAGCATAGGAAGCAATAAATACTACTTCGACAGAATAGCATTTGGCAATTTCGACAATTTCTTCCTTCACTGGACAGGAATCAGCGTCAACATACATGATATGTTTCCCTAATGTACTAGTAATTCTACATCACTCCACATATTCCTTCTTACAATTTTTTTTTCGCTGAAAGAAGTATTGTCGAATTTTTTTTATGTCTTTTTCTTGACTTCTCACAATAAATAGTTTATTCCTTATAAGCCAACTCTAAACCTAAATTACAATACTTTTTTATCACAATTTTTTATTATAGTATATATATCCAGAAAACACCATGATTTTTTAGAAAATTTTAACGAAAAGAAAAAATAACGTTTCTATTTTAACATGTAAAAGACCTTGTTATTTATTAAACAAAGTCTTTAGCATTTCATTCCAATTAAATATACGTTTCTTTTATAAAACTATATGTACTAATTAAATGAAAATAATTAAGATTGATGCTTCGTGCGATGATAAAGGTTAAAAATAATATTGGCCGTTTCTTCTACAGCTTTATTTGTCACATCAATAACCGGGCATCCAATTTGATTAACAACCCGATCAAAATATGTTATTTCTTCTTGAATCCGTTCAATTTTTGCATAGCTGGCACTATCACTTAATCCTAACGAAATCAAACGTTCTTTACGGATATTATTTAATTTTTGCGGACTAATTTTCAAACCAAAACATTTATTTGCCGGCAGCTGAAATAATTCTTTTGGCGGATCTACTTCCGGTACAATTGGTACATTTGCAACTTTTACTCGCTTATGAGCCAAAAATTGAGACAACGGTGTTTTGGACGTTCTTGAAACGCCAATAAGAATGATATCTGCCTTTGCTAAACCTCTTGGATCACGGCCATCATCATATTTAACGGCAAATTCAATTGCTTCCACTTTTTTAAAATAATCCTCATCCAATTTTCTTACAAGTCCAGGTTCATATAAAGGAGTTTTCCCCCAATGCATCTGAAATTGGTCGATAATTGGCCCGATAATATCACAAGCATATACGCCCTCTTCTAAAGCAAGCTCACTCATATACTTGCGCATTTCTGGCTTGACAAGGGTATAGGCGATCATGCCATGCTCGAGTTTTGCTTGAAGAACCACTTCATGAATATTTGACTTTTCTTCAACAAAAGGAAAACGCTTAATGAGAACATTAACATTATGCCCTGAAAATTGACTGATCGCAGCTTTTGTAACAAGTTCAGCCGTTTCCCCTACAGAATCCGAAACCACATAAATTATTTGTCTTTCTTCCACCTAAAGTTCCCCCTTTTTACGAAAGCATTTGTTCATTGTGCAGAGCAACTAATGCCTTTGTGATATTTGTTTTTGTTACTCTTCCCACTACAACAAGCCCCTTTTCTGAATCCTTTACAACTGGAAGAGCATCAATTTCTCGTTCGATTAATTTTTTGCCGACATTCACCAATAACTCATCCAAATAACAATAAGCAACATTTGGCATTCTTGTCATAATAATCGTCACTGGGAGGGATGTTAATTCCTGTTTTCCAATACTTGCACGAAGAAAATCTTTGCGAGAAACTACCCCCACTAATAAGGAGAGTTTATCTACAACAAAAATGGTGCCAACATCCTCTGTAAACATTGTAACAATTGCATCATAGACAGAAGTATTTTCATTCACCACTACAGGTCTTGAATAATAATCACTAACTAGTAATTTTTGAATATTCTCTGTTAAAAGTTGCTCAGATGTTTTTCCCGTATAAAAATAACCAACTCTAGGCCTTGCGTCAAGAAAACCTGCCATTGTTAGTATCGCAAGATCTGGACGTAATGTTGCCCTTGTCAAATGTAGCTTCTCTGCAATTTGCTCTCCTGTTATCGGTCCATTTGCTTTGACGATTTCCACTATTTGTTCTTGCCTTTTATTCAGTTCTATTTTTATTCACCACCTTAAAAGGAATGAATACGCTATGTATGCAAATTATACAATAAAAGGCACTTTATCCTATAATTTTTCGCCTTATCATCTGCACACTATAACAAAGCTATTGACATGAAATTTCATTACCTATTTTAATTAACTATATACTGGAGTGAAGTGTTTATCAAAGGAAAAAGAAAAAGAGGTTATCCAATCAGCGCTATCCACTTATTACTTATAGTAAACCTTGTAATTAAATATATTCTCGAAAACAAGATTTTTAAGTGCATGCCTAGAATTGAATCTCCTCTTAAACTTTATTTCACAAGTATTTCATTAACATTTGCAAATTGTCTAATTAAATCAGCAAGTTTGCTCATTTGATTTAAACGATTTTCCTTTACTTTTTCATCTTTGGCCATAACCATCGTATGATCAAAATAGTTTGTAATGGTCTGCTTCAAAGCGAACAACAATTGGAAGGCTTCCTCTTCGTTTTGAATTGTTTCTAAATTCTCTTTAACAGATAAATAACTGTTATAAAGAACGGATTCTTCTTCATTTTCAAATAAAGTCTGCTCTATTTCTCCAACAACTGCAGCTTTGCTAGAAATATTAATAATACGACTTAACGCCTCTACGCCTTCTTTAAAACCTTCATCTTCTTTATGAGATTCTAACACTTGAGCTTTTTTTACTAAACTTGCGATACTTGCGATCTTGCTGCCTAATACCGCATCAATTAAATCATAACGTATCCCTTTTTCTTGAAGAATATGTTTAATACGAAGTGTAAAGAAGGAAATAATATTTTGATATAATTCTTCTTTTGTTACCTTAAAGGAATTTTCCCCATTATCAATTGTACTATTAACTAAATCTTCCAGTGATAAATTCCACTCTTTATCCAATAAAGTTTGGACAACTCCCGTTGCTTGTCTTCTTAGAGCATATGGATCTTGTGAACCAGATGGAATTAACCCGATACCGAAAAAGGAAACAATTGTATCCAATTTTTCAGCAAGTGCAAGTACTGCTCCTACATTGCTTGGTGCTGTGCCATCTTCTGCGGAACGAGGCATATAATGTTCATTGATTGCTTTTGCAACTGCTTCTTTTTCTCCTTTTTGAATGGCATACTTTTCGCCCATTAAACCTTGCAGTTCAGGGAATTCATACACCATATTTGTCACAAGGTCAAACTTGGCAATTTGCGCAGCACGATCTGCATTTTGTTTTTCCTCTTCACTTAAATGCAAGCTATCCGCTATTTTATTCGCTAAGGAACGAACTCTTGCTACTTTCTCCGCTAATGTCCCTATTTCTTCATGATATACAATAGATTGAAGTTTTCCCAAAAGTAAATCAATCGTTGTTTTCTGATCTTCATTGTAAAAGAACGCTGCATCTGCTAAGCGAGCACGCAATACTTTTTCATTCCCTTTTGCTACTTTCTCTATATGATTGCTGTCTCCATTTCTTACTGTTACAAAAAACGGAAGCAATTCTCCTTGTTTAGATTTCACTGGAAAATAGCGCTGATGCTCTTTCATGCTTGTAATCAGAACTTCATTAGGCAGTTCTAAATAAGATTCTTCAAACTTGCCAAATAATGCAGTTGGATACTCGACTAAATTTACTACTTCCTCAAGCAACTCTTCATCCATTGGAATTTTCCAATTATTATCTTCTTCTATTTTGTTGATTTGTGAAACAATCATGGATTTCCGTTCCACTGGATTTGCTACAACATATTGATCCAATAATATTTGTACATATTCACTTGGGCGTTTAATAGTTATTTCTGTTCCAAGGAATCGATGACCTAAAGATGTATTATTTGTCGTTACATTTGTGATAGTAAAAGGAATCACTTCTTCCCCAAACAGTGCAAGTATCCATTTAATTGGACGTACATATCGTAAATCATTATTTGCCCAACGCATGTTTTTTGGGAAGGTTAAACTTAAGATGATTTCCTTTAATTCTGGCAATAATGCTGTAGTCGCTTGCCCTTTTATAAATTTTTTCACATGAGCATATTCTACACCGTTTATTTCTTTAAAGAAAATATCCTCGACTGTCATTTGCTGTCCTCTTGTAAAACCAACAGCCGCTTTGGACCATTCTCCATTTTCCGCAAGCGCAATTTTTTTTGCCGGACCTTTTGCTTCTTCTTCTACGTCTTTTTGCGCTTCATCCAAGTCACTTACCAGGACTGCCAATCTTCTAGGGGTTGAAAAAGCTTCCACTGATTTATAGGCTAGTTGCTTTTCATTTAGCCATGCTTCTAGTTTATCTTTTAATGCATTCATGCTGCTTGTTACAAATCGTGCAGGCATTTCCTCTAAACCAATCTCTAATAACAAATCTCTTTTGCTCATCAATTAAACCTCCTTATCTTTTTAAAATCGGGAATCCTAATTTCTCTCGTTCGTCATAGAATGTTTTTGCTACTTTACGAGCTAAGTTCCGGCATCTTCCAATATATCCCGTTCTTTCTGTAACAGAAATAGCTCCTCTAGCATCAAGAAGATTAAATACGTGGGAACATTTTAATACATAATCATAGGCTGGATGAACTAGTCCTTCCTCCATTTGTCTATGTGCTTCTTTTTCATACACATTAAATAAATGGAAAAGCATATCGACATCCGATGTTTCAAAAGTATATTTACTGTGCTCGTATTCTGGCTGATAAAAAATGTCCTTTACCGTAAAACCATCTGTCCATTCTAGTTCAAATACATTTTCTTTATCTTGTATATAGGAAGCTAGTCTTTCAATCCCATATGTAATTTCAACTGAAACTGGTTTACATTCCAATCCACCAACTTGCTGGAAATAGGTGAATTGCGTAATCTCCATGCCATCTAACCAAACTTCCCAGCCAAGCCCTGCACATCCTAAGGAAGGGTTTTCCCAGTTATCTTCCACAAAACGAATATCATGCTCTAATGGATTAATTCCTAATGCTTTTAATGAATCTAAATAAAGCTCTTGAATATTATCAGGGGATGGTTTCATAATTACTTGAAACTGATGATGCTGATAAAGTCTATTTGGATTATCCCCATATCTTCCATCTGCTGGCCTTCTAGATGGTTCTACATAGGCAACATTCCAAGGCTCAGGACCTATTGCCCGTAAAAAAGTATAAGGGCTCATCGTTCCAGCACCCTTTTCCACATCATATGCTTGCATTAATATACAACCATAATCAGACCAATGTTTTTGCAATGTTAATATCATGTTTTGAATGTTCATTGCGTTTTGCACCTCCAAAATTAGTTAACCTTTTTTATTTGCATAAGGACTATTTAAAAAACAAAAAACTCTCGTCCCTATGCCAAAAAATTAGCATAGGGACGAGAGTTAACCCGCGGTTCCACCCTATTTGCTGCAAAAAACAGCCACTTTCCATAGGTGTTGCTCCAAAAACGCCTTCCTTAATGCTTTTGTACCTAGCTTTCACTATCCTAGGCTCGCTTAAACAACAGGTAATTAAGTACTATTTTCTTTTCAACGCAACTATTTTGTTATCAAAAATATTAACGAAAAAAAAAGAGGTTGTCAACTCTCTAATTAAAATGCTGTCCAAAATCCTTTAGTGAGTGAAGAAATTTTTTGGATTTTAAATATAAACCAGAGTATTCCTCATAATAAGCCGAGATAATAAGATTAAGTTCTTTTTTTGTCTGCTCTTTAACCGATATTGTTCCAAGTCTAGAAATATCAAATAAATAAAAAATCCGCAGCAGTTTTACCGTTGCTTGAGAAATTTTATAGTGATAGGGATCTTTTTCTATACAGCGGTGACAGATTAACCCGCCCTCTCGAATAGAAAAAGAAAAATTCCCATCTGTTGCGCCACAAACGGAACACTTATCAAGTATTGGATATAATCCAAGTGTATTTAGCATTTTCATTTCATAAATATGTGTCAGTATCTCCCCATCATACCCCTCATTCATATACTGCAAAATTTGATGAAGCAGTTCAAAATGATAAGGATTCGGTTTTTTTTCCTCCACACATTTATCTGTTAGTTCTACAATATAGCTTGCATATGCCGTTAAGAAAATATCTTCTTTTAACGCACGCATGCTTGTTATTATTTCACCTTGCTGCAATAGTCCTAAACCGCGGCTTCTTTGCACTAAATAAAAACCATATGTAAACGGTTGAGTAATGCTTGCGAGTCTAGAGTTTGATTTCTTAGCCCCTCGAGCCATTACTCCAACCTTTCCCCATTCTCGGGTATATAATGTAACAATTTTATTTGTTTCGCCATAATCGATTGTTTTAATTACGATGCCTTCACATTTTTCTAGCAGCTATAACTCACCATCCCTGTTTAAGAGACAGTTCTATGAGATGGGGGAATCTAAACTTGCTAGCTCCTCATCTTGAATTCCTGGTATTTCATGATTATCCTTTTCTAATTCTTTAAAGAGTAGATAAGTATCAATATTACCTGTCTGGGAGAAAACTTTCCAGGTAAAGTCTAACATAATAAAACCCCACCTTTCAATTTTTAAAACTAGCATTATTTCGCCTTAACCTTATCATAGCCTGTCTTTTTAAAATCATGTGACGAAAAAATTGTTAATTAAATTCATGTATAAACACTAAAAAATTGTTTAATATTCGTCTTCTCGAAAACCAAAGTCTCTTAATTGAGACATTTTATTGCGCCAATCTTTTTGCACTTTTACCCATAGCTCCAAAAATACCTTTGTTCCAAGAAGGTTTTCGATATCGGTTCTTGCTCTTTTTCCCACTTCTTTCAGCATGCTGCCTTGTTTGCCTATAATAATCCCTTTTTGCGAATCTCTTTCGATCACAATAGTAGCCATAACATGGACAACATCATTAGGTTTTTTCTCCATTTTTTCAATAACAACTGCTAAAGAATGTGGAATTTCTTCCCTTGTTAAATGCAATACTTTTTCCCTGATTAATTCTGAAACAATAAATCTTTCTGGATGATCTGTCACTTGATCAGCTGGATAAAACTGGGGTCCTTCCGGCATATATACTTTGATTTGTTCTAATAATCTTTCTACATTATTTCCTTCTAATGCAGAAATTGGCACTATTTCTTTAAATGGATATTTTTCTTTATAAGAATCAATGATGGAAAATAATTTATCTGGGTGAATAGTATCGATTTTATTTACAACAAGGAAAATTGGTGTTTTTACATTTTGGAATTTCTCCAAAATAAACTCTTCTCCTTTTCCAAATCCTTCTTCAGCGTTCACCATAAATAAAATGAGATCCACTTCTTTTAATGTGTTTTGAGCAACTTTCATCATAAAATCACCAAGGCGATGTTTTGGCTTATGAATGCCTGGTGTATCAATAAAAATAAGCTGAGAATCATTTGTTGTTAAAACCCCTTGCACTTTATTGCGTGTCGTTTGGGGTTTATCACTCATAATTGCAATTTTTTGGCCAATTACACGGTTTAAAAATGTTGATTTTCCTACATTCGGTCTTCCAATAATACTAATAAATCCTGATTTATGTTCGCTATTATTATTTATGTTCATTTAAGTCCTCCGGTGAAAATGCTCCTGGCAATAATTGTTCAACAGTTGTTTTTTGTATATCTCCGTTTAGGTTTGTTAAGACAACAACCATATCTTTTGGGCAAAATTCAGCAATCGCCTGTCTGCAAATCCCACATGGCGATACTGGTCCAGTTGTATCTGCTACTACTGCTAGCATAGTGAATTTCCTTTCGCCTTCTGAAACAGCTTTAAATAAAGCTGTTCTTTCTGCACAATTTGTCACACCATACGATGCGTTTTCAATATTGCAGCCATGATATACGGTTCCGTTATCACTAAGCAGTGCCGCTCCTACTTTAAATTTAGAGTAGGGAACATATGCTTTTTCTCTTGCTTTTTTCGCTTCTTCTATTAATTGATTTTTATTCAAAATGGCCTCTCTCCTTATTGTACCCTAAAGATTAGGTTATTTTTCATGTTTCCTTATTTATTTTTCAGAATTTTTACATTTTAATATTTTTGTAATAAAACTATGTATTAGATCATAATTACTGATGAAACATATAAAAAATGGACAACCATTTCGCTGTATGATTTGGCCGCACTACCTGTTCATGATTATTCAGCTAATATCTCCTATACTTTTACAGAGATTTCTCTTTTTTAAAATAAAGGCCTGTTAAACCTGCCCATTGATTGCAGCGAGAGGCGTTCACTTTCCGCTTGAGATTCAGGGTCTCCCTTTGACCCGCTTTCCCATAAGAGTCTCACACACCGGCTCCAATCGACAATAAACATTAACATAACCAAAAATAAAATTATTTTAATCCTCTAAAAGCACTGCTTTAAAATATTATATGAAAATTATATACTAAGTTTCATTTTCAATAAAGGGGTTAGAGAAAAAGAGGCTTATTTCCTTATCAGCTTTTGCTTTAACCAAATATTTCAAAAAGAAAAAGGGATTTGAATAATGGGAAATCATTTATTCAAATCCCCTTTAAGGCTCTATTATGAACATTTAAAACAGCGAATCAACTATTTTAGGCAAAAAAATAATCAACCCAATAACAACTGAAACAACTGCCGCAACTAACACAGCACCTGCAGCAATATCTTTGGCTTCTTTGGCTAATGGGTGGAAGTCCTTTGTTACTAAATCCACCACACGTTCAATTGCCGTATTCATCATTTCCATAGTGATCACTAGCCCCATTGCTATCGCAAGCATCATCCAATTTACTGCTGACACTTGATAATAAAATCCAAGAAAAATAATGATGCTAGATATTATCAGGTGAAACTTTAAATTTCTTTCTTTTTTTACTGCTCTAACTATTCCTGACAAAGCAAAACGAAAGGAAGAAAATAGGTTATTCCTTATTCCCTTATCTTTCAAGCCCAAACTCATCCAATATTTGCTTTTGAGTTGAGAACATAATTTCTTCCTCCTCTTTTGTAAGATGGTCATATCCTAATAAATGGAGAAATCCATGGACAGATAAAAAACCGAGTTCTCGCATATAAGAATGACCATAGTCTTTTGCTTGCTCCTCTGCTTTGTCAATAGAAATAATGATATCTCCTAACACACGGGGCATGTCAGCACCAACTAATTCTACTTCTCCTTCGCCTAATTCCTCCATAGCAAATGAAATAACATCTGTAGGCTGGTCCTTTTTTCGATACTCTTTATTTATTTCTTGTATTCTGTCATTCCCTACAAATGTAACAGATAATTCAACAGTACCTTTTAGCTCTTGTTTTTGTGCAGCAAATTGCAGCAAATCATAAATAATATTCTGATCATTTTCCGTTACTTTTTCTGTTTCATCAATAAAATCAATTTCCATTTTCATATTGGTTCGTCCTTTACTTTTTTCATATCAGGATATTCAATCCGTGAATGAAAGATTCCCTTTAATGTTTCACATAATGTATTTCTTATTCTGTCTATTTCCTTTAAGCTTAAATCACACTCATCCAATTGTCCATCTTGCAGACGATCAGAAACAATGTTTTTTATAAGCCCTTCAATCTGTTCAGGGGTTGGTGAATTTAAACTTCTCACAGCGGCTTCTACACTGTCAGCTATTCCTATTATCGCAGCTTCTTTTGTTTGTGCTTTTGGACCAGGGTATCGGAAATCACTTTCTTTCACATCCAGACCTTTTTCTTTTGCTTTATAGTAAAAGAATTTTAGCAGTGTTGTGCCATGATGCTGTTCCGCAATATCCACAATTTCCTTAGGCATCTTATATTTACGCAATAATTCTGCCCCATCTGTTGCATGTGCAATAATGATATTTTTGCTTGCTAAAGCTGGCAGACGATCATGTGGATTTCCCATATTCAACTGATTTTCAATAAAAAAATGGGGACGTTTTGTTTTTCCTATATCATGATAATAACAACCAACTCGTGCTAACAAGCCATTTGCTCCAATTGCTTCACAAGCAGATTCTGATAGATTTGCGACCATTACACTATGATGATAGGTTCCAGGTGCTTCTGTCAAAATCTTTTTTAACAATGGATGATTAGGATTTGATAATTCGATTAGCTTCATCGTAGATAAAATGCCAAATCCCGCTTCAAAAAAAGGCAAAAAACCAATCGTTAAAACCGCTGCTGATATTCCAGAGATAACGGCGACTAATACATAGATGCCATATTCCTTTGCACCATATTGGCCATTTTGCAATAGAATCATGGAAAAGATAGCGATAATATTAACAATGGATACAAATAGACCTGCCTGCAGAATATTAGAACGCTGGTTATGTTTTTTCAAAAAAAGAACGGCAGCGAGCCCTCCAGCAAATATATAAACACCCATTGCTACATTAAAGGTGCCAGAAACTCCTTCATTAAACATAATCATCCCAAAAACCCCTAAAATTAAGGCAGTAATAATGGCCAGCTTTTCTTCCATTAGTATTTTAATCAGCATTACAGCCATAGCAGAGGGAAATATATATCCAATTTCCGCATAATCGAATTGTTGAAAAATGCTTACTGTTTTCATAAGAAGAAGACTAATGACAAAAATCAAACTAAACATAATCATATAATTTTGTTTTGTATCTTTTTTTTCATCTATCGCTAAAAAGTAATAATAAAACATGGCAAGAACAGCAAGAATCATCATGCCTAACCCAAGATAGGACTGAATGGAATTTTCATTTGCCAATAATCCTACTAACTCTAATTGGCGATAGACTTCCCTGCTTATTAATTGCCCTTCTTCGACAATAATTTGCCCTTGCAATATTTTAACAGGGTCTACATTATCAACCGCCTGCTGCCTTAATTCTTCTGTTGCAGAAGGATCATAAAACTCATTTTGAATAATAGCAAATCTTCCCAAATCAATCGATGCACTTTTTAAATCAGAATCCAAGCTATAATTGCTTTTTAAATCTTCTTCTAATTTTTTCTTGGCGTTTTCCACTTCATCTGCTGGTATTTTATTGCCCATCACAGAATTTATGGATGTTACTGTAATGTCCTTTGCTATTTCCAAGTCATTATCCTTATACATAAGCAATGCTTTTAAACTAGTATCCATTACTTCTTTTGTAACATTATCTGTTAATTTTCCCTTTAGCAATGTCAGTTTTTCTGAAATAGAGGGTTCAGAAACAGTTTGTTCATTTTCCCCTTGTTTTTTCCTTTGTTCTGCAAGGTCTTTCTCCACTTCACGGTTCACTTCTGAAACAGAATCAAAAATTGAAGAAACTAAATCCACCCTATTTTGTGCAATTTCTTTATTAACTACATATACATCCTGTACTTGATTTTTACTTTCTTCTTTTTTCTTTTCCGTACTTTCTTTATCTTCAATTGTTATCGGAGAGCGGATAGTTTGATCTGCTACTGTAAATAAATTGACCACCAATTTTTCTGGTTTAACATTCGAAAACATAGTAAAAAATAAAACAATACCGATTAATAAAAATAAGATTATTTTCATTAAACTTGCATGCATTAAACTTTTCATTTTTTCAATAAATTGGCGAAAAAAATTCATGGTAACCTCCTATCTATAAGAATAGGGTGACGCAAAAACGCTAGATTTGACGTAATATGTAAAATCATAACAGTTTTTTTGCTTGTTTTCATCTTTTTTCTTTCTTTTCTTTGCAATCACTTATTTATCCACAGAAATGAGTCGTCCCCCTCTTAAAAACCCGTTAATGCGTGATAAAAAACACAGACTTATACAATATCTGTGTGTGGCCTATACTTTATTCTGCCTTAGAATATATCAGTGGGAGATCTAGAAAAACCCCTCTTATTGCGACTTTAACTTATTTTATAATAAGATCTTTTATGGCTTCTACTCTAATGAATAGAACATATTTTATGAAATGCATAAAAAGCCGAAGCTCTTTTTAGGAAATTTGCAATATCCTATAGCCGCATTTAAGCTGCGCAAAAGAGATTCGACTTTTGTCATCTATTCATTTTCCACTTCTTTATAAGCCCTAACGATTTTTCCTACAAGGGGATGTCTCACAACATCACTTTCTTCAAGATTGACAAATTGAATGCCTGATACATTTCGAAGAATTCTTTCAGACGCAATTAAACCTGATTTTACACCTTTTGGCAAATCAATTTGTGTCTTATCACCTGTAATCACCATTTTAGAACCAAATCCAAGCCTTGTTAAAAACATTTTCATTTGTGCTTGTGTTGTATTTTGCGCTTCATCTAGAATAATATAGGCATCTTCTAGTGTTCTTCCCCTCATATAAGCGAGCGGCGCTACTTCAATTGTATTTCGTTCAATTAAACGAGCAGTATGTTCCATACCTAAGACATCATGCAAAGCATCATAAAGGGGTCTTAAATAAGGATCTACCTTTTCCTTTAAATCGCCTGGCAAAAACCCTAAACTCTCTCCAGCTTCAACCGCGGGGCGCGTTAAAACAATACGGCTCACTTTCCCGCTTTTTAATGCATTTACTGCCATTACTACTGCCAAATAGGTTTTTCCCGTACCAGCAGGGCCTATGCCAAAAACTAGATCATTTTTTTTCATTGCTTGAATATATCCGCTTTGCCCAATCGTTTTAACGCGAATCGACTTGCCTTTAATTGTTTTGGCTATTTCTTCATCATAAAGAGCGCCAAAATATTCTAAAGTACCTTTTTTCGCCAATGAAACGGCATAAATAACATCCCTCTGACTAATTGATATGCCTTTTCGGATCACTTGCAAAAGCTTTTCTACCACATCTCCAACAAGATCGATGCTAGTTGGATTCATAGAGGAAACATACAAAGTTTCTCCTCTTGTTACGATGTTGCAATCAAATTCTTTTTCCAATAATTGAAGGTTTGTGTCTCCATTCCCTAATAGGGCAATCGCTTCGTTAGGATCATTTAATTTTACATTCATTGTTTTTAAATCTTCTGTCATTCCAAGTCTCCTTGAGTTATAGGTTGTACTTTCGCAATGTTTTCAATTGTTGTAAAATCTATATTTAGTATTACTTTACCATTCTTTATGGATTGGTGCAAAACTTTCTCTTCCTTTATTTTTCCATCTTCCCCAATTTTATTAAGCACATCTTTTCGAGCCATTTCCTTTCCTTTTTTTATGGCTTCCTTTTTACTATAAGTTCTTGTTACTTCTTCTTTTTCTCGATACGTTTTATTTACAATAGTAATTGGCAGTTCCCATTTTAAAAACTTTACATATTGTTTATTTTCTTCTACCACATAATTTTTATATTCCATTTTTCCAAATCCCCAAATTGGCACATTTACTTTTCCAACTGAAAGATAGTGTTTTTGCTTTTCATTGCCATTAAACACTTGAAATGTTGTATTTATTGGCACTGTGACTTTTGAAGTAAACCAAGTTTCTCCCCAAACTTTTCCTTTTGCAGACACTATTTTTGTATTTTCTTCTTTCCCTATTGTACCTGATACTAATAGTTGTCCCTTTTTGACCACCTGATTGACAGTAAAAACTTTTTCTCCCTCTTCCACAAAATAATCTACAACCGTTGCGGTTTTCGTTGCAACTAAGTTTTGTGCACTTGTTTTTTGCACTTGTTTTGGTTCATTTTTTTCCACCACTTGAAAGTGATAAGTTGTCCCTTTTAATTCCACCCCAACCCAGGTTATCGCATTAATGCTGTTTGTCAGCTCTTCTTGGATAACATCCAATTCTTTTGTAAAAAACTGCAGTTTCCCTATTTTGATATCCATTTTATCCAACTGTTTGCGGATCTTATATTCTGTAGCTGGATTAGCTCCTTTAATTTCGATTCCCCACACCATATTTGATAAAACAAAAACTAGTCCAATAAAAAGGAATATACCAGCTAAAAAACCGCTGTTTTTTAGCATTCTTTTATAAAGAAAGGGAGCTCCAGCCCGGCGCTGGAACTCTATTTTGCACCCACTTCCTCTTACAAGATGACGAAACCTTTTCACCTTTCTTAAACTCATTTGAAAAGTGATTGACTTTGGTCCATGTTTTTTCACATTCCATATTAAAATATTATTTCTGAGCAGTTGATTTAAAAATCTTTCCAACCCTTTCCCAGTAGCTTTCACTGTTACGATACCTGAAAAAAATTCAATCCAATGATTTTTCATAGCTTCCTCCTGAATTAATCATTTATGTACATGACATGATCTATTTTCCCTTCCAACAGTATTTCTTCTGACATAATGGTTTTAATGACAAAACCTTTTCCTTTTATTAAAAGCTGCCCTTGCTTAAGAAGCAGCCTCAGCTCCTTATCGGAAAACGTAATAAGTCCTCGGTGGTTCTCAATATAAATATGAATTTGACCAATCATGGTAATTCTAGGTAAGTCCATCATGACATCTTGAGGAAGCTCTAAGTTTTTCAACATCCAGTTCCGCAGCGTATTTCCCCATTTTTTAGCCATAAAAAAGAACCCCCTTTCATCTCATATTTATGAGAAAAAAGAGGATTCTAGCACCTATTTTCTAGGAAAGTTTATCTTTTCTTGCAATTTCCATTAAATTGTTCACCGAACAGAATTCCTTCTGTAGCCCTTCGCTAAACGCCTTCTGGGGGGCGGCGATAGCACTTCTGAAAAAATAATGGCATCTACCACATTATTTTTCGTAAAAAACCCATTTGCTTGTTCCTGGGAAGGAGATGAATCTTTTACCATAACTTTTGTCTGATGCTCTAGAATTCGAAGCTTTTTCTCGAGCATCTTTTTTTCTTTTTTTAAGTTATCTAATTCTGTTCTCCCCTGTAACTTTATTGTTTCTAGTTCTGATAAAGGAATAGAAATTTCTTTTGAATGATCTATCCTTTTTTCCTCAGAAAGAGAAGGGGGCGTATGTTTTTTAGTTGGTATAGGTGTTGACATCGGTATTTTCTTTTTTTCTTTTCCGCTTTTTTCAAACAAAGAAAACAATACTCCGACAACAATAGCAATAATCGAAATATACTCCAAGGAGATGCCTCCTTTCTTTTTTCTCACAGCCCCAGCAACTTAACTCTTTTGCTATAAGCTTTATTGATTTTTTGCTTTCCTTAGCTTTCCTGCAAAATTAAAGAAAAAAACAGGAACAAAAAAGCATTTTATCCATCCTGTTCATTCCTGCGCCTATCTAAAAATGAAAGGACCTATCTCTTATTAAAAGCTTTTTATTTTAATTATTCTTATTATCTTTATTTTCATTTGTTAACTTGCCAATAGAACCGCGCATTTCGGTATCTGCCGTTATATTTTGTAAATTTATATAATCCATTACGCCAATATTCCCTGAACGCAGTGCATCCGACATCGCCATTGGCACTTCTGCCTCTGCTTCTACTACTTTCGCACGCATTTCCTCGACTTTTGCTTTCATTTCCTGCTCTTGCGCTACAGCCATTGCTCTACGCTCTTCTGCTTTTGCTTGAGCTATCTTTTTATCTGCTTCTGCCTGTTCTGTTTGCAATTCCGCTCCAATATTTTTGCCGATATCTACATCCGCAATATCAATCGACAGAATCTCAAACGCAGTGCCTGCATCTAACCCTTTTGATAATACTGTTTGTGAAATCATATCAGGATTTTCTAACACTTTTTTATGATTAGAAGATGAACCAATAGTAGAAACAATCCCTTCCCCAACACGGGCCACAACTGTTTCTTCTCCAGCTCCCCCGACAAGTCTTTCAATATTTGCCCGAACCGTAATTCTAGCTTTTGCTTTTACTTCAATCCCATCCATTGCTACCCCTGCAATAAATGGTGTTTCAATTACTTTCGGATTTACACTCATTTGAACTGCTTCTAATACATCACGACCAGCTAAATCAATAGCAGCGGATCTTTCAAACGATAACTCAATATTCGCTCGATGTGCCGCAATCAATGCATTTACCACTCTGTCTACATTTCCTCCTGCTAAATAATGGCTTTCTAACTGATTAATCGTTACACTCAGCCCCGCTTTATGTGCTTTAATTAACGGATTTACAACACGACTTGGTATTACCCTTCTTAATCGCATCCCAACTAATGTAAAGATGCTGATCTTTACACCTGCCGCTAGAGCAGAAATCCATAGCATAATTGGTACAAAAGTTAGAAAAACCCCTATTAATATAACAGCTAAAACAATAATAACAATTGTAAAAATATCTATTCCTAACATACTTTTCCTCCCTCTTATTGCTCCTCTTCTTTTATGCTGCGCACAACAATTTTTGATCCTTCTGCTTTTATTATTTTTACTTTTTTATCTTTTTCAATAAAACTCCCTTCACTCACCACATCTATCCGCTCATCCTCAAGTTCAACAGTTCCAGCAGGGCGCAGAGCTGTTACTGTGATTCCAACTTTTCCAACTAAATCAATTCTCGTTTTATTCGAAACATAACCACTTTCTGTACTTGTTGAATCGGTTAGTATCATTTTTTTAAAGAACTTCATTTTTCTGCCCAACACCTTTACCATAATAATAGCTGCAAGAATGGATGTAATTATTGCAATCAATATGCTTATCCCCATATGAACAATATTACTGCTTGCGAGGAACAAACTAGCGATGATGGCAATACCGCCTAAAATACCGGCAATTCCTCCTGCTATAAAAAATTCCAGTATAATTAAACCTAACCCAATGACAAATAAAATAATAGATTCATATCCAGTCAATCCAGATACTAAATGTCCATAAAAAAATAATAGCAAAGAGCTAATTCCAGCAAACCCTGCAAGCCCTAATCCAGGTGAATATAATTCAACAATTAAGCCTATACTGCCAATGGACAAAAGCAACGGAACAACATAGGGGTTTGTTACAAAACGAGCTACTTTATCCGCAAAACCTTCTTTTACTTCTTTTATTTCGGCATTTTCTAAATTTAGTTTTTCTAGCACTTCCTGAAAATTATGCACAGTTCCTTCTGAGTATCCAACTTCGAGGCTTTGAGTAGAGGTTAACGTAAGAAATTTCCCCGCCGGAGCCCCATATTTCGGCAAAGAAATTGATTTATCCGCCATAGCCATCGCGTAAATAGGATCTCTTCCGTGTTTTTCAGCCGCTCCTCTCATAGCGGAAATCCAATAAGATTGAGCTTTTTCATCTGCAGCGTTTCCTGTTCCATCAATCACTCCTGCGGCTCCCATTCTGCTGCCTTCCTGCATATATATTTCATCTGTATTTAATGCAATAAAGGAACCTGCCGAAATAGCATCCTGATTAATATAACTGACTGTTTTAACTGGTGTTTCTGAAATTCTTTTTCCAATCTTTGCTGCTGCATCTACTGCTCCACCAGGTGTATCCATTTCAAATATAATGGCTGCTGCACGGTCTTTTTCTGCCGTTGAAATAGCTCGATTTAAAAATTCATTTAATCCCTTTTCAACCGTATCTTTTATTGGAACAACATATACAATCTGCTCTTTTGCAGCAGTTAATCCAGGAATGATAGAAAAAAGAAAACCTAAAAATAAACAAACAAACCAAAATGTTTTCCGGATCAATATTTCCCTCCTTTCTTTTTAGTTATTTATATGTATATTTACGGTAGAAAAATGAAAAGGTTTCATTTTTTTGCATTCTTTATATTTCCCTATTTCATTATGTTGATTTCATGTAAAAAGGCTACAGTATAAACTGTAGCCTTTAAAACAGTATTAATTTATGAAAGGTGTTGTTGTACAAGTTTATTTACTAGTGAACCATCTGCTTTACCTTTAACCTTTGGCATTAAAGCAGCCATCACTTTTCCCATATCTTTCTTAGAAGATGCACCAGTTTCAGCAATTACTTCACTTACTATTGCTGCTAACTCTTCTTCAGAAAGCTGTTTAGGCATATATATTTCAACATGCTTTAACTCCGCACGTACTTTGTCAACAAGATCATTTCGACTTGCTTTTTCAAACTCATGGAGGGAGTCCTTGCGTTGTTTTACTTCGCGAGAAAGGACTGATAACTCTGCTTCTTCAGAAAGTTCACTGCCAAGTTTAATGCTTTCATTTTGCAAGGCAGCTTTTAACATTCTAATTACAGTCAGTTTATCTTTTTCTTTGTTTTTCATCGCTTGCTTCATATCGGTATTTAAACGCTCGAGAAGACTCAATTAATACACCCTCTCTTAGAACTTACGTTTTCTTGCTGCTTCTGATTTTTTCTTACGTTTAACACTAGGTTTTTCGTAGAATTCGCGCTTTCTAGCTTCCTGCAAAGTACCAGTTTTTGATACTGAACGTTTGAAGCGACGAAGAGCATCTTCAAGCGATTCGTTTTTACGAACGACGGTTTTAGACATTCTCTTTCCCTCCCTCCGAGCACAACACACTAACATCAACATGTTTCCCATGTACCTTGACATTATAATATAAACAACGATACAAGGTCAACTGTATTTAGCACAGTACTTGTATTACTTTTAAAAAAAATTGAAAAAATGGCAAAGAAATGTGTAAAATAACCATTTATTTCTTTTTATATTTTTCCACATCTAAAAAAAGCTAAACCTTTAAATAGATATTTATGCAATTTCTCTTTTATTCCCTACAAATTCTTCCCTTATTTTTAAACATGTCCTATGCATAATCTGCATATAGTTTTTATGAAGGAGTGAGTACAAATGATTTATATAGGATTATTTCTTGTCTTTATTATTCTGTTTATTTTTGGCATGACTATACTCAGGACAGGCCTTTTTAATTTATCTTCCTACAATTTAAAGATTTGGCTGGAGAAATTAACAGACAAGCCATGGAAAGGGTTTATCATCTCTATTATTATTACAGCATTGCTTCAAAGCAGTTCAGCAGTAATGGTGCTTACGATTGGGCTTATCGCTGCACGAGCATTAACGTTTCCTCAATCAATCGGAATTATTTTAGGCACAAATATCGGCACAACTTTTACAACAGAATTTATTACTTTTAATATAGATCATATCCTTTTACCCCTTGCGATAATAGGTGTTTTTTTTATTCTCGTTCCTAATAAAAAATGGCGCAGCCTTGGATTTATTTTATTTGGAATTGCCATTGTCTTTACTGCAATGCGAGGATTTAAATATTTTGCCAGCATTCTGCAGGAAAATCCTGAAATCAAACATTTTTTATTATATATGGCAGACCATACTTTTTTTGCATTACTAGCCGGCATTCTCCTTACTGCACTTATCCAATCTAGCACCGCAACAATTGGGATTATTATGGGTTTTTTATCGGCAGGAATGCTTCCTGTCGAAACTGCTATTGCTGTTATGTTAGGTTCTAATATCGGGACATGCATTACTTCTTATTTAGCCTCAATCGGCGGCGAAAAAGAATCTAAATTATGCGCCTATGCACATATTTGGCTAAATATTGGCGGGGTAATTCTTTTTTATCCGTTAATTGACGAGTTAAAGCTGATTGTAGCATCTATGACAGCAGATAAAAATGTGCAGCTCGCTCATGCAAGTCTTATCTTTAATGTATTATCATCCTTCCTTGTACTACCATTTGCAGAAAAATTCGGACATCTTATTATGAAAATTCATAAATAATTTTTTACTTAAGCTATATAAACAATCATTATCTTTCAAAAAAACTGCAGATAGTTTGATATTATCCCCTTTAAGTA
>NZ_PISE01000060.1 GCF_002835805.1 Niallia nealsonii | reverse complement strand
CTTCTTTCACTTATAAATCCCTTTTTGAAAGGGTATTTTTATCTTTTCATTATTTGTTTCCATATATGGAGATGAGGCGATTGAGATTCTATTGCTTCTAAGCTGCTTGGCTGATCCCTTCCAACCCAAACGCCTACTGTTTGGGTATTGGATAAGCCGACAATCCAATAGTCTTTATAGTTATTAGTGGTGCCAGTTTTGCCGCCAAGATAAGTGGAGGGAAAATAAGCTTTTTTTGCAGTGCCAGATGTAACGGTATGTTTTAGTAGTTGCCTCATTTTTTCATTTGTCTGTTCGCTCCAAACAGAAATTGATTTATCTTTCCATTTCATTATTTCTTTTCCATTTGCATCTTTGACTGAAAGAATAGCTCTTGCTTTTTTGTATGTCCCGTCATTGCCGAAAGTAGTATAAGCATCTGTGAGCTCTAACGGAGTTATTCCAGAAGAAAATCCCCCAACGGCTGCAGATAAATGATAATCATTTTCGGAAACGTGCTGGAATTGAAAAGGCTGTAAATAAGTGAAGGCTTTTTCTATGCCAATAGTGTCTAAAATTCTGACAGCAGGTGTATTGTAAGAATGGATAAATGCATTTTCGATTGTAACCATTCCATAATTTTTGCCGCTATAATTTTTGGGGCAATAGCTTCCGCTGCAATATGCTCCTGCATTCACTTGAGAATAAATTCCTTTTTTCGTTTCTTCTAAATAGGGAGCATACACTAAAAGAGGCTTAATGGCAGATCCAGGCTGACGATAAGCTTGATAGCTTCGGTTGAAGTCATGTTTTTTATAATTTTTCCCTGCTACTAATGCCAGAATTTGGTGTGTGTGCTGATCAATAACAACGGCTGCTCCTTCTGTTTCATAAGGAGCAAGTGTCTTGTTTAGCGCTGCTACAGCTTTTTGTTGAATGGATGGCAAAAGAGCAGTTTGAATAGTAATGCCTTTTTTATATAAATCAGCAACTTCTTGCTGCAGCTGCTTTTCTATTATCTCTTTTTCTTTATCTGAAGCATTTTGCAGTTTTTTAGTATAGCCATAGTTTTCAGCAATTAATTGTTTTAATTCTTCTTCTACATAGGTTGTATAGTCTGGGTATAAATCAGTCTCTGTTTTTAAGGTTAAGCTGAGTTTCTCTTTTTTTAACTGTATGCTTTCTTTTTTCGAGATGATGTTGTTGGCTGCAAGGAGATCAATTAGTCGCTCTTGTCTCTTTTTTGTCTGCTTAAAATGATGAATAGGATTGTAAACAGTCGGATTATTTGGAATGCTTGCTAAAAAAATAAGCTGAGCCTTTGTTAATTTTGCTACAGAATCATCAAAGTAAAACTCTGCTGCCGCCTCTAAGCCGTACATTCCGTTAGCAAAATAAATGGCATTTACGTAATCAGTCAAAATTTCTTCTTTTGTCCTTTTCCTCTCCAATTCATATGCGTAAAAAAGCTCTTGCAGCTTGCGATTATATGTTTTGTTATAAGATTTTAAGTAGTTACGTGCCAGTTGCTGTGTAATTGTACTGGCTCCTTGCTCTATACTTTGCGATTCTATATTCGCAAATAGGGCTCTACCCATAGAAGGAACATCAAAGCCTTTATGCTCATAGAAATGTTGATCTTCGGAAAGAATAAACACTTGTTTTATAAAATTAGGTATTTTCTCCTCTGTTAAACTTTTTCTGTGAATAGATGTTTGGATTTCTGATATGATTTGATTATTTTTATCCTTTATATAACTTGTTTCTTCAAGCTGCAAGTTTGACATAGATATTTTTTTCTCTAAATAAGCATGAAAGCTGACTAGCTGCTTTTTTTCTTTTGCTACAGCTATAATCATGCAAATAAATAAGCAGAACATAATGCCTATAATAATATAACTTCTTTTTTTTACCACGCTTTTCCCTCTGATTAATCTTTAGTAGTAGTTCTTTTTTATCATATATTATTTGGATAAAGATTACTTCTGTTTTTGTTTCCCTCTTTATTAAAAATTTTTCCATAATTCGTATAAAAAATACAGAAAATTAAAAAGGTTACTGAAATATTCTGTTATAATAAAAACATAAATGGTGCATTTGTTTTCATATTTTAGTAGTAGGAAATCATTAGAATCATCTGTTTTCGTCATAAGAGTGTGAAAGAAGGTGAAAAGATGGAAAAAAATCAATATGTATTTATTGACTTTGAATTTACGATGCCTGAAAAAAGTGCAAAATTTAAAGGCTTTTTTCCTGAAATTATTGAAGTGGGTATTGTAGCGGTTGTAAATGATGTTGTTAGAGAAAAATTTTCGTCCTATGTTGCTCCCCGTAAATTTCCAATTCTTTCTGAAAGATGCAAAACCTTTCTACATATATCACAACAAGATGTGAATAAAGGAATATCTTTTTACGACTTAGTGAAGAAAATAGAGGAAGTATGTTGTGGCTATCATAACATTATTGTCACCTGGGGCAATATGGATATGAAGGTATTAAAAAACAACTGCTTTAAAGCGGGTATTCCCTTCTCCCTACAATTGGACGAAGTAGATTTGTCGATGGAATATAAGCGTTTTTTTGGTGATCAAAATCAAACTGGATTATGGAAGGCTGTTAAAGAATATGGAAGAGAAGGAACAGGGCGACATCATCGTGCCTTGGATGATGCCCTAACGACCTATCATATTTTCAGACTTGTTGAACAAGATAAAAAATATTTGGAAAAACCTGAACCAACAACTATTGGAGACTTAATTGATGTTTCGAAACTATTTAATAAGTTTGCTTAAAAGAAATCAAACATTAAGCTTATATGTACAAAAAGTGGGGTGAATGAAATGAAGCATTTTCATTTATCCCACTTTTTTATTTGCATGACTGGATGACAAAAGTTGTTTATCACACATTAATGGGCAGTAAGACTCCCATTGATTGAAGTTTCACTTTATAAGGAATATTCTTTTTCGATTATATGAAGGTTTTGCAAACTCCGTTCTGCAAACGCTGACGAATCTTCTGTAAGCTCTTGTTTCATTTTTTCTAAAGAGGTGCGTAAAGAATCTTGATAGTTTGGAACGGGTTCTTCCAATCTTTTGGCCATTTGTTTTGGTACATTGGTTTTTTCCTTAAAGTTAAGTGCTTTTCGTTCGTGAAAAAAAACTCCATCTACTATTTTCGGATGATGAAGGTCACCTTGCATCGGGTGTTTTAAAACGGCAAGAACTTCCACCAAATAACTTTGTGCACGAATCTCCTTTATTTCTCCTATATATTTTCCTGTTTTATAAAAAGCAGCAACAATTTCTCCTACCTTTAATTCCGACAAAAAAAAACCCCCTTCATTTTTTAAAAGCAGCTATTTTCATTTAGCCGCTAACTAAATAGTATCATATCGATTTTTTTATGGACATGAATAAACGGGCATAAATATTTTCATTTCTACAAAAACTAAAAAAAATGTTTGCGGAGGCTAAAAAGATGAAAAAATTAATCGTATTATGTGTCATGCTGTTTCTTCTTAGCGGTTGCGCACAAGGAAATGTGACAAAAATGGATGTAGAAATGTTTAATGATGTAGGTGATTCATTAGGGAGCATTACATTAACAGAGAAATCAAATGGGGTTATGTTAAGCTTAGATTTAAAAGGATTAACACCTGGTGTCCACGGCATTCATATTCATGAAACAAAAAAATGCGATGCTCCTGATTTTCAATCGGCAGGCAATCATTTTAATCCAGATAAAAAAGACCATGGCCTCCTTTATCCGAAGGGGGCACATGCAGGGGATTTGCCAAATATTATTGCAGAAGATGATGGAACAGTAAAGGCAGAAATTATGGCTCCCCAAGTTACTTTAAAAGAGGGGAAAAACTCTTTGTTTCAAAAAAAGGGAACGTCTATAGTTATAACAGAAACAGGAGATGATGGCATGACACAGCCTGCTGGAGATTCAGGTGCACGAGTTTCTTGTGGTGCTATAAAAAAATAATCAATAAGGCGATGCCAAAAAAATGACGGCATCGCCTTACTTACGGTAAAACAACTTTTGAGAGGAGAGTGTTTTTAATTTTAAAAGCTTTGAATTAATAAAAATATATTTAAAAAAACTATAATAATAGCCATTAACCAAGAAATCATCGTAATAATGGTTGAATTTTTGAGTGATCCCATAATGCGCTGATTACTTGTAAACATAATGAGAGGAATTAATGCAAATCCGATCCCAAAAGAGAGCACCACTTGACTAAGCACTAATGCAGTAGTGGGGTTTACTCCTGAAGCAATAATAGCAATTGGTGGAATAATTGTAATAAATCTTCTCACATAAAGGGGGATTCGGTAATGAATAAATCCTTGCATAATAACATCGCCAGACATGGTGCCGACAGAAGAACTGGAAAGCCCTGCAATTAATAGCCCTAAACCAAACAGAATCGCAGATAATGGACTAACCAAATGTTCAAAGTGATGAAAGGCTACTTCTAAATCCTCCACAAATAATCCATTTTGATGAAATAAAGAGCTAGAAATAATCAGCATCGCTGCATTAATAAATCCAGCAATAAGCATTGCAATCAGAATATCAATAAATTCAAAACGGAAGATGAGTTTTTTTTCTTTATCAGAATGACCGACTATTCTATTTTGGGTTAAAGCAGAATGTAAATAAATGGCATGAGGCATAACTGTTGCTCCGAGTATGCCCGCTGCAAGCAATATACTGTCATTTCCTTGAAACTGAGGGGTGAAAAGTCCATGTAAAACAGAATGAACATCTGGTTTTGCAAAAAACATTTGTACAATAAAAGATAATACTACCATAAAAAGCATGGCTGTAATGCCAGCTTCTAGTGAACGAAATCCCCTTCTTTGCAATTCTAAAATTGCAAAGGAACCAATTGCGGCAATAATGCTTGCTTCAATCATCGGAATACCGAACAATAAATAGATGCCAAGAGCAGCTCCGATGAATTCTGCTAAATCGGTAGCCATTATCACAAGCTCGCCTTGAATCCATAATCCAACAGAAACTGGTTTTGAAAATTCTTCTCTTGCTACTTCTGCTAAATTTTTTCCTGTTGCAATTCCAAGTTTTGCAGATAGTGATTGGATAATCAACGCCATAATATTTGAAAACAATATAACCCATAATAATAAATAGCCATACTTGGAGCCAGCAGCAATATTTGTTGCAAAATTGCCAGGATCAATATAAGCAATCGCTGCAATAAAAGCAGGACCTAAAAAAGGAAGAATTTGACGGAATCCTTTTGTTTGCCCTTTTAGAATAGCTTCAACTGGTACGCTCTTTTTATTTGGTAAGGTATTTTCACTTTCATTATTCATGAATGTCACCTTGTTTCTGTAGTTGTATTTTTTTGCTGAGTATTAAAATTTTGCGTTAATGCAACTTTATATAAAATCATATTCCGATATTTTTATATTGTCAATAAATTTAATTAATATTAAGAAAAAAATTCTACTGTAAAAGTTGGATATAACTGGTGGGTTCGAAGGGTTACAGCAATAGAATAAGGCTAAGAGAGTAATGATAAAATTTAAGAATTGGTAAGGGAAGATGCTGGTGGTTATTGATTCATAAAAAAGATCTGACTGAAATATTTTCAGTCAGACCTCGGCATTTTTTGCTTCTATTGCAACAATTCTTCTAAATCATAAATTGCTTGCAGTACTTTTTCTGCTGTAATTTCTTCTTTTAACAAATGAATGGATTCCTTTTCCATTGTTGCAGCCTCAGCAATCTGGCGAAGCTTTTGTGGTTGATCGATTGTTAGTCCTAAATCCTTTAAAGTAAGAGGCAAAGCCAAATTTTTATAAAAATTTCTTAAATTCAACACTTCTTGAGCATTTCCTTCAAGAATTAGCTGAATAAGTATACCGTAAGCAACTTTAGCTCCATGCAATAAATGGTGAGTTTCAGCTTGTGTTGTTAAGGCATTATGAATAGAATGAGCTCCAGAGATTCTGCCAAATTTATCCCCAAATCCGCCTACCATTCCTCCAGCAACAATATTTGTTTCCATAACTTTTTGCAGTGCGCTAGTAAGTATTCCTTCTCGTTGATCTTTAATCGCTTGTTCCCCATGTTCTAAGAGAACATCGCGGCAAAGCTGTGCTGATTGGTGTGCAATTTTTACAACAAGAGGAACTTCTGTCAATTCTCGAATAATCACATCTGCTTCATACCACTTCGCTAAAGTATCCCCAATTCCAGCAATAAAATAGTCTGTTGGTGACTGCAAAAGAACTCTTGGCTCAAATAGCACCATTAATGTACTTTTAGGGAAAATAGTGTAATGTGTGAAAACACCATCATCTGTATATATAACACTTAGTGGTGTCCATGCAGCACAAGTAGAGGCCAAGGTAGGAATTAAAATAGCATCAACCTGTGCATCATTTGCACTCGCTTTGGCAATATCTAAAACTTTACCTCCACCTATTCCAATAATGGAGTCAAATTTATTTTCCTTAACAAGCTCGGTAATCCGGCTTATTTCATTTAATGAACATTCCCCGTTATAAGGCAGAAATGTTAGGGATGCATAATCAAGGGATTTTGGAAAATATGGAGAAATAGCATTCCAAGATTTCTCCCCATGCAATACTAAACAATTTTTTTTATCATAACGCTGTAATAATTGATCTAATTGGTCTAATACTCTTGGTTCACAGGCATAATAAACTGGTGCACCTCTTACTTCTGTCTGTATCATTTTTGCCACATCCTTTATTAATATAGAAGGCTTTAGTTAATGGATAATTATTAATAACAAGCTCTTTTACAAATGAATCATAAATCAACAAATCATATTAACAGTGCTAAACTGAAAAAACATTTACTTTTATTCCTATAGAAGACTGAGCGTATAATCTTTTGTTTGATGGCCCTTTTTAGGAATCCAAACTTTAAAAGAGCTTATGTAAAGGCTGTTTTCTAAAAGATTGTTGTTTTTCGGATCGTTTCCATGAGTAAATCCATGGTTAAAACAGGTGGATTGGAGTGAAAGGTGCGAGACTCCTGTGGGATTAGCGGGACAGATGAGACCCCCCAAGGCCACAGCCTGAGGAGGCTCACCGCCCCACGAAAAGCGAGCGAGCGTCCTAGAACGGAAATAACCTACTCCTTTAAAAGTAACCAAGTTTACGAAAACAGCCTATGTAAAAAACATTTTGGAGGACACCTAAATTTGCTCTTTTTTCGGAAAAATTTTAATAGTAGCTTTTTTTAACTAAATGAAATCATAAAACTTGTCTGTATAATTGTCAATGGAAAAGATGTAATGAAGGAGAATGAACAAGGTAAATATTCCTATAAAAAAGAGAGATCTCATACATAAATAAATGCAAGCGATTGTCAACAGATTCGAGGATGTTTGTGATAAAATATGTTTTATGAAATTTTATGATAAGGGTGAAGAAAATGAATAATCAAGAGATGAATCTTGAATTTGTAAGGACTTTAAATGAATGGGATCCTTTTCAAATGGGAGAAGGAAATTATGATACAGAAATTGCAGATTGTATTCAAGCGGTTCACGATTTCGATGATTATCAACCATTAGCCGTGAAAATAAGAGCTATTTATGAATTCTCTTTTGAGGAATTTATTCCAATGGATAAGTGTGAAATGATTGCTAAGCGACTTTTAGCAATAAAGAATAGCGGAGCCTGTTCTATCTGATTAAAAAAGAAGAAAAAATATTTATTTTTAAAAATAATGGAAGCACTTTTTTGATATAATAGATTTATTTTAGGAAACCAGGAGGAGTTTAGATGATACTAACGGAAAAAGAAATTGAAATTGCCGAAATATTAGAAAAAAATGCTCGTGTTTCTGATGAAGATATTGCAAAAATGGTTAATGAGAGCTTAGAGTCAACGAAACAGATGATTCAAAAACTAGAAGAAATGAATGTAGTGGTCCGCTATACTTCCATTGTTGACTGGTCAAAGGTAGAGGGGCATGAAGGTGTTACAGCAATGATTGATGTAAAAGTAACGCCGAAAAGAGGGGTAGGCTTTGATGAGGTTGCGCAAAGAATATACCGTTTCAAAGAAGTGAAATCCCTGTATTTAATGTCAGGAGCATATGATTTGTCTGTTATTATTGAAGGGAAATCAATGAATGAGGTAGCAAGATTTGTTTCTGAAAAATTATCTACAATTGATTCTGTTATATCTACGACAACACATTTTATCTTAAAACAATATAAACATGATGGTACTATTTTTGCACCAAATGATGATGACAAACGAATTGTGGTGTCACCATAATGAACACAACGAAAAGTTATATAGCAAAAAAAGTGGAGGAAATAAAACCATCAGGAATCCGAAAATTTTTTGATTTAGCGTCGGGAATGGAGGGAGTTATTTCCCTTGGTGTTGGAGAGCCTGACTTTGTTACTTCATGGTCGGCTCGGGAAGCAGCAATCCTTTCTCTTGAGCAGGGTTATACTTCTTATACAGCAAACGCTGGTTTACTTGAACTGCGCGTAGAAATTGCTCATTATATGAAGACTAGATTTGCTGTACAATATGCTCCGAAATCAGAAATAATTGTAACAGTTGGAGCAAGCCAAGCTATTGATATTGCATTAAGAGCGATTTTAGATCCAGGTGATGAAGTAATTGTTTTAGAACCAAGCTTCGTTTCCTATATTCCATTAGTGGAACTGGCTGGTGGTAGTGCAGTTGCTGTTCAAACATTAAAGGAAAATGATTTTAAAGTGCTGCCATCACAACTGGAAGAAGCAATAACATCAAAAACAAAAGCTATTATGATATGTTCGCCAAATAATCCAACAGGTTCTACTTTATCAAAAGAGGAGCTGAAAGGCATCGCAGCAATTGCTAAAGAGCATGACTTGCTGGTTCTCTCCGATGAAATCTATGCAGAACTTTGTTATGACGATGAATATACAAGCCTGGGCGCCATTGAAGACATGCGAGATAGAACGATCTTAATATCTGGTTTTTCAAAAGGTTTTGCTATGACAGGGTGGCGCTTAGGATTTGTTTGTGCCGAAGAAAGTCTGATCCAGGCGATGTTGAAAATTCATCAATATAGTTTAATGTGTGCTCCTACAATGGCACAATTTGCTGGGTTGGACTCTCTTAGAAATGGCAGCAACGATGTAGAAGAAATGAAAAAAAGCTATCATAGAAGAAGGAATTATATTGTAGAATCTTTAAATGAGATGGGTTTAACTTGTCATATTCCAGGTGGAGCTTTTTATGCATTTCCTTCCATTGCTTCTACCGGGATGAGTTCTGAGGAATTTGCTGAGAAACTTCTAATAGAAGAAAAAGTGGCGGTTGTTCCAGGAAATGTTTTTGGGATAAGTGGAGAAGGTCATATTCGCTGTTCCTATGCTACATCATTAGAACAATTGCAAGAAGCGATGAAAAGAATCAAAAACTTTATTAGCAACCATTCATGATATATATTTTTAAATAAAGAACGGCTGAAAATGCCGTTCTTTTACTTTTTTAGTATTCGCTGTTAACCCTCCATCTCTATAGTAAAGTGATAAGAAAATAAAAAAGCTATGCTTAAAAAGAAGTTTTTTTGTAATGTGAGCAGATTTGTGATATAATTTTATAATGCATATAAAAGGTAAGTTAATATAAAAATTAGGAGTGTTACCATGTCAGATAAAATTGAAGTTGGAAGCGTAATTACAGGAAAAGTAACGGGCATTCAGCCATATGGCGCGTTCGTATCATTAGATGAAAATACACAAGGTCTTGTTCATATTTCAGAAGTAACGCATGGCTTTGTTAAAGATATTAACGAGTTTTTAAAAGTTGGAGATGAAGTACAAGTAAAAGTACTTTCTATTGATGAAAACGCAGGGAAAATCGGTTTATCTATTCGTGCAACTGAAGAAGCTCCAGCACAGCCTGAAGCTGAAAAAGCAAAAAAACCTCGTGCAAAACGCCAAGCAGCAGCACCAATTAAAACAGAAACAGAAAGTGCGCAAGGATTTAATACATTAAAAGATAAATTACAAGAGTGGATTGATCAATCAAACCGCAACGATTTAATTAAAAAGTAATTAAAATAAAAGCTGATATAAAGGCATAATGACTATAAATATAAACATTTAATGTTTATATAGAGTTCTTTTGGGAAACCAATGGCCTGTTATATTGGCTTTTTATTTAGTTTTATTTGTCTGTTAAGGAAAGCTGGGAATTTAGATTTGTATTAAGGAAGAATCCAGAAAGCCATGCATATATGGATGAGATAATTGGCGATCCTGCTGTAAATCAAGGGCAAAGAAATCCAAAAGTTATTTTAGGCTTAATGAAATAAAAAACCTGGTATAAAATAGGTTATCTATTTTATACCAGGTTTTTTGAATTTTATTTATTAATATAGCCTAAAAAGGATATATGCTCTTTTTATACCATATTAGTATATTAATTTATCTTGTTGCTCTTGGTTCTGGTTCACGTACTATTTCTTGAGAGGGTTTAAATAATAAGCCAAGATTGATTAATCCAGCAATACCAACTAATCCGTAAATAATTCTAGCAAGGACAGATCCTTGTCCGCCAAAAATAAATGCTACAAGGTCGAATTGGAAGAATCCAATTAATCCCCAATTTATTGCGCCAACGATAGTAAGTAATAATGCAATTCTTTGGATTGCGCTCATGTTCTTTTCCTCCTTTGTTGGGTTCATTAATAGGGTGGTTTATAGTGCATATAATTATACATGATGAAATAAATGCTAATTTTTTCTTCGGCTAGAAACAAGATTTTTTGTGAAAATAAAATGTTCAAGCTAAAATTTTGCTTTTTATCTATTATTTGTTTCATAATAGGTACAGACATTTTTGCTATGTCTTATCTAGCAATTCTTAAGGAGGAAAAATATTGGAGAATTTTGTTTTTTGGAATCCAACCAAACTTATTTTTGGAAAAGGCCAATTAGAGCAATTAAAAAATCAAGTTGCTTCCTTTGGAAATAAAGTATTACTTGTATATGGCGGAGGAAGCATCAAAAGAAATGGATTATATAATAAAGTGGTTGCAATCTTAAAAGAAAGCGGCAAAGAAGTTTTTGAACTGGCTGGTGTAGAGCCTAATCCTCGCTTATCGACTGTTCAACGAGGCGTAGATATTTGCAAAACAGAGGGAATTGATTTCTTGCTGGCAGTTGGCGGCGGTAGCGTTATTGACTGTACAAAAGCAATAGCAGTTGGTGCAAAATATGATGGAAACCCATGGGATATCGTAACAAAAAAAGCGATGCCAACAAGTGCACTTCCATTTGGGACAGTGCTGACATTAGCTGCAACTGGTTCTGAAATGAACTCTGGGTCTGTTATTACCAATTGGGAAACGCAAGAAAAATATGGTTGGGGAAGTCCATTAACATTCCCGGTATTCTCTATTCTTGATCCAGAAAATACATACACAGTGCCGAAGGATCAAACCATTTACGGTATTGTTGATATGATGTCCCATGTATTTGAACATTATTTTCATTTAGCAGAACATACAGAATTCCAAGATTATATGTGTGAATCTTTGTTGAAAACAGTAATGGAAGTTGGTACTAAGCTAGTAAATGACTTAGAAAATTATGAGTATCGTGCAACCATTCTTTATAGTGGAACGATGGCGCTGAATGGAATGATCAACATGGGTTACCAAGGAGATTGGGCAACACATAATATTGAGCATGCTGTATCAGCTGTATACGATATTCCACATGGCGGGGGACTTGCTATTCTTTTCCCTAATTGGATGAAGCATAATTTATCCGTAAAACCTGAGCGTTTTAAACAAATAGCTGTTCGTGTCTTTGATGTAAATCCAGAAGGAAAAAGCGATGAAGAAGTTGGATTAGAAGGTATTGAAAAATTAAGAGAATTTTGGAATAGCATAGGTGCACCATCTCGTTTAGCTGATTATGATATTGATGACAGCAAAATAGATGTAATGGTAGAAAAAGCAATGGCAAATGGAGAATTTGGCAGATTTAAAGCGCTAAATGCTCAGGATGTAAAAGCAATTTATGAAGCTTCTTTATAAACAATAGTTAGCAAGGCAAAAACATTGGTCCTTTTGATAAAGTGGAACCATTGCATGCTTATCAAAAGAAGCTGATTTTTTTGCCTTTTCTTTTAAAAAAAAGACCTAATAGAAAAAAGTCTTGTTGAATACGCTTACAATTTAATATCTTTCTTGATAAGTTATCTTACATTAGTTAAAGTGAAATAGAAGCAAAAATAAAATAATTGGAGGATCATTTATGACACACGTTCGTTTTGATTACTCAAAGGCGCTTAGCTTCTTTGGAGAGCATGAAATTACATATTTAGAGGATGCTGTAAAAGTAGCCCATCATTCTCTGCATGAAAAAACAGGAGCAGGAAATGACTTTTTAGGATGGATTGACCTTCCTGTTGAATACGATAAAGAAGAATTTTCTCGTATCCAAAAGTCAGCTCAAAAAATTCAAAATGATTCAGAAGTATTGCTTGTAATTGGAATTGGCGGTTCTTATTTAGGAGCTCGTGCAGCAATCGAAATGTTAAACCATAGTTTCTATAATTCATTATCAAATGATAAAAGAAAAACGCCTCAAATTATCTTTATTGGGAAAGATATCAGCTCTACTTATATGAGTGATGTGATTGATTTCTTAGGAGATAAAGATTTTTCTATCAATGTTATCTCTAAATCAGGTACTACGACTGAACCTGCAATCGCTTTCCGTGTGTTCCGCAAATTATTGGAACAAAAGTATGGTGCGGAAGAAGCAAAAGGAAGAATTTACGCAACAACAGATAAAGCAAGAGGGGCACTAAAAACATTAGCAACAGAAGAAGGTTTTGAAACATTTGTGATTCCTGATGATGTTGGAGGCCGCTATTCTGTATTAACGGCTGTTGGATTATTGCCAATTGCTGTTAGTGGTGCAGATATTGAAACAATGATGAAAGGTGCGGCAGCTGCTCGTGTGGACTTTAGTTCATCTGAATTAAAGGAAAATATTGCTTACCAATATGCAGCAGTAAGAAATGTCCTTTATAATAAGGGGAAAACAATTGAAATGCTGATTAACTATGAGCCAGGTCTACAATATTTCTCTGAATGGTGGAAACAATTGTTTGGCGAAAGTGAAGGAAAAGACCAAAAAGGAATTTATCCTTCATCAGCTAACTTCTCAACAGACTTGCATTCACTAGGTCAATATGTACAAGAAGGCCGCCGTGATTTGTTTGAAACCATTGTAAAAGTTGAAAAGCCTCGTCATGAAATTATTATTGAGGCAGAAGAAAGTGATTTAGACGGCTTAAATTATTTAGCAGGAAAATCAGTTGATTTTGTTAACAATAAAGCATTCCAAGGTACTTTATTAGCACATACAGACGGCGGAGTTCCAAACTTAGTTGTAACTATTCCAGAAATGGACGAGTATACATTTGGCTATCTTGTATATTTCTTTGAAAAAGCATGTGCTATCAGCGGCTATTTACTAGGAGTAAATCCATTTGATCAGCCAGGAGTAGAAGCATACAAAGTAAACATGTTTGCTCTTTTAGGAAAACCAGGCTTTGAAGAGAAAAAAGCAGAGCTTGAAAAACGTTTAAATGACTAATAGATATTGCAAAAACCCCGAAAACAATTTGTTTTCGGGGTTTTTTTCCTGAAATAAGAGGATGTTTGAAGATAAAATAATAGGTTAAATAAATAGATAGGTAAAAGTAAAGGAGGAGTTATTATGTTGGCTGAGAAAGAGCAACAGCTAGTGCGATCTCTGCAAGAATGCATGATTGTTTGTAATCATTGTCTTAATGAGTGTTTGGCAGAACCTCATGTAGGCGAAATGTTGGACTGTATTCGCTTAGATAGGGAGTGTGCCGAATTCTGCTCTTATCTGGAACAAGCAGTGATCAGAAAGTCACCGTTTGTACAGGAGCTGACTAGCTTATGCATATCTATTTGTGGAGAATGTGCAAAAGAATGCCAAAAGCATAAGCATAAACATTGCCAGTATTGTGCAGAAATTTGTACACAATGTCTAGAGGTTTGTAAAAGCTATCTTGATTAATAAGGATAACGAAATAGACATGGATTATCATAAATAATTCATGTCTATTTCGTTATCCTGCATTTTCCCCTACCTAAGGGATTATAAGAGAAAACGAGAAACCAGTGGGGAGGAAGAAAACACTGACTGATTGAAATTTCACGTTATGAAGTAATAAAAATTAATTCGTCTCCTTCTTCTATTAAAAAAGAAGAAGAAGGATCAAAATAAGTTTTTTCCCCTCTTTTTATGCCAATAAGCAGTTTCCCCTCTTGTAAAGTATGTGCACTCAACGCTGCAAAATTGCTATTTGGCTGCCATGTCTTTTCCTCAATTAACGGAATGATTTTTAATTTTTTTTCTTTTAATTGATTAAGCAAGTCTAAAAAGGCGACCATTGTATCTTTAGAATTTAAACTGCTATTCATCACAAAACTAGTTAAATTATTAGACTGAATAATTTCATCTGCACCTGCTCTTTCGGCATTAGCAACTTGTTCGACTGTCAGTATTTCTACGATGCAGGTAACAACAGGATTTAATCCTTTGACGGCAAGCAAGGTTAAAATCGAGCTCATATCTGCTTGCAGCTCATCTTTATTCTGATCCGCAGTAATAATCACTTTTTCCGCTAAAACAATATTTGCCATAAGAAGGGTACCATCAATATTAGGATTCCCTTGAATAAAATGAACAGAGTCAGGCAAAGGATTTCTCGTTAGGGAGGCATCGATAAGGGTAATTGATGGCTTTTTATTGTCCTGTATCTGTGAATAGATAAGGGATCTTGATCGTTCATTCCAGCCGATAATGATAAGATGATTTTTTCCTTTATACATAGCTTTCCCTTCTATAAAAGTATTTTGTTTTGTCACGGCGGCGGTTGCCAAAGTGACAAAATAAGTAGAAATAAAGCCTACTCCTGTAAATATAAGTGCAATTCCTGCTAAGCGGCCTAATATGGTACTAGGAACATAATCTCCATATCCAATAGTAGATGTAGTAATAATTGCCCACCAAACACCATCAAAAAATGTTGGGAAATTTTGAGGTTCTATCCATGTAATAGCTGCACCGAAAGCAACAATAATAATGATCGACATAGCTAAAATTCGTAAAGTGATTGGCAAACGCAAAAATGTAGCTAAAATATTGTTAGGCAATATCTTCACCTCAAAACGTATCAGTAATGTTCTATTCTGTATTATGTTCAAATTGATTTAGTTTCAGACTGCAAAGTGATTTGGACAGTACATGTACAATACCCAAAAATTCTGTGGGATATTCACAATAAAAACGCAAGTATTATGGAACAATAGAATCTAGCATAGTGATAACAGTTAGTTGCTTTAAAACAGGGCTCTGCTAAAGAAAATTAAAGGGGCTATTGAAATACTGTAAATGTTGGAAAAAAAGCATACTAAAAAATCATGTTTGTATATTTTAAAAAATTCCTATATGATAATAATTATCAGTAATTTTTATTTTCGTTACTTGACGTCAATATGTTATCAATATATACTTACTTACATATAGTAAGTAATAAGAGTTCTATCGTTTATTCTTTTTGTTTTACACATGAAAAGAAATAACATGGCCTATAAGGAAAAGGAGATTATGAAATGGAAAAAGAAGTGATAAATCTTCTTCAAAATAAAATGGAGATTCTTCTATTTAATGATACAAATAATTTATGTCTAGTTGGACCAGTGAAACTTCCTGTTCAACTTGGAAAAGATACGGTTACTTTTCAATGGTATACATGGCTGCCTATCGAGAAAAATCAATCAAAAGAAGAACTATTAGAAATGCTTCCTTCTTTAAACTTAGCGGAATATCAGCAATCATCAGTCCTTGTGTATGGAGATTTTAAAAATGCGGACGATGCATTAATTCGTATGCACAGCATTTGCCATACAGGAGATATATTTGGAAGCAAACGATGCGACTGTGGCTTTCAGCTGCGAGAATCAATGAAGATGATTGTAGAAAATGGCAGTGGAGCACTATTTTATCTTGCAAACCATGAAGGAAGGGGTATTGGATTATTTACGAAATCTTTGGCTTATCTTCTTCAACAAGAGGGATTTGATACGGTAGAAGCAAATAATGCTTTAGATTTTCCAGATGATATGCGCAATTACGAAGAGCCAATTAAGGTCCTTCAGTTTTTGCGTCAAAAGCAAGTAAAATTAATTACAAATAATCCGAAGAAGCTAGCAGCATTAAAATCAATAGGGCTGACAGCAGAAGAAAATGTTCCGATTTGGGGAGACATCTCGGAATATAATGAAAACTATTTAAAAACAAAAGTGCTTAAATCAGGTCATATTCCGGCAAATGAAAAAATGGTAACAACATAAGGGAGAAAAAAGGATGAAAACAGATCAAGATTTTATGAGAATGGCATTAGATCTTGCAGCTACGGCAAAAGGAAAAACAAATCCAAATCCTGTTGTTGGGGCAATTCTTGTGAAGGATGGAGTGATTGTTGGGTCAGGCATTCACCGCAAAGCAGGGGAACCCCATGCAGAAGTTCATGCCTTTCATATGGCAGGAGAGCATGCAAAAGGCGCTACCCTTTACGTAACCCTTGAGCCATGTTCACATTTTGGAAAAACTCCTCCTTGCGCTAATCTTGTCAAAGATTCTGGTGTAAAAAGAGTAGTGGTGGCAACCGAAGATCCAAATCCTGCTGTAGGAGGAAAAGGCATAAATCTTATTAAACATGCAGGAATTGAAGTAGAAGTAGGCGTTTTAAAAGAAGAAGCATTAAAGCTAAATGAGCGATTTATCCACAATATGATTTATGAAATGCCATTTGTCATTTCTAAAGTCGCCATGACCTTAGATGGAAAAATTGCTGCATATACTGGACATAGCAAGTGGATTACAGGAGAAGAGGCAAGGCGTGAGGTTCATGAGCTACGTAATGAAGTAGATGGAATTCTTGTAGGAGTGGGGACAGTGCTGGCAGATAATCCAAAACTTACAACAAGACTTGATTTTCAAGGGAAAAATCCAGTTCGAATCATTATGGATTCTAATTTGCGGACACCACTAGATGCTCATGTAGCAGATTGTATAGAAGCCAAGACAATTATTGTGACAACAAAGGAAAGAAACGATGAAAAGGCAAAGTTGCTAGAGGAAAAGGGAGTTAAAATTTTAACCGTTCCTAGCATAAATGGAAAAATTGCTGGTGATATGACCTTGAAAATGCTGTATAAAGAAGGAATTACAGATATTTTATTAGAAGGGGGCAGCGAAATTAATGCAAGTTTTATGCGGGAGAATCTTATCCAAAAATACCTTGTCTATGTTGCCCCGAAAATTCTAGGAGGTAAATCCTCTTATACACCATATAGAGGAGAAGATGTAGAAACGATTAACGAGGCGGTGCATCTTCGGTATACTGATGTGGAGAAAGTTGGAGAAGATTTAAAGATAACGGCTTATCCACTTTAATATATATTAACAAAATCAACTCTTTCCTTTTTCCTATAAAGGGAAGGGTTTTTTATAAGATAAAATGAAGAGAAGAGATGGGGAATTTGACAGTATTAGAAGCAGATGTTTGTGTAGTGGGTGCAGGACCCGGCGGAGCATTATTATCCTATTTGTTGGAAAAAGCCAATGTTTCTACTATTTTACTGGAACGTCATCAAGACATTAATAAAGAGTTTAGAGGCGAGCATTTAAATGAGGAAGGAATGGCTGTTTTAAAAAAGGCAGGACTTTTTGTACCTTTAGAAAAGATGGGCATCCTGCCTATGAAACGAGTAGAATATGTAGATAGAGGCAAAGTTTTTAAAACGATATTGCCAGCGAAAGGAATAAATCATACTGGCATACATGTACCCCAAAATCATTTATTAAAGGTTATTCTAAATAAGACAAATACTTTTCCTGATTTTCAATTAAAAATGAATGCAAAAGTAGTGGACTTAGTAGCAGACGAGAAAGGTGGCTATAGCGGAGTAATGGCAATCATAGACAATAAGAAAACACTTGTCCGCAGCAAACTGATTATTGCAGCAGATGGAAGGTTTTCTACTATTAGAAAAAAAGCTGAATTCCCTATTACCCCTATTAGGCATGGATATGATCTGTTATGGGCAAAAATCCCAGCACCTCCTAATTGGGAACCAACTGTAAGGATGGCATTGGCAAATGACAGCCAATTAGCTTTGTTCACACAATATGGAGGATATATTCAAATTGGCTGGAATATAAAAGAAGGCAGTTTTCCAGCATTAAGAAAGGGATCCTGTCACACCTTTGTCAATAGTCTAGTTGAAGCTTTTCCTGAGTTAGAAAAAAACGTTTCAGAGCACATTCAGTCATGGCAAGATTTTGTTTTATTAAAGGTAGAGAGTTCGAAAAGTTCCACATGGATCAAACAAAATGTAGTTTTATTAGGAGACGCTGCCCATACAATGAGTCCAACAGGCGCTTTTGGATTAAATAGTTCCTTAAAAGATGCAGAGGTTTTAGCAGGAGTGATTGCGGCTGTTCTTTTAGACAAGAAACCTTTCTCTCATTTAAAAGAATATGAAAATGTTCGGAAAATATCTGTTGAGGAAATTCAATTAGAACAATTGAAGCGTGAGTCTAGTTTTAAAAATCATTTTACAATAAAAGCTGATTATTAAATAATGTTGCTGTTTGTCACAAGTATGGAGGAATAAAAATGAAGTTTGGATTTGATATTGATGATACTCTTATTAATTTACGTGAGTATGCTTTTGGTTTATATAATAAAAAACTGCAAAAAAATATTGATTTAGAAATATTTAAAGCATTAAAGACGGTGGAGATTCATCATCCATTTGGTTTGCAGGATGTGGAAGGAAAAGAGTTGTGGAATTCTTTGCGTGAAGAAATCTATTTTACCGATTGCCCGCCTTTTCCAATGGCAGTTGAAACATTAAATGAGCTAGTGAAAAGTGGACATGATGTTTATTATATAACGGCAAGAAATAAGGAGTTTGGCGAACGTACAAAAGAATGGATGCAACGACAAGGTTTTCCTATGCAAGAAGGGCATTTTTATTGTGGAATGGAAGATCATGAGAAAATTCATATCATAAAAAAATTAGAGCTGGATTTTTACTTTGATGATAAGCCACAAGTGGTGGAAACTCTTGCAGATACTGTTGTTCAAGTCTATGTAAAAGATCATCCTTATAATCAAGAAGTAAAAATGAACAGATTAAAAGATTGGTCTGAACTTGCATCTATTTTAAAGAAATAAAACAAGGGGGCGCTTTATTTGCCCCCTTTGTTTTATCCTTATAGCTTCATACCCATTCTGCTTTTATATCTTTTAATTAACAATTGGGTATCAACACTTACCACACCTTCTGTTGCGTATAATTTATCTGTTAAAAACCCTTCCATTTCTTGATTGTCAGCAAAAATCCCATGCATATGAAGTTTGCTTGGCCCTGTCATATGATAAAGGCTAGAAACAGCAGGATCATTTGCCAATTTTTCCGCAACCTGTTCCAAATATTTTGGTTCTACATCCACATTAAAAAAAGCAGAAACCATCATGCCAATTTTAGTAGGATTAATAACCGTTGTAAAACGTTCAATAATTCCTTGTTCCATTAGTGTGTTAATCCTCATTTGAACAGCTACTCGTGAAATGCCAACCTGTTTCCCGATATCTGTATAAGAAATCCGGCTATTTTCATGAAGTAAATCTAAGATGGATTGGTCGATAGCATCAAGTTTAAAGTATGGGATTTGAAAATCATTAGACATAATTATAATTATCTCCTTATTGATTACTAAATATTAATGAATATGTGGAACAACAAGTCCTCCATAAAGAAATGCGAGGATAATTACGAGTGCTGGATGGACTTTAAATTTTTGCAATAGCAATAATGCAATAATAGCAATAATGGCTGATTGAATAAGTCCTAAAGAATGGTAAGAATTTTGGAACATTTCAAATGTAAGGCCAATCATTAGAGCTGCAATAACCGGCTGCACCATAATAGTCATCCCTTTTACAATAAGAGAATCGCGATGTTTGCTCATTACTTTTATTAAGAAGATAAGAGCAGCTGCAGATGGAACAACGGTTGCAAATAATGCAATAAAAAAACCTAGCCATCCACCCATGCCAAAGCCGACATATGCAGCAATTTTTGTAGCTATTGGTCCAGGCAAAGCATTCCCTAATGCAAGCATATTAGAAAATTCAGCATTAGACAACCAATTATACCGATTCACAATTTCCTCATACATTAATGGAATAGAGGCTGGCCCTCCTCCATAACCAAGAAGATTTGCCAATAGAAAACTTAAAAATAGGCTAACGAGTATCATCTATTCTACCCCTCTTTGTTTGTTTTTTACTTTTGCTTTAATTTTAAAATGAAATGCGCCGTATGTTAAAAACACTAAAATAACAATGGCTGGGTGAATAGAAATCGTTTGTATGAGCACTAAGCAAACAATGGTTAATAGAATGCCGAAATAAATTCCTAAACCTTTCACAGCTTTTTCGCCAAATTCATATGCCATCACTCCAAGCATAACAGCAATGACAGGAAGAACTGCAGAAATCATTCCTGTAACAATAGCGGAATTGCTTAAAACATTAACAAAAGTAATCAATAACACCATAGCAAGGCAAGTAGGAAGTATATGTGCTAATACAGCAACTATTGCGCCAAGGGTTCCTTTATTTTTATAACCTAAATAGGCAGCCATTTTTGTAGCAATTGGACCAGGAAGTGTATTGGCAATGGCCAAAATCTCTCCGAATTCGTCATTTGTAACCCATTTAAAGCGATTAACCGCTTCATGACGGATCAGTGGAATAACAGATGGCCCTCCTCCAAATCCGAAGATGCCTGATCGCATCAATCCGATAATAAGTTCTTTATAAATCATTGATTTCTCCTCCTTTTTAAAACGTTATGTAAATAAAAATAGTAAAAATATAGCAATATGTAATAATAATAGCATAATTATAGGATATATCTAGAGTTTAATTAGATAAATAATTACATATTGTATAAGTTTTTTTGTGGATTTTAACTAAAAAATAATTTGAATGTTTATGGCACATATAATACAATAGTAAAAATAATTTGGAAATAATGAGCCAGGATTTAAAGGAACTTCTTCATTACTATATTTTTTAAAAGATGATGTGATTTTTTTGAGAAGGATCTGAAGCTTATTATCGATATAAAATCTTTATTTTTTTACAAATGAAATAAAGTGAAACTAACAATCAGACTTTTACTCAGCAAGTTTCTCCCCACCTAGATTTCTTGTTTTTTCTTATAATTCCTTAGGTGGGGATTAAAAGCCCGTTAATGTGTGATAAAAAGTATTTTTTATCACACATATTTATGATTAGAAGTTAGGAGAGAAATATTTTTTAGGAGGATTTGAATGGATATTAGCAAATATAAAAAAAGAATAAAAATTGCTGCAAAAACGGAAAAAGCAGATTTAGTCATTAAACATGCAAAAATTGTTAATGTCTTTACAGGTGAAATAATGGAAGGGGACATTGCGATATCCGATGATTGCATCGCAGGAATTGGGCAGTATGACGGAAAAAAAATGATAGATGCAAAAGGGAAATTTGTTGTGCCAGGATTAATAGATGGCCATGTACATATAGAGAGCAGCATGCTAACACCTCAAGAATTTGCTAAAGTACTGTTGCTCCACGGTGTGACTACAGTTATTACCGATCCCCATGAAATAGCAAATGTTGCCGGAATAAATGGCATTCAATATATGCTGGATAAATCAGAAGATTTGCCCCTTGATGTTCGAGTTATGCTTCCATCCTGTGTACCAGCTGTTCCATTAGATAGCAATGGTGCAACATTAGGGGCGAAGGACTTAGCTCCTTTTTTCCAGCATAATAGAGTTTTGGGTTTAGCAGAAGTAATGGATTTCCCTTCTGTTTTCCATACAAATCTAGATATGATTAATAAACTTTTTTCTGCTAAACAAAATTATGCCTTAATAGATGGCCATGCAGCAGGAATAGGACGAGAACAGCTTAATGTATACAGCGCTGCGGGAATACGAAATGATCATGAAGCAACAACGGCCAAAGAAGGAAAAGACCGTTTAGATTTAGGTTTGTATTTAATGATAAGGGAAGGAACCGTTGCAAAGGATTTAAAAGCACTACTTCCAGTGGTGACGGCCCAAAATTCAAGACGCTGTTTATTCGTTACTGATGATAAATTAATTGATGATTTAGTAGATGAAGGAAGTGTTGACCATTGTATTCGTCTAGCAATAGAAGAAGGACTCAACCCTATTACAGCCATTCAAATGGCAACAATTAATACGGCAGAATGTTTTAAGTTGGATAATATTGGTGCTGTTTCTCCTGGCTATAAAGCTGATTTTTTACTTCTAGATAATTTGGAAAAGCTAGCAATTAATATGGTTTTTAAAGGGGGGGAATGTGTTGTAGAAGAAGGAGTTCTACAAGAAAAAGGATTTAAAAAACATGCTTATTTAGATGGAGATTTGCCAGAAATAAATGCTGCTGACTTAGAATTGTCCCAATTAGCGCTTCCTTTGTTATCTGATTTTTGTCATGTTATTGAAGTGATTCCAAACAGCATTGTGACAAATCATGCCAAAGAGCATATTACACTAGAAAATGGTGTGTTTAAACCGTCGATAGAAAAAGATCAGCTAAAGCTTGTTGTCGTGGAAAGACATCATCAAACAGGTAATATTGGTCAAGCGATTGTAAAAGGATTCGGTTTGCAAAAAGGTGCAATTGCGACAACCATTTCTCATGATTCTCATAATATTGTGGCAGTGGGAACAAATGATGAAGATATATTAAAAGCGATAAAATATTTAATAGAAATAAAAGGTGGCATCTCGATAGTAGCGGATGGAGAACCAATTGCAGCATTGCCATTGCCGATTGCAGGTTTGATTTCCGATCAAAGCTATCAAACGCTTTATCGTCAAATAGGGGAATTAAATAAGAAGGTGAAGGTTTTAGGAGGCTATGAATCCTTTAATCCATTTTTAACGTTATCTTTTTTATCCTTATCTGTTATTCCAACATTAAAGCTAACAGATAAAGGGTTGTTTGATTTTCAATCTTTTTCTTATATTTCTGTTGAAGCATAAAAAGACTTAAAGAATCTACATTAGATTCTTTAAGTCTTTTTTTTTGGAACTTTAACGATGCCAAATGCATGTAGCTTCTTTTTTCTGACTAGTATTGGTTTATCAAGCATTAACGGGCCTTTGCCTCCCGCTGATTGGAGTTTCACTTTATTCATTTCTAGCAAAAAAAAGATTCGAATGGGACCATTCGAATCAAAAAAAATATATATTTAAGAGGGGAAACTCTTAACATGTTTATATAGTAAAGGATAATTATGAAAAAATAATGAACAAATCATTAATAGATTAATAAAATTTCTAAAAAATATTTTTTATTAATGAGTTGTATTGCCATTTATCGTTGAAATCTGTTGGCAGGAACCTTCTTTATGGGGGTTTCATAATATGTTCATACTTCTTTGTTATATTGATACGAAATTAGAAAAAAATCCAAAATGTTTAAAAAATCAAAAAAGTGATAAAAATAATTATAAATATTGGCATAATGAAAGCGTTTTCGTTTATAATAAATATATACAATTCATTAGCTGATCTACTTACATTAAGGAGTGGATAGAATGGAAGAACAAGCAAATTTTTTAAAGGGTTTAAAATGGGGAGTAGTTATCAGTATACCTCTTTGGATTTCTTTTTTTGGATGGATTAAAATGTTATCACATTTGGTTTGAGTTTTTATATAATATGCAGCTCGATTTTTGAGCTGTTTTTTGTTTGTAAGAACAAAATAAAAAAGCCACAAAATGTGACTTTTTGATTAAAAAACAGGATGAGGAGGATCAATGCCTAATACAGGCACCCCGTTTACAGTTAACCAAATATAATAATGGTCAATTTCTTTTCCAATAATTTTTTCAATTTTAGCGATTGTTTTTTCTTGTACATCAAAAGATGTTTTTGCTGTTTGTTCTCCAAGTGGAATATCTTTCATTCCTAATAGATCAGCAATTTGTTTTGCTTGATCGTAAGATACTTCTACATATTTATCGTATTCTGGCAAATATGCAGCTTCTGCAGGTTTTATTTGAAAGGAAACAAATAAAACAGCTGCAATAAAAATCCATGCTAACTTTTTCAAAATAATTCTCTCCCTTTTAAAAATTTATCGAATCTTTTATTGCAATAAATGTATCCACAATTAATGGATGATACATGGTACCTCTGCAATTTTGTATTTCTTCCATTGCTTTTTCTTTAGGTATGCCTTTTCTATAAACTCTATCTGTTGTCATGGCATCATAGGAATCAGCAACAGCAATGATAGCAGCTTCTATAGAGATTTGCTCCCCGCTTAAACCTAAAGGATAACCCTTTCCATCAAATCTTTCATGGTGCTGAGCCACAATCTCTCCGGCTTCTACTAAAAGCGTAATTCCTGTATCTGCAAGAATTTCTTTTCCATAAATAGGATGAAGCTTCATTACTTCCCATTCTTCAGCGGTCAATTTACCCGGTTTTTGCAGAATTTGCAAGGGAACTTTAACTTTGCCTAAATCATGAAGAAAAGAAGCCATATTCAATCTTAATAGTTGTCTTGAGTCTAATTTTAATGTTTTTCCTATTAACATAGAAATCTGTTTAATTCTATTACAATGATCACTTGTATAGCCGTCTTTTTCTTCGATAGAAACAGTTAATTCCATCATTTCTTTTGAAACAAAACTGAAATGGTGGAAAACAGGCTGACTAGATACATATATAAATTCAGTTAATTCTATTGCATGAAATAAGTAATGATTTCTAACGGGGTTCTCAGAAAAAGAATCACCTATTTTTAACTCAAAATGGTCTGTTTTGGTCTGAAGCCTCATGTGTCCTGAAATAATATATAAGTACTCAAATGCATTCCAACCTTCTTCAGGTGTAATAGCCCAGTCAGTCCCAGGTTGAAGTTTATGGTAAATAATCTCTGTACCATCCCCAGAAGATACTAAAGATACTTGCAGTCCTTTAATATGTACAGTCTCTATAAACTCGCCTGCATTAATAATGCCCACACTTATCTTACCTCTTTCCTTTAAAGCTAGCCCCCTATAGTAGTAAGTTGCTATATTAATAGAAAACTCATCTGTCTATATTTTAAATGAAAAGTGTGCCAATTTTAATAGGTACATATTAGTGAATTAGGTATTTTGGCGCATTTTTCATCCATTAAAAAACTAATTTTCACATACAATCCTATCATATCAAAAGATTATAAATAATTACAGAGGGTATAGGGAATTTATAATGATATATGTAGACCTTTTTGAGAATAAGATTAATTATTTGACAATTCTAGATTATTAAAATAAAGTGAATTACGAATAGTAAGTTTAAGATAAAAAGAAAACGGAGGAATGAATGATGAGCAATTTTTTAGAAGCAATTAAAAACAGACGCAGTTATTATGGAATTAGTAAAGAGCAGGTCGTTTCTGATGAAAAAATTCAAAAAATTGTGAATGAAGCTGTTTTGCATACTCCTTCTGCTTTTAATTCTCAAAGTACTCGTGTAGTGGTTTTATTAGGTGAAAACCATGATAAAGTTTGGGATATTACGGCAGATGAATTAAGAAAAATTGTTCCTGCTGAAAATTTTGCATCAACAGAAGAAAAAATAAATTCTTTTAAAGCAGGTTATGGAACGGTTCTTTTCTTCGAAGAGCAAGAAGTAGTGGAAGGATTACAAAAACAATTTGCTTCATATGCGGATAATTTCCCGGTTTGGTCTGCACATACGTCTGCGATGCATCAGTTAGTTATTTGGACGGCGTTAGAAGAAGCTGGATTTGGAGCATCTTTGCAACATTATAATCCTCTAATTGATGAAGCGGTGCAAGTAAAATGGGATCTTCCAGGAACATGGAAATTAGTGGCACAAATGCCATTTGGCAAACCAACAGCTGAACCAGGCCAAAAAGAATTTAAGCCGTTAGAAGAACGTGTTAAAGTCTTTAAATAATAGAAAAAATTTTAAAAAAGGCACATGAATGAATCATGTGTCTTTCGTTTTGAAAGCATGTACAGGCTAGCTGATTTTATCCTTATTTAACAGACTTTAAGACTATCAACTCAAGAATTTGGAGAGGAAATTTGTCCATAAAACTCATTGCTGGAAATTTCACTTTATCTATTTGACATAAAAGAAATATAAATAGTATAATTATCTTGAATTCAAGATAAATGCGTTTTTTATACGATTGATTAGATAACTAGGAGGAAAAATAATGTTTATGATTGATCCAGCCTCTTTGTCGCCTAAGGATGTGTATAAATTTTTAATTGGAAGCATCCTTCCTAGACCGATAGCATTTGTGACTTCCATAGGAGAAGAAAGTGCTTTAAATGGTGCACCTTTTAGTTTTTTTAATATCGTTTCCTCGGATCCGCCGATTCTTTCTATCGCTATTCAAAGAAAAGACCATATACAAAAAGATACAGCTCGTAATATTAGTCTAAATAAGGATTTTGTTGTCCATATTTGTGATCAGGAGAATATAGAAAAAATAAATGAAACAGCAGCAAGTTTGCCAAGCAATCAAAGTGAAATTGAGTATGCTCATATGCAGAAGGCAGAAAGTGCTAAAATCTCAACACCAGGAATAACAGAAGCTAAAATTAGAATAGAATGTAAGCTAGAGAGCATTATTACCATTACAAATGATGAAGGGAAACCTACCTGTGATTTAATACTCGGCCGCGCTGTTTGCTTTCATATTCAAGAAGAATTATATAAGGATGGAAAAATAGATGCTGAGCAGTTAAAGCCTGTCGCTAGACTTGCTGGCGATAATTATAGCAAACTTGGAGAAATGTTTAGTATAAAAAGACCAAATTAAGAATAGGAGAAGGATACAGATGCAACATATTTTTAAAAAAGGAACCAATCAGAATAAACCAACTCTGCTATTATTGCATGGTACAGGCGGAACAGAACATGATCTGCTTCCTTTAGCTGAATTAGTAGAGCCAGAAAGCTCTGTTTTAAGTGTTCGCGGCAATATTTTAGAAAATGGAATGCCTCGCTTCTTTCGCAGATTAGCAGAAGGTGTGTTTGACGAGGAAGATTTAGTATTTCGTACAACAGAATTAAATGAGTTTCTAAATGAAAGTGCAGAAAAATATGAATTTGACCGCAAAAATATTGTGGCAATCGGTTACTCGAACGGGGCAAATATAGCAGCAAGCATTTTATTTCATTATGCGGATGGATTAAAAGGGGCTATTTTACATCATCCGATGGTTCCAAGCCGAGGGATAGACCTTCCAAATTTAAAGGATCTTCCTGTTTTTATTGCAGCAGGAAAAAATGATCCTATTTGTCCTTTGCAAGAATCAGAAGACTTGAAAGTGTTATTGGCAAATGCCGGAGCACATATTCATATGCATTGGGAAAACTATGGTCATCAATTAACAAGAACAGAAGTAGAAGCAGCAGCAAGCTGGTTTCAGCAACATTTTGCAAAATAGAGGGAGTTACTAAAGGGGGATGCAAGGATGATACAGATATTTCCGAAAGAAGCTGGGCATTCAGCAAGAAATGAGTGGTTAGAGAGTCATTTTAGTTTTTCTTTTGGTCCTTATTATGATCCTAAAAATGTCCAATTTGGACCATTGCGAGTATTAAACGATGATATTATTCAACCGGGAAATGGATTTGGAGTACATCCACATAGAGAAGCAGAAGTTGTTTCTATTGCGTTAAGTGGACAGCTAAAACATGAAGATAGTTTAGGAAATAGTGGAGTGATTGAATTTGGTCAGGTACAAAGAATGACAGCAGGAACAGGAATTCTTCATTCAGAAGTTAATCCATCCGAGACAAAACCAGGAAGGTTTCTTCAATTATGGTTTTTTCCTGATGCAAAACAATTGCCCCCTTCCTATGAAGATATTAGCTATGATACTAGTCTTTTAAAAAATCAGCTAGTGCCAATTGTAGCTCCTAATTCTAGTAAAGGGATTGCAAAAATTCATCAAGATGCTACTGTATATTTATCAAAAATCGATGCCAAAGAGGGGCTAGAATATAAACAAAAAGAGGGCAGGAAAATTTTTGTTTATATAATTGATGGAAAAGTGCTGCTAAACAATGAATATGCCATTGAAAAACATGGATCTGCACGTATTGCAGATATTGATTTTTTGAAAATAGATGCCTTAGAAGACAGTTTTATTATGTTAATTGATTTGCCGGGAGGAGAGCAATAATGTTAATGATTCGTCATGCCATTGGAAGCAGACTATTTCTTGAAACCAATCATTATTCTGTAACTCCAAAAGAGAAGAAATGGATTATTACTGCATCGGTTACAAAAACGGAGCTTAAAAACTTGCTTGATTTTCAAGAAGAACTAAATTTATTTATAGTAGAAGAAAATCAAAAAACATGGTATTATTCCTCTAATGCAGATTTAACAGTGAATGCTAAAGAAAATGAGATAACTATTGTTGCAGATCATCAGACAATATATCCGGTCTAAACATTTTCATAAATATAGTTTTCATGTAAAATGATAAGTGTAAAAACCGTTACTAGAAATAAGAACAAACCCAAATGCTCTAATTAGAGCATTTGGGTTTTAGAGTTACCTATTATAAATGGCATCAATGGATTAATCGTTGTTTCGATTAGTTGCATTGCCGCCTTTTTTTCCGATTTCTTGGTAGAATTCTTTATCATGGTTGTTGGAGGTAGCTTCTCCGCCTTTTTTTCCGATTTCCTGGTAGAATTCTTTGTCATGATTGTCGGAAGTAGCTTCTCCGCCTTTTTTTCCGATTTCTTGATAGAATTCTTTATCATGATTGTTGGAAGTAGCTTCTCCGCCCTTTTCACCAATTTCTTGATAGAATTCTTTATCATGGTTTTTAGAAGTAGCTTCTCCGCCTTTTTGTCCAATTTCTTGATAAAATTCCTTATCGTGATTTTTAGCTGTTGCTTGTCCGCCTTTTCTTCCTGCTTCTTCTCTGCTCATTTTGTCTGCCATATTGATCACTCCTAAAAAATTTTTTAAATAAATTGTACATTGGTTATATAGCCGATTTGGAGATGGATAAACATGAAATGAGAATAAATGAGCGAGGAAATGTTTGGTATTTTTTTATTTTGCTGATAAATCAATGATAAATGGCATAGTAAATGAAGATAAGTTTTGAATATTATTAGAAAAAAGGAGAATGTGCATAATGATTTCAATAGATAAGTTTTTGCAGGTAGTTCAAAAAGCAGAAGAGCTGGGCTGTAAGGTAGTATATAATTCTATGAAGAAAATCAGTTTTAATGCAAATATGTTTATTACTATTCCTTATGAAATTTCTTTGGAAAATACGTATGCTCTTGCCCATGAGATCGGCCATGTGCTGGATTTTATTCAAGGGGATTTAGATTATGATAAATGGCTAAATGACTGGTCTTATCGCGTACATGCAGAAATGAGTGCATGGGTGCACGCCTATAAATTATTAACAGAGCTTGATGTGCCTCTTGATGGCTGGAAAAGTCATGTAGACAGCAAATTGTCCAATTACTTTAAATTGCCAGATGTTATATAAATATATGTTAAATATACTCTCAAATCCTCTATACTAGTAGGGGATTTTTTGTGTTTTAAAAAAGGACAGCATTATTTTGTTAATGAAAGATTATATATCAAGATAAATTTCGATAGATCTATTCTTTTATAGGATATTTCAGGAAAGTTAAGGATTAATTAAGGTTTATTCAGTAGAATCACATTATTCCATTCGGAAGTAACAAAACAATGTTGTTACAGTTTATGAAAGGAAAGGTGATAATAAATGGATAACATAAAATATTCTATTATTATACCTGTATTTAATGAAGAACAGGTTATAGAACATACGTACGAACGCCTAAAAATTGTGCTGGACAGTACGGCGGAAACATATGAGCTATTGTTTATTAATGATGGAAGCAGAGATAGTACTGTTGATATATTAAAACATTTAGGAAAAACCGATAATCATATAAAAATAATTGATTTTTCTAGAAATTTTGGTCACCAAATTGCGATTACAGCTGGAATGGATTATGCAAAAGGAGATGCCATCATTATTATTGATGCAGATCTCCAAGATCCTCCTGAATTGATATTGGAAATGATTGAAAAATGGAAAAACGGCTATGATGTTGTGTATGCAAAAAGAACGGCAAGAAAGGGAGAAACCTTTTTTAAAAAACAAACAGCCGCCCTATTTTATCGGACACTACGAGCCATGACAGACATTGAAATTCCGATTGATACAGGTGATTTTCGTTTAATCGATCGGAAAGTTTGTGAGCAGATGCAAAATGTTCATGAAAGAAATCGATTTGTCAGAGGATTAGTAAGCTGGGTTGGCTTTAAGCAAACTGCTGTAGAGTATGAGAGAGACGAAAGATATGCTGGTGAAACAAAATATCCATTAAAACGAATGCTTAAATTATCCATAGATGGCATAACTTCTTTTTCTTATAAACCATTAAAAATAGCTAATTATCTAGGTGCGGCATTATCAACTATCGGATTTATTTATATGCTCGTTGTGCTGTATCAAAAACTTTTTACAACCACTACTATTACAGGATGGTCCTCTATTATTGTGATACAGCTATTCTTTAGCGGCATTATCCTCATGATGTTAGGGGTAATGGGGGAATATGTAGGACGCATTTACGATGAAGCAAAAAATCGGCCATTATATATTGTGCAGGATGTGTATAGTGTAGAAAATCAAACAAAAACGATCGTTACAACAAAATGAAGCAGAAATTTATCATTTTTGGCAAGTTTGCAGCAGTAGGTGGCATCAATACTTGCATTGATTTTATTGTGTATACATTATTAGCTGTTTTATCTGTAAATTATTTATTTGCACAATGCATCTCCTATATTTGTGGACTATTAAATAGCTATTTTATGAACCGTACTTGGACATTTAAAAGGAAAGAAAAAGCAAATTGGCAAGAGTTTGTCCGTTTTGTTTGTGTCAATGGCTTAACTTTATTGATTACGATGTTTTTTCTCCATCTTTTTTACGCTGAAAATCATTGGAGTTTGGCTGCAAGCAAGTTTGCAGTAACAATCATTGGTGTTTTCATCAACTTTATAGGAGCAAAGCTATTTGTTTTTAACAAAAAAGCAAGTGATGCTTAGTAGAAAGAAACGTTTAAAATAGTGAAAAATAACAGAAAGTATGAGGTATTTATGAAAAAATGGACTAAAGGAAGAGTGGATATCCTTTTAATTATCATACTATTGTTTTCTGCAGGGCTAAATTTTTATAATTTGCAAAATGCGGGAACTAATTCTTATTATAGTGTGGCAGTAAAAAGTATGTTGACAAGCTTCCATAACTTTTTCTTTGTATCTTTTGATCCTGCAGGATTTATCACAGTTGATAAACCTCCTGTCGCTTTATGGATACAAGCTATATTTGCTTATATTTTTGGATTTAATGATTTTGTATTATTGCTGCCGGAAGCATTAGCTGGAGTCGTATCTGTTTTTTTACTTTATTTAATAGTGAAACCAAAATTCGGCAGAAACTCAGCATTAATTTCAAGTTTAGTACTCGCATGCTCCCCAATTTTTGTAGCGGTAGTACGTACAAACAATGTCGATAGCATTTTGCTTCTGACGTTAATGACAGCAACATGGGCTCTTATGAAAGCTGTTGAAAAGCAGAAACTAGGATGGCTAATTTTAAGTTTTGCTTTAGTAGGTGTTGGTTTTAATGTGAAGATGATGCAAGCGTTTATGGTATTGCCAGCATTTTTCTTCTATTATTTCTTTGCAACAAGAGAAATAAAAATGGTAAAGAAAATAATAAACTTGGTCATTTCAACAGTTGTTTTAGCCGTTATCTCTTTGTCATGGGCAGTGGCTGTTGATTTAACACCTGAAAGTGAACGACCTTATATGGGCGGAAGCGAAACAAATTCTGTATTAGAATTAGCGCTTGGCTATAATGGATTATCCCGTTTAACAGGGAATAATTCAGGTGGCGGGAGTAGTTCTGGACAACAAGAAATGCCAACTACTAACAGTACGGAACAAACGCAAAACAGTGATCAGACAACTAATAGCAATAGTAATGATAATTCTGAATCATCTAGTACAAATACTCAAAACAATGAAGGAACTTCTTCAAGTTCAAGTATGCAAGATGGTGGCGGAAATCCTCCAAGTGGGCAAGGCGGCATGATGAATGACGGTTCTAGCCAGAATTCAGGAATGTTTAATACTGGAGATGCAGGTCCTCTGCGCTTATTCCAAAGCGAACTTTCTGGACAAATTAGTTGGCTCCTTCCATTTGTGTTATTTGCAGTAATTGGATTAGTAGTAACTTTCTTGAAAACGAGAAGATATACAATGCAGCATCATTTTTCTTTATTTTGGTTAGCATGGCTTATGCCAATGATGGTATTTTTTAGTATCGCGTTATTTTACCATCATTATTATTTAAGTATGATGGCTCCTGCAATAGCAGCGTTAATAGGTATTGGCTTTACGACATTATTTAACTTTTATAAAGAAGAAAAAGGCTGGGAAAGCTGGTTGTTGCCAGTTGGCATTCTTGTAACAAGTTTATTCGAAGCATTGATTGTTTATCAAAATAGTTCATCTGTTTCTATTATTTGGATGTGGGTTGGCATTATTCTCGGAGTTGTATTGTTTATGCTTCTTGTTGCAGCCAAATCAAGCGAAACAATCAAACATACAATTGCGATTGCAAGCATTCTTTCCCTCTTAGTGCTTCCGATCTATTGGACAGCTATTACTATAACAAAAACAGGAAACGAATCCACTCCAACAGCTGGACCGACAAGTGCAATGGGCGGCGGTCGAGGTGGAGGTATGCAAGGAGGTCCAGGTAGCGATATGGGAGTACCTGGCGGCATGCAAGGAGGATCAGGCGGTAATATGACGCGTGGCACAGATAACGCAGATGATAGCAACAATAGCTCAAATTCATCCAATTCAACAAATAACCAAGGAAATGCTTCACAAATGCAAGGAGGCACCCCGCCTAGCGATAATGGGAAAATGGGCGGCGGAGAAATGGATGGCGTTGATACGGAGCTGATGCAATATTTAGAAGAAAATTATAATGGTGAAAAATTCTTCCTAGCTGTTCAAAGAGCACAGTCTGCTTATTCCATTATGCTGAATACAGATTATGCTGTTATGGCAATGGGAGGATTTGGTGGAAGTGATCCTGCGCCGACTGTTGAAGAATTGGAAAAAATGGCAGATGATGGGGAGATTAAATATTTCTTGATTTCTGGCCAAGGAATGGGCGGCAGTGGAAATAGTGATGTAACTTCGTGGATTCAAGAGAATTGCGAGGAAGTTCCAAGCAGTGAGTATTCAGATGATTCTAGCGATAACAGCAGTTCTTCTGATAATACGGATAATACCGATATCCAGAATCAACGTGGCGGAAGTTCTACACTATATGTATATAAAGGCAAATAGAAAACTAGGCAGAAGAAGAGCGATTCGCAAGGTGCGGTCGCTTTTCTTTTGATAGTCAGAAATTAAAACGATACATGGGAAACTTGATACAATATATAGATGACTCCTATAAAATTAGAAATCCAACTTGTATTTCTAGATGCAGATTAATAAGATAGAATTAGCTTTTAATAAAAGTGAGGAGAATGAATATGAAAATATTAATAGTAGAAGATAATATTTCCTTATTAGAATCGATAAAAGAAATTTTAGAAAAGGAATATGAAGTAGATGGAGCAGATAATGGGGAAGATGGCTTATTTTATGCCCAGCAAAATATTTATGATTTAATTGTATTAGATGTGATGCTTCCATATATGAATGGATTTGATATTGTAAAAGAAATAAGAAAGGAAAAAATCAAGACACCTGTTTTGTTTTTGACAGCAAAAGATTCTTTAGAAGATCGGGTAAAAGGATTGGAATTTGGCGGGGATGATTATTTAGTAAAACCATTTCAAGCACCTGAGCTTTTAGCGCGAATAAAAGCATTATTGCGAAGAAGCGGTGTACTTGATATGGACGAGGGCATAAAATATCGGGGAATTATTTTAACGGGCAAAGAGAATGATGTTTTGGTGAAAGATGTTCCTATTAAGCTGACGATTAAACAATATGATTTATTAGAATACCTTATTCAAAACTCTGGGAAAATTTTAACGAAAGAGCAGATTTTTGACCGTATTTGGGGATTTGATTCAGATACTACCATTGCCATTGTAGAAGTATTTATCCACCAATTGCGGAAAAAGCTAGAGGAATTTTCCTATCATAAAGATATTCAAACAGTTCGTGGTGTGGGGTATATTTTAAAAGAGAGTTAAGGAGCCTATCATAATGTTTCAAAAAACAAGAATAAAACTGACAATGCTAAACTCCCTTGTTTTTATTGTATTAATGTTTGTGTTAGGTACACTTATCTATCACTATACAGAAAAACAGATCTATAGCGATGTAAATAAGTCTCTTATAAAAGCAGTTGATATGATTAAATCGATGGAAAAGCAGGGAAACCGAGATGGAAATCGAGGGCCCATACTAGAGCCGCAAGTGAATTATATTGTCTGGAAAGATCAAAAAATAACAGAAGTATCTGATCATGCAATGATTGATTATGAGGAGGAAGAGAGTGCCTTTAATCCAGAAAAGATAGGACTAATTGAAGAAAAACAATCTTCTGATGGAAGTCGTTTTCATACACTTGCTACTAAGGTAAATCTAAATAATGAAGAAGTTGTGGTTCAATTTATTCGCTATATTGATCCAGAAAAGATAATGTTGGACCGTTTAATTATCATTATGACAGTAGGCGGCATTATTGGCGGCATTTGTGCTGTAATTGCAGGATATTTTCTTGCAGGAAGAGCACTTGTCCCTATACAAAAATCATGGGAAACACAGCAGCAATTTGTGTCGGATGCATCCCATGAATTAAGGACGCCCCTGGCTGTTATTCAAACAAGAACGGATCTTTTATTTCAAGAGCCAGAAGCGACCATTCAAGACAAAGCATTAGATATTTCCGTTATCTCAAAAGAGACAAGAAGACTTATTAAGCTAGTGGCAAATTTATTGACACTTGCAAGATCGGATTCCAATCAAATGGAGATTACAAAACAGGCATTTTCTTTGACTGATTTATTAAATGAAGTAAGAGAGCAGTATACAGATATTGCGGAATTTCAAGGCAAACAGATCGAAGTTCAATTAAAGGATGCTATTCAATTGGTCGGCGATAAGGAAAGAATTCATCAGCTCCTCGTTATACTTGTGGATAACAGTATGAAATTCACAGAAGAAGAGGGAGAAATTATTATGAATGCCATTGAAAAAACACATACAATTACGTTAACGCTGCAAGATAATGGCATAGGGATTCCTAAAGAGGATATACCAAAAATATTTAATCGCTTTTATCAAGTAGAGCAATCTAGAACAAATATTGAAGGCACCGGTTTAGGCTTATCCATTGCCAAATGGATTGTCGATAAGCATGAAGGCACCATAAAAGTGGATAGTGTATTAGGTGAAGGAACGACTTTTGAAATTACATTTCCAAAGTTAGGGTAAAGGGGATTCTCTAGGATGAGATCCTCCTTTTTGCTTATCAGGATAAGGAGAAAAGTGTAATTTGATAAGTTAGAGTATTCTTATTATTTCGAAGAAAATGTGAGAATTGCTAACGGGAAACTAGATTTATTCCTTAAATATAACTATGGAGGAAATAAAATAGTTTTACACCTCGTCATTTAGTTTGTACCTGTAGGAGTGGTAAGTAAGTATTGACCGTAAAATTATAAAAGATTTAGTATGACAAAAAGAAGTAATTCACGCTAACCGTTATTATTCGACAATATATTTTCTTTGCTAAAGTAGTTTTATTAACTACCTTCCTAATTTTAGTTATACCTCAATTGATATTGTAAGAAAATATAACAAGTATGTCGTATTTTTTATTGTGCACAGATATAATAAAGTAAGGTGAAAAATAAATTAGTTAGTCATAAATTAATTTCTGATTATGGAAAAGTTCGGTATTTACGGTGTAACGAAAGAAAAAATGACGAAAAAACATATTTTTTTAAAAAAATCCGCACATTCTATTGAATTAGTTATTGATTATATGTATAATAACCAATATCGATAGTTTGGCAGGTGATTTATCATAGATTCTAATGAGACAAAAAGATTTCTTTCTCAAATCTATAATAAGATATCAAAAGAATTGTTTGGTGCTGGTACAACATTGCTAAAAGTAAGTATGGAGCAAAACATTATTACATTACAAGCAAAACATCCTCGTGCTTCCCGTTCTGCTGCATTAGAAGGAGAAGTGCCGAGTTTAAAGCAGGAAGTAGATTTTCATCTGTCCCTATTATTTAAAAAGAAACTAAAAGAAGAATTAAAAGAACAAACAAACTGGAATATAGAAGCTATTCTTAGAGACTATGATTCTTATACGCAAGTTGCTTTTACGAATATAGTATTATATAAAAAATAGATGTGGATTTTTTCTGGGATCAATTCTAAGGAGAACGCCATGAATATATGAACTAAAGATACGTTGAATCTTTGTATACAAAGAAAAGACAATCTTAAGTAGAAGAATAATTCTATTTAAGATTGTCTTTTTTTTTGCTAGATCGGAATGTTATTTATGGTAATACTATAAAAATACGTTCTGTGGTTAGCGAATAGAAAAGCTAGCTAAATAAGTAGCTGGCAAACAAATACTAACAAATAAAAGTGAGGGGTAAAAAAATGAAAAAAATATTTAATGTTTTTGCAGCAACATCTTTATTGCTTTTAGCAGCATGCGGTTCTAATAGTGACTCTAGCAAGGAGGAAAAAACAGAAAAATTAGTGGTTTCTACTTGGGGATTTAACGAAGACTTTTTCCGTGATGAAATTTATAAACCATTTGAAGAGGCAAATAATGTAGAAATTGTTCTGGATACAGGCAATAATGCAGACCGACTAAATAAGATCAAACAAGGCAGCTCCGATGTGGATGTTATTTTCCTATCTGATTATTATGCACAACAAGGGATTGAAGATGGTTTATTCGATACAATCGATCGCAGTAAGATTTCTAATATTGATAATATCTATGATGTAGCAAAGGCGCCTCTTGGAGAAGCATATGGTCCAGCTTATACAATTGCGCAATTTGGCATAGCTTATAATCCTGATAATGTAGCTCAGCCAATTACATCGTGGAAAGATCTTTGGAGTAAAGATTTAAAAGGGAAAATTACAATTCCAAGCATTACATCTACAACGGGTCCAATGTTTTTAGATGCAGCTTCATTGGTTAGTGGAAAAGATAACTTTAATGAAGATCAAGCCTTTAATGCAGTAAAAGATCTTATGCCAAGTGTAGTAAAAGAATACGGACAAACTTCAGAATATGTGAATATGTTTGCACAAGGAGAAATTGCTGCAGGTCCAATCATGGAAATGTATTTTGCTGATTTACAGGAAGCTGTTCCTAATGCAAAATTTGTGACCCCATCTGAAGGCGGCTATGCAGTATTGAATACTGTGAACATTATAAAAGGAACCGATCAAAAAGAACTTTCCGAAAAATTTATTGATTATATATTAGGCAAAGAAGCACAGGAAAAGTCAGCAAAAAATAAAGTGGATTCGCCAGTAAACATAGAGGTTCAATTAACAGATAAAGAAGCAGAAGGGTTAACATATGGTGAAGAATTAATTAAGAGTCTACACACATTAGATATGAAATTTGTGAATGGTAATCTTCAAAATTGGATTGATCGCTGGAATCGTGAGCTTGTTCAATAAGAAAAGAGGGTCATAAATGAAAGATAAAGTAATATTGGATGTGGATACAGGAATAGATGATGCAATTGGCATCATACTTGCAGTAAAAAGCCAAAAATTTGATATTTTAGGAATTACAACAGTAAATGGAAATGTTTCATTAGATACGGCAACTTCTAACACGTGTAAAATATTAGATTTTTTAGGGGTGGATGATATTCCTGTAATTAAAGGTGCTTCTAATCCTATATTGAGGAATCCATTTTTTGAACACCGGATACATGGGGCGGATGGACTTGGAGGAGCGTTAAAAAACGCTCCTATAAAAAATCAGATTAGTGATGGATTCGCTCCAGATTTTATTATTAACTCTATCTTAAGTTTTCCTGGTGAAGTAACGTTGATTTTGACAGGTCCCCTTACGAACTTAGCATTAGCTGTAAAAAAGTGCCCGCAAATTACGAAGCACGTAAAAGAAGTAATTTTTATGGGAGGAGTCGTAAAGGGAGTTGGCAATGTTACACCAACCGCTGAATTTAATACTTATGTTGATCCAGAAGCAGCTAAAATTGTTCTCCATGCTGGCTTCCAAACGTTAATACAAGTTGGTTTAGATATTACAAGAAAAGCTTTATTAACAAAAGAGCATATTGAATTATTGCACGATAAGCGGTTGGCTCAATATATAAGTGAAAGCACCAGTGATTATCAGCAAAAATATTTCGCTCGTTATGGTGTACATGCTTGTGCGATGCATGATCCTTTAGCAGTTGGAATTGCCATACAAAGAAATTTAGCAACAATGGTAAAGCATTATGTAGATGTTGAAACAAAAAGTGAACTATGTGATGGACAGTTGGTATGCGATTTTCAAAACCGCTTAAATAAACAAGCCAATTTGCACGTTTGCTTAGAGATTGAAGTAGAGACATTTTTTAATCTATTTGTCCGCATCTTAAATTCATAAAATAAAACTCGGAACAGGGAGTGGTAACGTGAAAAAAAGATATCTATACCTGTTGCTATTGCCAGGCATTTTGTTTTTAACCATATTTATGGTTATTCCCATTCTTTCTATGATAGGGACAACCTTACATGATGATGGAACCTTTAGCATAAAGGGATATATTGATTTTTTTAGAGATGACTATTTTCTTAAAATATTGCTGACAACGCTTCGTGTTAGCTTGTTAACAACCATTATTTGTATTCTAATTGGCTTCCCAGTTGCTTATTATATTTCAAAACTGCAAGCCAGAAAAAAAGCTATTTTCTTACTATTGACTATTTTCCCCCTTTTAACAAGCCCGGTAGTCCGTTCCTTCAGTTGGATGATAATTGTCGGGAAGAATGGAGTGCTTAACAAGCTATTAATAAATATGGGATTAGTTGAACAGCCTCTTGAGATTCTTTATACTCCTTCTTCAATCATAATTGGATTAGTTCATTTATTTTTGCCATTAGTAATTGTTACTTTAGTGGGAGTAATGGAGAATATCGAAGATGACTTGTTGCAGGCGGCGGAAAGTTTAGGAGCTTCTAAGTTAGGTGTATTTTTAAAAGTGGTTGTTCCATTATGTGTACCAGGTTTAGTTAATGGAGGTATTTTAGTGTTTGTTGGTAGTTTTACCGCCTACACAACACCTGCTTTGCTTGGTGGAAAACAACGAGTAATTTCCACGTTTTTATATCAAAATGCGATCACACTAAATAATTGGAAACTTGCTTCAATAGTCGCAACAATTATGATTATCGTAACATTTATTATTATTTCCATAATGAATGGATTAGCCAAAAAATTAAATCCAAAGGGGTAAGGTGTATGCAGGAAAAAAATAGAGGATTGGCCCTTTTTACACTCCTCGTGTTTATTTTCTTACTAGGGCCTTTACTAATTATATCCATCACTTCTTTTGAGAGCGGAAATATTTTGAAATTTCCTCCAGAAGAATATTCATTCAAATGGTATGAGAATATTTTTAAAGTGGAAATGTTTTTAACTACATTTAAAACATCCATTATGGTTTCCATAGCAGGAAATATTTTAGCCCTAATACTAGGGATTCCTGCAGCGTATGCATTAAGCCGATTTGACTTTAAAGGCAAGGGCCTAGTAAATGCTGTTTTTGTTTCTCCTGTTCTGATTCCTGGAATTGTATTAGGTTTTTCGTTTTTGCGTTATATAGTAGTTGCTTATCAACTTCCTATCTATGTTTCCTTATTTATTGGGCACACCGTTATTATGCTGCCTTTTATTATTCGGGTAATATATTCTAGTCTAACCAATTTTGATTTTAGTATAGAAGAAGCTGCACAAAGCTTAGGTGCAAGTAAGCTTGGAACGTTCTTTACTATAGTGCTTCCAAATATTAAATCAGGAATTATGGCCGCTGTAATGATTGCATTTCTGGAATCTTTTAATAATGTAGATATTTCCGTTTATATGACAGGTCCTGGAATTAGTACATTTCCAATTCAGATGTTACTTTACGTAGAAAATTATTTTGATCCAACCGTTGCAGCAATTTCTGTATTGCTTATGCTTATTACGGCGATTTTTATGTTCCTAGTAGAAAGATTAATGGGATTATCTTATTTTACAAAAAGATAGAGGTGGTTAAAAGAGATGGCTTTATTTACTCTGCAAAATATTTCTGTTGCATATAACAAAAAAGAAATCTTAAAAGACTTTAACCTTAAGATAGAAAAGGGGAAGCTTGTTTCTCTCTTAGGACCAAGTGGGTGCGGAAAAACCACCACATTACGTTTGATAGCTGGATTTTTGCAATCCACTGAAGGTAAGTTTTTATTTAAAGATAAAGATTATACAAAAGTGCCAGTAAATAAACGCAACTTCGGTTTTGTTTTTCAAAACTATGCTTTATTTCCGCACTTAACTATATTTGATAATATTGCTTTTGGTCTTAGGTTAAGAAAAGTATCAAAAATAGAGATAGAAAAGCGTGTATTAAACATGTTGGAAACTGTTAATCTATCTGGATTTCAAAATAGATTTCCAGCAGAACTTTCTGGGGGGCAGAGGCAGCGTGTAGCAATTGCAAGAGCTTTAGTAATTGAACCAGAAATCCTGTTGTTTGATGAACCGTTAAGTAATCTAGATGCAAACTTACGTGTAAATATGCGAGTGGAAATACGACGTATTCAACAAGAATTAGGAATTACAACTGTATATGTTTCTCATGATCAAGAGGAATGCTTTTCAATTTCAGATCAGGTAGCCATTATGAATAAGGGAGTTATTGAGCAGCTTAGTGACCCTGCCACTATTTATCAGTATCCTGAAACAAAGTTTGTTGCTGATTTTATTGGTTTTAAGAATTTTATAGAATTTGATCAAAGAATAGATAAAGAAAATGAAATTGAACTTTATAAAGGAAATCTTGTATTCACGATTCAAAGACATGTCCATATGAATAATCTGAATAAAAAAATAGGGGCTATACGTCCAGATGACTTTATGCTAACAGAGATGACAGAAGATCAGGTAATACCCCAAAATGGAATGATCGGAATGGTTAAAGTTACTACATTTCTTGGTAGAAGTTATCAATATGTTGTGGAAACATCTATTGGAGATTTTACGATTAATAAGGAAATGGTTGATCCATATCATGCAGGCCAGAAAGTTATAATTGTTATTCCAAGAAATCAGATGGTGCTAGTTGATTAGCCAGGAGGGGTAAAATGAATATTGATATGCTAGTAGTAGGTGCTACTGTCTACAATAGCTATTATAAAAAGTTTATTAAAGGAAATGTAGCAATAAAGGATAGGAAATTTCTATATATTGGTCAAAAAGGTGCCGAAGTTTTTCAAGCAAAAGAAATATTGGAAGCTAACGGGAAATATATGATACCAGGTTTAATTGATATTCATTTGCATATTGAAAGCACTATGGTAACACCTGCTACTTTTTCTTATGGTTTAATTAAAAATGGGGTTACTACAATTGTACCTGAGCCACATGAAATGGCGAATGTATTTGGAATAGCAGGAGTAAAAGAGATGATTAAAGCAAGCAAGAACTGTACGGTAGATATGTTCTATGCTATTCCAAGTTCTGTTCCTGCAACATCAATGGAAACAACAGGCGGATCTATTGAAATAGAAGATATAGATGAATTGTTAAATACAGAGCAGATTAAATGTTTGGGTGAAATCATGAACTATTATGATGTGATTACAGATCCCAACTGTAAAACAAACCAGATTCTTACACATATTCTTACATCTTATCCTGAACTAATAATAGAAGGACATGTTCCAAAACTATTAGATCTAGAATTGCAAACTTTAGCGTATGCAGGAGTTAATTCTGATCATACCCATCAAACAGTTGAAGGAATGAAAGAACGGATTGCCATTGGTATGTTTCTTGAAATCCAAGAAAAATCAATGACGAAAGAAGTGATGGACTATTTATTAGAAAATCAGGTAGATGAACACTTTTGTTTTGTCACAGATGATGTAATGGCAGATTCATTTGAAAATAGGGGCCATTTAAATGTTTTATTGAAGAAAGCTATAAAAATGGGGATGGCGCCGGAAAAGGCAATTTATGCGTGTACTTATACACCTTCACAGCGAATGAGGATGTATGATAGAGGAGTAATAGCTCCTGGGAAAATAGCAGATTTCCTGCTTGTGTCTGATTTGCAAAACTTTCTGATAGATCATGTATATAAGAAGGGGAGTTTAGAATATGATGCTTCCGAGCTTTATATGCAAACGGTTATGGACAAACAATTTCCAAAATCTTTTTATGAAAGTATAAAGTTAAGGGCTTTACAAGAAAAAGATTTTAGTGTGAGGCTTCCTTATGAAAATAGCAATCTTACTTGCCGAATAATTCATGTACAAAATGGTTCTACTTTTACGGAAGAAAAACAAGATATTCTTCGGGTGAAGGATAAGGAACTTTTATGGGAAGAAAGTGATCATTGTTTAATAAAAACCTTTGAACGATATGGGAAAAACAATAATCAAGCACATGGATTAATTAATGGAGATATTTTAAAAAGAGGAGCCGTGGCAACCACTTATTCTCATGATAATCATAACCTTTTAGTTGTAGGAAAAAATAAAAAGGATATGCTGCTAGCAGCAAATGAAGTAATTAAACATCAAGGTGGCATATGCTGTGTAGAAAACGGAGAGATTCTTTCTATTGTTCCACTACCTGTAGGAGGCATATTATCAGAAGAACCTTTGGATACTGTCTCAAAGCAAGTGGAACAGTTAACGAATGCTTTAAAGTCCTTAGGATATGAACATTATAATGTGATTATGTCATTAAGTACATTATCTCTTCCTGTAAGTCCAGCCTTAAAAATAACCGATTATGGACTCATTAATGTAAATGAAGGAAAAGTCGTGCCGCTTGTGGTAGAAAAGGACTAAATTGTTAAATAGTATTCCATAAATGGAGTAAATAGGTTGGGGGCTAGGCGCCTCCGACCTATTTATGTTTGTATTATTTAAGCAAATCTTTTGCAGGAAATCCTTGTTTTTTCAGCATATCAGCATTGCTAGGATAATAGGATTGGCTATAAAACTTAGCAACGCGGTCAGTCCAGTTTGCTTCTGTGTCGCCACGGTCTTTTAAATAAGTTTTAAAGGTTTCGTTATAAGCCTGTAAAAAAGGCAGCTGGTCTTGATTATAGATTTCTTTATGTATAATGCTTTCTTTTGGCAATCGTGGTTTTATGCCAGGATCCTCTGTGGGGTAACCAAGACATAATCCAGAGATTGGAATTACGTATTTTGGCAATTGTAAAAAGTCCACCACTTCTAGAGAGTTTCTTCTTATGCCACCAATTGGCACAGTGCCAAGTTCCAAGGATTCTGCCGCTGTAATGGCATTTGCCATTGCGAGTCCTACATCTGTTGCCCCTACTAATAATGCATCTATATCATTTAGTGCTTCCAACTGAGTATCTTCCATTTCACTAGCAAGTTTTGCACGATAGAAATCTGCGCAAAATATAAGGAATACAGGAGCCTCATTTATATGTTTTTGATTCCCGCAAAGTTCTGCAAGACGGTCTTTTCGACTCTTATCTTGGACGACAATGACAGATACTTGCTGTCCATTTATCCATGATGGTGACGCCTGTGCAGCTTCCACAATTGTTTCCAATATATCTGCTGATACAGATTTTGGGGAATATTTTCGGTATGAACGGTGATTTTTTAGTGTTTCGATTACTTGATTCATTATATAGTATATCCTCCTTTAACATAAATTCTTTAAGATGAAATTTCCGAAAAAAATTATTTTAATTATACTCTTACTTGTATCATATTATTTTTTCTATAAAAAATAAACTAATCCATTTTGCAGCGAAAAAAAACTGAATGGTATAGTCTTTTTTAGACATCATTCAGTTTTTTCTATATGGAAGCTTTACAGCAATGATTCAGCACCATCGATATAAATTTCTGTTCCGGTAATATGACTGGAAGCTTTTGAACTTAAGAAACAGACTAAGTCGGCTACTTGTTCTGGTTCTCCAGATTTTTGAGCAAGTGGCTGATTTCCTTTTGGATATTCTACAGGAATGGTAATTTCGTTTAGTTTCTCTTGATCAGAAATCGTACTTGCATCAATATTTGTAGAAATGGCACCTGGACAAATCATATTTACTCTAATTTTATATTGCGCTAACTCTAATGCGGCCATCTTTCCAAATGCTACTTGCCCGGCTTTAGATGTACTGTATGCAGACATGCCAAAATTTTTGTAAATTCTGTTTCCATTGATGCTGCTTGTAATAATGATGCTTCCTCCATTTTCTTTCATATAAGGAATGCAATAGCGGACAGTTAAAAAAGTGCTTCTGAGGTTTGTTTCTATCGTTGTATCCCAATCTAATGGAGTTAATGTTTCAATTGGTGCTACACGTCCATTTATACCCGCATTAACTAAAGCGATATCAATTTTTTTCCATTTTTCTGCTGTTTGTTCAATTGCATTTTTTAAGGAAATAGGATCAGATACATTTGTTTCAAAAATAATAGCTTCTCCTCCCGCATGTGAAATTTCTTTTTGGACTTCCATTAATTGATTTATTTCTAAATCAAGCAAACTAACTTTAACCCCTAAAGCTGCTAAAGAAATAGCAGATGCGCGTCCTATCCCTGATGCAGCACCGGTTATAACTGCTACCTCATCCATTAAATCATTTATCATTATTTATTTTCCTCCCTATCAAAAAAACTTTTTGTATATCAAATAAATAGTACATATTGGAAAATACATTAGTACTCTATAACCCAATAAAGAGATTTAAAAACCTAATTAGCTTAACTCAGAATCAAATCAATAGAAGGATGTAAAAAGAAAGAAAGTTTCGTGACGATTATGCATATTATTGTTGTGCTGTTCTTTTTTTATGTACAATAAAAAAAGAACAGGAGGGAGAATAATGAAAGCACAATTAATAAAAGAGTTTGGAGATGCGTCTGTTTTTCAACTAGCAGAAATAGCGAAGCCTACTATTTGTCGTGGACATGTATTAATTAAAGTAAGGGCAACAAGTGTAAATCCAATTGATACAAAAGTGAGAAGTGGTGCAGTACCTGCTGCAGCGCCTAGTTTGCCTGCTATTATTCATGGGGATGTTGCTGGTGTGGTTGCCGAGGTTGGAGAAGGTGTTACTTCATTTCAGGTAGGAGATGAAGTATTTGGCTGTGCCGGCGGCTTTAAAGGAACAGGAGGAGCGCTTGCAGAATACATGTTGGCAGATGAACGCCTTCTTGCACATAAGCCAAAAAACATCTCAATGGAAGAAGCGGCAGCCATTCCTTTGGTAGCCATTACAGCTTGGGAAGCGTTATTTGAAAAAGGCAAGTTAACGGAAGATCAAGATGTGTTAATACATGGCGCAACAGGCGGTGTTGGCCATATTGCTATTCAACTAGCTAAATGGGCAGGTGCGAAAGTATATACAACCGCTTCTACAGAAAATAAAATAAAGTTGGCAAAACAGCTGGGAGCAGATGCTGTTATAAATTATAAGGAACAATCTGTACAAGCATATGTCGATCAGTATACAGCTGGTAAAGGTTTTTCATTAGTTTTTGATACAGTTGGAGGACAAAATTTAGATCGTTCTTTTGAAGCGGCAGCAGTTAACGGTACTGTGGTGGCAATTGCAGCACGATCTACCCATGATTTATCGCCATTACATAGCAAAGGTTTATCTCTTCACGTTGTATTTATGTTGTTAAAAATATTAAATGAAGAGCAGCGAAAAGATCATGGCAGAATTTTAGCAGACATTGCAAAAGTAGTAGAGGAAGGAAAAATTTGTCCGTTAGTGGATGAAAAAGTCTTTACGTTTGAAGAAGCACCACTTGCTCATCAATATTTAGAATCCGGTAAGGCTATTGGTAAAATTGTATTGAAAAATGAATGGTAGGATAAAAAACATCCACTCTATAATCTAGAATGGATGTTTATTTCTATATGGCTTATTTCACTACTTTGATGCTTTTGCTTTTGCTTGTGTTTTTTGCTGAATCGGTTGCGGTTGCCATAATAATAGTGTTTGCTTTTTGTGGCTTAATCGTAATTTTAAAGTTTTGAGATTTATCTGTTTTTCCTGTACCAATTTGTTTATTATTCGCTTTTAAAATGACTGTTGAACCAGCTTCTGCTTTTCCTGTAACAACTTTGGATTTGGATGTTGTTTTATTTAAGGAAGGAGGAGCTGGCGGTGTTTTATCTAAAACTTTTATAGCGCTGCTTTTGCTCGTGTTTTTGCTGGCATCGGTTGCAATGGCAGTAATAACAGTATTTGCTTTTTGTGATTTAATGTTAATTTTAAAGTTTTTTGCCTTATCTGCAGTTCCTTTGCCGATTACAGTATTTTTAACTTTTAAAGTAATGGTGGAACCGGTTTCCGCTTTTCCTATAACAGTTTTTGAGACACTAGTTACTTTATTTAAACTTGGTGCAGCCGGTGACGTTTTGTCAGCAACTGTAATTACTTTTGCTTCACTTACAGTATTTAAGCTATTTTTGTAAGTAATCGTTAATTTGGTTCCTGCTTTTTGTGGTGCAATTTTAGCCGTGAATTTGCCGCTTTTGTTAGCTGTTGGTGCTGCTAATATAGATGCGCCTCTTTTAATCGTTACTGTAAATCCTGCCGGGGCTTTCCCTGATATTACTTTAGATTGATCAGTCACAGTATATACCGTTGGTGATTCCACTTTTTTTGTAATATAAACAGATGAAATAAAGCCACTAATTTTACCATCCATCGTTTTCACCGGATACCATACATATTGGTTTGGCTTAGAAGAGGTATCATAAGTGAAATTTCCATTAATGATTAACGTTGTATTTTTAGCTAAATTTTTTAATCCAATAGATTCTTTATTCGGATATTTACGCATGTTTACAATGTCTGTTGTTACTACTTTGGCTCCTTTGGTGAAGTTATAAATAGATTCATGCATTTCTGCTTTTATCGTATAGGTTTTTGTTATAAATTTTATATTGTCCACGGAATTTGAATTATATTGAAAGTCTTTTTTGCTGAAAGGATAGGATGCCAAAGAGTGCTCTTCTAGATAGCTTTCACGCATAAGAATTCCCAGTACTTTTTCTTGATAAGCATTGCTGTTGCGTTTGCCTGTACTGCTTATAATCGGATTATTGCTAGGTTTTGTTCCATTATAGGCCATGATGGGAAAATACCAGTTCTCGATTATTTGGCGGTCTGCACCACTAATTTTAGGCAAATCTCCACGTTTATACATACTGTCTAAAACTTCAACGCCTGCTTGAATATTATAGAGAATATCTGTTTTTAGCTTTTCTTCGGAATATTTTGTTTGATTGGTTAATTGCATAATGCCAATTCCGCCATCTGAGGCAACAAGTGGCTTGGTATTAACATATTGTTTCCAGCCGCTTTCTTGATAAGCCACTGCTTTTACTATTTCAGGAGGAATCTTATAGGCCAATGCGGCATTTGTTAACAGACAGTTAATTTGTTGAAAAGATGGATTCACACCTTGCTTTACCTGACCAAACGAAGCACATGTTGAACTCCAATTTGCGGCAGCTGCTTTATCAGGCTTAAAGAAAGGGATCAAAACAAGATAAAAACTTAAACTGCATATTAATAGTTTCTTTACAAACAATGAAATACAAACCTCCAAATTTAAATAGAATATTAAACTAGTTTATATTTTACTATATTTGAAGAACTAGAACTAATAGAAATGATAAAAATAATGGAAAAAAAAAGAAACAATAAATAATTATTATTTCTTAGTTCAGTAAAAATCTGTCAGGAGATTAAGGATTTTCATTTGAATCAGCAGCTGATTCTTGTTCAAATAAAGAAAGTGCTTCTTTGCTAATGGTTAAAGAATCTTTATTTTTGGGCATTGTTTGTGATTGTGTTTGAGAACTAATTTGGCTGCTAGTAGTGCTGTTTGTTTTTAATGCTTGAATTTGTTCTTCAATGGCTTCAATTTGCTTTTTAATTTGTTCTACCTGTTTTTCTTTTTCATCTTCTTTTAAATTTTCATTCTGTTCAATTTGTGTTTGCTGTGTTTGCAGTTGCTGTTTTTGGCTTTCTAATTTTTGCAATTCATTATTCGAATTTGCAGAAGTGGTAGTGTTGATGCTTGAATTAATCGATGAAATGTTCATTATATAAAGTCCCCTTTTTATAAGAAATAATAATAAAAAGTATAAGAAAGATTTCTTAATATTTCCTTAAAAAAATATTCCTAAAAATGGTAAATAGAAAATGGATAATTAGATAAAAGATTATCCAAAATACTTTAGTAACTATTTTTTATAAGGGAGGAATTTTATATGGTACAAAATAAGCCTAATCATGATGATCGTTCAGATAATGTGGAGAAATTGCAAGATATGGTGCAAAATACACTAGAAAATATCGATAAAGCAGAGGAAACAATGGCTTTTTCGAGTGAAGAAGAGAAAGCTAAAATTGAACAAAAAAACAAAAGAAGAGAACAATCAATTCAGGGGTTTAGAGAAGAAATAGAAGATGAATCTGTAGCTCGTGAAAATGGCTATCAATAATATCTGATTTCTAATGAAAAATGGGCGTAATTAAATAGACGCCCATTTTTTTGATATAGAAGGAAAAAAAGAACTTATTTGATGGTAGGCAGATACATATATAGTGATAAATGAATGCACAAGAAGTAAGCTTTCCTGGAGGAGAAGGTATTAGAAACTATCTTACAAAAATATACAATTATTTGGCTTTGTATCAGAGCGCTGTCAGATATAGCATATGCTGATAAGTATTCTGATAATAATTAGTTCAACTATGGATAATTTTGCAAAACCTATAGAACAATGGAAATTCAAAGAATAAAAAGTAATATCAAAAAAAAACAAATGTAAAAGAAAATAAACGGAAGTCTGTTTTTGTTGACATTCAGAAAAACAAACCTCATAATTTATGTAAGCGTTATATTAACGGAGTGTTTTTATTGGCGCTTGCCTTTTTGAATAACATTGGGGAGGAAATAAAATGAGTACAAAAACAGAAACTAAACAATATCAAATGTATATAAATGGAGAATTTTTAGATTCAAAATCTGGTGAATATATTTCGGTATATAACCCTTCAACTGAAGAATTGATTTCACAAGTACCAAGCTGTACAGTAGAAGAAGTTCAAGAAGCGATAGATGTTGCAGAACAAGCACAAAAACAGTGGAAAAAGAAACCGGCAAGTGAGCGTGCAAAGTATCTAACAGCTTTAGCTGAAGAAATTCGAAAGAATAAAGAGTTTCTTGCACGTGTCATTTCAGAAGAACAGGGGAAGGTTCTTGCTCTATCTACTACAGAAGTTGAGTTTACAGCTGATTATATAGATTATATGGCAGGCATGGCTAGAAGCTATGAAGGGGAAATTTTGCAAAGTGATCGTCCTAATGAAAATATTATGATATTTAAAGAGCCAATAGGAGTAGTAGCTGGATTTTTACCTTGGAACTTTCCATTTTTCCTTGTTGCCAGAAAGGCGGCTCCAGCACTAGTTACTGGAAATACAATTGTGATTAAACCTAGCAGTGAGACTCCTAACAATGCACTTGAATTTGCTAAGTTAGTAGAAAAAGTGGGGATACCTAAAGGTGTATTTAATATTGTAACAGGGAGAGGCGGAACTGTAGGGGATAAGCTTGCTTCTAGCGAAAAAATCGGCCTTGTAAGTTTAACAGGCAGTGTTAACGCAGGAGTAAGTGTTATGAAAGCGGCGAGCGATAATGTAACAAAAGTAAGTTTAGAGCTTGGAGGAAAAGCCCCAGCGATTGTAGCTGAAGATGCAGATCTTGATTTAGCTGTAAAGGCAATAGTAGATTCACGTATTATTAATAGCGGACAGGTATGCAATTGTGCAGAGCGTGTTTATGTGCATGAAAGCATCGCAGGTACATTTACTACTAAAATAGTTGAAGCAATGAAAAAAGTTAATTTTGGAAATCCATTAGAAGAAGAGAACTTAGATATGGGACCTCTAGTAAGTAAACAAGCATTAGAGTCCGTTGAAGCGATGGTAAATCAAGCAGTGCTTGAAGGTGCACAAGTTTTATCAGGTGGAAAACGTGCAGATAGAGAAACGGGCTATTTTTATGAGCCGACTGTACTAATTAATGTTAAACAAGATTCAGAGATTGTTCAGGAAGAAGTATTTGGACCAGTTTTACCTATTTTGACTTTTAAAGATTTAGATGAAGCAATCAAACTCGCTAATGATTGTCAATATGGTTTAACATCTTCCATTTATACACAAAATCTTGATACAGCTATGCGCGCAGCAAATGAATTATTATTTGGGGAAACATATATTAACAGAGAAAACTTTGAAGCTATTCAAGGGTTTCATTCCGGAAGAAAAAAATCTGGCATCGGTGGGGCAGATGGCAAACATGGTCTAGAAGAATTCCTGCAAACACATGTTGTTTATCTACAGCATAATCCTAATAAAAAATAATAGATGCAAAAAAATCCACCTAGGTGGATTTTTTTGCATCTATTAAGATAATCTATTGCTATAATCTTCATAAACAAATTGACGGATAACTTTCATGCCTTCTTCTTCGTTGTAGGAAGCAATAGCTGGCAAGTTTACTCCATTAAACATATGATTTTTAACCATTGTATAATGCGCCATATCACAGAATATTAATCGATCCCCTGGCTTTAATGGTTCGTCAAAGGAATAGTCTCCGATTACATCACCTGCTAAACAAGTCATTCCGCCAAGTCTGTATGTGTATTCCTTTTCCCCAGGCATGCCTGCACCAATAATATTAGGTCGGTACGGCATTTCGAGAACGTCTGGCATATGACAAGTTGCAGAAGTATCTAATATAGCGATATCCATTCCGTTATTGACAATATCAAGAACGGTTGTAGCAAGGTAGCCAGTGTTTAAAGCTATTGCTTCACCAGGTTCTAAGTATACATCAACATTATATTTTTCTTTAATAAACAGAATAGATTCAACAAGTGTTTCAATATCATAGTCTGGTCTTGTAATATGATGTCCACCGCCAAAGTTGATCCATTTCATTTTTTTAATGTATTCACCAAATTTTTCATCGACTACTTTAATTGTACGCTTTAAAGTATCAGAATTTTGTTCGCACATTGTATGGAAATGAAGTCCGTCAATGCCTTCTAATTCTTCTGGTTTAAAATTAGCGAGAGTAACACCAAATCGTGAATATGGAGCACAAGGGTTATATAATTGAGTTTCAATTTCTGAATACTCTGGATTAATACGAAGACCAACGTCAATTTTTTTGTCTGTGTTTTTTACTTTATCTTTAAAACGATTCCACTGGTCAAAAGAATTAAAGACAATATGATCTGTGTATTGCAGCAATTCATCAAACTCACTATCAACATATGCTGGAGCGTATGCATGAACTTCTTTCCCCATTTTTTCAAAACCTAGTCTAGCTTCAAATAGGGAACTTGATGTAACACCTGCTAAGTATTTTCCTACTAAAGGAAATGTAGAGTGCATAGAAAAACCTTTTAACGCTAAAAGAATTTTTGCTCCGGTACGTTCTTGCACAGAATTTAATACTTCTAGATTTTTTGTTAATAGTCTTTCGTCTACCACGTAACAAGGTGATGGTGCTTGATTAAAATCGATTTTTTTCATTTCAGTCCTCTCAATCTATAAGAGTTGGAGAGAAATTCTCCTGCCATGGTAAACCATATTTATTTAGAGCATCCATAAATGGATCCGGATCGAATTCTTCTACATTGTAAACGCCTGGTTTTTTCCATTGACCTTTCATAATTAGCATAGCGCCAATCATTGCAGGTACGCCAGTTGTATAAGAAATAGCTTGAGATCCTACTTCTTGATAGCATTCTTGATGGTCACAAATATTGTATACATAATAAGATTTTGGCTTGCCGTCTTTTATACCTTGGATGATACAGCCAATGTTTGTTTTCCCTTTTGTTCTAGGTCCTAAAGAAGCTGGATCTGGCAGAATCTCTTTTAAGAATTGTAACGGGATGATTTCTTTTCCTTCATATATAATTGGTTCAATTGAAGTCATACCAACATTTTCTAGAACTTTTAAGTGATTTAAATAATTATCAGAGAATGTCATCCAGAATCTAATACGCTTAAGGTCTTTAATGTTAACAGCAAGTGACTCTAATTCTTCATGATATAAAAGGTAAATATTCTTAGGTCCAACCTGATCTAAATCATATTCTCTTTTTTCAGAAAGGGGAGCTGTTTCAATCCACTTGCCATTTTCCCAATAACGGCCGTTTGCTGTAATTTCACGAATATTGATTTCTGGATTAAAGTTTGTCGCAAAAGGATAGCCATGATCTCCACCATTTGCATCCACGATATCAATATAATGAATTTCATCAAAATGATGTTTTTGAGCATAGGCTGTAAATACTCCAGTTACACCTGGGTCGAATCCGCTTCCAAGCAATGCAGTTAAACCAGCTTCCTCAAACTTTTGTTTATATTCCCATTGCCATTTATACTCAAATTTAGCTGTTTCCGGCGGCTCGTAATTAGCTGTATCTAGATAATGAACACCTGTAGCTAAACATGCATCCATAATAGTTAAATCTTGATAAGGCAAAGCCACGTTTATTACTAATTCTGGTTTAAAAGAATTGATTAGCTCAATTACTTCTTCTGTTTTATCAGCATCGACTTGAGCAACTGAAACTTTTGTTTTGCCACCGTCTAATTTATTTTTTAACGCTTCACATTTAGAAAGCGTTCTGCTTGCAATACAAATTTCTTCGAATACGTCTGGCACCTGACAACATTTATGTGCAACAACACTAGCGACACCGCCAGCACCAATAATTAATGCTTTTCCCAAAATGAAAAACCTCCTTCATAATCCTTTTGAAAAAATTCAATAAGGCTGATTATACAGAAAGTGTGTTAAATAATCCATAAAATCCGACAAAATATAATATTTTTTTTTAGTATATGTCATTTTTTTTGTTATATAGGCATTTTTAGAAAGAAAAATTTTTATAGAATAATTTGTATTAGGAAATTTTTATGAAAAAAATGGATAGAAGACTGAAATTTTACTTTAAAATATGCATAGAAAAAAAGCAAAATATTATTTTCAAATCTTTTACTTTAGGTAGAAGATCTCAAAATAATATTTTGCCTGTTAGTTTTTTATTGGTGGAGACTATCGGGATCGAACCGACGACCTCTTGCATGCCATGCAAGCGCTCTCCCATCTGAGCTAAGCCCCCATTTAACTACTAGTAATTATACATTTTTTTTTACCATATTTCAATATCTTTTTATGAATTAAATAAGGTTTTACAAAGAAGAGATAAAATTTACTGATAGTCTATCTCTTCTTTTACAACAGATTAATTTAAACTTTCAACTTCTATCTGTTGTACCCCGTGTAATTCTCCAATATCTTGATATACGTCTGTGATGCTTCTTTTATTATTTACAATGACAATAAGGAGAATAGAATGATCGCCTGTTTCTAAATCTTTTATACGTACATGTTTAATGCCCATTTCAAGTTTTGCTACAGAATTAATGATGGAGGAAACATTTTCTTTCTGAGGCACTTTAATTTTTATGCGAATTTCCTTTTCTCTTAATTGGCGAGGGCCTACTAAACTCATGAAAATAGGAATATATTTAATGCTGAAAATTAGCAGTAAAACGCCAGTAATACCGGCCGTGTAATAACCAGCTCCCACAATAATCCCCATACCGCCAGCTCCCCAAATTAAAGCAGCGGTAGTCAGACCAGAAATACTATCATTGCCTCTTCTTAGAATAACACCAGCACCTAAAAAACCGATTCCAGATACAATTTGAGCCGGCAAGCGCAATGGATCCATTTGGATATTTACTGCATCGCTGCCTGGAAATTTATATGCAGCTTCTATTGATACAATTGTTAGCAAACAACTTACTATGCTAATAACTAAACTTGTTTTTAAACCCACTGGCTTACGTTTTATTTCTCTTTCTAGGCCAATGATAATGCCTAGTACTGTTGTAATTCCTAGTTTGATAAAAAGATCATAATCAAAATACATCATATCTCCATCTTTCCAGTTAGTGTTTTGTACTTGTTTAAAGGTTATATCATTATTATAAAGAATGTAATAACCTTCTACTATTAAATTCCAAACAGGAGTTAATAATATTATTTTATGAATAGTATGATTTAGTTATTACGCTAGAGAATTGTTTTGTTGTTATGCTTGTCAATAAAAGATAACCTTCATTAGACGAGTAAATCTTCCTTTTCATTTCGGAAGAAAACTTAATATGAAATGAATAAATGGTTTTATGTAAGGAGAAACCCTGCTTTTTAATGTATTTGAATACATAGTTTGTAGTAATCTTTTGTTATTGCCATTGGGTGGGAGGTGCTTTCATTAAGTAGATGTATGATAGTAGAATCATTATGCATTAAGAAAGATGCTAGATTTTTATTGGTGCGTGTTTTGAAGGGAAAGTTAGGGGAGTGTGTGTAGTTAATCTGTTTTAATAAAGAGATAAGGTTTTTAGATTTATTTTTAAACATGCATTTATTAATTCAGGACGGTAAATGGGGAAGTTTAAATATTGGATAATAAAGGTCTTGTAAAGATTTTTAGTGGAGTGGTATATGATGAAAAAAATATATAAATAGGTAGGAAATAAAATTTTTATTAAAACCGACCTATATTTTAAAAAAAATAGCAAAAAAGAGGTTGTATATTCATTTTATTCATGTTATATTTATTTTTGTCCTCAACGAGAGGAAAAGAAATGAAAAAACTTTCAAAAAAGATATTGACTTAATAATGTTGGATATGATATATTTATTGAGTCGCTTTTATAAGTGAAGATGTACTTGCTCTTTGAAAACTGAACAAACAAAACGTCAACAATATTCGTTTTATAACTTCGTTATAAAACGAAACAACAAGT
>NZ_PISE01000059.1 GCF_002835805.1 Niallia nealsonii | reverse complement strand
CATAATAGCAGGAACAGCTTATGTTTTCTTTATGAAGTCAACTCGTCCTTGATTCCATATAGACTGCTCTAGTTATTCCATCTCTAGGGCAGTTATTTAAAAAAAACAGTAAAGGAAAGATAAATATGATTACTAATGAAAAAGCATTTGAAAATGGGCAGTACAAACAAAGAGGGCTTTTGATTAACTTGGACAAGCTTCCAATGCACAAGCAAATAGCGATTAAAAGGGTTCATGACGGTTTAAGTCAAACTAGATTAGCAGAGATGCTAGGACTTTGCGATTCTTCTGCTCTTTCTCGTATCGAGTATGGGAGACGAGCTATTCCAATAAGGATTATGGAGAATTTAGAGAAGTATTTGTATGAGGAAACGTATTTGGATGGGATTTTACAAGAAAGCGGTGAAAACAGATGACAAAAAAAGAAATGCAAGAGGACATAAACAATTTAAGAGATTGTGTTGAGGAATTGAAAGAGAATATTAATCGTTTGGAAGTGGAAAATAGTATTGCTTCTACATCAAAAGGGCAACGTGAAGTAAATGATTATCTTGTTAATCTTTGTAACCAACAAATTGAAGTATCAGAGAAGAAAATAAGGTACTTGCTTCTTTGTTTAGAATCTCCAATAACAGAAAACCACAATCTCTATGATGCTATTACTTCTCCTTTCACTTTATTCCGTTGTACCCCTCGTTCTCTACTTTTTGCTTAGCGTAACTTTTATGCCGTCGAAAGTCGATTTACTTTGGGGGGTTCCCTTTGGTATACTTTCCGCAGCGTAGCGGAGGGTAGTGGGAAAGGCGGTTTTTCTTTCCTACAAAGTATATGGGTTTCAAAGGGAACAGGGCCCCGAAGTCAATCGAACCGTGGAATAAATGTGAAGCGAACAAGGAAAGGAAAACAGAGTGACCACTATGACTGTGAGTGTGGTCTTTTTTTGTACAGCTTACTAGCTAAAGGGCAGAGTGACTAGCCGGAGGTAACCGGAGGCTCTGTAAAGACCCCCTGGGCGCTGATAAATTGAGATTCTTTTTATCTATACATACCTTGTGGGTTCAAAAAATATAAAAAAAATCACTCCCTATAGCAAAATTTTGTCATTACTACTTGCGTCAAATATGTCGCACCTTACCGGAAAATGCTTATTTGGTACGTATTAAATAGAAATAAGCATAGAAAGCAATTATTCTTTTTTGGTTACTGGAAGGGAAAACCTTGATATAACAACACTTTCTTTTTTAAAGGTTGCTAGACCCCCTTAGAAAGACTAGTAAAGCTATAAATCTATGAAAGGTCTATTTGCTTTAAAGAGCAGGGAATATCGCTGTTATGGCGAATGGTATGTTTTGGGGGTGATGTGATATGTTTAATGATATGGACATGCAAGAGAAGGTATATTCAGCAAAGGAAGTCTCTGTTTTACTAGGGATACAAAATACTACGGTTCGTAAATACGCTCAACTTCTTGAAAAAGCAGGTTATCATATCCATAAAAATGAGTTAGGGCATAGAGGTTTTTTTAACAAAGATGTCTTGATTCTTCGCCAAATCATAGAGCTTGCAAAGCATCCTGATATGTCGCTAGAAAATGCCATAAAAGTTATTGTATCAACGAATATCGAGGGCGATATGTCAGACCGTGACACAAAGGAATTAGCAGAAACTCCTTATATCACTAAAGAGGAATTTGAGGAATATCAGAATAAACAGATGGAATTCCAAAAGGCTATGTTTGAAAAGCAAGAAAAGTATATGCAAGAGCTGATTGAGCGCTTGGAAAAACAAGAAGATTATATTCAAAACAAGTTAGAAAAAAGAGACCAGCTTCTACTAGAGCATATTAGAGATATGCAAGCTGAAAAACAAATAGCTGCTTCTAAAGAAAAGAACAAGTGGTGGAAGTTTTGGAATTGACGTTTTAAGGGGCTTATAAGGGCTTCTGAGAGACGGATAAAAAATATTTGTAGTTAAACATGGTAGAATGATAGAAAGCCTATATGAGCCTGTTAGGGGCTTTGGTAGAGTCGTGTACTAGTATCTGATATTCTGTTATTCTATTTTTAGAGGAAATAATTGCTTATTCCTTAATCTTGACTATTTCTGAAGTTTTTGGTTATGGTCGTTGCACAATAGAAAACTATATTTGGAATGTAGTTGAAAAGAAAGGAGAAAAAAGGGTTATGAACGAAAAACTGAATACTGATGTAATCCACCTAAAAACGGGTAAGAAAGAGTTCCAACTCCCGTACACTAACAGGGGGGTTGGGCGTACATTGGAAAACGGCTTGCGAGCTTGTGTAGACTGGGCTGAAGCGACTTTCATTTTTGTAAGTACGACACAACTAATTTCGGACATTTTACAGCTCAATCCGAACAGCTTTTTTCCTGATAAAGGAGCCAATGGATACCGTCAATGTTTGCGTAATGGAAGCATAGCAATTTTTTATGATGGCAGAGAAGATATGGGAATCCATTTAGAGATGAAAGGTAGAGGTTGTAGGGAATATGAATCCTATAACAAGCGGTCTTGGAAAGATTTATTTGAAACTATGATTTCTCATCAAGCTTCCTTTTCACGTTTGGATATTGCGGTGGATGACTTCAAAGGATTTTTTACAATAAAAGGTATCGTTAGAAAGGTTAAGGGTAGAGAATTGATTTCTAAATTCAAGCGGGCACGTAATGTTGAAGATATTGAAATCAAGACTGGTGAAGTAAAAGGAGTAACGGTTTATTTTGGTTCTAACAAATCTGACATTCAAATTAGAATGTATGACAAATTGAGTGAGCGACAAGATACTAATTACAATGTTTCAGAAGACATCACTTTTTGGAATCGAACAGAAATACAGCTAAGGAACGAAAAGGCTCAAGAAGTGGCAGGAATCTTGGCTACTGGAGAAGATGGCGAAATAATGATTGGAAAGACTGTCTGCGGTATTTTATGTAAGTACCTTCGTTTTACTGTTAAAGGTAAAGATAAAAATAGAAGCAGATGGAATACAGCTCCTTTTTGGGAAAAGTTTTTAAATGGTGTAGAAGCATTACCACTTACAACGATTGTTGAAGTAGCAACCATAGAAGAAAAAGAGGAATGGCTGAGTAAACAAGTAGCTTCCACATTGGCAACTGTATTTGAAGCTTACAATGGAGATATGAATCAAATAGAGAAATTACTAGAAGAAGGCAAGAAAAAGCTAAAACCAAAGGATTATGACATGATTAATCGGTTCAAGGCACAAAAAAAGACTTCCCTTGTGTGCGAAACAAAGGAAGACTCTAATGGTTTTACTAATTAATTTGATATAAACAGTATACTCAAAGATTATAAAATAAATCAATACCTTAACATTAAGGTATTATAATGCTCTTACTTTATGTAGGGGCTTTTTATTTTAGTTATCTATATAATTTTATGTGTTTTTAGTATTCGGAAGTAACTGTATATTATAACGTACCAAAAAGCGTAACTGAAAAAGGTTGCGAGTATATTCCAATTATTAAAATATAGAACTCGGTCTGTTACAACCATAGTCCATTCTAAAAATGTAAGTCCTAGAGATAATAGAATAGCTAATATAAGCGGTGATATTGAGGTTTTTAGTATTAAGTAAATGTACAAACAAGCAAAAACAGGGTAAAGTCCTATATCCATAGGAAAAGCGGAAAGAGAAATGTTCTTGTAGATTGGCTTTACTGACCAAAAATATTGAAAACCCCATTGATTAATAGCAAATGCTGTTGTTGAACCTATAGGTGCTATTAATAAAATAATTTTAGGTTCTCTTTTGAAAATCCATATACCGGCTATACAAGGTAAAATAAATCCTAATATCACATTTATAAGTATGATAAATCACCTATTTTCATTATATTCTTGGTTTCTGTTCTTCGATTTCTTTTACTAGTTTGTAAAAAGTTGTACGCTTTAATCCTGTTTCCTCCATGGCTTGTTTAGCAGTGATTTCTCTTATTTTCCAACGCTTATATACATCATCCCAATTGGAAGGGCGCTGAACCTCTTTGCGTCCTTTGTACATGCCTTTCTGTTTGGCAATGGCGATACCTTCTTTTTGTCTTTCTAGCATATTTGCTCTTTCAAATTCATTAATGGCAGCTAACATTGTTAACATAAGTTTTCCATGTGGTGTTCTACTATCAATATTTTCTTTATCGCTGACCAATTCAACCTTTTTTTCTTTTAGTTGCTCGGTAATATTAAGCAAATCTTGTGTGCTTCTTGCTAATCGTGAAAAATCTCTTATGTATATGGTATCGCCTTCTCGCACCCAATCCATCATTTCTTGGAATTTAGGTCTGTTTGTATCTTTGGCAGATGCTTTTTCCTCATACCATCTTTCAATTCTATACTTGCTTAACAATTCTTTTTGTTGCTCTAAATTTTGGTCTATTGTACTTACTCGGATATATCCTACTTTTGTTCCTGTCATTGGTTCTATCCCCTTTTATTTTCTCTCATTTGATACTTTAATCATATCATTTTATTCGTTTGAGTTCAAGGACTTGTTCAAATAATTGTTCATTAATAAGAAAAACAACTTTAGACGAATAATATATAAGGTATTTTTAAACTCTGTTTAGGCTACGTTTC
>NZ_PISE01000058.1 GCF_002835805.1 Niallia nealsonii | reverse complement strand
GTAATCGCCATTTTAGTTTTTTCTCTTTTAAAAAGAGTAAGTTAAGTTAGAAAGGGCGCACGGTGGATGCCTTGGCACTAGGAGCCGATGAAGGACGGTACTAACACCGATATGCTTCGGGGAGCTGTAAGTAAGCTTTGATCCGGAGATTTCCGAATGGGGAAACCCTCTATCCGTAATGGGATAGAATCTTTATCTGAATACATAGGATACTGAAGGCAGACCCGGGGAACTGAAACATCTAAGTACCCGGAGGAAGAGAAAGCAAACGCGATTCCCTGAGTAGCGGCGAGCGAAACGGGATTAGCCCAAACCAAGAGGCTTGCCTCTTGGGGTTGTAGGACACTCTACATGGAGTTACAAAGGAACGGGGTAAACGAATAGGTCTGGAAAGGCCAGTCATAGAAGGTAAAAACCCTGTAGTTGAAACTTCGTTCCCTCCTGAGTGGATCCTGAGTACGGCGGGACACGAGAAATCCCGTCGGAAGCAGGGAGGACCATCTCCCAAGGCTAAATACTCCCTAGTGACCGATAGTGAACCAGTACCGTGAGGGAAAGGTGAAAAGCACCCCGGAAGGGGAGTGAAATAGATCCTGAAACCGTGTGCCTACAAGTAGTTAGAGCCCTTTTATGGGTGATAGCGTGCCTTTTGTAGAATGAACCGGCGAGTTACGATTACATGCGAGGTTAAGTTGAAGAGACGGAGCCGCAGCGAAAGCGAGTCTGAATAGGGCGAATTAGTATGTGGTTGTAGACCCGAAACCAGGTGATCTACCCATGTCCAGGGTGAAGTCCAGGTAACACTGGATGGAGGCCCGAACCCACGCACGTTGAAAAGTGCGGGGATGAGGTGTGGGTAGCGGAGAAATTCCAATCGAACTTGGAGATAGCTGGTTCTCTCCGAAATAGCTTTAGGGCTAGCCTCAAGGTAAGAGTATTGGAGGTAGAGCACTGTTTGGACTAGGGGCCCCCATCGGGTTACCGAATTCAGACAAACTCCGAATGCCAAATACTTATCCTTGGGAGTCAGACTGCGAGTGATAAGATCCGTAGTCAAGAGGGAAACAGCCCAGACCACCAGCTAAGGTCCCAAAGTATACGTTAAGTGGAAAAGGATGTGGAGTTGCTTAGACAACCAGGATGTTGGCTTAGAAGCAGCCACCATTTAAAGAGTGCGTAATAGCTCACTGGTCGAGTGACTCTGCGCCGAAAATGTACCGGGGCTAAACGTATCACCGAAGCTGTGGATTGACATCTATGATGTCAGTGGTAGGAGAGCGTTCTAAGGGCGTTGAAGCTAGACCGTAAGGACTGGTGGAGCGCTTAGAAGTGAGAATGCCGGTATGAGTAGCGAAAGATGAGTGAGAATCTCATCCACCGAATGCCTAAGGTTTCCTGAGGAAGGCTCGTCCACTCAGGGTTAGTCGGGACCTAAGCCGAGGCTGAAGAGCGTAGGCGATGGACAACAGGTTGATATTCCTGTACCACCTTATGAACCATTTGAGTGATGGGGGGACGCAGGAGGATAGGGTAAGCGTGCTGTTGGATTAGCACGTCCAAGCAGTTAGGCTGGTAATGAGGCAAATCCCGTTACCATATAAGGCTGAGCTGTGACGGCGAGGGAAATATAGTACCGAAGTTCCTGATTCCACACTGCCAAGAAAAGCCTCTAGCGAGGTTCAAGGTGCCCGTACCGCAAACCGACACAGGTAGGCGAGGAGAGAATCCTAAGGTGAGCGAGAGAACTCTCGTTAAGGAACTCGGCAAAATGACCCCGTAACTTCGGGAGAAGGGGTGCTCTTTTGGGTGTTAAAGCCCGAGAGAGCCGCAGTGAATAGGCCCAGGCGACTGTTTAGCAAAAACACAGGTCTCTGCGAAGCCGCAAGGCGAAGTATAGGGGCTGACACCTGCCCGGTGCTGGAAGGTTAAGAGGAGGGGTTAGCCGCAAGGCGAAGCTCTGAATTGAAGCCCCAGTAAACGGCGGCCGTAACTATAACGGTCCTAAGGTAGCGAAATTCCTTGTCGGGTAAGTTCCGACCCGCACGAAAGGTGTAACGATCTGGGCACTGTCTCAACGAGAGACTCGGTGAAATTATAGTACCTGTGAAGATGCAGGTTACCCGCGACAGGACGGAAAGACCCCGTGGAGCTTTACTGTAGCCTGATATTGAATTTTGGTACAGCTTGTACAGGATAGGTAGGAGCCTTGGAAGCCGGAGCGCTAGCTTCGGTGGAGGCATTGGTGGGATACTACCCTGGCTGTATTGACATTCTAACCCGCACCCCTTATCGGGGTGGGAGACAGTGTCAGGTGGGCAGTTTGACTGGGGCGGTCGCCTCCTAAAAAGTAACGGAGGCGCCCAAAGGTTCCCTCAGAATGGTTGGAAATCATTCGTAGAGTGTAAAGGCACAAGGGAGCTTGACTGCGAGACCTACAAGTCGAGCAGGGACGAAAGTCGGGCTTAGTGATCCGGTGGTTCCGCATGGAAGGGCCATCGCTCAACGGATAAAAGCTACCCCGGGGATAACAGGCTTATCTCCCCCAAGAGTCCACATCGACGGGGAGGTTTGGCACCTCGATGTCGGCTCATCGCATCCTGGGGCTGTAGTCGGTCCCAAGGGTTGGGCTGTTCGCCCATTAAAGCGGTACGCGAGCTGGGTTCAGAACGTCGTGAGACAGTTCGGTCCCTATCCGTCGTGGGCGTAGGAAATTTGAGAGGAGCTGTCCTTAGTACGAGAGGACCGGGATGGACGCACCGCTGGTGTACCAGTTGTCTTGCCAAAGGCATAGCTGGGTAGCTATGTGCGGAAGGGATAAGTGCTGAAAGCATCTAAGCATGAAGCCCCCCTCGAGATGAGATTTCCCATAGCGTAAGCTAGTAAGATCCCTGAAAGATGATCAGGTTGATAGGTTTGAGGTGGAAGCGTGGCGACATGTGGAGCTGACAAATACTAATAGATCGAGGACTTAACTTTAATATATGATTACTCTAACTTTCTTCTTACTCCATAAT
>NZ_PISE01000006.1 GCF_002835805.1 Niallia nealsonii | reverse complement strand
CCTAAAGCTTTTTTTATTTTTAGGAAAAGATTTATAAAAAATTCCACATCCGACAATTGTTGTTATCGCTGTTAAAAGTTAAGTGGATTGCTGACTTGTTTTTTAGGGGAATCTAGTCTTAACAACATAGGAACGGAGGAAATCGTATGAATATGAAATTAGAAGAGCTTTATACAGAACTCCGTATGACACAAATTGAATTAATAACAACACTTCGAGTAAAAAGAGCATCCAAAATTAATCAGTATATTGAAGCAGAATTAAAAGATGTGGAAGAATCAATGAAACGTTTAGAAAATGGCGATTTTGGCACATGTGAAATTTCAGGTGAACTTATTCCTGAAGATATACTAGCGATGATACCAATCGTTAAATCGAAACAAGATATACAACAAATGCAGTATTTTTATCGTAAAGGTTTTTACTATTAACAGAATGATTTTTATTTATTCAGGTTATAAAACACTTTTGAATTTAGGGAGAAAAGGGAAATCTGTCTTCGCTGGCGCGAGAATATTAATTTGTATTAACATGCCTTTGTTAATACAAATCAATGATAGAGACGATAGTGTTTTTAAGTGTTAGTGACAAAAAGAGTAAGAAATGCTTGTTGGGAGGATTAGGATAAACTATCGTTTTTATGCAGTTTATGCTAAAATGCTAAAGGAGACTCGAGAAATGGAGGAAACTTTAGTGTTTTATTACATAATTGCACTTTTTGTTATCATAGTGGATCAACTGACAAAATGGCTAGTAGTTAAAAATATGGAGCTTGGCGAAAGTATAGAAGTAATTCAAAATGTTTTTTATATTACATCCCACAGAAATGCTGGTGCAGCATGGGGGATTTTGCAAGGTAAAATGGCATTTTTCTATATTATTACAACTGTTGTGATTGTGGGGATTTGCTACTTTATTCAAACGACAACAAAAGGCAAAGTAATGTATGGCATTTCATTAGGGTTAATATTAGGCGGTGCTATTGGCAATTTTATCGACCGCATCAGACATCAATATGTAGTCGATTTTATTAATACGTATATCTTCAGTTATGATTTTCCAATATTTAATATAGCAGATTCAAGTTTAGTAATCGGCGTTATCTTATTGTTGATTGTAATGCTGAAGGAGGAAAGCGCAGCAAAAAAGGAGAAAAAACATGGATAAAAGGGAACATACTATTACTGAAGAGCAAGTAAATGAAAGAATTGATAAAATTGTTTCAACGATAGATAAAGATTGGTCTAGAACACAAGTGCAGCAATGGATTAAGGAAGGTCATGTTACCGTAAATGGGAATGTTGTGAAAACAAAATATAAAGGTGTTTTAAATGATATGGTAGCAATAGATATTCCCGATCCTACTGAATTAGATGTAGTAGCAGAAGAGATGAACTTGGATATCTATTATGAAGATGGAGATGTCATTGTTGTAAATAAACCAAAAGGCATGGTTGTCCATCCGGCGCCAGGTCATGTCTCAGGTACACTTGTAAATGGCTTAATGGCTCATTGCAAAGACCTATCCGGAATTAATGGGGTAATGCGTCCAGGAATCGTTCATCGTATTGATAAAGATACATCTGGTCTATTAATGGTTGCAAAAAATGATGCTGCTCATGAGAGTTTAGTCAATCAGTTAGTTGCAAAAACAGTTACGCGCAAATATAAAGCACTTGTTCATGGCTCAATTCCTCATGACTATGGAACAATTGATGCTCCTCTTGGTCGTGATCCGAGAGATAGGCAAAGTATGACGGTTGTTGATAATGGCAAAAATGCGGTAACTCATTTTCATGTATTAGAGCGAATGACGGACTTTTCATTTATTGAATGCCAGCTTGAAACAGGCAGAACCCATCAAATTCGTGTGCATATGAAGTACATTGGCTTTCCTCTTGCAGGAGATCCAAAATACGGACCACGCAAAACAATGGATATCGGCGGACAAGCGCTCCATGCAGGAGTTTTAGGCTTTAATCATCCAAGAACAGGGGAGTATATGGAGTTTGAAGCATCACTTCCACAATACTTTGATGCACTTCTAAATAATTTGCGAAATAATCGTTGACATAAGCTTGAATTTATATTAATATAACGTTAGTTGAATAAGTCCTTTAAGTCAATCCAGAGAGGTTGAGAAGGAAACGGATATGCCATATTTATATGGCGGGTTATACTATCAGTTTATCCTCTCAAACCTTAGGTTGAGAGGATTTTTTTATAGACAGAAGAAAGGTGAATATATATGTCGCAGAAAGCACTTGTACTAGATGAACAAGCAATTAGAAGAGGTTTAACGAGAATTGCGCATGAAATTATCGAAAAGAATAAAGGGATAGAGAATTGTATTCTAGTAGGTATTCGTACAAGAGGGATATATATTGCCAATCGTCTAGCAGAAAAAATCTCTCAAATCGAAGGTAAAAGCATTCCCGTTGGTGAACTAGATATTACATTATATCGAGATGATTTATCAGAAAAGACAAGCAATCAAGAGCCCCTGGTAAAAGGTTCGGATATTCCAACAAGCATTAAAGGGTTAAAAGTCATATTGGTGGATGATGTGCTCTATACAGGGAGAACCGTTCGAGCAGCATTGGATGCTTTAATGGATATAGGAAGACCATCTTCTATACAGCTTGCGGTATTAGTGGACAGAGGACACAGAGAACTTCCTATCCGGGCAGATTATGTCGGAAAAAACATTCCAACATCGAGCTCAGAAAAAATTGTCGTGGAATTAGCTGAAGTAGATGGTCACGATGAAGTGAATATTTATGAGAATTAAATAAAGCCCTTTTAAGAGCAGTCCTGTGAGGCTGATAAGGGGAGTAAACAAGGGAGGCTTATTTCCTCCTGCGTAAAGCCCCTTATGTGCCATCATACATGAGGGGTTTTATTTTGATCAAAAACACATACTATCTTAAAATAAGGTAGAAGAAAAGTTATCTTAGCATAATCGTACTAGAGGAGATTACAGCATGAATCATAATAAACCAATATTAGGCATTAAAGATAAACCATCTTCAGTGCAATGGTTGACATTAAGTTTACAGCATTTATTCGCCATGTTTGGCGCAACAGTTTTAGTTCCTTATTTAATTGGATTAAGTCCAGCAGTCGCCTTAATTTCAAGTGGACTTGGAACAGTGGCTTTTCTTTTGATTACAAAATTTAAAGTGCCGGCATATTTAGGATCATCCTTCGCATTTATCGCACCAGTTATTGCAGCGAAAGAATTAGGGGGACCTGGGGCTGCTATGATCGGAACCTTTATCGCAGGTATCGTTTATGGAATTGTCGCATTATGCATTAAAAAAGTTGGCTATCGCTGGATTATGAATATCCTTCCACCGATTGTAGTAGGACCAGTCATTATGGTAATTGGGTTAGGGCTTGCTGGCACAGCAGTTAATCAAGCAATGAACAACCCGACAACACAAGAATACAGTTTATTATACTTCTCAGTAGCACTTGTAACATTACTAGCAACGATTCTTTTCACCATGTTTGGCAAAGGGGTATTCAGCTTTATCCCGATTTTAGCAGGAATTATCGTTGGATACATTTACGCATTAGTGGCTGGCGTAGTTAATTTTCAGCCTGTGTTAGATGCGAAATGGGTAGAAATGCCAGACTTTATCTTCCCTTTTGTTGACTATGACATAAACATAAATACAGCAATATTGGCACTATTTATTCCAGTGGCGATTGTAACATTAGCTGAGCATATTGGACATCAGCTTGTATTAAGCAAAGTAGTAGGAAAAGATTATATTAAAGATCCCGGTCTTCACCGCAGCATTTTAGGCGATGGAACGGCAACAATGATCTCAGGACTTATGGGTGGACCGCCAAAAACGACATATGGCGAAAATATTGGAGTGCTTGCTATTACAAGAGTATACAGTGTCTATATTCTAGCGGGTGCAGCGGTACTTGCAATCTTGTTCGGCTTTATCGGCAAAGTGACAGCATTAATCAATTCTATACCAGCTCCAGTAATGGGCGGTGTATCCATCCTTTTATTCGGAATAATTGCATCATCAGGTCTAAGAATTTTAGTAGATGCAAAAATGGATTTCAGCAAAAATCGCAATTTAGTAATCGCATCAGTTATTCTAGTAACGGGAATTGGCGGAGCATCCATCCACTTCGGAGAGCAGTTTAAGTTAGAAGGAATGGCTTTGGCAGCGATTTTAGGTGTAATCTTAAATCTAGCACTGCCAGGAAAAGAAAAGGTATCAGATGATTTATTTGAAGAAGCAATAGATGTAAAAGAAACAAAATAGAAGCACCTTTTAAAAAAGTACAGAGAGACTTCAAGGGTGTTGAATGTTTATATGTAAAAGCGCTAGGCAGTTTATTTACTGCAAAGGTTGCAAACATAAAACATCTCAACTTAGACACCCTATTAATAATAGGGTGTCTTTTTTAAAGGGAAACAGCAACATTTAAGCTTTCTATTGATAAAGGAGGAAAAATAATGGAAAACTTATTAACAACATCGGAATTAACGGTTGTAGAAATTCAGCAGATCCTTCAAGATGCACAAAACTTTGCAAATGGGGCTGAATGGAAACCGAATAAACAAAGCTTTGTTGCAAACCTATTTTTTGAGCCAAGTACAAGAACGAAATGCAGCTTTGAGGTGGCGGAAAGAAAATTAGGACTTGAAGTCATTCCGTTTGAAACAACTAGTTCAAGTGTTGTTAAAGGAGAAACATTATACGATACAGTCCGTACTCTTGAATCAATCGGGGTAAATGCAGTTGTTGTAAGACATAAAGAGGATAATTATTTCAACGAGCTTGTAGGAAAAGTTAATATTCCTGTCATCAATGCCGGGGATGGATGTGGTAATCATCCGACACAGTCGCTGTTAGATCTTTTGACAATCAAACAAGAGTTCAACAAATTTGCGGGCTTAAAAATAAGTATTATTGGTGATATCCGTCATAGCCGTGTTGCTAGATCAAATGCAGATGCCTTAACAAGACTCGGAGCAGAAGTTGTTTTCTCAGGGCCGAAAGAATGGTTTGATGAAAATGTTCTAAATGATGCTAATTATGAGGATATTGATACAGCAATAGAAACATCTGATGTAGTCATGCTTCTGCGCATTCAGCATGAAAGACATGGTGAAAATGATGTAGAGATGACAAAAGAAGATTACCACAAGCAATATGGTTTGACAGTAGACAGAGAAAAACGGATGAAAAAAAGCAGCATCATTATGCATCCAGCACCTGTTAACCGCGATGTCGAGATTGCAGATGAGTTGGTTGAATGTGAACGTTCCAGAATCTTTAAACAAATGCAAAATGGTGTTTATATCCGCATGAGCGTATTAAAAAGATCACTTACAACTATTGAAGGGGGAAATTTACATGTCAATGATTATAAAAAATGGCCAATTGCTTACTAATACAGGGGAACTAGTTGAACAAGATATTCTTATTGAAAATGGTGTTATTAAAGAAATTGCTTCATCTATACAAGAAGAGGCAGCAGAAATCATTGATGCAAAAGGTAAAGTCGTTTCTCCAGGATTTATTGATGTACATGTTCATTTAAGAGAGCCAGGCGGAGAGAAAAAGGAAACAATAGCAACAGGTACAATGGCAGCGGCAAGAGGGGGATTTACAACTATTGCAAGTATGCCAAACACAAGACCGGTTCCAGATACAGTGGAACATCTACATAATTTAAATGAAAGAATAAAAGAAACGGCAAATGTTCATGTACTTCCATATGCATCTATTACGATTAGACAGCTTGGCCAAGAATTAACCGATTTTAAAGCATTAAAGGAGCTGGGAGCATTTGCTTTTACAGATGATGGTGTTGGCGTACAAGAAGCTGGCAAAATGCTTGAAGCAATGAAACTTGCAGCAAGCTTAGATATGGCAATTGTTGCCCACTGTGAAGACAATAGCTTAATTAATAAAGGCTGCGTTCATGAAGGAGAATATTCAAAAGCAAATGGACTAAACGGTATTCCATCTGTTTGTGAATCTGTACAAATTGCACGAGATGTATTATTGGCAGAAGCGGCAGACTGCCACTACCATGTATGCCATATCAGCACAAAAGAATCAGTGCGCGTTGTAAGGGATGCGAAAAAAGCAGGCATTAAAGTAACGGCAGAGGTTTCACCACATCATCTATTATTATGTGAACATGATATTGTCGGCAAAGATACAAACTATAAAATGAATCCCCCATTAAGAGGGAAAGCAGATAGAGATGCATTAATAGAAGGTTTATTAGATGGTACAATCGATTTTATTGCAACAGATCATGCCCCGCATACAGCAGAAGAAAAAGCACAGCCAATTGAAAAGGCGCCATTTGGGATTGTCGGTTTAGAAACAGCTTTTCCACTTCTTTACACACATTTTGTGAAAAATGGAAAAATGACGCTTGTAGAACTAATCAATTATTTAACAAAAAAACCTGCAGATACATTTAAATTAGCTACTGGAACATTAGAAGTAGGAGCTAAGGCAGATATTGTTATCCTTGATTTGGAAGAAAAAGAAAAAATCAACCCAGATAGCTTTTTATCAAAAGGTAGAAATACACCATTTGCAGGTTGGGAATGTCAAGGATGGCCAATTGCAACATTAGTAGATGGCAAGATTGCTTGGAGAAAGGAAAGTGTACACGCATGAAAAAACAATTGATTCTTGAAGATGGTACAGTGTTTATTGGAGAAGGATTTGGTGCAGACAAAAGCACAATCGGAGAAGTAGTATTTAATACAGGAATGACAGGCTATCAAGAAATATTATCAGATCCATCTTATTGTGGACAGATCGTAACATTAACATATCCTTTAGTAGGCAACTATGGCATTAATCGCGATGATTTTGAATCAATCACTCCGGCCATTCAAGGATTTATTGTAAAAGAAGTTTGTGATTTTCCTTCGAACTGGAGAAATGAACTTTCTTTAGATGAATATTTTAAACAAAAAAACATTCCAGGATTAGCTGGAATTGATACAAGAAAATTAACAAGAATTATTCGCCAGCATGGAGCATTAAAAGGTGCTTTCTGCAATATAGAAGAAGATGTAGAAGCAGTATTGGAAAAACTTCGCAGCACAAGACTTAGCACAGACCAAGTTAGTCGTGTTTCTACAAAAAAACCTTATCCAAGTCCAGGGCGGGGCCACAGAGTAGTGCTTGTTGATTTTGGAATGAAACATGGTATCTTGCGCGAGTTGAATCAGCGTGATTGTGATGTAATTGTAGTGCCATATAATACAACAGCAGAAGAAATTTTAAGTTTAAGCCCAGATGGCATTATGCTGTCGAATGGACCTGGAGATCCAAAGGACGTTCCAGAAGCAATTGAAATGATTCAAGGATTAGTCGGCAAAGTTCCTGTATTCGGCATTTGCTTAGGCCATCAGCTATTTGCACTTGCAATGGGTGCTGATACAGAAAAAATGAAATTTGGCCATAGAGGAAGCAATCATCCTGTAAAAGATTTATTAACAGGAAAAGTTTCTTTAACAGCACAAAACCATGGTTATACAGTAGAAGAATCATCTGTAGCAAATACAGATCTTGAAGTAACACATATTGCGTTAAATGATGGGACAATTGAGGGCTTGCAGCATAAAAACTATCCGGCATTTACCGTTCAGTATCATCCGGAAGCATCACCAGGACCAGAAGATGCAAATTACTTATTCGACCGTTTTATCTCCATGATTTTATCACATAAACAGGAAGGTGCAGCATATGTCAAAGCGTAATGATATTAAAAGTATACTAGTAATCGGATCAGGGCCAATTATTATTGGTCAAGCGGCAGAGTTTGACTATGCCGGAGCACAAGCTTGTATGGCTCTAAAGGAAGAAGGATATCGAGTAGTTCTTGTTAATTCAAATCCTGCAACTATTATGACAGATACAGAAATGGCAGATGCCGTATATATTGAACCATTAACATTAGATTTTGTAAGCAGAATTATCCGCAAAGAAAGACCGGATGCAATCTTGCCGACATTGGGCGGACAAACAGGACTAAATTTAGCAGTTGAATTATCAGAAGCTGGCGTGTTGGAAGAATGCGGTGTGGAAGTATTAGGAACAAAACTATCAGCTATCCAGCAAGCAGAAGATCGAGATCTTTTCCGAAACTTAATGAATGAGCTTGGAGAACCAGTGCCAGACAGTGATATTATTCATAATATGGAAGAAGCAAAAAGCTTTGTAGAAAAAATAGGTTATCCAGTAATTGTGCGCCCTGCCTTTACACTGGGAGGAACAGGCGGCGGAATTTGCCATAATGACGAAGAATTACAGGAAACTGTTACAAGCGGCTTAAAAAACAGCCCAGTAACACAATGTTTATTAGAAAAAAGTATTGCAGGATTTAAAGAAATTGAGTATGAAGTAATGCGCGACAGCAATGACAATGCAATTGTAGTATGTAACATGGAAAATATTGATCCAGTCGGCATTCATACTGGCGATAGTATTGTTGTGGCGCCAAGCCAAACCTTAAGTGATAGAGAATATCAATTATTGCGCAATACATCTTTAAAAATTATTCGTGCTCTAAAAATTGAAGGTGGCTGTAATGTTCAGCTTGCACTAGATCCAGATAGCTTCCAATACTATATTATTGAAGTAAATCCACGTGTAAGCCGTTCATCAGCACTTGCAAGTAAAGCAACAGGCTACCCGATTGCCAAACTTGCCGCAAAAATAGCAGTAGGTTTAACATTGGATGAGATGCTGAACCCTGTTACTGGAAAAACATATGCAAGCTTTGAACCAGCATTAGATTATGTCGTAAGTAAAATTCCTCGCTTCCCATTTGATAAATTTGAATCTGCGAAACGTAACTTAGGAACACAGATGAAAGCAACAGGGGAAGTAATGGCAATCGGGCGTACATTTGAAGAGTCCTTATTAAAAGCAATTCGTTCATTAGAGGCAAAAGTGTATCATTTTGCATTAAATGGAGCAGAAGAAATCAGTGATAGTCTATTAGAAAAACGAATCCGCAATGCAGGAGATGAGCGTTTATTCTATATTGCTGAAGCCTTAACTCGCGGTGTTACAATTGAGACAATTCATGAATGGAGCAAAATTGATTTATTCTTCTTATATAAATTAGAAGGAATCATTAAGATGGAAAAAGAACTTGCAGCACATGCATTTGATTTAGAATATGCAACAAAAGCAAAAGAAAAAGGATTTGCCGATATTCAACTAGCAAAACTATGGAATACAACAGAACTTGAAGTATACAACTGGAGAAAAGAAAATAACTTAATTCCAGTATATAAAATGGTTGATACATGTGCAGCTGAGTTTGAATCGGAAACACCATATTTCTATGGAACATACGAAGACGAAAATGAATCAGTTGTAACAGATAGAAAAAGCATTGTTGTATTAGGATCTGGCCCAATCCGCATTGGTCAAGGGATTGAATTTGATTATGCAACAGTTCACTCTGTTTGGGCAATCAAAGAAGCAGGCTATGAAGCAATCATTATCAATAACAATCCAGAAACAGTTTCAACAGATTTCAGTATCTCAGATAAACTGTATTTTGAACCATTAACAATTGAAGATGTTATGCATATTATTGATCTAGAAAAACCAGAAGGAGTAGTTGTTCAGTTTGGTGGACAAACAGCGATTAACTTAGCCGATCAACTTGTTGAACGCGGTGTAAAAATTCTTGGAACATCATTAGAAGATTTAGATCGTGCAGAAGACCGTGATAAGTTTGAACAAGCTCTTCAAGACCTAGGCATTCCACAGCCAGAAGGAAAAACAGCATTAACAGTAGAAGAAGCAATTGCAGTTGCACAAAAAATCGGCTATCCTGTACTTGTGCGCCCTTCCTATGTATTAGGCGGAAGAGCAATGCAAATTGTCTACAATGACTCAGAACTTGTTCCATACATGGAGAATGCAGTAAAAGCAAGTCCAGGACAACCAATTTTAATTGACCGCTATTTAACAGGAAAAGAAATTGAAGTAGATGCGATTTGCGATGGAACAGACGTTGTTATCCCGGGAATTATGGAACATATTGAACGAGCAGGAGTTCATTCAGGAGATTCCATTGCTGTATACCCACCGCAAAGTTTAACAAATGAAATTAAACAAACATTAATTGATTATACAACTCGCTTAGCAAAAGGATTAAATATAATCGGCCTACTAAATATTCAGTATGTTATCTCGAAAGGGGAAGTATTCGTACTTGAAGTAAATCCTCGTTCAAGCCGCACAGTACCATTCTTAAGCAAAATTACGAATGTGCCGATGGCTAACATAGCGACAAAAGTAATTTTAGGGGATACATTAAAAAATCTTGGCTATACATCAGGATTAGTTCCTGAAAAGGCTGGAGTTTTTGTAAAAGTGCCGGTATTCTCTTTTGCAAAATTAAGAAGAGTAGATATTACCCTTGGACCTGAAATGAAATCAACTGGGGAAGTAATGGGGAAAGATACTACATTAGAAAAAGCTTTATATAAAGGATTAGTTGCATCCGGAATGAAAATTCAAACATTTGGTACAGTATTGTTGACAATTGGAGATAAAGATAAAGAAGAGGCTGTTCAGCTTGCGAAACGATTTATGAATATTGGCTACAGCCTAATGGCAACAAGCGGTACAGCAACTTATTTAGAAAAACACCAAATTCCTGTAAAAGTTGTTGATAAAATTGGCGGAGACGGCACAACCTTAATTGATGTCATCAGAGATGGACAAGCGCAATTTGTCATCAACACGTTCTCAAAAGGAAGCCAGCCAACTCGTGATGGATTTAGAATCCGCAGAGAGTCTGTTGAAAATGGTGTTCCATGTTTAACATCACTAGATACTGCTGAAGCAATTTTACGTGTTGTAGAATCCATGACATTTTCTGCTGAAGCAATGCAATCAGGACAAAAAAACTTGGAGGCAGTATTTGCATGATAAAAAACGAATTATGTACAGTCGTAAGCCACGCAGAAATTGCTGAAAATATAATGGAGCTCACCCTTAGAGGTGAGCTTGTTCATGAAATGGATGAGCCAGGTAGATTTGTTCATATTAAAGTAGGGGACACGTTTGAACCATTATTAAGAAGACCTATCAGCATCTGCCGCATTGATCAAAAGAATCTAACCTTTACGATGATTTACCGTAAAGAAGGCAGAGGAACGCAATTGCTTGCAGCAAAAAAAGAAGGAGAGTTAGTGGATGTTCTTGGTCCGCTCGGAAATGGCTTTCCAGTAGAAGAAGCAAAGTCACAAGAAACAGCACTTTTAGTAGGAGGCGGCATTGGAGTGCCTCCATTATATGAACTGGCACACCGCTTAACAGCAAGTGGAGTAAAAGTAATCACTGTTTTAGGATTCCAAACTCGTGATGTTGTTTTTTATGAAGAAAAGTTTCGTGATTTAGGGGACACGTATGTTGCAACAGTGGACGGAACACATGGTACAAGAGGATTTGTAACAGATGTGATTGCACAAGAACGATTAGACTTTGACATTTTGTATTCTTGCGGTCCAACTGCAATGTTAAGAAATTTAGAAAAGTCATTTCCAAAAAAGCGTGTGTTTATCTCACTAGAAGAAAGAATGGGCTGTGGAATCGGCGCTTGTTTTGCATGTGTTTGTCATACACAAGAAGATCCAACAGGCTTTACGTATAAAAAGGTATGTACAGATGGACCAGTGTTTAAGGCAGGGGAGGTAGTAATATGAATCGATTACAGGTCAGTTTGCCTGGATTAGAGTTAAAAAATCCTATTATGCCTGCATCCGGCTGTTTTGGATTTGGACGCGAATTCAGCAATTTATATGATTTAAGCAAACTTGGAGCAATTATGATTAAAGCAACAACCGCAGAACCTCGTTTTGGCAATCCAACACCACGTGTAGCAGAAACAACAGCAGGCATGTTAAATGCAATTGGGCTGCAAAATCCTGGCTTAGAAAAAGTGCGGGACGTGGAACTGGCATGGCTTGCAAACTTTGATGTGCCAATTATTGCAAATGTGGCTGGGTCATTGGAAGAAGATTATGTGGAAGTAGCAAAAGAAATTTCAAAGGCTCCTAATGTACAAGCATTAGAATTAAATATTTCTTGTCCGAATGTAAAAACAGGCGGAATTGCTTTTGGCACCATTCCGGAAGTTGCGAAAAACTTAACAAAAAAAGTAAAAGAAGTGTCAGAGAAACCTGTTTATGTGAAACTATCTCCAAATGTTACCAATATTGTAGAAATGGCAAAAGCGGTAGAAGACGGTGGAGCAGACGGTTTAACGATGATTAACACATTGCTTGGAATGCGTTTGGATTTAAGAACAGGTAAACCAATTTTAGCTAATAAAACAGGGGGGCTATCTGGTCCTGCAGTAAAACCTGTTGCCATCCGCATGATTTACGAAGTAAGCCAAGCGGTAAACCTGCCAATCATCGGCATGGGTGGTGTGACAACAGCTGAAGATGTATTGGAATTTTTCTACGCAGGTGCAAGTGCAGTCGCTGTGGGGACAGCAAACTTCGTAGATCCATTTGTATGTCCAAAAATTATTGATGAATTGCCAGAATTGCTAGATCGATACGGGTTTGAACACATCTCAGAATTAACTGGAAGGAGCTGGGGAAAACATGAGCAATTCGCTTATCATCGCTCTTGATTTTGCTAATAAAAAAGAAGTAGATATATTTCTTAGCCAGTTTGAACAAGAACAGCTGTTTTTAAAAGTAGGCATGGAACTATTTTATAAAGAAGGACCAAGTATTATTGCTGCATTAAAAGAAAAAAATCATCAAATTTTCCTTGATTTAAAACTTCATGATATTCCTAATACAGTAAAAAGCGCTATGCGCAATATGGCTTCACTTGGGGTAGATTTGGTTAATGTCCATGCTGCAGGGGGCATTCCAATGATGCAAGGCGCTCTGGAAGGCTTAGAAGCAGGCACATTGTCTGGAAGCAAACGTCCAGATTGCATTGCAGTAACCCAGCTTACAAGTACGTCTGAGGAGCAAATGCAACAGCAACAGCTAATTAATGTACCATTATTAGATTCTGTGCTGCATTATGCGTCCATTACAAAGGAAGCAGGCTTAAATGGTGTCGTTTGTTCCACATTGGAAGCAGGTGCCATCCGCGAAAAAATAGGAACTGACTTTTTAACGGTTACACCAGGAATTCGTTTAGATTCAGATAATGTTCAAGATCAAGTCCGTGTTGCAACGCCAAAAAAGGCAAAAGAAAATGGCGTTTCATCTATTGTTGTCGGCAGATCAATTACAAGAAGTGCAAATCCATATGAAAGCTATCTATTGTTTAAAAATGAGTGGGAGGGCGTTACACAATGAAACAACAAATCGCAGAACAACTATTAGAAATAAAGGCAGTTTTTTTACAGCCATCAAATCCATTTACATGGGCTTCTGGCATTAAATCACCTATTTATTGCGATAATCGTTTAACACTTTCCTATCCTTCTGTCAGAAAAGATATTGCGAATGGATTGGCACAATTAATTAAAGAGAAGTTTCCAGAAACAGAAGTAGTGGCTGGAACGGCAACAGCCGGGATACCACATGCAGCATGGGTAAGTGATGTATTGAATTTGCCAATGTGTTATGTTCGTTCGAAAGCAAAAGAGCATGGAAAAGGCAATCAAATTGAAGGAAAAATCGAAAAAGGGCAAAAAGTGGTTGTGGTAGAAGATCTTATTTCAACAGGAGGCAGTGTCATCACAGCAGTCAAGGGACTTCGTGATGCAGGTTGTGATGTGTTAGGGGTTGTTTCCATCTTTACATATGAACTGCCAAAAGGAAAAGGATTATTGCAAGAAGCAGAAATTACAGCTTATTCTTTAACAGATTATACAACTCTATTAGAAGTAGCAGAAAAAAGCGGCTATATTCAAGCAGAGGATATGCAAAGTCTACAAAACTGGCAAAAAAATCCCGGAGAATGGGGTAAATAATTGAAAAAGGCCGATATCGATGAATTTCATTGATATCGGCCTTTTTAGGTTTTTAATGCTGTTTTAAGCGTAGTACGGTATCCTCGTCTGGCGTAACATAAACAGTCTGTTGATTATCATAAATAACAAAACCAGGTTTTGCACCGCTCGGTTTTTTCACATAACGAACTAATGTGTAATCAACTGGCACGGAACTGGATTGTTTTGCTTTGCTGAAATATGCCGCCAATTTTGCCGCCTCTATTATTGTTTCTTCACTAGGCTCTTTGCTGCGAATGACTACATGAGATCCTGGAATATCCTTTGTATGCAGCCAAATTTCATCACGAGCCGCCACTTTATTTGTTAAGTAATCGTTTTGTTTATTGTTTTTGCCTACTAATATTTCTGTGCTGTCACTAGCAAAATACTGGTCAAGCACAGGTTTTAGGTTTTGCTGTTTTTTTGTTTGCTTTTTCTGCCGTTCTCGAAGATAGCCTTCTTCTATCAGCTCTTCCCTAATTTCCTGAATATCTTTAGGAGATGCGGAAATGATTTGCTGCAGCAATGTGTCGAAATACACTAATTCTTTTTCAGCTAGGCTTATTTGTTCTTTAATAATATCAATTGAATTTTTTGCTTTTTGATAGCGTGTAAAATACTTTTGCGCATTCTCGGAAGGCGTTTTTCTTGGATCAAGAGAAATTGTCACCATTTCTCCATCTGGATGATAATAATTTGTGACTTCTATTTCTTTCATGCCTTTTTTTGCTGCATAAATATTGGCTGTCAACAATTCCCCAAGCAATTGATATTGTTCTGCATTTTCTGCTTCTTGCAGTGATCTTTTCAGCTTTTTGATTTTTTTTTCATTTTTATCCCGTTCATTTACGATAAAGCGTTCTAAATCATTGCTTTGCTGTTTTACCCGATCCCGTTCTGCTTTGCCAAAATAAAAACGGTCAAGCATTTTGCTTAAAGTGGAAAAGGATTTACTTTCTCCTTTTAAATGAAGCAAATTTTGAAAATAAAAATATTCTTTGTCTGCTGTCTGTATAATAGAAGGATTATATTGTGCCTCTTTTATTTCTTTCATTTTGGCAAGAAAGGCTTGCGGCAATGTATCTCGATTAGCTAAACCTGCTTGGAAAACAATTTCTTTTGCTAGCAGTGGAGAAATGCCAGAAAACTGCTGCACAATTTGTTTATCTAGTTTCCCGCTATTAAAGTCAAGCGCTTTTAAAATATCCTCTTTTTCTGTAGCAAGAGGGTCTTGTTTATCCTGTGCAGGCGGCGCTTTGTATTCATAGCCTGGAAGAATAGCCCGATGGCTGTTAACTGCATAGGAAACATGTTTTATACTATCAAGAATCGTGTTTTTTTCCTGATCCACTAAAATAATATTGCTGTGGCGTCCCATAATCTCAATCATCAATTTTTTATAGGATGTATCGCCAATCTCATTTCTTCCCCTTACTTCTAGGACAATGATCCGATCATGGCCAATTTGATACAAATTATCGATAAAATAGCCTTCTAAGTGTTTACGCAAAAGCATGCAAAACATTGGGGGCTCTTTTGGGTTTTCATATGTTTCTTCTGTTAATTGAATGCGGGCATAACTAGGATGAACAGAAAGAAGAAGTTTTTGATTTTTTCCATTTGCCCGAACAACAAGGACAATTTCATTAGTAAAGGGCTGCTGAACCTTTGTGATACGGCCGCCTTTTAAGCTTTCTAGCAATTCAGAAGTCATTGCTCTTGTAAATAATCCATCAAATGACATGTTTAACATCCTTTTCTTTATGTATCTATTTGTTTTTCATTAACTATCTTTTTATCCCTTCTCTTATATTGGCTAAAGATTTATGCTTTGTCAAAAAGAAGTGATCTCTTTCTAGCATTTTTTTTAATTTGGCTGAATATGATTTGTTAAGAGTGGTGTTGGGACAACTTTGCAGTTAGGTTTTGCTTATGTTTTGTTCAGAACAACTACGATTTTTTTCATCGCCAATAGGAAGAACAAAATTTTTGCTTTTTTGTTTTGGCGAGCTTGAATTGAAAAGGGGGAAGTGAGGTGGCCGGATGAATTATCATGAAATGAACGAAAAAGAAGTGGAGCGAACATTAAATACGGATTTTTCGGCTGGACTGACAAATGAAGATGCTAGTAAAAGGCGCAAACAGTTTGGGAAGAATGAACTGGATGAAGGAGAGAAGCAATCTGCGCTGCTTTTATTTTTTAGTCAATTTAAAGACTTTATGGTTCTAGTGCTGTTGGCGGCAACATTAATTTCTGGACTTCTCGGAGAATATATTGATGCAATTGCAATTATTGCAATCATCATTTTAAATAGTTTTTTAGGTTTTTTTCAAGAAAGACGAGCAGAAAAGTCTTTATCCGCATTAAAAGAGCTTTCGCAGCCGCAAGTGCAAGCATTAAGAGATGGGGAATGGGTAAAGATTTTATCAAAAGAATTAGTGCCTGGCGATATTATTAAGTTTGTCAGTGGAGACAGGATCGGGGCAGATGTCCGCATTATTGAATCAAGAAGTCTAGAAGTAGAAGAATCTGCATTAACAGGAGAATCAGTGCCTGTTCAAAAAACAGTATCTCCAATACAAAATGCGAATCTAACACTTGGAGATATGGAAAATATGGGCTTTATGGGCACAATGGTTTCAAGAGGAAGCGGCGTGGGTGTTGTTATTGCCACAGGAATGAAAACAGCGATGGGACAAATTGCAGACCTGCTGCAAAATGCTGAATCACAAACAACACCGCTGCAGCGGCGTTTAGAGCAGCTTGGAAAAATATTAATTGTAACTGCTTTATTATTAACCGTTCTTGTTGTCGCTATTGGTGTTATTCGAGGAAATGATTTATATGAAATGGTGCTAGCTGGTGTATCACTTGCTGTTGCGGCTATTCCTGAAGGATTGCCAGCCATTGTTACCATTGCTTTATCGCTTGGCGTGCAAAAAATGATTCGAAAAAATGCGGTTGTCCGTAAATTGCCTGCTGTTGAAACATTAGGCTGTGCAAGTGTCATCTGTTCTGATAAAACAGGTACGTTAACACAAAATAAAATGACCGTTACAAAGGTTTGGAGCGGCGGCAAAATTTGGACGGTAGATGGAATTGGCTATGAGCCTCAAGGAAAGTACTATGAGGATAATGAAATCATTGACCCACGAAAAGATAAAGTGCTGCAGCAGCTGTTGACATTCGGCATGCTTTGCAATCATGCAGAAATTCTCCAAAAAGACGATGAGTTTGTTTTAAATGGCGATCCAACAGAAGGAGCAATGCTTGTTGCTGGGATGAAAGCAGGGTTTACGAGAAAACAGCTGTTAACTCAATTTGAGATCGTTAATGAATTTCCTTTTGATTCTACAAGGAAAATGATGAGTATTGTGGTGAAAGATTCTTCTGGAAGACAGTTTATTGTGACAAAAGGGGCACCAGATGTATTAGCAGGAAAAAGTAGCTCTATTTTAATGGGAAATAAAACACAAGCCTATGGAAAAGATGTCAAAAATATGGTGCAAGAAGCAATTAATGGACTTGCCTCCCAAGCTTTAAGAACCATTGCGATTGGTTTTAAAGAAATATCGCCAAATACGCTTATACTGCATGAACAAGAAGCAGAAAAAGATTTAACCTTTATTGGTCTTCAAGGGATTATTGATCCGCCAAGACCTGAGGTGAAACAAGCAGTAAAAGAATGCAAAGAAGCAGGCATTAAAACCGTTATGATCACAGGGGACCATGTGATTACAGCAAAAGCAATTGCAACAGAACTCGGCATTGCCAATAAGCGCTCCAAAGTATTAGAGGGAAAAGATTTAGCTAAGATGAATTTGAAGGAATTGGAAGAGGTAGTAGATGAAGTAAGTGTATTTGCAAGGGTATCCCCTGAACATAAGCTGAAAATTGTGCAGGCATTCCAAAATAGAGGCCATATCGTTGCCATGACAGGAGATGGTGTCAATGATGCACCAGCAATCAAAACAGCGGATATAGGAATTGCAATGGGCATAACAGGTACAGATGTTGCCAAGGAAGCTTCATCTCTTGTACTAATGGATGATAACTTTGCAAGCATTAAAGCTGCAATTATTGAAGGAAGAAATATTTATGAAAATATTCGCAAGTTTATCCGTTATTTATTGGCTTCAAATGTAGGGGAAATATTGGTGATGCTGTTTGCCATGCTTTTGGCGCTGCCTTTGCCACTTGTTCCTATTCAAATACTGTGGGTTAACTTAGTAACAGATGGCCTTCCAGCAATGGCGCTAGGGCTGGATCGACCGGAAGATAATGTGATGAAGCGGCATCCGCGGAATCCAAGTGAAGGAGTATTTGCAAGAGGGTTAGGATGGAAAGTCATTTCCCGAGGCATTTTAATTGGATTAGCTACCATACTTGCGTTTATGTTTGCATATGACAATAATCCTGAAAATTTGCAATATGCACAAACGGTTGCTTTTATCACATTAGTATTGGCACAGCTGATTCATGTATTTGACTGCCGCAGTGAAAAATCTATTCTCTCCCGTAATCCCTTTGGCAATATGTACCTAGTATGGGCAGTTATTTCTTCACTAGTACTTGCCCTTATTGTTATCTATGTACCATTTTTGCAAGAAATCTTCCATACCGTTCCAATTCTTGCCAAAGATTGGCCGATGATTATCGGGCTTGCTTCTGTTCCAACTTTTTTACTTGCAGGATCATTTTTGTTAAGTAAATCAAAATAAAATATGTTATAATCCAAAAGGTACTAGAGACAATCTCTACTACCTTTTGTTTTTGTATTAGGTATTATTTATATATACACGGTAAAACATATTTGGAAGCCTTGGATGAAGTTGTTGCGTAGATAATAGATATGCATAGAGGCTTATTGGCTTGTTAAAATCAATGTTAACAATTGCCTGGCAAGTTTTAAATAAATGGATGTGTGATTATGGTTAAAAGTATGACAGGTTTTGGAAAAAGCAGAAAACAAGGTGATGGTTTCACTGTAAATGTGGAAATGAAAACAGTAAATCATCGTTTTTGTGAACAATTGATTAAACTGCCTAAGCAGTTTTTAATGATAGAAGAACAAATCAAAAAAACTATTTCAACATGTATACATAGAGGTAGAGCAGAAGTATTTATTGCAGTAGAGGGCAATGCGCTGAACAACCAAAAAGTAGAAGTAGACTGGTTGCTGCTTGATCGTTATCACCAATTATTAACCGATATAAAAAATAGATATTCTATACAACAAACAATAACAATTGATGATCTTCTTCAAAATAAAGATTGTTTCCAGCTTGTAGATGCTGAATTAAATAAGGAAGAAATAGAAAAATTGATTCTTCTTGCAGTAGAGGATGCTGTTTTGGAATTAGATAAAATGCGAGAAAAAGAAGGAGAAACTTTAAAAAAAGATATTCTTTTTCTTTTAGAAAGTTTTAAGCAGTCTACTAGCGTTCTAGAAAAACTAGCACCCCAAGTTATTGTTAGCTACCGGGAGAAAATCAAAGCAAGAGTAGAAAGTTATTTGCAAGATGTTCTGGATGAGTCAAGGCTTGCTTCTGAGGTTGCTGTTTTTAGTGAAAAAGCAGATATTAATGAAGAGCTTATCCGCCTTAAAAGCCATCTTCAGCAATTCCATGAAATTATCGAAGAGAAAAAAATGATTGGAAGAAAGCTGGACTTTTTGCTGCAGGAAATGAATAGAGAAGTTAATACGATTGGTTCGAAAGCAAATTCTGCAGAAATCGGCAAAGAAGTAGTCGAAATGAAAAGTTATCTAGAAAAAATAAAAGAACAAATTCAAAACATGGAGTAACATGGGTTTAGAAAGATGCTGACCCGTTAAAAATAAAATAATATGATTGGAGAAAAAACATGTCCATCAAGTTAATCAATATCGGTTTTGGCAATATTGTCTCTGCCAACCGAATTATATCGATTGTAAGTCCTGAATCGGCTCCAATTAAACGTATTATCCAAGATGCACGGGATCGAGGCTCGCTAATTGATGCCACCTATGGAAGAAGAACAAGGGCCGTGATTGTAACAGACAGCGACCATGTTATTCTTTCAGCGGTTCAGCCAGAGACAGTTGCACACCGGCTAAATGATCGCGATGAAATTATGGATGAAGGGTAGGAGAAGACCTTGATAGAAAAAGGGCTGTTAATAGTATTGTCAGGACCTTCCGGTGTAGGAAAGGGAACTGTAAGAAAAGAAATTTTTTCTCAAAAAAATAATGCATTTGAATATTCTATTTCCATGACAACAAGACTTCCACGTGAAGGAGAAGTGGATGGCACTGATTATTTTTTTAAAACAAGAGAAGAGTTTGAAACATTAATTGAACAGGGGAAATTGCTTGAATATGCAGAGTTTGTCGGCAATTATTATGGCACTCCTGTTGATTATGTAAGAGAAACAACAGATAGAGGAAAAGATGTTTTTTTAGAAATTGAAGTAGAAGGCGCTAAGCAAGTTAGAGATAAATTCCCCGACGGGTTATTTATCTTCCTAAGCCCTCCAAGTTTGTCTGAATTGAAAAATAGGATTGTAACAAGAGGAACAGAAACAGAAGAAATTATCAATAATCGTATGAATGTAGCAAAAGAAGAGATTGAAATGATGCATCTATATGATTATGTAGTAGAAAATGATACAGTAGAAAATGCATGTGAAAAAATCAAAGCAATTATTATTGCAGAACATTGCAGAAGAGAACGTGTTGAACCAAAATACAAAAAAATGCTGGAGGCCAATTAATTATGTTATACCCATCTATTGACTCACTATTAACAAAAATTGATTCTAAATATTCACTAGTTTCTGTAGCGGCAAAAAGAGCGAGAAAAATGCAGCTTCATGCAAAACCACAATTAAACAAATATGTTTCCCATAAAAATGTTGGTAAAGCTTTAGAAGAAATTCATGCAGATCAATTAACATACCGTGTGAATTTGGCAGAAGGCGAAGAATAAAAGCACGGCAAAAATTAGATACAAATTAAATGAAAGGCTTGATCGAACAAAGAATTTTTCTTTATTCTCGATCAGTCTTTTTTCATGAAAACTAATGCTGCTTTATCCTAGCAAAAGACCGTTATATTCAAAAAATCGACTATCTATTGATTAGGCATTTATGTTAATGTACTGTTATTAAATAACAAGGATAAAATCGTTTTTTATTAGGGAGAAAGGAGAAGCGCGATGCTAAAAGGAAAAAAAATCTTATTGTGTATAACAGGAGGAATTGCTGTTTATAAAATGTGTGCTTTAACAAGCAAATTAACACAAAAGGGCGCACATGTAAAAGTAATCATGTCAGAGTCCGCAACAGAATTTGTTGCGCCTTTAACTTTTAAAGCATTATCAAAAAATGAAGTGTATACAGATACTTTTGATGAAAAAGATGCAAGGGTTATTGCGCATATTGATTTGGCAGATTGGGCGGATTTGATTTTGGTAGGACCTGCAACAGCAAATACCATCGGTAAATTGGCAAATGGTATTGCTGATAATATGGTGACAACCACATTGCTTGCGGCAACCTCTGATGTTTGGATCGCTCCTGCAATGAATGTACATATGTATGATCATCCAGCTGTGCAAAAAAATATTCAAACATTATATGATTATGGATATCGATTTATCAATCCAGGAGAAGGCTATCTTGCTTGCGGATATATCGGAAAAGGCAGATTAGAAGAGCCAGAGAAAATCATTGCACATATAGAAGAATATTTTTCGAAAGAAAACCAATTTTTAAAAAATCAAAGGGTACTTGTAACAGCAGGCCCAACGAGAGAAAAAATTGATCCAGTACGTTTTATTTCAAACAGCTCAACAGGAAAAATGGGCTATAGCGTAGCACAACAAGCACTAAATTTGGGAGCAGAGGTTATTCTGGTAACAGGTCCAAGCCATCTGACGCCGCCAAAAGGGGCGAAAGTAATTTCTGTCGAAAGTGCAGAGGAAATGTATGAGGCGGTTATGGATCATTACGATAAGACAGATATTGTCATTAAAACAGCAGCAGTTAGCGACTATAAACCTACTTTTGCATATGAACATAAAGTGAAAAAGCAAGAAGGAAAAGAATCCATTGAATTTGTGCGTACAAAAGATATATTGCTAGAACTAGGCAAACGAAAAAAACATCAGATATTAATTGGTTTTGCTGCAGAAACACAAAATATGGAGAAATATGCAAAAGATAAATTAGCAAAAAAAAATGCAGATATGATTGTTGCTAATAATGTGAACAGCAAAGATTCTGGATTTGGCACAGATACAAATCGTGTCAGCTTGTATTTGAAAAATGGGGAAGCAATAGAATTGCCTCTATTATCAAAAGAGGAAGCAGCTTTTAAAATTTTAGAAAAAGCTTACCAGATGAAGGGTATGGTAAATAAATGACAGTAGCAAAAGTGATTGTGGATGTTCCTGCAAAACAAACAGATAGACCATTTGATTATCTTATTCCAGAACATTTAGAAGAAATGATCCAACCAGGCATGCGAGTAATAGTTCCTTTTGGCCCAAGAAAGGTACAAGGATTTGTTGAAAGATTGGAAAGTGAATCTTCTTTTTCTTCTTTACGAAAAATTAGTGAACCAATGGATCTTGTTCCTGTATTAAATAAGGAATTGCTTGATTTAGCAGAATGGTTATCCATTCATACACTTTGTTATAAAATATCGGCTTTTCAAGCTATGCTGCCTCCAGCTTTAAAAGCAAAATATCAGCGGAAAATAAAATTACTTGCTGCAAAAGAGGTTGTTTCAGAGCCATTCCACTTTTTATTCCATGAACGTTCGGAAATATTGTGGGAGGATGCATTACAAACAGTTTCTCTTTCTTCTATTCAAAAGGAAGTGAAAAATGGGAATTTAGAAGTAATCTATGAAGTTCAATCCCGTGCTAATAAAAAAAAGGTGAAGCATATTTATTCCCGTTTAGATGAGCATGAGCTGAAGACAGCATTAGAATCCCTTAATAAGCAGGCAAATAAGCAGCGAACTGTCATCGAATATTTTTTGAAACATAATCAATCGATCGAGCAAAGGCTTTTATTAAGTGAATTGAACACATCTAGTGCTGTAATAAAAGGGTTAATAGAAAAAGGCATTTTAGCGGAACAAGAAGTAGAAATGTACCGGGATCCTTATAAAGAAAGAGAATTTGAAAAAACTTTCCCGTTAAAGCTGACAGATGAACAAACGAAAGTGATTCAACCTATTCATGCGTCTATTCACAATAAAGAGCATGAAGTATTTTTATTATACGGAGTAACAGGAAGCGGGAAAACAGAAGTATATTTGCAGTCAATTGATAAAGTGCTAAAAAAAGGGGAGGAAGCCATTGTACTCGTTCCAGAAATTGCGTTAACGCCACAAATGGTCAACCGCTTTAAAGGACGTTTTGGCGATAAAGTGGCTGTCCTTCACAGTGGGCTTTCTGTTGGAGAAAAATACGATGAATGGAGAAAAATCCAGCGTAAAGAAGTGCAAGTAGTAGTTGGAGCACGATCTGCCATTTTTGCCCCATTCGAAAATTTAGGCATTATTATTATCGATGAAGAGCATGAGATGACGTATAAACAAGAAGAAAACCCAAAATATCATGCAAAAGATGTTTCAATTAAAAGAGGAATGACCCATAACTGTCCCATTATATTAGGAAGTGCGACACCTTCTTTAGAAAGCTTTGCACGTGCACAAAAGGGAGTTTATACCCTATTGACATTGCAAAAAAGAATGAATAATAATCCCCTTCCACCTGTTGAGATTGTTGATATGCGGGAAGAGCTTCGCGAAGGAAACCGTTCCATGTTTTCAAGGTTGCTATTAGAAAAGCTTGCTGATCGACTGGTAAAAAAAGAACAGACGGTTTTGTTTTTAAACAAACGGGGTCACTCCTCTTTTGTTATGTGCCGAGATTGTGGGTATGTGATGAAATGTCCCCATTGTGATATTAGTTTAACGTATCATCAATATAATAATCTAATGAAATGTCATTACTGCGGCTATGAGGAACCTACAGCAAAAATTTGTCCAGAATGTTCAAGTGAACATATTCGCTACTTTGGAACAGGGACACAAAAGGTAGAAGAAGAATTGACAAAAATTATGCCAGAGGCTCGTGTCATTCGCATGGATGTAGATACAACAAGCCGTAAAGGAGCCCATGAAAAATTATTAAATCAATTCCAAGACGGCAAAGCAGATATTCTTTTAGGAACACAAATGATTGCAAAAGGTTTGGATTTCCCAAGAATTACTCTTGTTGGTGTTTTATCTGCCGATACGATGCTTCATTTGCCAGATTTTCGCTCTTCAGAAAAAACATTTCAATTGTTGACCCAAGTAAGCGGCCGTGCTGGAAGACATGAATTAGAAGGAGAAGTAATATTTCAGACATACACTCCAGAGCATTATAGTATTGAGCTTAGCAGCCAGCAAGATTATGATTTATTTTATTCTCGGGAAATGATGATAAGAAAATCTCACTCCTACCCTCCTTATTATTATATTACGCTTATCACCGTCAGTCATGAGCAGTTAACAAAGGCAGTTAGTGTAACGGAGCAAATTACAAAAGTCGTCAGACAAAAACTGCTTCCAAATACGGTTGTGCTCGGACCAGTTGCTTCCCCAATTTCCAGAATAAAAAATAGATATCGGTATCAGTGTCTGATAAAATACAAACAGGAGCCTAACTTAAAAACCGTGCTAAAATCTATTTTAGATCATTATCAAGGTGACATTTCGTCAAATGGGCTGCAAATTTCGATTGATGTTAATCCCTTTTTATTAATGTAGAAAAAGGGCTATTCAGGTAAAGAAATTTATAAGTTATTGGAATGACCTTTTTATCTGCTGAAATAGCCTCTTTTCATCACAATGCTTGTATTATCTCTCTATTAGGTTTAAAATAGATCGTTATGTGATTGAAATAGATAGACATAAATGTTTGGAGGAAATAAAGTGGCAGTAAAAAAAATTGTAATGTTTCCAAATGAAGTATTAGAACGTTCATGCGAAACAGTTACAGTCTTTGATAAAAAATTAACAAAACTATTAAATGATATGTATGATACGATGATTGCGTTTGATGGGGTAGGTTTAGCTGCACCGCAAATCGGCATAGGAAAAAGAATTGCAGTGGTGGACATAGATGATGAAATGGGAACAATTGAGCTGATTAATCCAATATTGCTTTCTTTTTCAGGGGAACAAATTGGGCCAGAGGGCTGTTTAAGTTTTCCAGGACTATATGGGGAAGTAAACCGTCCTTTCTCCATTAAAGTACAAGCCCAAAACCGCAGAGGAAAAACATTTATTATGGAAGCAGAAGACTTTTTAGCGAGAGCCATTTTACATGAAATGGACCATTTGGATGGTGTGCTGTTTACATCAAAAGTCATTCGTTATTTAGAGGAAGAAGAGTTAGAAGGAGTGGAATCTTAAATGACAAAAATCGTATTTATGGGGACTCCCGATTTTTCTGTGCCAGTACTGCAGCAAATTTTAAAAGATGGGTATGAAGTGATTGCAGTTGTAACACAGCCAGATCGACCTGTTGGCAGAAAAAAAACGTTAACGCCGCCACCTGTTAAAGTGGAGGCGGAAAAACATAATATCCCTGTATATCAGCCGGAAAAAATTCGTCAATCGGAAGAATTAACAGCCATTATTAACTTGCAGCCAGATTTAATTGTAACAGCAGCATTTGGTCAAATACTGCCGAACGAATTATTGGAAGCGCCGAAATTCGGCTGCATTAATGTACATGCATCTTTGCTTCCTGAACTTCGCGGCGGAGCCCCTATTCATTACAGCATTATACAAGGAAAAGAGAAAACAGGCATTACAATCATGTATATGGCTGAAAAACTGGATGCAGGCGATATTTTAACACAAGTGGAGGTTACGATTGCTGAAAGTGATACAGTAGGCACACTGCATGATAAATTAAGTTTAGCTGGAAGCAAACTTCTTTCCGAAACATTGCCAAAACTCTTAAGTGGATCGTTAACGCCTATTCCACAAGAGGATACTCTTGCAACATTTGCATCTAATATAAAAAGAGTAGATGAACAGATCGACTGGTCGAAAAACGGGGAAGACATATATAACCAGGTTCGGGGTATGAATCCGTGGCCGGTTGCTTTTACAACGTATAAAAAGGAAATAATGAAAATCTGGTCGGTACAAAAGGTAGCACAAAAAAATGATAGCGCTCCTGGAAGGATTCTTGCAATTGAAGAAGACGGATTTATTATCGGAACAGGTAATGATACAGCAATCAAAATTATCGAACTTCAGCCAGCAGGCAAAAAGAAAATGACAGCAGAAGTATACTTAAGAGGCGCTGGAGCAAAAATGGAACTACAAGAAACTTTAGGAGCTTAAGAAATGACAAGTAAAAAAAATGTTCGGGAATCGGCTTTAGATATTTTAGAGACAATAAACAATAATCAAGCATACAGCAACCTACTGTTAAACAATGCGATTAAAAAAAATGAAATTCCAGCGAAAGATGTTGGTCTATTAACAGAATTGGTATATGGAACACTGCAAAGAAAAATGACCTTATCTTATTATTTGCAGCCATTCTTAAAAAACAGCAAAAAAATGCAAAGCTGGGTAGTAACATTATTGCAGCTGACACTTTACCAAATTATTTATTTAGATCGCATTCCCGATCATGCAGCCATTCATGAAGCTGTAGAAATTGCCAAAAAACGTGGGCATAAAGGCATTTCAGGTTTAGTTAATGCTGTGTTAAGAAGCATACAAAGACAAGGTTTAGCAAAAACGGAATTCATAGAAGATCCAATTGAGCGTATTGCTATTGAGACAAGCCATCCAAATTGGCTGGTAAAACGCTGGGCAGAACAGTTTGGCTTAGAAGAAACACAAAAAATGTGCGAATTAAACTTAACGCCGCCAACACAAACAGCGAGGATTAATACAACAAAAACAACAGTAGAAGAATGTATTAGCCTATTAGAAGCAGAAGGCTATAATGTAAAAAATAGTGAGATTATTCCAGAAGGGATTCATTGTCTAAAAGGAAATTTAGCCAATTCCCGTTGTTTTAAAGAGGGATTTTTCACCATACAAGATGAAAGTTCGATGCTTGTCGCATATGCATTAAATGTGAAAGAACCTTTATCCGTGTTAGATGCATGTGCAGCACCTGGCGGTAAATCGACTCATATTGCTGAAAAAATGGGCAATAAAGGAAATGTTCTGTCTGTTGACCTTCATGAACATAAAGTAAAGCTAATCCGCCAAAATGCAGAGAGACTTCATTTAGACAATATTGAAACAAAAGCAATGGATGCAAAAAAACTGGCAGATGTACTAGAAGCCAATTCTTTTGATCGAATCCTTATTGATGCCCCATGTTCTGGTTTAGGTGTTATGAGAAGAAAACCGGATATTAAATATACAAAAGACGAAAAAGATATGGACCGTTTGCAGATGATTCAACTTAAGCTTTTAGAGGAAGTTTCCCCTTTATTGAAAAAAGGTGGTTTGTTAATCTATAGCACATGTACTGTTGATCGCAAAGAAAACGAAGAGGTGGTCGCAAGTTTTTTAGAAACTCATCAAGAATTTACAAAAGATACAACATTGGCTAGTCGCCTGCCAGAAAGTGTACAAAGTTTTGTAGAAGATTATCAATTACAAATAATGCCCCAACATTTTGGGTCAGACGGCTTTTATATTGCCGCATTAAAAAAAGAGGTGTAAAAATGGAACAAGTAAGAACATCGAAGAAAGAAGCAGCAATTGAGACATTGCCGTCTATTTATTCTTTGCAATTAGATGAATTAAAAACATGGTTAAAAGAAAACAACGAAAAAGCATTTAGAGCAGATCAAATATTTGAATGGTTATATAAACAAAGAGTAACGTCTTTTGAAGACATGTCCAATCTGTCGAAAAGTTTACGTCAATTATTGGCAGATAACTTTACGATTACGACATTAAAAACAATTATTGAACAAACTTCAAGTGATGGCACGATTAAATTTTTATTTGAACTTCATGATGGATATTCAATCGAAACAGTTTTAATGAGACATGAGTATGGCAATTCTGTATGTGTAACAACACAAGTAGGCTGTAGAATTGGCTGTACATTCTGTGCTTCTACTCTTGGCGGATTAAAAAGAAATTTAGAAGCAGGAGAAATTGTTGCACAGGTCGTAAAAGTACAACAAGCTCTTGATCAAACAGATGAGCGTGTCAGCTCTGTTGTTATTATGGGAATAGGAGAGCCCTTCGATAATTTCAATAATATGTTAAGTTTCTTAAAAATTATCAATCATGACCAGGCGTTAAATATTGGAGCAAGACATATTACTGTTTCTACAAGCGGAATTGTTCCAAAAATTTATGAATTTGCCGATCAAAATATGCAAATTAATTTTGCTGTGTCCCTACATGCTCCAAATACAGAATTAAGAAGCAGATTAATGCCAATTAATAGAGCATATAAACTGCCTCAATTAATGGAAGCAATCCGCTATTATGTAGAAAAAACAGGTCGCCGTGTAAGTTTTGAATATGGTTTATTCGGAAATGTAAATGACCAAGTAGAACATGCGGAAGAATTGGCTAAACTGGTAAAAGGCATTAAATGCCATGTTAACTTAATTCCAGTAAACTATGTACCAGAAAGAGACTATGTTCGCACACCAAAAGATCAAATCTTCTTATTTGAAAAAACATTAAAAAACCATGGTGTAAATGTAACCATTCGCAGAGAGCAAGGCTCCGATATTGATGCTGCTTGTGGCCAGCTTCGTGCTAAGGAGAGACAAGAAGAGACGAGGTGACAAGTTTTGAAACAAGTGTTTAAAACAGATAAAGGAAAAGTACGCCAGCATAATGAAGACAATGGAACAATATGCTTTAACCAAAACGGCCAACGCCTTGCCATCGTAGCAGATGGCATGGGCGGGCACCGTGCTGGTGATGTTGCAAGCCGTTTAACGGTTGATAAATTATCAGAGTTTTGGTTGGCTAATGATGAAATTGAGACAGCAGACGATGCAGAGAATTGGCTGAAAGCAAAAATCCTGGAAGTGAATCAATATGTTTATCAATATGCTTTAAACCATCCTGAATGCGACGGAATGGGCACGACCGTTATAGCTTGTATATGCACGGAGAATTTTTCTACTATTGCACATGTTGGCGACAGCCGCTGCTACCTTTACAATGAAGATGGTTTTAAACAAATAACAGAGGATCATTCATTAGTAAATGAATTAGTGAGAATGGGAGAAATATCAAAAGAAGATGCAGAACATCATCCAAGGAAAAATGTTGTTCTTAGGGCTTTAGGAACGGATGAAAAGTTAAATGTAGATATTATGACGATTATGTTTGAAGAAGGAGATGTTATTTTAATCTGCTCTGATGGCTTATCGAATAAAGTGTCAGAAGTCGAATTAATGACCGTTCTACAAAAAGAAGCTTCCCTTGATGAAAAAGCGTCTATGCTTGTGCAGTCAGCCAATGACAGTGGCGGAGAAGATAATATTACAGTTATTATCTTAGAGCATTTGGATGCCCATCAAGCAGGTGAAGCACCATGATGGTTGGCAAAAGAATAAACGGCCGCTATAAAGTAATGGATATGATTGGCGGCGGTGGAATGGCAAATGTCTATCTGGCTCATGATATGATTTTAGATAGGGATGTTGCTGTAAAAATGCTTCGTCTAGATTTTGTAAACGATGAAGAATTTATTAGACGTTTTCATAGAGAAGCGCAATCTGCTACAAGTTTAACCCATCCTAATATTGTCACTATTTATGATGTGGGGGAAGAAGGTTCCATCTATTATATTGTGATGGAATATGTGGAAGGCTACACATTAAAACAATACATACAAAAACACTCCCCTGTACCTGTTGAAACAGCAATTGAAATGATGAAACAGTTAACTTCTGCCATAACCCATGCTCATCAAAATAGCATTGTTCATCGGGATATTAAGCCCCATAATATTTTGGTTGATAAACAGGGAAATGTAAAAATTACTGATTTTGGCATTGCGATGGCTTTAAGTGCAACAAGTATTACACAGACAAATTCTGTTCTCGGTTCTGTTCATTATCTATCTCCAGAGCAAGCCCGAGGAGGAATGGCCAATAAAAAGTCTGATATTTATTCCCTTGGAATTGTTATGTTTGAACTGTTGACAGGAAGATTGCCGTTTTCAGGAGAATCAGCTGTGTCTATTGCTCTAAAACATTTGCAGTCAGAAACACCAAGTGTAAGACGGTGGAATGAAACAATTCCTCAATCTGTTGAAAATATTGTATTAAAAGCTACAGCAAAAGATCCATTTCATCGTTATGCGAGTGTAGAAGAAATGGAAGCGGATTTAAGGACTGCACTTAATCCGGAAAGAGGAAACGAAAAAAAATTCGTGGAGCCAATTGATGAAGAAGCAACAAAAGCGATCCCAATTATAACAAATGACATACCTTATCAAAATTTGGAAGAAACCATTGTTCATGGCAAAGAAGAAAAAAAACTTCAAGGTAACAAACAAGAAGGACAAGAAAAAAAGCAAGCTGCTCCCAAAAAGAAAAAGAAAGATGGAAAAAAGCTGACGGTTGTATTATTGTCTGTTTTTTTTACCCTTTTATTAGTGGGAGTGCTTATAATTACGGTTCTTCCAGGACTGTTGCTCCCTAAAGATGTGACCATTCCAGATGTAAGCGGCGCGGAAGTAGAAGATGCTGTTAAATCATTAGAGTCAGCAGGTTTTGTAATTGGCAAAACGCTTCCGTTAAACGATGAGGAAGTGGACGCCGGATTGATTATTCGCACAAGCCCTAAGGCAGGAAGAAAAGCGAAAGAAGGCGCTGAAATTGATCTTTATGAAAGTTTAGGAAAAGAAAAGTTTGAGTTGGATAATTATGTTGGAAAACAATATGAAGATGTTTTGGAACAGCTGACGAAAGAAGGGTTTAAAAACATCGATAAAATCGAACAGTTCGATGAAAATGAACCCTCAGGAACCATTATTGCTCAAAATCTAACTAGCGGACAAGAAGTGGTGCCAGAAGATGCTGAATTAGAGTTTACCGTTAGCAAAGGTGCTGAACTTATCTCCTTGCAGGATTTAACCGGATATAATAAAAAAGGTGTGACTGAATACGCTAGTTCGAATGGGATTGTAGTAAACTTTACGGAAGAATACAGCGACACGGTCGGCGAAGGACTAGTGATTTCGCAATCGCCAGCTGCGGATACAAATATAAGAGTAGGCTCGACTCTGGATGTCGTTATTTCAAAAGGTGCAAAAGAGATTCCAACTAAAGAGGTAACCGAAGAGATTACAATTCCCTATGAGCCGTTAGTCGAGGGAGAACCCCAAGAAGTATTAATTTATGTACAAGATTTAGATAATAGCATGACAGAACCGTATGAAACATTGACGATAACGGAAACAACGAAAAAAACGTTAACTTTGCGAATAGCAAAAGGAGAAAAAGCAGGTTATAAAATTATTCGTGATAAAAGCGTTATTATTGATCAAGTAGTGCCATATCCAGATTAAGGAGAGTTAAAGCATGCCAGAAGGCAAAATCGTTAAAGCATTAAGTGGTTTTTATTATGTATTAGATGAAGATGGAATTGTGACACAATGCCGAGGCCGTGGTGTATTTCGTAAAAAAAAAATTACTCCCCTTGTAGGAGATGAGGTAGTTTTTCAAGCGGAAAACGAAACAGATGGCTATATTTTAGAAGTGAAACAACGAAAAAATGAATTGGTGCGCCCTCCTGTTGCCAATGTGGACCAGGCCATTCTCGTGTTTTCTAGTGTAGAGCCAAGTTTTAGCACTGCTCTTTTAGACCGATTTCTTGTGCTGGTGGAATTTAATCATATTGAACCGATTATCTGTATAACAAAAATGGATTTAGCAACAAAAGAAGAAGGAAAAAAGATGGAGGAATACGCCGATCATTACCAAAAAGTTGGCTACCCTGTTATCCTTACATCATCGGAAACAGATGAAGGAATCCATGATTTAGCTCCTTTTCTAGCAGGAAAAATATCCGTTTTTGCAGGGCAATCAGGTGTTGGGAAGTCCTCTTTACTAAATGCTATTCGTCCAGATTTAGCATTAAAAACAGATGAAATATCGACACATCTAGGCAGAGGAAAGCATACGACAAGACATGTAGAGCTTATAACAATCGATAATGGTTTAGTGGCGGATACCCCAGGGTTCAGCTCCTTAGAATTTACCGATATAGAGCTGGAAGATTTAAATTATTGTTTTCCAGAAATTCAAAAAGCGAGTGAAGACTGTAAATTTAGAGGCTGTCTTCATTTATCTGAACCGAAATGCAAGGTAAAAGAAGAAGTGGCAGCTTTTAAAATTCCAGCTTATCGATATGAACACTATACAGAATTTATTCAAGAAATAAAGGATCGAAAACCTAAATATTAAGATTTTTTTCCTAATATTTAGGTTGCGATTGACACATATTCATGAAGCATAGATGGTTGATAGAAGGAAGTCTTCTTTTGAGCATGGGGGATTTATCCCATGCTTTTTTTTACATTATCAGATAAAAAAGCTAATATAGAGCAATAGAATGCGTGGGATTGAAAGGAAGGATAGGGGAAAAATGGATATATATATTATGGCAGGTGGACCAGAACAATATGTGCCAGATCTTGTCCGATATACAAAAGAGGAGTGCATCTGGGTTGGGGTTGATAAAGGGGTGCTTTATTTAATCAACCGATCTATTCCTGTGGAGGCAGCTTTCGGGGATTTCGATTCTGTAAGTGAGGAAGAGTGGGAGACAATTTGTGAGCATTCTGCAACTATAAAAAAATTTAAACCAGAAAAAGATGAAACAGATATGGAACTGGCACTAAATTGGTCTATAAAACAGCAACCAAAAAGAATAGGTATCTTTGGAGCGACAGGTGGACGACTTGATCACACAATCGCAAACATTCAGCTGTTATTAAAAGAACTGCTTAGAAATGAGCAGATTCATATTGAGTTAATCGATGATAAAAATAAAGTTCATATTGCAACAAGTGGTGTACATATAATAGAAAGAGAGGAAATATATCCATATATCTCCTTCTTTCCCTATAGTGAAGAGACTGTAGGTTTAACTTTAGAAGGCTTTAAATATCCTTTGAAGGATAAATATCTTTCTGTCAGCAGTGCACTTTGTATCAGCAACGAACTTATTAGTGAATATGGTACTTTTTCTTTTGCTAAAGGCATATTATTGGTAATAAGAAGTCGTGATTAATAATAAAAATTCAAGTACTATTTTGCATGTTTTGAATAGGATGTAAATGGTGTTACTGGTTAATTCGCTTTTAAGGAGGGACAGTATTCATGAGATTTTATACCATTAAACTGCCAAAATTTTTAGGAGGACTTGTCCGCGCAATGTTAGGAACATTTAAAAAAGAATAGAACAAATGTTTTTTGCCTTTTTTTGAACGTACAACCTTTAAAAGATGAGGCGATAAAGGGGAGAGGAAGCTTCTTTCTTTTCTCTTTTTAAAACATATTTTAGCAGGCCCTAAAAATTAGCCAAAATAAAAAAGGACATAAAAATGTCCTTTTTTATTTATTGTCCAGTTTAGTAATTTCACCTTTTTTGTTTCCTTTAGCATATGTTAACAAACACTAAAGGATAAGGAGAAAAGCGTGCTAATTAAACGCGCTCTACTTTACCAGATTTAAGTGCTCTAGCAGAAACCCAAACACGTTTAGGTTTTCCATCTACTAAGATACGAACCTTTTGAAGGTTTGCTCCCCAAGTACGCTTGTTAGCATTCATGGCATGGGAACGAGCATTACCTGTAGTTGTTTTTTTACCAGTTACAACACATTTACGTGGCATGTATATTTCCCTCCTTATAACCAAAACTCTTGAATAAAGAGTTTCCAAATTCCTAGTTAACGTTTTAATCCCTTAGAAAATCATAAATAATCCTCATAAAGATACTTTAATAATTTATCATACAACTACTTTGAATGCAATAGTTGTGATAAAACCTTTCAAGAAAATTTCCTTGACATTGTTTTTTTGCGTATCTTATAAATAAGATGCGGCTTTTCATATATAATAGGAATAGATAGGCGATGATTCAGTTAAAAACAGGTGGGGAATGAAGCTCTTTGCCCTATTAAAGATTTCGCTTTAACTTGTCGAATGTTTTCTCTTTGGAAGGGATTTCTTTCAAAAAGGCAAATAAATAGAGGGCAATCACAGTCTAATTCAACTATCGCTTTTAAAAATTATTATGTTATAGTAAAATGTCAGTAGTCAAGGAGCAATTCCAAAGGGGGAAGACTCATGTCCATCGAACTAAAAACAAATTTCGGGCAAATAGATATTTCAACAGAAGTTATTGCAACAATTGCAGGAGGAGCAGCAGTAGACTGCTACGGCATTGTAGGAATGGCGTCGAAGCATCAAATTAAAGATGGTCTGACGGATATTTTGCGCAAAGAAAACTTCACACGTGGGGTAATTGTTCGAAAAGAGAATGAAGAAGAGGTACATATTGATATGTATATTATTGTAAGTTACGGAACAAAAATTTCCGAAGTTGCGCATAATGTTCAATCAAAAGTGAAATATACACTCAATAAAACAGTTGGACTTGCCGTTGACTCGGTTAATATTTACGTTCAGGGAGTTCGTGTGACGAACCCGTAGTGAGGAGGAAACGAATAGTGTCGATTACAGTTTTAGAAGGAAAGAGATTTGCCGAAATGGTTATCCAAGGAGCAAACCATTTATCCTCTAATGCTAAATATGTAGATGCGTTAAATGTTTTTCCAGTACCAGATGGAGATACCGGGACAAATATGAATTTATCGATGACATCAGGTGCTAAGGAAGTTCAAAATAATATTCAATCACATATAGGTAAAGTAGGGCTGAGTTTATCAAAGGGTTTGTTAATGGGAGCAAGAGGGAATTCTGGTGTTATTCTTTCGCAATTGTTCCGTGGATTTTCTAAATCGATTGAACAAAAGGAAAGCATTACAGGCAAAGATTTTGCTGAAGCCTTGCAATTTGGAGTGGAAACAGCTTATAAAGCAGTAATGAAGCCTGTTGAAGGAACGATTTTAACAGTTGCAAAAGACGCTGCAAAAAAAGGGCTTCAAGCAGCTGAACAACATGATGATATCATCACGATATTGGAAGAAGTGGTAAAAGAAGCGAATGCATCGTTAAATCGCACTCCAGATTTGCTTCCTGTTTTAAAAGAAGTGGGAGTAGTAGACAGTGGAGGCCAAGGCCTTGTGTTTGTGTACGAAGGATTTCTTGCAGAACTTAAAGGGGAAAAACTGCCTGATACTGTGAAAGCGGTTGTTTCCATGAATGAGCTTGTTAATGCAGAGCATCATAAAAATGTTCATAGTGTGATTAATACAGACGATATTGAATTTGGCTATTGCACAGAGTTTATGGTTCGTTTAGAACAAGAAAAGTTAGGAAATAAACCTTTTTCTGAAGAAGAATTTAGAAAAGATTTAAGTTCATATGGAGATTCTCTTTTAGTAATTGCAGATGATGAAATGGTGAAAATACATATTCACTCCAATGTGCCTGGCGAAGTATTAACGTACGGCCAAAAATACGGCAATCTGATAAAAATGAAAATTGAAAATATGCGCGAACAGCACAGCACATTAGTGGAAAATGCAGAAAAAGAAGCAACAGCAGCATATTCAGCTCCAAAGGAACAAAAGGAATATGGAATCGTAACGGTTTCAATGGGCTCAGGAATTGCAGAACTGTTTAAAAGCATCGGTGCTCATTATGTAATTGAAGGTGGACAAACAATGAATCCAAGTACGGAGGATATTGTCAATGCCATTCAAAAAGTGCATGCAAAAAAAGTGTTTATTCTTCCAAATAATAAAAATATTATTATGGCAGCAGAACAAGCAGTTGATGTACTGGGCGATCATGTCGTTGTAATCCCTTCTAAAACGGTGCCACAAGGGATGGCGGCGCTTCTTGCGTTTAATCCAAGTGCAACAAAAATGGATGCCAATACAAAAAGCATGACAAGCGCAATGGAACATGTAAAAACAGGACAGATAACATATGCTGTCAGGGATACAAATATTGATGGCCTTGCTATTGAAACAGGCGATTTTATGGGGATAGCAGATGGCAAGATTGTTGTAAAAAGCAAAAAAAAGCTTGAATCTGCACAAAAATTATTAACTTCGATGATAAATGAAGATGCAGAAATTTTAACGATTATTAAAGGGGAAGATGCATCTGATGAAGATGTAGCAGCACTTGCTTCCTTTGTAGAAGAAGAATTCTCTGATGTTGAAGTAGAAATTCATGATGGAAATCAACCTTTATATGCGTTTATTTTTTCTATCGAATAATTAATTTATGTAAACTGCATGCTTAAATATGAGCATGCAGTTTTTTGTTTTTTGAGAAATAAAGAAAAACGTTATAATCTAAAATCATGTGGTAAGATGGAAAATGGTTATTTAAAAAACGATTTTATATTAATATAATGATATAACATAAAAATTAATGGTTTGCGATAATAAATAGTGAAGCAAATTAAGAGGGGGACGTATCTGAGAATGAAATTTAAAAGTGTTTTTGATATTATCGGGCCTGTGATGATTGGTCCTTCAAGCTCTCATACAGCAGGAGCGGCCAGAATTGGCAGAGTGGCAAGAAACCTTTTTGATCGACAGCCTAAAACAGCATCGATTCATTTATATGGTTCCTTTGCACAAACATATAAAGGTCATGGAACAGATGTGGCGATTGTTGGTGGGTTACTTGATTTTGATACATTTGACGAAAGAATTAAAAACTCGCTGCACCTAGCCAAAAATCTTGGGATGGAAGTATCTTTTCATGTAGAAGAGGCAATTCCTGAACATCCAAATACAGCAAAAATTGTTTTATCAGACGATCAAGGAGAACTGGAGCTTGTGGGCATCTCTATAGGCGGAGGAAAAATAGAGATAACAGAACTAAATGGTTTTAAACTGAGATTATCTGGACATCATCCAGCAATATTGGTTGTTCATAATGATAAGTTTGGTGCGATTGCAAAAGTATCTAATATTTTAGCAAAATATGAAATCAATATTGGACATATGGAAGTAAGCCGGAAAGAAAAAGGCATGCTTGCTCTTATGACAATTGAGGTGGATCAAAATATAGATGAAGTGATTTTAAAAGAAATTGAAAGCCTGGAGGCAATTGAGAAAGTAACGACAATAGTCGAATAATAGAGAAGTTTGATATTTATCTTAATGATTAGGGAGAAAGGGAGGAATCTGATATGTTCCGTAATGTGGCAGAATTAGTGGAAATGGCAAAAACAAAAGGGATACCGATATCGGAGTTAATGATTTTACAGGAAATCGAAGTGACAGGGAGAAAAAGAGAGGAAATTATCGCCCAAATGGATATTAATCTAACAGTAATGGAACAAGCTGTTGAACGGGGGTTAAATGGAGTGTCTTCCCATTCCGGATTAACAGGTGGGGATGCTGTTCTGCTGCAGAATTATATAAAAAAAGGCAATTACTTATCTGGTGAAATTATCTTAGACGCTGTCAGCAAAGCGGTTGCAACAAATGAGGTGAATGCAGCAATGGGAACAATCTGTGCAACGCCAACGGCTGGCTCTGCTGGTGTGGTGCCTGGAACATTATTTGCAGTAAAAAATAAATTAAATCCAACAAGAGAACAAATGTTGGCATTTTTATTTACAGCAGGTGCATTTGGTTTTATAGTTGCTAATAACGCTAGCATTTCCGGTGCTGCTGGAGGATGCCAAGCGGAAGTAGGTTCTGCTAGCGGCATGGCTGCAGCAGCGATTGTTGAAATGGCTGGCGGGACTCCAGAACAAAGTGCCCATGCGATGGCAATTACTTTAAAGAATATGTTAGGGCTTGTATGTGATCCTGTAGCAGGGTTAGTAGAAGTGCCGTGTGTCAAAAGAAATGCAATGGGGGCAGCAAATGCCATGATAGCAGCAGATATGGCTCTTGCAGGCATTACAAGCCGCATTCCTTGTGATGAAGTAATTGACAGCATGTACCGTATTGGACAATCGATGCCGAACTCGTTAAAAGAAACTGCACAAGGAGGGTTGGCGGCAACACCAACTGCACGGAAACTAGAAGCAGAAATCTTTGGTAAAGCTGCATTATAAGGTGAATGAACAACTAAACAAAAGTCTCGATAAGCTAAAAGGAATTGGTCCTGAAACAAAAAAGCAGTTAGAAGAAATGAATATTGATACGATTTATGATTTGCTCGAATACTTCCCTTATCGTTATGAAGACTATCGGCTGCGTAATTTAGAAGAGATCAAACATGAAGAAAAAGTGACGGTAGAAGGGAAGGTTCATAGTGAACCATCCCTTGTTTTTTACGGAAAAAAAAGATCCCGTTTAACCATTAAGCTATTAGTAGAGAACTATTTAATAAGTGTTGTTTTTTTTAATCAGCATTATTTAAAAAGTAAATTAGCTGTAAATGAACTAATTACTGTTACTGGCAAGTGGGACCAGCATAGACAAACAATTACTGCGAATCACTTGCAGATTGGCAGCAATCAAAAAGCACAGGATTTTGAGCCGGTATATACAGTAAAAGGAAGCATTACGGTAAAAGGACTAAGAAAATTTATTTCCAATGCATTATCCCAATATGAAGGGGAAGTAGAAGAAATTTTCCCCGATTCTTTATTGACCAAATATCGTCTTCTTAGAAGAAAAGAGGCGTTGCGCATTATTCACTTTCCTAAAGACAGGGAAGAGCTAAAGCAAGCAAGACGCCGATTTGTGTATGAAGAGTTTTTATTGTTTCAGCTGAAAATGCAAGGATTGAGAAAATATGAAAGAGAACATTCAAAAGGAATTTCACAAAATCATGATGTTAATCAATTAAGAGCATTTATCGACTCCTTGCCATTTCCCTTAACTTCTGCACAAAAAAGAGTCGTAAATGAAATTATAAAAGATATGAAATCGCCATATAGGATGAATCGTCTTCTTCAGGGGGACGTAGGATCAGGAAAAACAGTGGTAGCTGCTGTTGTGTTATATGCAACTATTTTAGCTGGTTTTCAAGGTGCGCTCATGGTCCCAACTGAAATACTTGCAGAACAGCATGCGGAGTCGCTTCAGAAGCTGTTCGAGCCTTTTGGCATTACCTGCGCATTACTTACTAGTTCAGTAAAAGGCAAAAGAAGAAGGGAATTGTTGGCTCATCTCAAAGAAGGAAAGATTGATGTGTTAATCGGCACACATGCACTAATTCAAGAGGAGGTGGAATTTAAGGCGTTAGGGCTTGTTATTACAGATGAACAGCATCGATTCGGGGTTAATCAAAGGCGAGTCCTTCGGGAAAAAGGCACAAATCCCGATGTTTTATTTATGACAGCAACGCCAATACCAAGAACTCTTGCCATCACTGTTTTTGGAGAAATGGATGTCAGTATTATCGATGAAATGCCTGCAGGGCGAAAAACAATCGAAACATATTGGGCAAAACATGATATGCTAACAAGAATTCTGCAATTTATGGAAAAGGAATTATCGCAAGGCAGACAAAGTTATGTTATTTGCCCACTTATTGAAGAGTCAGAAAAACTTGATTTACAAAATGCAGTAGATGTGCACGCAACACTCTCACAGTTTTTTCAAAATCGCTATCAAGTCGGCTTGATGCACGGCAAACTTCATCCAGATGAAAAAGATGCCATGATGAAACAATTCAGCGATAATAAAATTCAAGTTCTTGTCAGTACAACCGTTGTGGAAGTTGGGGTTAATGTGCCTAATGCGACCTTTATGCTTGTATATGATGCAGAGCGATTTGGACTATCCCAACTTCACCAACTTAGAGGCCGTGTTGGACGTGGAGATGCCCAATCTTATTGTGTGTTGATTGCCGATCCAAAAACAGATGTTGGCAAAGAGCGAATGAAAATTATGACAGAAACAAATGATGGGTTTGTGCTAAGTGAAAAGGATTTGGAATTAAGAGGGCCAGGAGACTTTTTCGGTAAAAAGCAAAGTGGGATGCCCGAGTTTAAAATGGCAGATATGGTCCATGACTATAGAACGCTGGAGACAGCTAGAAATGATGCGGCAGTGCTTATCGATTCTCCGGTATTTTGGGAAGGGGAGGAATATAAAAACTTGCGAAAATATGTAACAGATACAGGTGTTTTTTCAGGAGAAAAACTGGATTAGGATGTTTTTCTGATGAAAAGACTATGTTAAAGCTCATTGTTGATTTGAACACTTTACTGATTGGAGAGGCTGGGGGATTAGCGAAACAGAGCTTTGATCTGAACAGGAGCAAAGCGATGAAGCGACTCGGCGTTTGCCCTCACGGAAAGCGAACGCCTCTTCCTACAATCAATAGGCAATTGTAAGAGAGCCTATGAAAAGGTGAACAAAATGAACTTTGTCTATACTAAAAAAGGTAGGTGCAATATTCCTTGCAATCTACCTTTTTTAATTATATACTACTATTAGTACCTAGTCTTAATATCACGGACGGTGTTGCAAATGAGAAGAAATAAAAAAGAGCGCCAAGCATTATTGGTCACGACGATCAAAGAAACACCTTTTATTACAGATGAAGATTTGGCGGAAAAATTTTCTGTTAGCGTACAAACCATTCGTCTTGATCGTTTGGAATTATCGATTCCGGAATTAAGAGAGCGAATAAAGAATGTGGCAGAAAAAACATTTGATGATGAAGTTAAATCATTGCCGCTGGATGAAGTAATAGGGGAAATCATCGATATGGAACTGGATCATGCCGCTATATCGATTTTTGAAGTGAAAGAAGAACATGCGTTTAAACGGAACGGCATTGCAAGAGGCCATTATTTATTTGCACAAGCAAATTCCTTAGCTGTTGCCCTTATTAATGATGATTTTGCTCTGACTGCTAAAGCGAATATTCATTTTACCAGATCAGTTAAATTAGGCGAAAGAATTATAGCAAAAGCAAAAGTGGTAAATATAGATACAGAGACCGGCAGAACATATGTCGAAGTAAAGAGCTTTGTTAATGCAGAATTAGTTTTTGTTGGAGAATTTGAAATGTATCGCGTAAAAAAATAAAGAAAGCAGGAACATGTTTATGAAGATCGCAATTGATGCAATGGGCGGAGATCATGCACCAAAAGAAATTGTATTAGGTGCGATGAAAGCTGTTCAAGCATTTCCTGATATCGAAATCTTGCTTATCGGAAATGAAGAGAAAATCACTTCCTACTTAACGGATAAAAATAGAATAGAAATTTTACATACAGAAGAAATGATTTTGGCAACAGACGAGCCAGTTCGTGCTGTTCGCAAAAAAAAGAACGCCAGCATGGTGCTTGGAGCGAATGAAGTGAAAGAGGGACGAGCAGATGCTTTTATCTCAGCAGGAAATACCGGTGCTTTAATGGCAGCAGGATTATTTGTCGTTGGTCGAATTGACGGTATTGAACGTCCTGCTTTGTCTCCGACACTCCCAACAATTGGCGGAGATGGTTTTCTCTTATTGGATGTAGGAGCGAATGTGGATGCAAAACCTAATCATTTAGTGCAATATGCCATTATGGGAAGCATTTATACGGAAAACGTGCTTGGTATTAAAAATCCAAGAGTTGGTTTATTAAACATTGGAGCGGAAGAAAAAAAAGGCAATGAATTAACGAAAAAAACATTTGAATTATTGCAAGAGGAAAAAATTAATTTTATTGGCAATGTAGAAGCAAGGGATTTGTTAAGTGGTGTTTGCGATGTGGTTGTAACAGATGGCTTTACAGGCAATATGGTCTTAAAATCAATTGAAGGAACGGCTCTTTCCATCTTTAAAATGCTGAAGGGGACGTTGATGAGCAGTATGAAGTCAAAACTTGCCGCAGCGGTTTTAAAGCCGGATTTAAAAGGTTTGAGGGCTAAACTTGATTATTCAGAATATGGTGGTGCTGCCTTGTTCGGATTAAATGCGCCAGTGATAAAAGCACATGGGTCATCAGACAGCAACGCTATTTATAATGCGATTAGACAAGCAAGAGATGTCGTAAAGTCAGAAGTGATAACAACAATAAAAAAAGCGATTGAATTATAAAAAAGAATTTCTATCGGCAGATTTTAGAACTGCCACAGAGATTGGCGAATAGAGAAAGGAAGATTAAGAATGGGCAAAATTGCGTTTGTATTTCCTGGGCAAGGCTCACAAGCGGTAGGCATGGGAAAAGAATTGGCTGCTAATTTTGAACAAGCACAAGCTTTGTTTAAAAAAGCGGATGAAAAATTAAATTTTCCTTTAAGTGAATTGATATTTGAAGGACCAAAAGAGGAATTGACTTTAACACATAATACACAGCCAGCACTGCTTACAACAAGTATGGCTCTACTTTCCCATTTTGAGCAATCGGGCATAAAAGCTGATTATGTTGCAGGACACAGTTTGGGAGAATATTCTGCACTTGTTGCAAGTGGTGTTGTATCTTTTGAAGATGCTGTGTATGCTGTGCGAAAAAGAGGGGAATTTATGCAAGAGGCGGTTCCACAAGGTGAAGGTGCCATGGCAGCTGTTCTAGGATTAGACCGGGAGGCACTTATTCATGTGACGGAAACGGTTACAAATGAAGGCTTTGACGTGCAGCTTGCGAATTTAAACTGTCCAGGACAAATTGTCATTTCTGGTACAGCTAAAGGTGTGGAGCTTGCAAGTGCAAAAGCGAAAGAAGCTGGAGCAAAAAGAGCGCTTCCTCTTGAAGTAAGCGGTCCTTTTCATTCCGAGTTAATGAAGCCGGCAGCAGACAAATTTGCAAGCGTTTTGGATGAGATAACGATGAATGATGCAAAAATTCCTGTTATTGCTAATGTGACAGCAAGCCCAATCAGCAAAAAAGAAGAAATAAAAGAGCTGTTAATTGAGCAATTATATTCTTCTGTACTTTGGGAAGATTCTGTGCAAAAGCTAATTGATTTAGGTGTTGATACATTTATTGAAATTGGACCTGGAAAAGTATTAGCAGGTTTAATCAAAAAAATAGATCGTAAAGTGAAAATTTACTCTGTTTATGATGAAGAAACAAGTTCAGCTGTTGCGAATGTGTTAAAGGAGGAGAATTAAGATGAAACTACAAGGAAAAGTAGCACTAGTTACAGGAGCCTCCCGCGGTATCGGCAAATCCATTGCCATTGAACTTGCAAAACAAGGAGCAAATATTGCTGTAAACTATGCAGGAAGCGTAGATCGCGCTAATGAAGTAGTAGCAGAAATTAAAAGCTTAGGAAGAGAAGCTGTTGTCATTCAATGTGATGTGGCAAATGCAGATTCCGTTAGCCAAATGATAAAAACAACGCTTGATGCATTTGGCACGATTGATATTCTCGTGAATAATGCAGGCATTACAAAAGATAATTTATTAATGCGCATGAAAGAAACAGAATGGGACGATGTTATTAATACGAACTTAAAAGGAGTATTTCTTTGCACAAAAGCAGTTACTCGTCCAATGATGAAACAAAGAAAAGGCCGAATTATTAATATTACTTCCATTGTAGGCGTTACAGGCAATCCTGGTCAAGCAAACTATGTGGCAGCAAAAGCAGGAGTAATCGGCTTTACAAAAACAACTGCAAAAGAATTGGCGCAAAGAAATATTACCGTTAATGCAATTGCCCCAGGTTTTATTACAACAGATATGACAGATAAACTGACAGATGAAGTAAAACAGGCGATGCTTGGCCAAATTCCGTTAGGGGCATTTGGCAATCCAGAAGATATCGCAAATGCTGTTGTATTTTTAGCATCGGAAGAAAGCGGGTATATTACAGGCCAGACTCTGCATATAGATGGCGGTATGTATATGTAAAACAAATTTAATTTTAGATTTTTGCTGATTTAATGCAACTGTAAAAAAAAGAGCATTTATTATTTGGCGAAAATACACTATAATGCATTGAGGGGAGGTGAAAAGAATGGCAGATGTTTTAGAACGTGTAACAAAAATCGTTGTTGATCGTCTTGGTGTAGAAGAATCTGAAGTAACACTTGAAGCTTCTTTTAAAGATGATTTAGGTGCAGATTCTCTTGATGTAGTGGAACTTGTTATGGAATTAGAAGATGAGTTTGACATGGAAATCTCTGACGACGACGCTGAAAAGATTGCTACAGTAGGTGATGCTGTTAATTACATAAGTAATCGATAAGTCGCAAACACTAAAGCTCCGATTATTCGGAGCTTTTCCGGTGTGTTGATTCAAAATTTTAACATATCGGTACCTATAGAAATGCTTGGAAAGAAAAAAACTTTCCAAGTTTCTTTGCGTTTTTTATCTTTTTTACTTAAACTTGATATTGATTGTAAACTTAGCTTAAGGTGGAGGCAAAATGCGAGGCAACGGAAAAGACAAACGAACTATTCGTCCAAATGAAAAAAAATTAAAAGAACTACAATTAAAACTTGGTATAGAATTTCAAAATGAAAAATTGCTAAAACAAGCTTTTACCCATTCATCATATGTGAATGAGCATCGAAGAAAGCCGCATGAAGATAATGAAAGACTTGAATTTCTTGGAGACGCCGTTCTAGAGTTGACTGTTTCTCAATTTCTTTTTAAAAAATATCCACTGATGTCAGAAGGGGAATTAACGAAATTAAGAGCGGCTATTGTATGTGAGCCTTCCCTTGTTGCTTTTGCAAACGACCAATTATTTGGCAGTTTTGTGCTACTCGGAAAGGGAGAAGAAATGACTGGCGGAAGAACAAGACCAGCGTTGCTTGCCGATGTTTTTGAAGCATTTATCGGTGCCCTTTATTTAGACCAGGGAATGGATACTGTAATTGCCTTTTTAGATAAGGCAGTCTTTCCAAAAATAAATGCCGGTGCTTTTTCTCATGTGATGGATTTTAAAAGTCAACTTCAAGAGTATGTGCAAAGAGATGCGTATGGATCTATTGAATATCGAATTCTAATGGAGAAGGGGCCTGCCCATAATAGAGAGTTTATTTCCCAAGTATTATTGAATGGCAATGAACTTGGTACAGGGACTGGGCGGTCAAAAAAAGAAGCAGAGCAGCATGCTGCTCAAATGGCGCTTGCTATGCTGAAAGCAGACTTAAATAAAGAATTTGTGCAAAAAAAAGAAAAATAAACGATAGAGATAAAAAACAATATTAGTTCTACAATCACCTTTTGAAGACAGCAGGAAATAGACAAACTAAAAAAACTTGGGGGTGAGGATATGTTTTTAAAACGCTTGGATTGTTTAGGCTTTAAATCTTTTGCAGACCGTATTTCTGTTGATTTTGTTCCAGGCGTAACGGCAGTTGTCGGCCCAAATGGAAGCGGAAAAAGCAATATTATCGATGCAATACGTTGGGTGCTTGGAGAACAGTCTGCAAAGTCACTTAGGGGAAGCAAAATGGAAGATGTTATTTTTGCTGGAAGCGATACAAGAAATGCCGTAAACTTTGCAGAAGTAACATTAACATTAGAAAATGAGGATCATTTTCTCCCCCTTGACTTTCACGAAGTAAGCATTACGCGCAGAGTCTATCGTTCTGGCGATAGTGAGTATCTTATTAATAAACAAACGTGCCGTTTAAAAGATATTGTCGATTTGTTTATGGATTCCGGTTTGGGAAGAGAAGCATTTTCGATTATTAGTCAAGGGAAAGTAGAAGAAATATTAAATAGCAAAGCAGAAGAACGGCGCTCTATTTTTGAAGAAGCTGCTGGTGTTTTGAAATATAAAACAAGAAAAAAGAAAGCAGAAACGAAGCTTGTGGAAACACAAGGGAATTTAAATCGAGTCAACGATATTTTGTCTGAACTAGAAGGGCAAGTAGAACCTCTAAAAATTCAAGCTTCCATAGCAAAAGACTATTTAGAACAAAAAGAGAATTTAGAGCAAATTGAAGTAGCTTTAATGGTTTATGATATTGAAGAAGCCCATCAAAAATATCAAAAAGCAACTAATAGTCTAGAAAAGTACAAGCAAGAGGAATTGACATTGTCTTCTTTATTGCAAGGCAAAGAAGCAAAGATGGAAGAAATAAAAAATCATATTTCGGCGCTAGATGAATCGATTGATGATCTTCAAGCAGTGTTGCTTCTAGTCAGTGAAGAACTTGAAAAATTAGAGGGCAAAAAAGAGGTTCTGAAAGAAAGAAAAAAGAATGCTACACAAAATAGGGAACAGTTAGAGAAAAATAAGCTGGAACTAAAAAATCGTGTAGATGGGTTAGAGAAAGAAAAAAGCAAACAACAGTATCTTGTAAGCAATTTGCAAGTAGAGGCAGCACAAATTGAAGAAAAGCTAAAGAAAAATGAACAAAACTTACAATTATATAGTGAAAATTTAGAAGAAAAGCTCGAAACATTAAAAAGCGATTATTTTGAGTTCCTCAGTGAACAGGCTGCCGCTAAAAATGAAAGCAATTATATTAAACAGCAGTTAGACACTCAAAGCCGCAGAACAACGGAGCTTGAAGCAGATAATGAAAAATATATCCGTGAAAGACAAAGCATTTTCGGCCAAAAACAGGAGATAATAGCGAAAATAGAAAGCTTGTCTAGGGAACTAGAAGAAGTAAATGGTTTTTTGAAAGAAAAGTTAGCAGTTGTCGATCAAACAAAAGCGAAACTAGAAAAAATTGAAAAGTCTATGTATCAATCTTATCAGTTTATTCAACAAGCCAAGTCGAGAAAAGAGATGCTTGAGGAATTAGAAGAGGATTATGCAGGCTTTTTCCAAGGGGTTAAAGAGGTATTAAAAGCGCGGGGCAAATCATTAATGGGTATTCACGGGGCAGTTGCAGAATTAATGCAAGTGCCGAAAAATTACAGTGTCAGCATGGAAATTGCTCTTGGTGGCAGCATGCAGCATATTGTGGTCGAAACAGAAGCAAATGGTCGGGAAGCCATTAACTTCTTAAAGAAAAATGGCTACGGACGAGCAACCTTTTTGCCGATGAATGTGATTAAAGGAAAAATCCTGGCAGAATCTCAGCGCCGTTTAATAGAAAATCATCCTTCTTATATGGGGGTAGCGGCAGAGCTTATTAGTTATGATCTTAAATATAAAGAAATTATTGGCAATCTACTCGGAAATGTTGTGATTACGAAAGATTTAAAAGGCGCCAATGAAATGGCGAAGCTTTTGCAATATCGTTCGCGCTTTGTAACATTAGAGGGAGAAATTGTCAATCCAGGCGGTTCTATGACAGGCGGTGCCATCAAACAAAAATCTGCATCCATTCTAACGCGAAAAGGAGAATTGGAAGAGCTAAAACAGAAGATTTTTGAAATGGAAAAAACATCTCTTAAATGGGAAGACCAATTAAGAAATGGCAAAGAGCTGCTTTTGATAGAAGAAGACAGTGTAGGAAAACTTCGTTTGCATGAAGAAGATCTCCGTTTTCAAATGCAAGGAAGGAAAGATGATTTAAAAGAGATTGAATTTGCAGAACGAACCATGAACGAAAAATTAACTCAATATGATCGCAATAAAACAGATTTTCAAAAAGAAAAAGAGACGCTCGAAACAAGACAAAATGAGCTTTTTTCTTTATTAAATGAGCAAAAGCAAAAAATAGTCGTGTTAGAGAAAGAGATTGCCCAATTAACAGAGCAAAAAAATAAACAAAGTGTTTCAAAAGATGCTGTTTCAAAAGAAATTGGGGAATTAAGGGTTCAAGATGCAGCAAAGAAAGAGCAATTGGCTCATGCAGAAGAAAAGCTTGCTGCATTAACTTTTGAGTGGGATGAGAATCAAAAAAAATGGGGCAATGTAACAGAGGATTTGGAGCTGCTTTCCTCTGAAATGACATCCAGCAATTCTGGAGAAGAATATTTAGAAACGGCAGCGGAGCAAAAATCTGCGGAGAAAAAGGAAACAATCCAACTGATTTCCAGTAGAAGAGAAGAGCGTTTAAAACTGCAAACAGCGCTTGAAGACCTTGAAATGGAAACAAAGGAAAATCGCCGAATCCATCGTGGAATGGTTCAAGCGCTAAAGGATGAAGAGATTAAATTAAATCGTATTGATGTAGAATTGGATACAAGACTTTCTCAGCTTAGAGAAGAATATTTGTTGACATATGAAGGGGCGAAAGTAGATTATCCTCTTACAATGGAAGTAGAAGTGGCGCGCAAAAAGGTGAAATTAATCAAACTTGTCATTGAAGAACTTGGGACAGTTAATTTAGGCGCCATTGAAGAATATGAGCGAGTTTCAGAGCGTCATGACTTTTTATTAGAACAAAAAACGGATCTAGAAAATGCAAAAGATACTTTGTACCAAGTTATTGATGAAATGGACGATGAAATGACAAAACGATTTAAAGAAACATTTGAGGGAATCAGAACCCATTTTGAACCGATTTTCCAAAGTTTATTTGGCGGGGGACGAGCAGATTTGCGTTTAACGAATCCAGAAGACTTATTAAATACAGGAGTCGAAATTGTTGCACAGCCTCCTGGGAAAAAGCTGCAAAATCTTGGACTTTTATCAGGCGGCGAAAGAGCGTTGACTGCAATAGCTTTGTTATTTTCCATTCTAAAAATCCGTCCTGTTCCATTTTGCATTTTGGATGAAGTAGAAGCAGCTTTGGATGAGGCAAATGTATTTCGTTTTAGTTCCTATTTAAAATCATACAGCTCCGAAACACAATTTATTGTGATTACACACCGCAAAGGAACAATGGAAGAAGCAGATGTTTTATATGGAGTGACGATGCAAGAATCAGGTGTGTCAAAATTAGTATCTGTGCGCATAAGTGAAATGGATGAACTTGTTGCAACATAATTAATTTTACTTAGATAGAGAGAGAAGGGTAACTATGAGCTTTTTTAAGAAATTAAAGGAAAAGATGTCTCAGCAGACAAATGCAGTGACAGAAAAATTTAAAGACGGTTTATCTAAAACAAGAAATAATTTTTCTGAAAAAGTAAATGATCTTGTATCACGCTATCGCAAAGTGGATGAAGATTTTTTCGAAGAGCTGGAAGAAATTCTAATTGGTGCAGATGTTGGTTTCGATACAGTAATGGAATTAGTCGATGAATTGAAAAAAGAAGTAAAAAGAAAAAACATTCAAGATCCAAGAGAAGTGCAAGCTGTTATTTCTGAGAAATTGGTTACTATTTATGAACAAGCTGGCGATGAATCTATGTCTGCCATTAATATGCAAAAAGATGGATTAACAGTTATTTTATTTGTTGGTGTAAATGGTGTAGGAAAAACGACGACAATTGGAAAATTGGCTCACCTTTATAAATCAGAAGGCAAAAAAGTGCTTATGGCTGCAGGAGATACTTTTCGTGCTGGTGCAATTGAACAGCTTGAGGTATGGGGAGAACGTGTTGGAGTGGATGTAATTAAACAAGTCGCTGGCTCTGACCCGGCAGCTGTTATGTATGATGCTATTCATGCAGCTAAATCACGCCAAGCAGATATTTTATTATGTGATACAGCAGGTCGCCTGCAAAATAAAGTAAACTTAATGAATGAGTTGGAAAAGGTGAAACGAGTAATAGAACGAGAAGTTCCAGGAGCGCCTCATGAGGTATTGTTGGTGCTCGATGCAACAACAGGACAAAATGCACTGGTGCAGGCTAAAACCTTTAAAGAAGCGACAAATGTGAGTGGTATCGTTCTTACAAAATTAGATGGCACTGCAAAGGGTGGAATTGTACTTGCCATCCGCAATGAACTGAAAATCCCAGTTAAACTAGTTGGTTTAGGGGAAAAAATGGATGATCTGCAAAACTTTGATGCAGAAAAATATGTGTACGGATTATTTTCTAATCTTGTGGAAGAAGCTGAAGAATAAAAAACAGCGGAGAAATGAACTTCTCCGCTATTTTTTATGAATAAGATAAAATTTACCAATTGATTAAAGGTTATAAATATAAAAAAAGGATTCATACTAAAAACAGAGCAAAAAGTAGGGAGGGATTCCCATTTTTCTGCAAATATTTATATCCATTTTTATTGTTATTGGTATTCTTCTATTGGTAAAAGGCCATCTTATTCAGCATAAAGCTTATTATCATTTAGGAAATATGCTAAATAGCCCCAGCTATTTAACAAATGAAGAGAATATTTTAACAGTGGAAGCAGAAACGTTATTTTTAACGAGTCTTTCTGGCGTGCGCCTAAAAATCATTGGCGTTTTGCTGATTGCTATTCCAAGTAGTATTCTGATACTAGTGAGTATTTGAGTGAACATCTAAAGTGAAAAGAGGGGGATTTATAGTTCCTCTCTTTTTGCTTTAACCATGATTGGTCTAATATAAAGAAAAGACGAATTTTTTGGCAACTCATCAGCCTTACGAGATGGGAAAGAACTCTAGCTTACCAGTATACACCCCAAACAGTATCTTACCGGCAGAGAATTTCATCTGTTTTAAAGAAAAATGTAAAAGTCCTCGATTATCTTCCTGTAAAAAATACTATAAAAAATGATATGCTAATATTCTTGTAAAGATAAAATCTTGACATATATATATACTCTGTGTAAAATATTCAATGTAAAGGCTTTTGACTTAACACGGAGGTATTTTCGATGCTTGAAAAAACAACACGCATGAATTATCTTTACGATTTTTATCAATCGCTGTTGACACCGAAGCAACGAAGCTATATGTCTCTTTATTATTTGGATGATTATTCTCTTGGTGAAATTGCAGACGAATATGATGTAAGTCGTCAAGCGGTTTATGATAATATTAAACGTACAGAAGCAATGCTTGAGGAATATGAGAATAAATTATTATTGCTCCAGAAGTTTCAAGAGCGCACTGCACTTTTGGCACAGATGAAAGAAATGCTCGATAAAGGCAACTATTCTGTTTCTGCGCTGCAAAAGGCAATTATTGAGCTGGAGGAATTAGATTAAGGAGGCTGACGTATGGCATTTGAAGGGTTAGCTGACCGACTGCAGAATACAATTCAAAAGATTCGCGGAAAAGGGAAAGTTAATGAAGCGGATGTAAAAGAAATGATGCGTGAAGTTCGCCTTGCCTTATTAGAAGCGGATGTTAACTTTAAAGTAGTGAAAGAGTTCGTGAAAAAAGTTGGCGAACGTGCAGTTGGACAAGAAGTGCTGAAAAGTTTAACTCCTGGGCAGCAAGTTATTAAAGTAGTAAAAGAAGAGCTGACAGAACTGATGGGTGGGGAACAAAGCAAAATTGCTGTTTCCAATCGTCCCCCAACTGTTATTATGATGGTTGGATTGCAAGGGGCAGGGAAAACCACTACAACTGGAAAATTAGCTAATTTATTGCGTAAAAAACATAATCGAAACCCTCTTCTTGTTGCAGCGGATATTTATCGTCCCGCAGCCATTAAACAGCTAGAAACTTTAGGGAAACAATTAGATTTCCCGGTTTTTTCTCTTGGTGATCAAGTCAGCCCTGTTGAAATTGCCAAACAAGCAATTGCAAAGGCAAAAGAAGATCATCATGATTATGTTTTAATTGATACAGCAGGTCGTTTGCATGTAGATGAAGCTCTAATGGATGAATTAAAGCAGATAAAAGAACTAACAAAACCTGATGAAATTTTCCTTGTTGTTGACGCAATGACAGGACAAGATGCTGTTAATGTTGCTGGCAGCTTTAATGACCAGCTTGGATTAACAGGGGTTGTATTAACCAAACTCGATGGAGATACACGAGGCGGGGCAGCTCTTTCTATACGTTCTGTTACCCAAACGCCGATTAAGTTTGTCGGTTTAGGGGAAAAAATGGATGCGTTAGAGCCATTTCATCCAGAACGTATGGCATCCAGAATACTTGGGATGGGTGATGTTTTAAGCTTAATTGAAAAAGCGCAGATTAATGTAGATGAGGAAAAAGCGAGAGAATTGGAAAAGAAAATAAAAACAGCTTCTTTCACTTTTGATGATTTCCTTGAACAATTAGGACAGGTAAGAAATATGGGACCACTTGATGAACTCCTAAAAATGATGCCTGGCGCAAATAAAATTAAAGGCTTAAATAATTTGCAGGTAGATGAAAAGCAAATTGCCCATGTGGAAGCGATTATCCGCTCCATGACAAAAGAGGAAAAAGAACATCCAGAAATTATCAATGCCAATAGAAGAAAACGTATTGCAAAAGGAAGCGGCAGAACCGTTCCTGAAGTAAACAGACTTCTAAAACAGTTTGAAGACATGAAAAAAATGATGAAACAAATGACCAATATGGGTCAAAAAGGCAAGAAAAAAGGTGGCTTTAAATTACCTTTTAATCCATTTTAAACAGGAAAAAACCGCAAGATAAAAAGAATTTGCTAAGAATGTAAAGTCTGACAAGAAAAAACACTTTACAAACAGGCAAACAATTGATAATATACTATCTTGTGTGAAACTATTCGGAGGTGCAATTTTAAATGGCAGTAAAAATTCGTTTAAAACGTATGGGAGCAAATAAATCTCCTTTTTATCGTATCGTAGTAGCAGATTCTCGTTCACCACGTGATGGACGTTTCATTGAAACAGTAGGAACTTACAATCCAGTAGCAAATCCTGCTATCGTAGACATCAACGAAGAAAAAGCTCTACAATGGTTACAAAATGGTGCAAAACCATCTGATACAGTTCGTAACCTATTATCAAGCCAAGGTATTATGGAAAAATTCCACAATATCAAAAACGGCAAGTAATTAGTTCTGGAAATGAAAGAGCTTATAGAAACGATTGTTAAGCCCCTTGTTGATTTTCCAGATGAAGTAACGGTACAAGTTACGGAAGAGGATAATCACATCATTTATTTGCTTTCTGTCAACAAGAATGACATCGGAAAGGTAATTGGAAAGCAAGGAAGAGTTGCAAAAGCGATTCGAACGATTGTTTACTCGGCAGGATCATTACAACAGAAGAAGCTAATTATCGAAATAGGCAAATGAGAGGAGGAGGGGAAACCCTTCTCCTTTTTTAATAGAATGAATCTGTTAAGGAGGAAAAGATGAAAATACTCCAGTCCGTTATTGTAAAGCAGATACTAACAGAGAAAACAAAAGCCAGATTGACTGAAAAATATAAACATGAAATAATGCAGCTAGATAAAGAGCATGAACAATTGCTTTTTGAAGAGAAAAAGCAGCTGCGCAACTATGTATTGCAAGAAACAAAGATAAAAAGCTATTATAAAAACGAACGAAATAAAAGAATGAAAAAAAAGACAGCGATTGAGTTTCAATTGGAACAAATACATATACTACCACTAGGCAGTGAAATAGAAGAACGAGAAGCAACTGCGATTGTGGAGATTAAAGAAGGCGATAGCTGGGAAGACCAGACTGCTTTGAAAACGATTGTTATTAAAGATGGAATCGTTCATGAAATTCATTAGAGGTGAAAATATGGAAAAATGGTTTAATGTTGGGAAAATAGTTAATACACATGGTATTAGAGGCGAAGTTCGTGTAATTTCACGGACTGATTTTCCGGAAGAACGCTATAAAGTAGGCAATGAAATTTACTTTTTTCAAACAGATAAAAGTGATCCGCTAGAACTTGTAATTAAAAGTCATCGTGTACATAAAAATTTTAATCTGTTAACTTTTGCTGATTTGGATAATGTGAATCAAGTAGAGTATATGAAAGGCGGATTATTAAAAGTTCCAGAAAGTCATTTAGGGGAGCTTGCAGAAAATGAATACTATTTTCATGAAATTATCGGCTGTAAGGTTCAAACGATAGAAGGAAATGAGCTTGGCGAGATTACAGAAATTTTAACACCTGGTGCCAATGATGTTTGGGTAGTGAAGGGTGAAAATAAGGAAGAAATCCTTATTCCTTATATTGAAGAAGTGGTAATGAAGGTAGATGTAAAAGAAAAGCTAGTGATTATTGAGCCGATGGAAGGGCTGTTTTAATGAAAATTGATGTATTAACACTATTTCCAGAAATGTTTGATGGGGTTTTTAATAGTTCTATATTAAAAAAAGCAAAAGAAGCAGAAAAGGTTTCCTATAATATCGTCAATTTTCGAGACTACTCTGATAATAAACATCAATCTGTTGACGATTATCCGTATGGAGGGGGCGCTGGCATGGTTTTAAAGCCACAGCCTATCTTTGATGCGGTTAGTGATTTAAAAGGCAAAGGAAGTGCCTCACCTCGCGTTATTTTAATGTGCCCCCAAGGAGAAAGATACTCTCAGAAAAAGGCAGAAGAGCTTGCCAAAGACGATCATTTAATATTTATTTGCGGCCACTATGAAGGCTATGATGAAAGAATTAGAGAACATTTAGTAACAGATGAGATTTCTATCGGCGATTATGTCCTTACTGGCGGCGAACTCGGTTCCATGGTCGTTATAGACAGTGTTGTCCGCCTTCTTCCTGGGGTACTAGGGAAAGTTGCGTCACATGAAAATGATTCTTTTAGTACAGGTCTGCTTGAACACCCTCACTACACCCGTCCAGCAGATTTTAGAGGAATGAAGGTTCCTGATACACTTCTTTCTGGCAATCATGCTTATATTGAAGAATGGCGAGAGAAGGAATCTCTTAGAAGAACGCTCAAGAGGCGCCCTGATCTGTTAGAAAACTATCTGTTAACAGATAAACAGAAAAAAATGCTAGAAGAATTGAAAAAAACAATAGATTAGATATTGATGTTGCATGTTTTTTATGATAAGATAACACTTGTGACTTAAGCAGAATTTATTTCTGAACTTTTGTCTTATAAACGATGTTCCGCTGCAAGAGTTCTCTTATATATGAGTGCAAGAGCGTCCGTTGGAAGGAGTTGAAAACGATGCAAAAATTAATAGAAGAAATCACAAAAGAACAACTTCGTTCAGATCTTCCTGCGTTCCGTCCTGGTGACACTGTACGTGTACACGTTAAAGTTGTTGAGGGTACTCGCGAGCGTATTCAGGTATACGAAGGTGTTGTGATTAAGCGTCGTGGTGGTGGAATTAGCGAAACTTTTACAGTGCGTAAAGTTTCTTACGGAGTAGGCGTTGAACGTACTTTCCCTGTTAACACACCAAAAATTGCGAAGCTTGAAGTTATTCGTCGCGGTAAAGTTCGCCGTGCTAAACTTTACTACCTACGTAACCTACGTGGTAAAAAAGCTCGTATTAAAGAAATTCGATAATCGCAATCAAAAAAGAGCTTGTGCTTACAGCAAGCTCTTTTTTATTTTCTAAATTACTATTATTCATTTAACTAGCAATAGCTTCTATAAAAAATCCTAGTCACAGTGGTTAAAACGTTTATTTTTTACAATAATGATGGACATAAAGCGTAAAGTTTACTTTAATATAGCATTTCGATTAAAATAGAGATGGATTTAGTGTGCATTCATAAAAAGAAGAAACCATCATTTTTATAATCGATTACTGCATTTTTAATAATGGTGTGATAAGAGGTTTGATTATAAAAAAGTGGATTAAGGAAGTATACAAAAAGTAAGCATACAATGGACAAGGATCGGTGAATAAAATGGCTAAAAAGAAGAAAAGCGAAGTGTGGGAATGGAGCAAAGCACTTATTATCGCTGTATTATTGGCGTTTGTTATTCGTTACTTTTTATTTGCGCCAATTGTGGTAGATGGAGAATCAATGATGCCGACACTTCATGATCAAGACAGGATGATCGTCAATAAGCTGAATTATAAAATTAGCGATCCTAAACGCTTTGATATTATTGTTTTTCATGCACCAGAAGGAAAAGATTATATAAAAAGAATTATTGGGCTTCCAGGAGATACATTGGAGTATAAAGACGATGTTCTTTATATCAATGGCAAGGCATATGAAGAACCTTATCTAGAGGAATATAAAAAACAAGTAGTGGATGGCCCGCTGACAGAATCATTTACACTAGAAGAAAAAACAGGTGAAAAGACTGTGCCTGAAGGGGAATTATTTGTAATGGGGGATAACAGACGAGACAGCAAAGACTCCAGGCATATTGGAACTGTTTCCTTTGAAAAAGTGCTGGGGAATACAAGTGTGATTTACTGGCCAATATCTGATATCCGCATTATTAAATAAGGCTATGTTCTAAAAGATTATTGTTTTTGAATAGGTTTTGTTCACTCAAATTGTTCATAAAGAAGTTGATTGGAGTGGGTGTGCGAGACTCCTATGGGAATGCTCACCGCCCGTCCCGCAGAAAGAGGGCATCACGGAGCGGAAATTAACTACTCCTTTTTTATTAAATAGCAACAAAGATTACGAAAACAGCCTTAAATAAAAGGATAGAAACGGACAGCTTAAAGGAATTAGAGATAGGTGGTTAATAATGACAATTCAATGGTTTCCAGGCCATATGGCGAAAGCAAGAAGACAAGTAACAGAAAAGCTTAAACTTGTAGATATTATATTTGAATTAGTAGATGCGAGGATTCCACAATCTTCTCGCAATCCAATGATTGATGAGATTATTCAGCATAAACCAAGATTAGTGCTTTTAAACAAGGCAGATATGGCAGATAAAGAGAAAACAAAAGCATGGATAGCTTATTTTCAAAAACAAGGAATAAAAGCAATTGCTATTAATTCCCAAGCTGGTGTCGGTATGAAAGAAATTACAGCACTTGCGAAAGAAGTGCTGGCCGAAAAATTTGACCGCATGAAGGCAAAAGGTGTTAGACCGAGAGCGATTCGTGCGATGATTGTTGGTATTCCAAATGCGGGTAAATCGACTTTGATTAACCGCCTTGCGAAAAAAAATATTGCCAAAACGGGCAATACCCCTGGTGTAACAAAAGCACAGCAGTGGATTAAAGTAGGCAAAGAACTTGAACTTTTGGACACGCCAGGAATATTGTGGCCAAAATTTGAGGATCAAAATGTGGGGCTAAAGCTTGCGTTGACAGGGGCGATTAAAGACACGATTTTAAATTTACAGGATATTGCGATTTATGGCTTGCGGTTCTTAGAAAAAGAATACCCAGCCCGCTTAAAAGAACGATATCAGCTAAAAGAGATTCCAGAAGATATTGTGGAGCTGTTTGATCAAATCGGTCAAGTGCGTGGATGTTTAACAGGCGGTGGAATCGTCGACTATGATAAAGTCACAGAGCTTGTCATTAGAGACATCCGCAGTGAAAAATTAGGACCGCTAACATTGGAAAATGCAGGCGAACTAGAGACAGCAAACAATAATGAATAAGCAAGTACAATAGGGGATTTGTCTGCAGATGGCAGATCCCTTTTTTTCTTTGTATATAATAAAAAAGCGGCAATCCGTTGCTTTAAGCAGAAGCTAGTTAAGACGATATAAAAGGAAACGTCAATAGCAGAAAAGGAAGCATTAGCGCTGCGAAATAAAAAAGGAGTCGGTTTACAGTGAGCACAATAACAATAAAAGAAATAAAAGCCAAATTAGCATCGATAACAACAAGTGATGATCCATTTATTGAAGAGATAACAAACGATGAAAGAAAAGGGGTTCAGACGCTTTTAAAAGGATGGAAAAACAAACGGGAAAAAGAGTTAGTGCTCCATGAAAAGTTTTTGGCTTTAACATCATATGAACAAGATTTGTACAAGAGAGGATATCAATATATAGCAGGGATTGATGAAGTTGGAAGAGGCCCTCTTGCAGGCCCTGTTGTAACAGCTGCTGTGATACTTCCTGATGATTTTTATTTGCCAGGAATTGATGACTCAAAAAAGCTTTCTGAACAGAAACGAGAAGAATATTTTACAATTATCCAAAAAGAAGCGATTGCAATAGGCATTGGCATGATGGATGCAAAAGAAATAGACAGAATTAATATTTATGAAGCAACAAAACAAGCAATGTTAATGGCAATTGAGGAACTACCGACTAAACCAGATTATTTATTAATAGATGCGATGAAGTTAGCTACCCCAATTCCTAGCACTTCCATTATTAAAGGAGACAGCAAAAGCGTGTCTATTGCAGCAGCAAGCATTATTGCTAAGGTAACAAGAGATCATTTGATGAAAGAACTAGATAAAGAGCTTCCTGCTTATGGTTTTGGAAAAAATATGGGGTATGGCACAAAAGAACATATAGAAGCATTAAAAAAAGAAGGAGTCACAGAGTATCATCGCAAAAGCTTTTCGCCAGTAAAGGAAATGGCTCTATCCTCTATTAATGGGCAATAAACATCTGGGAATAGTTAAAAAACTAGCTATAACAATCAACTATAGCAGCAGCTAACATAGTGTCCTCTCTTAACAATCAGAAAGAGAGGTGGAAATTTTCCTTAGCTGCTAGTTTTATTTTTCTATAGACGGATCCGAGGAGGAAAAAGATGAATTATTCTACCAACATTGTTTCGTTTTTTAAACAAGAATTGCCAGTAAATCAGCCGCTTAGTTTAAGGCAAGGACAAATTATTTTCGGAAAAATCAACAAAATTTTTCCAAATCAAATGGCTGAAGTGCAGATTGGACAGCAGAAGCTATTAGCAGAGTTGTCGATTCCTTTATCTGTTGATAGCAATTATTGGTTTCAAGTGCAAAAAGGGGATAAAAAACCGCAGCTGAAAGTGTTGACAACTATGAAAACAGCAGCAAATACTCAACAAAATCAAATTGAATCTCTCCTTGAGCAGCTATCTTTGCCGAAAACAACGGAAACTCGAGCAGTTATCGCTTCGTTTGTACATAATAAACTTCCGTTAACGAGTGAAATTTTAGAACAAGCAGCAAGCTGGCTCAAAAACAGCAAAGAGCTAAAACAAGATATAGAAATTATTAAACAGATGGCCGATAAAGAACTGCCTTTTACAAAAGAGGTGTTTGCGAGTCTGTCTGCTGTACAATCAGGAAAATCATTTCCTAAGCTGCTTGAACTATTGCAAGACGAATTAACCGTACATTCAGTCAAAAATGCTCCATTAATGGAATTGTTGGCAACTGTGAATGGACGAGAGCCGCTTAATTTAGAAGACAGCAGGGAAATAAAAAATTTTTTAAGTCAAATACTTCGAAATTTAGGTTTTTCCTATGAAGCAGAATTGGCAGGTCATCTTACATCAAATACTGAGATAAAAGAAGATGTTCAGCAATTAAAGCCACTTTTGCTTGATTTGTTAAAAGCAGATATTTCTCCATCTATTAAAGAGGCAGCACAGCAGCTTGTAGATAAAATAACAGGCTTGCAATTATTATCCCAAGAAGTAGGTCCGGTAACACAATTGGTTATGCAACTCCCATTTTCTTTCAGGGAGCATGAGATGGAAGCAAGTCTTCAATTTACAGGGAGAAAAACAAAAGATGGCAAAATTGATAGTGACTTTTGCCGAATTCTTTTTTATTTGGATTTACAGCATATAAAAGAAACAGCCATTGATATGAAAATTCAAAATAGAGTGATGAATGTAACTATTATGAATAATCAGCCTCTTTTATTTAAACTTGTAGAGATGTTTACAAAAGAATTAAAAGAAAAAATGCAAGAGGCCAATTATACGTTATTATCGATTGCATGTAAACCATTTGGTGACAAAAATCAGGACGGAAAAAGTTCTCATGCTGCCTATCAATTAGGTTATTCTTCCTATAAGGGAGTGGATATCAAAATATGAAACAGGAGAAAAAAGAAAAACGTCAAGAAGCAGTTGCGTTAAGTTATAACAAGCATACACAAGATGCTCCGATAGTTGTTGCTAAAGGAGGAGGACTAATTGCCGAGACCATTATTGAAAAAGCAAAAGAAAATGGCGTACCAATACAGGAAGATCCCTCTTTAGTAGAACTTTTATCCAAACTAAATATACAAGAAAAGATACCTGAAGACTTATACCAAGCAGTAGCAGAAGTTTTTGCCTTTATTTATAAAATGGATCAAGAATATGAGCAAACGAAGCAAAAAAAGAACTAAATCAATCTAGAAAAGGATATACGATGATTTAATGAAATGGTATTTTATAGAGTATATTGCAAATAATTTTTTTCGGAATTATATGGATAAAAAATCAACGGATTCATCTTATAGTAGCCTTCATTTCCATAATCATAATCTTCCATACTATTAGGAGAAAATTATTTTCCTAAACCTCAAGCCTTTTTTGTGGACAAAGGCTGAAGTTTTTTTATAGAATGAAAGCGTGAACATTTCTAAATTATTGCATTATTCTTTTGGAAATATGAAAATTTTTTTGAAAAAAAGAATATTAGTAACTTATTAACGATATTTTTAAAAGAAGCAGATTTTCAAAAAGAAAGTAAGTTTAGAAATTGTGTAATGCAAAAATATGGTTTAGAAAAAAGAAAACGGGAAAGTTAGGGGTGTGGGAATTGAATATTCATGAATATCAGGGGAAAGAGATTTTAGCAAAAAATGGCGTTAGTGTACCAAAAGGAAATGTAGCTTTTACTGTAGAAGAAGCAGTAGAAGGGGCTAAACAATTAGGTGGAGATGTTTGGGTAGTGAAAGCGCAAATTCATGCTGGAGGAAGAGGAAAAGCAGGCGGCGTGAAGGTAGCAAAATCTCTCGAAGAAGTAAAAAATTATTCAGAATCTATATTAGGAAGCACATTAGTTACCCATCAAACAGGTCCCGAAGGCAAAGAGGTAAAGCGATTACTTATTGAAGAAGGCTGCCATATTAAAAAAGAATATTACATAGGGTTAGTGTTGGACAGGGCAACAAGCCGGATTGTTATGATGGGGTCAGAAGAAGGCGGAACAGAGATTGAAGAAATCGCAGAAAATCAGCCAGAAAAAATCTTTAAAGAAGTAGTGGATCCCATTGTTGGATTAACAGCTTTTCAAGCAAGAAGACTTGCTTTTTCCATTAATATTCCTGCTAAGCAAATAAATAAAGCGGTTTCGTTTATGACTGGTCTTTATAATGTGTTTGTGGAAAAAGACTGTTCCATCGCTGAAATTAATCCACTTGTGTTAACAGAAGAAGGAGACATTATGGCATTGGATGCAAAATTAAATTTCGATTCCAATGCGTTATATAAACATCCAGATATTGTAGCGTATCGAGATCTAGAGGAAGAAGATCCAAAAGAGCTAGAAGCGTCTAAATATGATTTAAGCTATATTGCATTAAGCGGCAATATTGGCTGTATGGTTAATGGCGCAGGACTTGCTATGGCAACAATGGATATTGTCAAACATTACGGAGGAGAACCGGCCAATTTCCTTGATGTTGGGGGCGGTGCTACAGCAGAAAAGGTAACGGAAGCATTTAAGATTATTTTATCCGACCAAAATGTAAAAGGAATATTTGTTAATATTTTTGGCGGAATTATGAAATGTGATGTCATTGCAACAGGAATTGTGGAAGCTGCGAAGCAAGTAAGTTTAAACGTTCCTCTTGTCGTACGCCTAGAAGGGACGAATGTTGAGTTAGGCAAACAAATTCTGCAAGAATCAAGCATTGATATTATTGCAGCAGAATCAATGGCAGACGGTGCAGAAAAAATTGTTGCGGCTGTGCAGGAGGGGAAATAAAATGAGCGTATTTATTAATAAAGAGACTAAAGTGCTTGTACAAGGAATCACAGGTTCAACTGCCCTTTTTCATACAAAACAAATGTTAGAATATGGAACAAATATAGTTGGTGGGATAACTCCTGGAAAAGGTGGCACAGAAGTAGAAGGAGTTCCTGTTTTTAATACAGTGCAGGATGCTGTTGCTCAAACAAATGCAACTGCTTCGGTTATTTATGTGCCGGCAAAATTTGCAGCAGATGCCATCTTAGAGGCAGTAGATGCACAACTTGATTTAGTCATTTGTATTACAGAACATATTCCAGTATTAGATATGGTAAAAGTAAAACGATATATGGAAGGCAAAAAAACAAGATTAGTTGGGCCGAACTGTCCAGGTGTCATTACTCCAGAAGAATGCAAAATTGGCATTATGCCAGGATATATTCATAAAAAGGGCCATGTTGGGGTTGTTTCCCGTTCAGGTACATTAACATATGAAGCGGTTCATCAGCTTACACAGGCAGGAATCGGGCAATCAACAGCTGTTGGAATTGGGGGAGATCCTGTTAATGGCACAGACTTCATTGATACATTAAAAGCATTCAATGAAGATAAAGACACGTATGCAGTTATTATGATTGGCGAAATTGGCGGAACAGCAGAAGAAGAGGCTGCTAGATGGATTAAAGCTAATATGACAAAGCCAGTAGTAGGGTTTATTGGCGGAAGAACAGCGCCTCCAGGAAAAAGAATGGGGCATGCTGGTGCGATTATTTCTGGGGGAAAAGGGACAGCTGACGAAAAAATCAGTGTATTAAATGAATGCGGGATTAAAGTAGCTGAAACTCCAGCGGTCATGGGTGCCACGTTAATTGAAGTGTTGAAAGAACAATCTCTTTACGATAAATGCAAAACACATTAATAGATTTCGAGTGAAAAAGGTGGGTACTATTTGTGCACACCTTTTTTGTTGCTCAAAAGTAAGAAGCTTTAGAATCATGTATTAAAAAAGTATAAAAAGTTTTATAATATAGGTGTAATTCCTTATTTTTTCTAGTTTTAAATGTATGTATACTTATACAAATTTCTTCTATTATATATTTTTTATTATTGTAGGAAAGGAAGAGAAAAGGAATTTGTATACATTAAATGAAAACCTCATCAAACTCCATCATTGTAGAAAAATGAGTTGGAAAACAATATTTACTCTTTTAAAAATGGATCCAGAGCTCCACATGTTTTATTCCACTTCAAATAAAAAACTTCCTTTGCCCATTGCCAAAGAAACAATGGAAGACTTTCATTCTACCTTTATTCAAGAGCAAATCAGCCAATATAAACATAATGGCATAACTGCAATCACTTATTTTGATTCCCGCTATCCAAAACTTTTAAAGGAAATTTATCAGCCTCCATGGGTATTATATACAAAGGGAGATGCTTCCCTTATGAATATGCCTAAAAAACTTGCTGTTGTTGGTTCAAGGCTTGCAACAAACTATAGTCACCAAGTAATAGAGAAATTAATGCCTGATTTAGTTCAAAACGGAATTATTATTGCCAGTGGTTTAGCTGCTGGTGTAGATACACTGGCACACAAAGCAACAATGGCCAATGGGGGCAAAACAATAGCTGTAATTGCTGGGGGGCTTTTTCAAATCTATCCAAAACAAAATATTCCTTTAGCAAGAGAAATGATGAAAAAACATCTTATTATATCCGAATATCCCCCTTTATCTAAACCAATGAAATGGCAGTTCCCGATGAGGAACCGGATTATAAGCGGGATATGTAATGGAACACTAGTAATGGAAGCAAAAAGAAAAAGCGGATCATTAATAACAGCGAATTTTGCCTTAAACGAAGGAAGAGATGTTTTTGCTATTCCTGGCAGCATTTTTAGCCCTTTTTCTGTCGGAGCTAATGAATTAATTAAAGCAGGAGCAAAACCAGTGCTATCTGCCGAAGATATATTAGAAGAATGGCATTATTAAAGGTCTGTGGGAATAAATTGCAGCAAAAAAGCTGGTTCATTTGCATAGAATGTTTCCCTTTTATAACTAAAATAAAATGAAGCGGCTTATTTGATAGAGACAAAAAGATAAAAATTTGTATTTTCTTTGTATAAAGTAAATGATACAGTATAGATATTGGAAAAAATAAGGAATTGCATCACTTGATTTTATCACGCAGTAACGGGCTTTTGTTCCTTACTAACGAGAAATCTAGTTGGGTAGAAGCTTGCTGAGTAAAGGCCTGATTGAACTTTCACTTTATTTCCCATTAAACATGCAGGAGGCTCTCGCTTAAAAGAAAAGATTAGAGAGGGTGTAAGAAATTCAGGATTTAAGAAAACTTTGTGTAAAATTCTAGTTGGGTCAATTGCTGATCAGTTAGAAGTGGATAAAATAACCACTGATTGCTGTTTTATTTTATAAAAAGAATAAATTATATGTATTTTTTTTGACTTTTTGTATATATAATAGAAAAAATAAATGTTTATTTTTAAGTAATAAAAGAAAAAGGGGTTGCTATTTTTTGAAATTTGTTATACATTGTGCAACAGATAAAAAAATTGGCAATAGAAAATTATCCGTATAAAAAATAGTTGAAAACGTTTACTTTTTATCGTATTATTTGACAAGTAGAAACATAGTATACAATAATCAATATTTAGAATCCCTCTTAAGGAGGACAGTTAATGTCAGAGTTTCTTGTAATCGTTGAGTCGCCAGCAAAGGCAAAAACGATTGAACGTTATTTAGGAAAAAAATATAAAGTAAAAGCATCTATGGGTCATATCCGTGATTTGCCTAGAAGCCAAACAGGTATTGATATAGAGAATGAATACGAACCTAAGTACATAACAATTCGGGGAAAAGGTCCCATTTTGAAAGATTTGAAGACCGCTGCCAAAAAAGCGAAAAAAATATACTTAGCGGCTGACCCCGATAGAGAAGGGGAAGCAATTGCTTGGCATCTAGCCCAAAGTTTGAAAGTGGATATTAATTCTGATTGCCGTGTTGTTTTTAATGAAATTACAAAGGATGCAATTAAAGAATCCTTTAAACATCCACGGCCGATAAATATGGATTTAGTGGACTCTCAACAGGCTAGAAGAATTTTGGATCGTTTAGTTGGCTATAATATTTCGCCGCTGCTTTGGAAAAAAGTGAAAAAAGGATTAAGTGCTGGCAGAGTGCAATCTGTAGCTGTTCGTTTGATCATTGATAGGGAACATGAGATAAAACAATTTGTTCCAGAAGAATATTGGACAATCGAAGGCAGTTTTGTAAAAGGCAAATCATCTTTTGAAGCAGGATTTTATGGGGTGAAGGGTGAGAGAATCGATCTTAAATCAGAAGAAGAAGTAAATAGCATTAAAGCACAATTAGCAGGAAATCAATTTACTGTTTCGAAAGTATCAAAAAGGGAAAGAAAAAGAAATCCAGCTGTGCCTTTTACTACATCTTCCCTACAGCAGGAGGCAGCAAGAAAGTTAAACTTTAGAGCCAAAAAAACAATGATGCTTGCCCAACAGTTATATGAAGGAATTGATCTAGGCAAAGAAGGAACAGTCGGGTTAATTACATATATGAGAACAGATTCAACCCGTATTTCGGAAGTGGCGCAAAAAGAAGCATATGAGTTTATTACGCAAAATTATGGTAGTGAATATACAAAAGGCGATACAGGGAAAGAAAAGAAAAACAGCAATATCCAGGATGCCCATGAAGCGGTTCGTCCAACAAGCACGGTCAGAGAGCCGAATTCTTTGAAAGAATTTCTATCAAGGGATCAACTTCGCCTGTATAAGCTGATATGGGAAAGATTTATTGCGAGTCAAATGAGTCCAGCGGTGATGGATACAATGAGCGTGGATTTAGTAAACGGAGATGTTGTATTCCGTGCTACTGGCTCAAAAGTAAAATTTCCTGGATTTATGAAAGTATATGTGGAAGGAACAGATGATGCTGTTGAAGAAAAAGATCGCATGCTTCCTGATTTAAAAGAGGGAGATGTAGTAATCAATAAAGACATTGATCCAAAACAGCATTTCACTCAGCCGCCTCCTCGCTATACGGAAGCAAGACTTGTGAAAACTTTAGAAGAGCTAAGAATAGGCAGACCTTCTACTTTTGCACCAACGTTAGATACCATTCAAAAACGGGGCTATGTGTCATTAGAGAATAAACGATTTGTACCAACAGAGCTTGGTGAAATTGTTTTAGAGTTGCTACTAGAATTTTTCCCTGAAATATTAAATGTTGAATTTACTGCCAATATGGAACAAGATTTGGATAATATTGAAGCAGGAGAAGTAAACTGGGTAAAAATAATTGATCAATTTTACAAAGTATTTGAGCAAAGTTTAGCAAAAGCTGAAAAAGAAATGCAATCAGTCGAAATAAAAGATGAGCCTGCCGGTGAAGATTGTGAGCAATGCGGCAGTCCCATGGTATTTAAAATGGGGCGCTACGGCAAGTTTATGGCATGCAGCAATTTTCCAGACTGTCGCAATACAAAAGCAATTGTAAAAGAAATTGGAGTAAAATGCCCGAATTGTAAAGAAGGAAACATCATTGAAAGAAAAAGCAAAAAACGGCGTATTTTTTATGGGTGCGATCAGTTCCCAACTTGCGAATTCATTTCTTGGGACAAACCAATTTCTCGTCCATGTCCAAAATGTGAAGGCATGCTCGCTGAGAAAAAGTTGAAAAAAGGGATACAAGTTCAATGTGTTAGCTGTGATTACAAAGAAGAGCCACAAAGCTAAAAAAGGGTGAGCAAGCTGCTCACTCTTTTAGCTTTGGAAAAGACAATTCAAAATTTATCCATAACTGTTGCTAGGTGGGTGTCATAATTCCTTACAGTTCTAAATAGCTAACAAGTTGAAACTTTTTTAAGAGTTAAACGTAAAAGGATAGTAGCGAATTACAGCTATTTCAATTAGAATATAATGTCCCATCAAAAAGTAAAAAAGTGAAAGAAGCAGTTGTTTTGCTTTTTGATGGGGCGTTGTATAAATCAATCAAACATTTGTTATTTTGAGAAAAAAGGAAAAAAGACCTAATTGTTGGAGTATCCTTTTCTTGTCCATACTATTAAATGATCAAACTAGAATAAAACTTGGAGGATTAGCAATGCAAGAAAATCAAAAATATGTAAATGTAATAGGAGCAGGTCTTGCTGGAAGTGAGGCAGCTTGGCAATTAGCGAAAAGAGGAATTAATGTAAATTTATATGAAATGAGACCTGTTAAACAAACACCTGCACATCATACAGATAAATTTGCAGAACTTGTCTGCAGTAATTCATTAAGAGGAAATGCTTTAACAAACGCTGTTGGGGTATTAAAAGAAGAAATGAGAAGATTAGATTCTGTAATCATTGAATCTGCTGACTTATGTGCTGTACCAGCAGGAGGAGCATTAGCGGTTGATCGTCATGAATTTGCGGCAAGAGTAACAGATACAGTGAAAAATCATCCGAATGTGACTGTTTTTAATGAAGAAGTAACCTCTATTCCAGAAGGTCCGACCATTATTGCAACAGGTCCTTTAACAAGTGAAGGTTTATCGGAAAGTTTAAAATCATTGACTGGGGAAGATTATCTTTATTTTTATGATGCAGCAGCACCTATTTTGGAAAAGGATAGCATAGATTTAAATAAAGTATATCTAAAATCCCGTTATGATAAAGGAGAGGCTGCTTATTTAAACTGTCCAATGACAGAAGAGGAGTTTAATCGTTTTTATGAAGCATTAATCTCAGCTGAAACAGTTCCGTTGAAAGAATTTGAAAAAGAAATTTATTTTGAAGGCTGTATGCCAATAGAGGTAATGGCTTCACGTGGGAAAAAGACAATGTTATTTGGTCCAATGAAACCTGTTGGCCTAGAGGATCCACGCACAGGAAAACGTCCATATGCGGTTGTTCAGCTGCGCCAAGATGATGCAGCAGGCACATTGTACAATATTGTCGGTTTTCAGACTCATTTAAAATGGGGAGCACAAAAAGAAGTGCTGCAATTAATTCCAGGTCTTGAAAATGTGGAAATTGTGCGTTATGGAGTGATGCATCGCAATACATTTATTAATTCACCAAAAGTGTTGGAGCCTACTTATCAATTTAAAAATCGCCAAGATTTATTTTTTGCAGGTCAAATGACTGGTGTAGAAGGATATGTAGAATCTGCAGCAAGCGGATTAGTGGCAGGCATTAATGCTGCACGTGTAATCAATGGAGAAGAGCCTCTTGTTTTTCCTGCTGAAACAGCGATTGGAAGCATGGCAAGATATATTACATCAACAAACGCAAAAAATTTCCAGCCAATGAATGCTAATTTTGGACTATTCCCTGAGTTGCCTGTTAGAATTAAAGGGAAGAAAGAAAGATATGAGCAACATGCTGAAAGGGCATTAGGAACAATTCAGAACTTTGTGAAAAATACGTAAATTAATTGCTTGTGTAAACAAAGTATGTTAATATAGTGAAGCCGTCTGCGAGGTGAAGCAATGGATACGGAAGAAAACGCTTCTTTACAGCTTTTTATCGAGTATTTGCAAATAGAAAAAAATTGCTCACCCTATACGATTGAATTTTATCAACAGGATATAAAACAATTCTTTCTTTTTATGACAAATCAAGCAATAGTTGATTTAAACGAGGTAAATTCTTCTGATGTCAGAATATATTTAACAAAATTATTTGATGAACAATTGGCAAGAAAATCAATTGCCCGGAAAATATCCAGTTTGAGAAGCTTTTATCGCTTTTTAGTAAGAGAAGAAATAATAGAGGCAAATCCTTTTTCTACTATATCAATTCCGAAGTTAGAAAAAAGGCTGCCAGGTTTTTTTTATGAAGAAGAGCTACAGCAACTTTTTTTGTCATGTGATTCTTTGACGCCTTTAGGATTAAGAAATAAAGCACTTCTTGAATTATTATATGCTACAGGTATTCGAGTTGGTGAATGTACGAAAATTCAGTTGAAAGATATTGATTTCAGTATTTCTACTATTTTAATAAAAGGAAAAGGTCAAAAAGAGCGGTATGTACCATTTGGGAGTTTTGCTCATGCCGCTTTGGAATCTTACATAAAAGAAGGAAGAATAAAGTTGGTGGGGAATAATGGAAACAAACACAACTTTCTATTTGTCAATTATAGAGGAGGAGTGTTAACAGATAGAGGTGTTCGGGATATTTTAAATAAAATGATGAACACACTATCTAGTGGCGACAAAATATATCCCCATAAACTAAGACATTCATTTGCTACACATTTATTGGCAAATGGAGCCGATATGAGGACTGTACAGGAACTTTTGGGTCATTCCTCTTTATCTTCTACCCAAATATACACACATGTTACAAATGAGTATTTAAAAAAAACATATATGTCCTATCATCCTAGGGCCTAGGGATAATTGCTAAAGGAGGAAGTTTACATGTCTGAATTACCACAATTTCATGCAACAACTATATTTGCCGTACAGCATAAAGGGAAATGCGCGATGTCTGGCGATGGTCAGGTGACTTTTGGGAATGCTGTTGTGATGAAGCATACAGCAAAAAAAGTCCGTAAGCTTTTTAATGGAAAAGTAATTGCTGGATTTGCTGGATCAGTTGCTGACGCCTTTACACTATTTGAACTATTTGAAGGGAAATTGGAAGAATTCAATGGTAATTTACAAAGAGCGGCAGTAGAGCTTGCTAAACTGTGGAGAAGCGATAAAATTCTTCGCAGGTTAGAAGCTATGTTAATTGTAATGAATGATACGGATTTATTATTAGTATCTGGCACTGGAGAAGTAATAGAACCAGATGATGGGATTCTTGCAATTGGTTCAGGTGGAAACTATGCCTTATCTGCTGGAAGGGCGTTAAAAAAATACTCTGGCGAACAGTTGACAGCATACGAAATTGCTAAAGCTGCTTTAGAAATAGCAGGGGACATATGCGTATATACAAATAACAATATTATCGTAGAAGAGTTATAAGGAGGAGTTTTTTCATGCAAAAAAAAGCAGGCTTAACACCACGCCAAATAGTAGAACGACTTGATCAGTATATTGTTGGCCAAAAAGATGCAAAAAAAGCAGTGGCTGTGGCGCTTAGAAATCGTTTTCGTCGAAGTTTATTAGATGAAAAGCTGCGAGATGAAATTAGCCCCAAAAATATTCTTATGATAGGACCTACAGGTGTTGGTAAAACAGAAATCGCAAGACGTATTGCTAAAATAGTAAGTGCGCCTTTTGTAAAAGTGGAAGCAACAAAATTTACAGAAGTAGGCTATGTTGGTAGAGATGTAGAATCAATGGTTAGAGACCTTGTAGAAACATCTGTACGATTAGTAAAAGAAGAAAAAATGATAGATGTAAAAGAAAGAGCAGAAATGGCTGCAAATAATCGACTAGTCGATTTATTGGTGCCCTCTTCTGCAAAAAAACAGGCCAATTACAAAAACCCTCTTGAAATGCTGTTTGGCGGTGGAAGTTCGGATGCTGAAGCAGAAGAATCTACTGTTGAAGAAACAAGCAAAAGAGAAAAACGCAAAATAATTAAAGAAAAGCTCGCACTAGGTGAACTGGAAAATGAGCAAATCACAGTAGAAGTAGAAGAACAACAAGCTTCTATGTTTGATATGCTGCAAGGTTCTGGCATGGAGCAAATGGGCATGAATATGCAAGATGCGTTAAGCGGTTTTATGCCAAAGAAAAAGAAAAAAAGAAAATTGGCAGTGAGAGAAGCTCGTATTGTGCTGACAAATGAGGAAGCTCAAAAATTAATCGATATGGATGAAGTGACTCAAGAAGCTGTACAGCGTGCGGAGCAAATGGGTATCATCTTTATTGATGAAATTGACAAGATTGCAAGCAAATCAAGTGGCGGTTCTTCACAAGACGTATCAAGAGAAGGTGTGCAGCGAGATATTTTGCCAATTGTCGAAGGATCTACTGTTGTGACAAAATACGGTTCTGTAAAAACAGATCATGTGCTGTTTATTGCAGCAGGAGCATTTCACATTACCAAGCCATCTGATTTAATTCCAGAACTGCAAGGGCGCATGCCGATACGAGTAGAGCTGACTAAATTGACGGTGGAAGACTTTTACCGTATTCTTGTAGAGCCGGATAATGCACTTATTAAACAATATAAAGCACTTTTATTAACAGAAGGTATAGAAATTGAATTTTCTGACGATGCTATTCGTAAGATTGCCGAAGTAGCATTTGAAGTGAATCAAAATACAGATAATATTGGTGCAAGAAGATTGCATACTATTTTGGAAAAGTTACTGGAAGATTTATCATTCGAAGCACCAGATATTACGATGGATAAAATTACAATTACTCCTCAATATGTGGAAGAAAAACTCGGAGCAATCTCTCGCAATAAAGATTTAAGCCAGTTTATTCTATAATGCTAAGGATGCTTAAAAAGTAATAATCTCCTAAAAAGCAATCTTTGCGGATCAGTCTTAGAACGAAAAGAAATAGATTTAGAGTTATGGTTTTATTTATAGGAGGAAAAAAAGAATGGATTTATTATCAAAAACAAGAAAAATTAATGCAATGCTTCAAAGAGCGGCTGGAAAACCTGTAAACTTCAAAGAGATGTCAGAAACGTTAACTGACGTAATCGAGGCAAATAGTTTTGTTGTGAGCAGAAGAGGAAAATTATTAGGATTTGCGATCAATCAACAAATTGAAAATGATCGTATGAAAAAAATGCTTGAGGATCGCCAATTTCCAGAAGAATATACAAACAGCCTATTCAATATTCAAAATACATCTAGTAATTTGGATGTAGAAAGTGAATATACAGCATTTCCAATTGAAAACAAAGAGTTATTTGAAAAAGGTTTAACTACAATTGTTCCAATTATCGGTGGAGGAGAAAGACTTGGCACATTAATTTTAGCTCGACTTTCTGATCAATTCCATGACGATGATTTAATTTTGGCTGAATACGGGGCAACTGTAGTAGGAATGGAAATACTTCGTGAAAAAGCAGAAGAAATCGAAGAAGAAGCAAGAAGCAAAGCGGTTGTGCAAATGGCAATCAGTTCATTATCATACAGTGAATTAGAAGCAATTGAACATATTTTTGAAGAGCTAAATGGCAGTGAAGGTTTGCTTGTAGCTTCAAAGATTGCAGACCGTGTTGGAATTACAAGATCTGTAATTGTAAATGCATTGCGTAAATTAGAAAGCGCTGGTGTAATTGAATCTCGTTCACTAGGAATGAAAGGTACTTATATTAAAGTGCTTAATGATAAATTCCTTTTAGAATTAGAAAAATTGAAAGCAAACTAAAACGAATGCAAGATCATTGTAGATAAAAACAGGGGTAACTTCATATTAGATTTGTTTAGATAATCACACTTTTGCATAAAAAGAGGTGAGAGCAGACGAATTTAATAGAAGCTTATCCTTGTTTTTTTATGTTCCTTCATTCAATGTTTGTTCTATTAAGTAAAGATTAGAAAAGACAAAAAAGCAGTAGAATTATTTAACAAAAGTTACTTGTTATTTCGTTAGGGTGAATAACAATATTGTTTCTTCATTCTTTGTGATTTTTTTTTCGACAAATTTCAGCAATTTACCAAATTCTTAGTATTTACTTCCATCTGTTTATAGCATATATTTTTTGATAGTAAATAAATAATAATAGTTCGAAATCACCACGAATTTTTTATGATATTTTAAGTATAAAGGTATATAATAATGAAAGATTTGTATTTTTTTATATAATTGTTCTAAAATAGGACTAACGACTTATTAAAATTATCCTTATGTCCATAGACAACTTATTCCAAATTCATTACAATAAAAGACATCGTGTTCTTTTTTCGTCATAAAAATGCAATATTCTACAAATATATATAATTATTAATTTTGAGGTGTGCCATGAAACTTTTCTCAGATACAATCTCTACGCTTGAAAACGCCATTAATTATTCCAATACAAAACAAAAAGTAATTGCGCAAAATATAGCAAATGTAGATACACCAAATTACAAAGCAAAGGATGTTACCTTTAAAGAATCTTTATCCAATGCTATTGAAGCCACTAAAACTGATACAAGACATATCGACTTTACAGGAACCACTAAGACTGGAAGTTCGAGTATTGTGACGAAATCCAATTCTGTCTATAATAACAGCGGTAATAGCGTTGATGTGGACAAGGAAATGACGGAGCTTGCGACAAATCAAATTTACTATAATGCTTTAATAGATAGAATTAGCGGCAAATTCACTTCTCTAGAAAATGTCATTAAAGGAGGCAGATAATATGTCCATATTTCAAGGTATTAATACAACTGGATCTGCTTTAACTGCGCAGCGATTAAGAATGGATGTCATTTCTTCCAATATGGCAAATGCGGATTCTACGAGAGGCAAACTTGTGGACGGAGAATGGGAGCCATACAAAAGAAAATCGGTTGTCCTTCAAGCACAAGAAAGTACTACATTTGCCTCCCATTTAAATGCTGCAAAAAGTGTTGGCGATGGTGTAAAAGTATCCGGAATTGTCGAAGATGAGACACCATTTGAGTTAGTATATGATCCAGATAATGCAGATGCCAATGAAGATGGTTATGTGGAAATGCCAAATGTTGACCCATTAAGGGAAATGGTCGATTTAATGAGTGCTTCTAGGTCATATGAAGCAAATATTACAGTTTTAAATGCATCTAAAAGTATGCTGATGAAAACATTAGAAATAGGCAAATAGGGAGAGGAATTAAATGGCTTCAATTAATTTTCCGGCAGTATCAAACGTATTGCCAACAACAAATGCGAATGCAGCAGCTGTGAGTACAACTGCTTCTGATAAAAGCAAAAGCTTTGCAACGTTCTTAAAAGATTCTCTTAACAAAGTAAATCAAGCCCAAAATGAGTCAGATAGCTTAACAACTAAGTTGGCTAAAGGAGAAAATATAGACTTATCACAAGTGATGATTGCTTCACAAAAGGCAAGTATTACGATGCAGGCAACGATTGAGATCCGTAATAAAGCAGTAGAAGCATATCAGGAAATGATGAGAATGACAGTTTAATAAATTAAGCGGTTATTAGCTTATAATCTTACGGTAACCGGGGGAAAAGAATGAACGAGAATATTCAAAAGTTTTTTAATCCATTAAAAATGTATTGGGGAAATCGCACCAAAATGCAAAAAACGATGCTCATTTCAAGCATCGTTTTGCTAATCGGTATTATTGCAGCGTCTGTTTACTTTTTTTCAAGAGAAAAATTAGTGCCGTTATATAGCAATTTATCTCCTTCTGAAACAGGGACGATTAAAGAGAGTTTAGATGGTAGAGGGATTACGTCAGAAATATCAGATGGCGGGAAAACAATTAGTGTTCCAGAAGAAGTAGTAGATACGCTCAAAGTTGAGCTTGCAGCAGAAGGTATTCCAAAATCAGGAAGTATTGATTATTCTTTTTTTAGTGAAAATGCGAGTTTTGGAATGACAGACAATGAATTTAATGTGCTAAAATTAGATGCTTTGCAAACAGAAATCGCTGATTTGATAAAGGGCGTTGATGGAATAAATGATGCAAAGGTTGTTATTACACTGCCTAAAGAAGGCGTGTTTGTATCAGATGAAAATGGAGAAGCCTCTGCTTCTATTGTATTAAATACAAAAGCAGGCTATAACTTCTCCGAAAGTCAAATAAAAGGGTTATATACACTCGTGTCCAAAAGTGTACCAAACCTTCCTACAGATAATATCGTCATAACCAACCAAAACTTTGAGTATTTTGATTTAAATTCTTCAACAAATTCTGCATCAGATACTTTTACTGCTCAGAATGATGTGAAGAAACAAATAGAACGAGATATTCAAAGACAGGTCCAAACGATGTTAGGAACATTGATGGGACAAAATAAAGTAATGGTTTCTGTTACTGCTGATATTGATTTTACCCAAGAAAATAGAGAAGAAAACCTTGTATCACCAGTAGATGAAGAAAATATGGAAGGAATTGCGGTTAGTGCGCAAAAACTTTCTGAAACATATTCTGGTGATACTGCTGCTGCAGAAGGTGTAGTGCAAGCGGAGGAAGACGCTGATACAACTGCCTATAATACAGATACGGCAACGGGATCAGGCGGAGAATCGGAAAAAACGGAAGATACAATCAACTATGAAGTAAACCGTATTAAAAAACAAATTGTAGAAAGTCCATACAAAGTGCGAGACTTAGGCATTCAAGTAATGGTAGAACCACCTGATGCTAATGATACAGCATCACTTCCGCAAGAGAGCATTGATCAAATTAACAATATTTTAGGTACTATTATTCGAACATCCATTGATAAATCGTCTGTCAACAACGGTGTAATTTCAGATCAAGATCTGCAAAATAAAATTGCTGTTTCTGTTCAGAAATTTAATGGGAAAACAGAAACCCAGACTCAAAGTGCAGCCAGCACGATTCCTTGGTGGGTATATGTCGTTGGTGGTGTACTGCTTGCAATTATTGCTCTATTAATCTTCTTATTTATTAGAGCTCGCAAAAAACAGATGCCGGCAGAAGAAATAATAGAAAAAATTATTGAACCTATAACGATACCTGATGTAAATGAAGAAAAAGAATCAGAAGGTACGCTTCGAAGAAAACAATTAGAAAAAATGGCAAAAGAGAAGCCGGAAGATTTCGCTAAACTTCTGCGTACATGGATCACAGAGGATTAAGGAGAGTAGACAAATGGCAAAACGGGATACAAAAGAGTTAACAGGGAAACAAAAAGCAGCTATTCTCCTTATATCAATGGGACCAGACGTAGCTGCTTCCATTTATAAGCATTTGAGTGAAGAAGAAATAGAACAGCTTTCTTTGGAAATATCGGGAGTAAAAAAAGTGGAATTTTCCGCAAAAGATGAGGTTATAGAAGAGTTTCATAATATTGCCCTTGCCCAAGAATATATAACTCAAGGTGGAATTGGCTATGCAAAAACAGTCCTAGAAAAAGCTGTAGGTGTAGAACAGGCAAATATTATACTCAATCGTCTAACATCCAGCTTACAAGTAAGGCCATTTGATTTTGCGCGGAAAGCAGATCCAAGTCAGATATTAAATTTTATTCAGAATGAGCATCCACAAACGATTGCACTGATACTTTCTTATTTAGATCCATCACAGGCAGGGCAAATATTATCCGAATTGCCACAAGAAATGCAAGCAGATATTGCTAAAAGGATTGCTGTAATGGACAGCACTTCACCAGAAATCATTAACGAAGTAGAGCAAGTGCTAGAAAGAAAATTATCAAGTACTGTAACTCAAGATCAAACACAAACGGGTGGAATTGAAGCAGTTGTTGAGGTATTAAATGGAGTAGACCGCACGACAGAACGAACGATATTAGATGCCTTGGAAATTCAAGATCCTGAATTAGCAGAAGAAATTAAGAAAAGAATGTTTGTATTTGAAGACATTGTTACATTAGATAACCGAGCGATTCAACGTATCATTCGTGATTGTGAAAATGAAGATTTATTGCTTTCATTAAAAGTTTCTAGTGAAGAAGTTAAAGAAGTTGTTTACAGCAATATGTCTACAAGAATGGTGGAATCATTTAAAGAAGAAATGGAATTTATGGGTCCAGTTAAGCTGAAAGACGTGGAAGAAGCACAATCTCGAATTGTCGCTATTATTCGCCGCTTAGAAGATGCTGGGGAAATCGTTGTAGCACGTGGCGGAGGAGATGATATTATTGTCTAGGTTAATCAAATCGAATTGGGCTAACCAAAAACAAGCGGAACAAAAAGTCATCTCCATTAAATATATGAATTCTTTAGAAGAAATAGATATTTTTTCAAATCAAGAACATTCTAAAATAATCGAGCAAGCAAACGAAGAAGCAAATGCAATCTTAATGCAAGCACACCAACAAATCGAACAAGAAAAACAGCAGCTGCAAATCGAAAAGCAAAATTGGCAAGAAGAAAAAATGCAGCTAATAGAAGAAGCAAAGCAGCACGGGTATAATGTTGGCTTAGAAGAAGGCAGAACGATTGGCTATCAAGAGTATGGAGAGTATATTCAAATGGCAAAAGATGTTATAGAACTTTCCAAACATGATTACCAAAGCTATCTGGATTCTGCAGAAAGGACCATTTTAAACCTTGCAATAAAAGCTGCTGAAAAAATTATGAATAGTAAAATTGAACAAGATAAATCGCATTTTTTAAATGTAGTGAAAAAAGTGTTGCAAGAAGGCCGTGGAATAAAAGAAGTGCAGCTTCACGTTCATCCAGTACATTATCAATATGTTTTGTCAGAAAAAGAAGAGTTATTAAGTTTATTTCCAATTCAACCTAATTTGTTTATTTTTCCGAATACAGGAATATCGGAAAATGGCTGTGTAATAGAAACTAATAATGGGAAAATAGACGCAACAATCGATACACAATTAAAGATGCTAAAACAAAAACTACTAGATTTATTGGAGAGTGAACAAGAGGAATGAAAGCTTCTGAGCTCCTTTCTACAATAGATGCAATCGATTCATACAAGCGGTATGGCAGAGTAAAAAAAGTGATTGGATTAATGATTGAATCACAAGGTCCTGAAAGTTCCATTGGAGATGTTTGTTTAATTCATATTGGCACGAAAAATAAACGGGTGATAAAAGCCGAAGTAGTTGGGTTTAAAGAAGAAAATATTATCTTAATGCCCTATACAACCGTTAACGATATTTCACCAGGCTGTTTAGTAGAAGGTACCTCTGATCCATTAGAGATAAAAGTAGGAGCAGCATTAATTGGAAGTGTCCTTGATGCATTAGGCAACCCGTTGGATGGATCTTCTTTGCCAAGAGGGCTAAAATCAGTGCCAATTGAACAAGAGCCGCCTAATCCGCTAAGTAGACCACCTATTTCTGCCTCTATGGAAATGGGTGTCCGGCTAATCGATGGCTTGTTGACTGTTGGAACTGGACAGCGCCTTGGCATATTTGCCGGCAGTGGAGTTGGAAAAAGTACATTGCTTGGAATGATTGCAAGAAATACGAAAGCAGATTTAAATGTCATCGCTCTTATAGGGGAACGGGGCAGAGAAGTTAGGGAATTTATTGAACGGGATTTAGGTCCAGAGGGGCTAAAAAGATCTATCGTCGTAGTGGCAACATCAGATACTCCCGCTTTAATGAGAATTAAAGGTGCTTATACAGCAACGGCCATTGCGGAATATTTTCGGGATAAAGGCTTAAATGTCATGTTGATGATGGATTCAGTTACACGTGTTGCCATGGCGCAAAGAGAAGTGGGACTTGCAATTGGTGAGCCCCCGACCACCAAAGGATACACACCATCTGTTTTTGCCATCTTGCCGAAACTATTAGAACGTACGGGAACAAATGAATTTGGAAGCATTACGGCTATTTATACAGTATTGGTAGACGGGGATGATATGAATGAACCAATCGCTGATACTGTTCGAGGCATTTTGGACGGGCATTATGTCTTAGATAGAGAGCTTGCGAATAAAGGGCAATATCCAGCTGTTAATGTTCTAAAAAGTGTCAGCAGGGTAATGAATCATATTGTACCAAAAGAACATGTCCAGGCAGCGGAGAAATTAAGAGATTATTTAAGCACCTATATTAATTCAGAAGATTTAATAAATATTGGCGCATATAAAAAGGGATCTTCCAAAGAAATTGATACTGCTATTCAATTATATCCAGCGATTATTTCGTATTTAAAACAAGCTACAGATGAAAAAATATCTATGGAGGAAAGTTTTCATTCCTTAGTGTCATTAATAGGAACAGGTGACTAATGTTATGGCATACAAATATAAATTCGAAAAAATTTTGACCATAAAAGAAAGAGAAAAAGAGGAAGTAAGCACCACATATAACCAGTCGGTGAAACGATTTGAAGAGGCTGCCGAAAAATTGTACGAGGTATTAAAAAAGAAAGAAGACCTTGAGCAATTTCAGTTAGAAAAGTTAACAACGGGCCTTTCTGTTCGTGAAATAAGGCATCATCAACGCTTTGTGGGAAATTTAGAAAAAACGATTGAACATAATCAAAAAATGGTAGTTAATGCTCGAAATACGATGAGTTTTTATCAAGAAAAGCTGGTAGAAAAAAATTTAGAAGTAAAAAAATATATAAAAATAAAAGAAAAAGACTTTACTAAATTCATAGAATTGGAAAAAGCGCTGGAAGCAAAACAAATGGATGACATTTCCCTTCAAGTGTATATGCAACCAGGAAAGTTAGGTGGCTAATATGGACAATTTAGAAGAAGAAAAAAAGAAAAAATTTAACATTTTTCAGCGTATTCTATTAGTAGTTATTATTCCAATATTGTTTGCAGTCGTTGTTGTTTTATTGTTGCTGATCTATTCAGGGGTAGATGTGGCAGATAAAGGAAAGGATCTAGTAAATGCTATTCCCTTTTTAACATCGGAAAAAGCATCCACAGAAACAAGTACAAGTGAACAAACGCAAAAGGATGCAGCGTCAATAAAAAAGCTTGAAGCTAAAATTGCAGAACAAGAAGAGACAATCGCTAATTTGCAAACAGAAATAGACAATAAAGACAAGATTAATAAAAACATAACAGAAGAAAGAGAAAAACTGCAAAAAGAACTGGATGCATTAAAAAGCGAACAAACGCAAACAAAAACAGCTTTTGATGATATTGTGAAAACCTATGAAACAATGTCAGCCAAAAATGCTGCAGCCATCATTTCAGAGATGGGGGAAAATGAAGGATTGAAAATTTTGGCATCTGTTAAACCTGCCGAACTTGCGTCGATATTAGAGAAAATGGAACCTTCCGTCGCATCAAAATATACAGAATTATTGGCCGATAATTCTTCAAGTGACCAAGGATCAACTAGCAGTTCAACAGGAGATGACGCAGATAATGAATAATCAATTAAAGATCCCCAAGTTAAAGGAAAGGGGGTGAAAGGATGAAAATTGGCGAATTTGGGTTAATATCTAAATCTAGCGCTCAAACTGAATCAACAAAGTTGACAGTCAGTTCTAATAGATTTAACGCATTATTTCAATCGTTGGCAAAAAGCGGTGCAACTTCCGTAAAAGTGTCTGAAGATACTAACGATACTGTTCCTTCAAAAACAGGATTACAGACCCTCTTAAAAGTGTTAACAAACAACGATGTGACAAAGCTGGAGTCTTTTTCTTCTACAGCTGATTCAGAAGGGGAAAAAGCGGATCCAATTAATATCCTTCATACTATATTAAATGATGGGGATACAAATTCTGATCTAAACGAAAATACGCTCCATCAGATGGCTGAAAAAGTGGAAAAAGCATTTTCTAAAGTAGAAAAGCAACTGTTTAATTTTATTCAATCTTTTAACTTTGATGCTCCGACTGAAAATATGTTTGCAGAAACACCGTTGCCAAAGCTTGTGGACACCCTAAAGGGGATTCAACTTGCAGGAAAAGAAACATCTTTATTACAAAATGAAAAAGAAGTTATTGAAACGGTTGAGGCTGTAACTAATCTTGTGAGCCAACTAATAAAACAATCTAGCAGTGTAGTCGGTAGCAATGTAGATAATGACAACATATCCGATTTAACGGATACAGAGGATTCTTTAACAGTAGCTGATTCAATCATCCAAGACTTCAATCGACCGAATGATGAGAAAGAAGGATATATTGATGGCACTAAGCTTGATAAAAACAATGGGCTAATGATAGATATAGCAAATGAAAAAGTGCAGCCAGGAATAGTAACTGATAGTGCCTTTGAAACAAAAAAGAAGACACAACAAACAGTCTCTCAAAAAGCAAATGATCTAACTGCATCGGATTTCTCAACTGGTAAAACAGAGCAAACAAAAGAAGAAACGGCTAATGTCTTAACGGAGAACAATGAGCGGTTATTAAAAAACGGTAAAATAATTAGCGAAGATAAAATCATCCATGATCCATTTTCTTTATCAAATGATGAATTGAAAAATCGAGGGAAAAAAGCTTCTCTAGTTAATCAAGAAAAAATTAATACTGCGACTGATGAAAATAACAAAGTTTCCCCAAGCAGTCAATTAGAAAAGTTTGAAGAAATTCCGAATATTGTGGATGAAAACATTCCTGATTTTCAATTTGGCAAAGAATCAAATAAAACAAATTCTGAATTATTATCATTTTTACAAATTGGAAATAGAATCAGTCCACAAATGACAACAATTGAGTCTACTGGAAAATCAGCAGATTCAGATGTGGAAATTATCGAAAGTAAGAACAAAAGTACAATACAAAGTAAAAGTGGCAAGGCAAGTGAAATAAATACGAATATTTTCTCTACGAGCTTTTTAGAAGAAACGGTATTGCGTGAAAAAATTATCCCTATTGATAAAATGGTGGAACAGTTTGAGAAGGTACTAGATTTCGAGAGTAGTCAGGGACAAATTCCAATAGACCATGATAGTGCTGCAATAAATACTACCTCTTTAGAAGAAATTGATTTAAATGGGAGAAAACAGCCTATTGCAAAAGGCCAAACAGGGTTACCTAATCAAATGTCAAATCAAGGAGAAGAAAAGAATACAAACAATTTATTCTCAAGCATCTCTTCAGAAGAGACAGGAAATAATTCAGGAATTCCAATGGGACAATTCAATAGGAAAGCAACAGAACAATCGATTCCGGTAAGGCAGGCAGCTAGCATAAGTCAAGGAACTAATCAATTGGTCCAAGAAAAAGAAGGGAATGCAGCGGAT
>NZ_PISE01000057.1 GCF_002835805.1 Niallia nealsonii | reverse complement strand
GGCGCCTAGCCTTTATCTTAATCTACGGGAATAATTATGCTTTTTTTGTGTGTTTTATTATAATGAACGCCATTGATAAAAGCTATTTTGGATTTTGCATATAAGAAAGAGCAAATCGATAATAATTACCTTTTGCTCCATAATTCAATGCAATAAGGCTTTTTGTTTTTTGCTTTTTTTTACGTATTTTTTAACATCCATGCCTTCACCTCTCTACTATAAAGAGGAGTTGAAACCAAAAAAAATTCAAAATTTTTGGCTGTTTCCGTAAACTTTGCTGCTTTTAAAGAAGCAGGTTGATTTCCGTTCCAGGATGCTCGCTTTCCGTTAGAGCGGGCAGTGAGCCTCTTCGGCGTATCTGTTCTGCTAATCCCACAGGAGCCTCGCACCTTTCATTCCAATCCACCTGTTTTAACTCATGGAAACTATCCGAAAAATAATAATTTTTTAGAAAACAGCTCATTTCTTTAAGAGCTAAAAAAGAGGAAATCAACGGAATATTCTGAGAGTAGAATGGAGGAAGCGGAAAATAGAATAAAAATAAACCTAGGAAGCTTCTAGAGTGCCGAAAAAGTTGCAAAGTAAAAAAACAGGCTAATGAAAACGTTATTCATTAGCCTGACAAGCTTATTTTTTTTGAAGAGTCAATATTTCTGGGCCATTTGCAGTGATGGCTAAAGTGTGTTCGTATTGTGCAGAAAGAGATCCATCTACTGTTCTTGCTGTCCAGCCGTCCATATCGACTTTTGCATGATACATGCCTAAATTTAGCATCGGTTCAATGGTAATAACCATCCCTTCTTTTAAGCGTTTTCCTGTATTTGGTGGACCAAAGTGAGGGATTTGGGGTTCTTCATGCATATTGCTTCCAATCGCGTGCCCGACAAAATCACGAACAACAGATAATCCTTCCTGTTCGGCAAATGTTTGAATGGCATGGGAAATATCGCCGACACGGTTTCCGACAACTGCCTGTTCAATGCCTTTATATAATGCCTTTTCTGTTATATCGAGCAATTTTTTTGCCTCTTCATTTATTGTGCCGACAGCATAGCTCCACGCAGAATCTGCCAGCCATCCATCTAAATTAACAACCATATCAACGGTAACAATATCTCCATCTTTTAATGGCGTTTTCGTAGGAAATCCATGGCAGATTACATCATTGACAGAGGCGCATGTTGCAAAAGGATAGCCATGATATCCTTTTTGTTCAGGAGTTGCTCCTCTTTTTAAAATATAATTTTCTGCAAAAGCATCAATTTCTGCTGTTGTTATCCCGGGTTTAATTAATTTTGCTATTTCTTTATGGCAATCCGCTAAAATCTCGCCCGCTTTTTTCATCTTCTGGATTTGTTCTGGTGTTTTGATAATAATCATCTTTTGCCTCCTCTATCCTTTATCTGTAAAATGTTTCTATTTACGAATTAAAAACTAACTTTTAACATAGCTGACTATATTTATAATGTCAAATTATATGGATATAGATGGAGAGTTTTATTATAAAGTGAAACTAACAATCAGGCTTTTACAGGCAAGTTTCTACCCACCTAAATTTCTTGTTTTCTCTTATAATCCCTTAGGCAGGGGGCGAAAAACCATTAATGTGAGATAAAAAATAATATGGATAACATTGTATAAAATGAACTCTTTTGGAAAAAATGGAATCTATATAGAATGGAGGGTTTTATACATGAAACGCATCATATCAATGGTCATCACAACAGTAGTTTTAGCTTTAATGCTAGCACAACCTACTTTTGCAGCCGAAAAAACGGGAGAGCTAGTCAATAATGTAAAGTCAGCTATTCTAATTGATAGAGATACAGGTACTGTATTGTATGAGAAAAACAGCAATGAAAAGCTCCCCCCAGCTAGTATGACAAAAGTAATGACGATGCTGTTAATAATGGAAGCATTAGATCAAGGAAAATTAAAAATGGATGAAAAAATCCGCACAAGTGAGTATGCAGCATCCATGGGTGGTTCTCAAATCTTTTTAGAACCTGGTGAAGAAATGACTACAGAACAAATGTTAAAAGGAATTGCCATTGGTTCAGGAAATGATGCCGCCGTTGCTGTTGCCGAAAGATTGGCAGGATCTGAAGAGGCTTTTGTTGAAATGATGAATAATAAAGCAAAAGAATTAGGATTAAAAAACACAGCATTTAAAAATGTAACGGGGCTACCAGTGAACGAGCATTACAGTACAGCAAATGATATGGCATTGATGGCAAAAGAGCTTTTAAAATATCAGGATATCACAAAATTCACTGGTACTTACGAAGCCTATTTACGTGAAAATACGGATAAAAAATTCTGGCTTGTTAATACAAATCGTCTTGTGAAGTTCTATCCAGGTGTAGATGGGTTAAAAACTGGATTTACAAATGAAGCGAAATACTGTTTAACGGCAACTGCTGAAAAAAATGGCATGCGTGTAATAGCTGTCGTTTTTGGTGCGCCAACATCTAAAGAACGGAATGCACAAGTAACAAAAATGCTAGATTACGCGTTCAGCCAATATGAAACACATCCACTGTATAAAAGGGATGAAGCGATTGGAAAAGTTCATGTAAGCAAAGGCTCTGAAAAGCAAGTAACTGCAGTAACAAGTGAGCCTCTTTCGTTATTGACGAAAAAAGGGGAGCAGGTGGATAAAGTAAAAAAAGAAATAACGATGAAAAAAGACTTAAAAGCTCCAATTGAAAAAGGACAAGAAATTGGTACGATAAAGTATACAAAAGATGGAAAAACATTAATTGAAAGTCCGCTTGTAGCTCAGAAAGAAATTCAAGAGGCTGGCTGGTGGAAATTATTTAAGCGTTCTGTTGGCATGTTTACAAAAACGAATTAATTTTTTTAGGCTGTTTTCGTATGGCTTGTTGCTATTTCATTCACCTCTCGCTTTCCGCGGGTAGAAGCCTGAGTCGCTTCGTCGTTTCACTCCTGCAGGGTCAAAGCCTGTCTCGATAATCCCGCAGGAGTCTATTTGTATTCAGTCTGCTCAGTAATTCTAAAAGGTTTTCATCTTAGTCAAAGAAGTATCAAACTTTTAGAAAAAAGCCCTTTATTAAAATAATCGTAAAAGAATATGTCGAATGGTTGTTCAAATCATTTTTTTTAGCGAATGGACACTAGTTTTGTCTTTAGAGAAGGAAATAATGATAAATATATAGAATTGACTCACTAAACCAAATTAAGGAGGCTATGGATAGTGAGTCTTAATATTGAATTAGAAGTGAAAAATAATGTTTTATGTATTCGATTATCTGGTGAATTAGACCATCATTATGCAGAAGAACTGCGTACAAAAGCCACAAATGCAATCGAAAATTATGATATTCGCCATATAGTATTAAATCTTGAAAATCTATCTTTTATGGATAGTTCAGGATTAGGCGTTATTTTAGGAAGGTATAAACAAATTAAACAATTAGGCGGAGAAATGGTGATATGTGCCATTTCGCCAAGTGTGCAAAGGCTTTTTGACATGTCGGGGCTATTTAAAATCATGCGGTTGGAGTCGAATGAGGAATTTGCACTTCAGCGATTGGGGGTAGCATAACATGAGAAATGAAATGCATCTACAATTTAGCGCATTGAGCCAAAATGAATCTTTTGCCCGTGTAACAGTTGCTGCATTTATGACACAGCTTGATCCGACAATGGATGAATTAACAGAATTAAAAACAGTAGTATCTGAAGCGGTGACAAATTGTATTATCCATGGTTATGAAAATGATCCAAATGGTATTGTCTATATTTCTGTTATATTAGAAGACGCCTATATCGATTTAACTATTCGTGATGAAGGAAAGGGAATAATGGATGTGGAGGAAGCGAGACAGCCATTATTTACAACCAAACCTGAATTAGAAAGATCCGGTATGGGATTTACCATTATGGAAAACTTTATGGATGAAATAGAAGTGCAATCTAGCCCCGAGAATGGAACAGAGATCCGTCTGCGCAAGCATTTAATAAAGAGCAAAATGCTAAGCAATTAAGGAGAATCGTCTATGGATGTGGAGGTAAAAAAAGATAAAAAAGATACGTATTTAAAGGATCATGAAGTAAAGGCATTAATCAAACAGAGCCAAGACGGGGATCAAGCAGCAAGAGATACAATTGTTCAGAAGAATATGAGACTTGTCTGGTCTGTTGTGCAAAGGTTTCTAAATAGAGGTTATGATCCAGATGATTTATTTCAAATTGGCTGTATTGGTTTGCTTAAATCTGTAGATAAATTTGATCTTAGTTATGATGTCAAATTTTCTACATATGCTGTGCCGATGATTATTGGTGAAATTCAACGATTTATTCGGGATGATGGCACGGTAAAGGTCAGCAGATCTTTAAAAGAACTAAGCAATAAAATACGCAAAGCGAAAGATGAATTATCAAAACAATATGGAAGAACGCCAACAGTTGGTGAACTTGCAGAATTCTTAGAACTACCTCCAGAAGATATTGTCTTAGCACAAGAAGCTGCAAGAACTCCATCTTCCATTCATGAAACAGTATATGAAAATGATGGGGATCCAATCACGCTTTTAGACCAAATAGATGATGGCAATGAAGGGAAGTGGTTTGATAAAATAGCCCTTCAAGAAGCAATCCGAGAATTGGATGAACGAGAGCGTCTTATTGTTTATTTGCGCTATTACAAAGACCAAACACAGTCAGAAGTAGCAGCAAGGCTCGGCATTTCCCAAGTACAAGTTTCTAGGCTAGAGAAAAAAATATTGCAGCAGATGAAAGAACAGATGGATTAGCACTAAAATTGCTTGCTATATAGAAGGAGAAGCTGACTCAAAAGTCGATTATAACGACCTTTTGAGCCAGCTTCTTTTTTTTGCAATAGGAAAAAGAGTTAGAAGGGGAAATTTCAAGCGATAAATCATCATAAATTTTTTTATATAGCAAATACTACCTTAAAAGGAATCCATATGTTAGGAAGTGATACATTTGGCAGAGATTGTGTATTTACGAATGAGAAATCGAATTCAAAAAAAACTTCATGATAAAGTACTGTTAAAAGATCTTGCTCAAATAGTCGCCGATACTTCTTTAACTGCCATATTACAAGAAATATGTGTTTATGAAATTTCTGAACAAGACCAAAATATTATTGTAATTGATAGTACACAGGTATTAAAAAAAATAAGAAAAATAAATGAAAATATTGAAATTCAGCTGATTGGTCCAGCTCAAACGATTATAGAAGTGATTTTTAAGCGGAAAATGATGTCTATCCCGTTATTTATTATTGTTTGGCTGCTGTTATTTACTGGTTCTGCTTTAACGATTATGAATTTTCATGAAGATGTCAGCATGCAGTATGTTCATCAGCGTCTATATAAAATGATCACTGGCAAGGATGTAGATAAGCCGCTCATTTTCCAAATTCCCTATTCGATTGGATTAGGTCTCGGCATGATTATCTTTTTTAACCATGTCTTTAAAAAACGCTTAAATGAGGAGCCGAGCCCCCTCGAAGTAGAAGTATTCAATTACCAGCAGTCTATCGATCAATATATCATTATGAATGAAAATAAAGAAAGTATGAAAAAACTAGATGATCATTAATATTCTTCTTGTTATTTTTATTGGCTTAGCTTGGGGAACAACAGTTGGTGCTGGGTATGTTGCTTTTTTAACGGTTTTTGGCATTATTCCCCGATTAACCCAGCTAACCAAAACAGGCAATAAAATCTATGCATATGAATGGTCTGTTGTTTGCGGTGCTGTTTGTGGAACCCTCGCTTTTTTAAGGGAACCAGTTTTTTCTCTGCCAGCCATCCTGCTTTTGTTTTTTGGATTGGCTGGGGGTATTTATGTTGGCATGATTGCAGCGGCATTAACAGAAGTATTGAATGTGTTTCCACTGCTTGCCAAAAGAGTGGGCATTGATGATCGATTACTTATATTAATGATGGCAATTGTATTTGGAAAAATTTGCGGCTCCTTATTTCATTGGATGTACTTTGTTCCATAAACATAGGAAAAAACATTGTACAAAAAGAAAGGAAGTATAAAAAATGGAAAAAAGGAGAAAAGTTATATTAATTACAGATGGAGATGAATATGCAAGACGGGCAGTTGAAACAGTAGCAAAGGAAATTGGAGGAAGATGCATCTCTATGTCATTTGGGAATCCAAGTAAGCTCAGCGGCCAAGAAATTATCAAGATGATTAAAAAGGCAAAAAATGATCCTGTTTTAGTTATGTTTGATGATAGTGGATTTGTAGGAGAAGGAGCAGGAGAAAGAGCGCTTCGATACATAGCAACACATAAAGAGGTAGAAATATTAGGGGTAATAGCTGTGGCGAGCAGAACAAGAAGGGAGGAATGGACAAGAATTGATGTGGCAATTGATCAGTTTGGCGAATTAACTCCATATGGGGTGGATAAATACGGAATACCAGAACAGGAAATTGGCCGTATGAATGGAGATACAGTCTATAACTTAGATGAATTGCATCTGCCTCTTGTTGTAGGCATTGGAGATATTGGGAAAATGGGCAAAAAAGATTCTTACGAAAAGGGTGCGCCCATTACAAAAAAAGCAGTGGAATTTATTTTAGAAAGAAGTGGTTTTAATGAGCAGCGAGACAGCAAACATGGTGCCGATTTATAAAAGTGTAAAAGAAATTGAACAATACATGAAAAATCGAGTCGGCCTCGGCAAAAGCTTCGATTTAGGAGTAAGGAAAATCAAGGTTTTGAATCATGAAGTTAATTTTTATTATGTTAATGGGCTATGTGACAGTGCTTTAATCGTTCAATTGATTGAACACTTACTGTTTCTCAATGATACAGATAGAGAGTTGCAGGGGAAAAATATTTTTGAAGTTGTCCAAAACCAATTTGTTCATCAATCGGTTCAGCCAATCAGCAAAATGGATGAATTGGTCGATCAAGTTCTGTCAGGTTTAATTGTTGCTGTTGTTAATGGCTATAATACAGGTCTTGCGATTGATGTGAGAAGCTATCCAGGAAGAATGCCTCAAGAGCCGGATACAGAAAAGGTCGTAAGAGGTGCTAGAGACGGATTTGTTGAGAATATCATTGTTAATACAGCCATTACAAGAAGAAGAATAAGAGATGAACGTTTGCGTTTTGAAATAATGAAAGTAGGCGAACGCTCCAAAACAGATATTGCTATTGGCTATTTAGAAGATGTTGCTGATCCTGATTTAGTGGGTATCATCAGAAAAGAATTAAAGGCAATTAAAACAGACGGCATTACGATGGCTGACAAAACGATTGAGGAATTTCTTTTGCAGCAAAGCTATAATCCATATCCACTGGTACGATATACAGAAAGAGCAGATGTAGCCGCAACACATATAATGGAAGGGCATGTCATTATATATGTGGATACATCACCAAGTGTAATTATTACACCAGCAACCTTTTTTCATCATCTCCAGCATGCAGAGGAATATAGACAAGCCCCTGTTGTCGGTACATTTATAAGATGGATGCGCTTTTTTGGTGTGTTTGCTTCCCTGTTTTTTTTGCCTTTATGGTTTTTAGTGACGATGGAGCCTTCTCTTTTGCCTGAAAATCTTGCCTTTATAGGTCCAAATGAAAGAACGAATATTCCAATTGTTGTGCAGCTGTTTATTGCAGATTTAGGATTGGAGTTTTTAAGAATAGCAGCCATTCATACACCAACACCATTGTCAACGGCGATGGGGTTAGTCGCAGCTGTTATGATTGGACAAATTGCGATTGATGTTGGATTATTTGTACCAGAAGTCATTTTGTACGTATCTGTTGCAGCAATCGGCAATTTTGCCACACCTAGTTATGAACTTGGGATAGCAAATAAATTGGTGCGGCTATTGATGCTGATTGTAGTGGCGATTTTCCATACACCAGGTTTTATCATTGGATCTACTCTTTATATTTTATATTTAGTTAATCTGAGAACATTAAATGTTCCTTATTTATGGCCACTTATTCCTTTCTATCCAAAAGCGTTTACACATATTCTCTTGCGCCGTACCGTTCCTGGAAGCAAAGTGAGGCCAACACACCTTCATCCTCAAGATCGTTATAAACAGCCAAGTGAATAAAAAGAGGATTGTGAATTAACGGAATTTATGATACATTTGTTTAATTAAGTGGGCTGTTAAGAAAAAACACAAAAGACAGCACGCCAAATTTAGCGAGTAGTCTTTTGTGTTTTTTAATGGCTTAATCATGATAAGAATCCCCTCTTTTGGATGGCAAGATTTTAGGGGTTTTTCTTATACGATTTTATATTGGGAAAGAATTGAGGGGAAAAGATGCATTATTATGGAACATCGGCTGTTAATGAAGATGGTCATTTAGAAATTGGCGGAGTGGATACGCTGCAACTGGTGGAAAAATTTGGAACTCCAGTGTATGTGTATGATGTCGCATTGATTCGGGAGAGAGCGAGAGGCTTTAAAGAAACTTTTGAGAGAATGGGAATTACAGCACAAGTTGCTTATGCAAGTAAAGCATTTTCAACAATTGCGATGGTTCAGCTTGCGAATGAAGAAGGACTATCATTAGATGTTGTTTCAGGAGGAGAATTGTATACAGCAATAGCTGCAAATTTTCCAATGGAGCGTATTCATTTTCATGGCAATAATAAATCAAAAGAAGAACTAGAAATGGCCATTGAATATAATATTGGCTGCATCGTCGTCGATAATTTTTATGAGTTGGGATTATTGCAAGAGCTTTGCGAAAAAAAACAGGTCAAAATGAAGATTTTATTAAGGGTAACACCTGGTATTGAGGCACATACCCATGACTATATTTTAACAGGACAAGAAGATTCTAAATTTGGGTTTGATTTGCAAAATGGCCAAGCAGAAGAGGCTCTTCTTAAAGGAATGGATTCTTCTTATCTTGAGGTTTTAGGGCTTCATTGTCATATTGGTTCCCAAATATTCGATACAACAGGGTTTGTTCTTGCTGCCCAAAAAATCATCGAGCGCTTGGATGAATGGAAGAAGCGCCATCAATTTACAACAAAAGTGCTAAACCTTGGCGGAGGGTTTGGAATCCGCTATACAAGTGAAGATCAGCCGATTCAGCCTTCTGAATATGTAGAAGTTATTATTAAAGAAGTTCAAAATAAAGCAGCACAATATAATATGGAAATGCCGGAAATTTGGATTGAACCAGGCAGATCTTTAGTTGGAGATGCTGGCACTACTCTGTATAAAATCGGTTCCCGCAAAAATGTGCCAAATGTCCGCAATTATTTGGCAATTGATGGAGGAATGAGCGATAATATTCGTCCATCCCTATATCAAGCAAAATACGAGGCAGTTCTAGCGAATAAACCATTGCAAAAAGCGGATGAAGTGGTTTCCATTGCAGGAAAATGCTGTGAATCCGGCGATATGCTTATTTGGGATTTGCCGCTGCCAAAAACAAATGATGAAGATATTTTAGCGGTATTTTGTACAGGAGCCTACGGTTATTCCATGGCAAATAACTATAACAGAATTCCAAGACCGCCAGTGGTTTTTGTGGAAAATCAAAAAGCAACTCTTGTTGTAAAAAGAGAATCCTATGAAGATTTAATTAAATTAGATTTGCCGCTAAAAGAGACGGTTACATTAAAAAACTAAGTGCGATTCATTGAACTGCTCCCTGTCAAGTA
>NZ_PISE01000056.1 GCF_002835805.1 Niallia nealsonii | reverse complement strand
GGCGCCTAGCCTTTATCTTAATTTTTCATTTACCCAGTAATCACTTCATAAATCAACGCTGGAGCTTTCACCTCTGCAGCTGAAATTTTAATATGCTTATATAATCGATTTTTTACATCTTCTACATTTTCTGTATTGCTGTAAATCGTTACAAGAGATTCGCCAGCTTCTACCCTGTCTCCAATTTTTTTGCGGAGAATTAAACCAACAGCAAGATCGATTTCTGATTCTTTGGTTGCGCGTCCAGCACCAAGTATCATTGCTGCTGTTCCAATGCTGTCTGCCGTAATTTCTGATATATAACCAGATTCTTTGGCAGAAAGTTCGATCACATATTTGGCAGCAGGCAGCCATTCTGGATTGTCAACAACTGCTGCGTCTCCACCTTGGGAACGTAAGAATAGCTTAAATGTCTCCAATGCTTTGCCGTTTTTTATTGCTCCTTCTAGCATTTTTCGTGCTTCTTCAATGGAATCTGCTTTTTCTGCCAAAAATACCATATGACTACCAAGTGTTAGGCATAATTCCGTCAAATCTTCTGGGCCATTTCCTTGTAGCGTATCAATGGCTTCTTTCACTTCCAGCGCATTTCCTATTGCAAATCCAAGGGGTTGACTCATATCAGAAATAACTGCTATTGTTTTTCTGCCAACGTTATTTCCGATAGAAACCATTGCACTGGCAAGTTCTCTAGAATCTTCCAAGGTTTTCATAAATGCGCCAGCGCCTGTTTTTACATCTAAACAAATGGCATCTGCACCTGCAGCAATTTTTTTGCTCATAATGCTGCTGGCGATTAGTGGAATGCTGTTTACAGTTGCGGTAACATCACGGAGTGCATAAAGCTTTTTATCTGCTGGCGTTAAGTTGCCACTTTGGCCAATAACTGCTACCTTATTTTTATTCACAAGGTCGATGAACTCTTCTTTATCTATTTCGACATGAAATCCCTTAACAGACTCTAGCTTATCGATGGTTCCACCAGTATGCCCTAATCCTCGACCGGACATTTTCGCAACTGGTACACCAAGTGATGCGACGAGCGGACCTAGTACTAATGTCGTCGTATCGCCAACGCCCCCGGTGGAATGCTTATCGACTTTTATGCCTGCAATTTCTGATAAATCAATGACATCACCAGAGTGAACCATTGCCATGGTTAAATCCGCTCTTTCTTTTTCTGTCATTCCCTGAAAAAAAACAGCCATTGTAAAAGCACTCATTTGATAGTCAGGAATCGATTCATCTGTATAGCCATTTATGATAAAAGAAATCTCTTGCTCTGCCAGTTCATTACCGTCTCTTTTCTTTTCGATTAAATCGACCATTCGAAAACTCATCACAGCATCCCCTTTGATAAAGACTACTTCCCAATTTCTTTAATAAGCTCTTTTATATAAGAAAGAAAATCTGCTTTTACTTTTTCTGTTGTCTCAATTACTTCTTCATGATTTAATGGCTGATTAAGAATTCCTGCTGCCATATTGGAAATGCAAGAAATTCCAAGTACTTTCATGCCAGCATGTCTAGCTACAATCACTTCTGGAACAGTGGACATTCCAACCGCATCGCCACCTAATACTCGAAGCATTTTTACTTCTGCAGGAGTTTCATAAGATGGGCCTGTATTGCCGACATATACTCCTTCTTGAATAGTCAAACCGATTTTTTCTGCTACATTTCGAGCCATGGCTCTTAAATTTTTACAGTATGCTTCTGACATGTCTGGGAAACGCGCACCTAATTTATTATCATTTGGACCAATCAAAGGGTTTGTCCCCATATTATTGATATGATCTGATATTAACATTAAATTTCCTGGAGAGAATGTTTCATTAACACCTCCAGCGGCATTTGTAACAATTAATGTTTCCACACCTAACTCTTTCATTACACGCACAGGAAATGTCACCTTTTCAAAAGAATATCCTTCATAATAATGAAAGCGCCCCTGCATGGCAACTACTTCTACTCCATCAATTGTACCAAATACTAATTGCCCAGCATGTCCTTCTACAGTAGAAACAGGGAATTCAGGTATGTCACTGTATGGTATTTTCACTGCATTTTCTATTTCTTCTGCTAATACACCTAATCCTGATCCTAAAATCAATCCAATTTTAGGAAGATTCTCGTATTTTTGTTTTAAAAAATCTGCTGATTGTTTTATCGTTGTGTAGTTCATTCTCATCTCTCCTTAGTTTATCTCTTTCAAAAAACTCGCACCAAATTTTGGCATATTCACAGAAAAGTTTTCTGCTACAGTCGCCCCAATATCTGCAAATGTCTGTCTTAGTGGAAGCTCTTTTCCTTCATTGATTTTCTTATTATAAACGATTAGCGGTACATATTCTCTTGTATGGTCTGTTCCATGATGAACGGGATCATTTCCATGGTCTGCTGTAATAATCAATAAATCATCTTCTTGTAAAAGATCGAAAACTTCTGGAAGTCTTGCATCAAATTCTTCTAATGCTTTCCCGTAGCCTAAAGGATCTCTGCGATGGCCAAAAAGTGCATCAAAATCTACTAAATTTAAAAAACTTAAACCTGTAAAATCCATTTGCAGTGTTTCTACAAGCTTATCCATGCCATCCATATTGGAAACAGTACGTAAAGATTGAGTTACCCCTTCCCCGTCATATATATCAGAAATTTTGCCAATAGCAATACAATCAAGTTTATTATCTTTTAACTCATTCATCACCGTACGATCAAATGGCTTTAATGCATAATCATGTCTATTTGCTGTACGTTTAAAGTTTTCTGGTTCTCCAACAAAAGGTCTTGCGATAATTCTGCCTACCATATATTTTTCATCAAGGGTTAACTCTCTTGCAAGTTCACATATTTTATATAATTCTTCTAATGGAACAATTTCTTCATGTGCTGCTATTTGCAATACAGAATCAGCGGATGTATAGACAATCAGCGCACCTGTTTTGATATGCTCTTCCCCTAATTCATCAAGAATTTCTGTACCACTTGCCGGTTTATTACCAATAATCTTTCTGCCCGTTTTTTCTTCAATCGTTTGCAGAAGTTCATCTGGAAATCCGTCTGGAAATACTTTAAACGGTGTCTCAATATGCAACCCCATTATTTCCCAATGACCAGTCATTGTATCTTTTCCATTTGAAGCTTCTTGCATTTTTGTATAATAAGCAAGCGGCTTTTCTGCTTTTTTTATTCCTTGAATTTCTTCAATATTGCTTAAACCTAATCTTCCCATATTCGGCATATGAAGACCATTCATTTTTTCAGCAATATGCCCTAATGTATGAGAGCCTAAATCACCAAATTTTTCTGCATCAGGCGCTTCGCCAATCCCAACTGAATCCATCACAATCAGGAATATTCGTTTATATGTATATAATGACATTAATCTAACCTCCTAGTATGTATTTTCCCCTTTATGTTGCCCCACCATTACTGCTTTCAACAAAAAAATTATAGCATATCGTCAGAAGTCTGACATCTTTTTATTAGGCTGTTTTCTAAAAGATTGTTGTTTTTCGGATAGTTTCCATGAGTTAAAACAGTGGATTGGGGTGAAAGGTGCGAGACTCCTGTGGGATTAGCGGGACAGGTGAAATCCCGCAGGCGGTACGCCGAGGAGGCTCATCGCCCGTCCCCCGGAAAGCCAGCATCCTGAAACGAAAATCAACCTGCTTCTTTAAAAGCAACAAAGTTTACGAAACAGCCTTTTATTAAAAACATTCCTACCTTATCAATTACGGCAGCTTTTCTGATGAAATTTGCCGTTTTTGCGCATTTTTATTCATAAATCAATCGGGACACTATCTCTTTTTTAATGGTGTTCTTTGTTCATTCTCCTTCACACTCTCTTTATTCGCCGCCGCTTCTCTTTTTCTTTCTCCAATAAAAAAACCTGCCATCAGACAGGAATTAAATTTTTATGCTCTAGGATGAAACTTTGTATAAACATCCTTTAATCTTGTTTTCGTTAAATGTGTGTAGATTTGTGTAGTTGATATATCTGCATGTCCTAACATTTCTTGGACTGCCCGCAAATCTGCACCATTTTCCAATAAATGAGTGGCAAAGGAATGCCTTAATGTATGTGGGGTAATTTCTTTCTCTATGTTTGCATCGCGGCCGAGACGTTTTAATATTTTCCAAAAGCCTTGCCTTGTCAGCCTTTTTCCATGATGGTTTAAAAAAAGGCTATCATCCTGATAATTCTTATGCACAAATAGAGCACGACCTTCTTCTAAATATAAAGTTAGAGCACGTGTTGCCGCTCCCCCAATGGGAATAATCCGCTCCTTATTCCCTTTGCCGATACAGCGAACAAAACCCATGGTTAAGTTCACATCTTCTTTATTTAAATTAATCAATTCACTAACCCGTATTCCTGTTGCATATAAAAGCTCTAGCATCGCTTTATCCCGTTTTCCATAGTGATCAACGATTTGTGGTGCCTCAAGCAAATGTTCTACATCTTCCATAGACAATACTTTAGGCAATGTCCGTTCTTTTTGTGGTGTTTCAATATGTACAGTCGGATCGCTCTCTAACACCCGATCTCTTAATAAAAATTGGTGAAATGCTCTTATTGAAGCAATATGCCTTGCGATAGTTTTTGAAGATTTTCCTTGATCCTTCAAAAAAGCCAAAAAACGGACAATATGCACACGGGTAATTTCCTGTAGTGTACATTTTTCTACCTTTTGAATATGTTTGCCATATGCCTTTAAATCTCGTTCATATGATATTAGTGTATTTTTTGCCAGTCCTTTTTCCACCAACAAAAAATGCATAAAATCTTTCATCTGATCTTCCATTGCCATTACTCCCCATTTAAATAAAACAATACTATTCGATCCTTCCAAGATAAATCTTCTTCGTTCCCTACCGAACTATTTACTTTGACCGCTGTGCCTTCTGGTTCATCATAACGATGAAGTTCTTGATATTCTTCATTAAACCATAAAAGTGCATAATAAAAAACAATCGTGCATCCAGTAAATAAAAGAAATACTTTAATGGTTCGAAATACCATCTTTGACCATTGTACCATCTATATTTCCTCCAAACTAACATCTTTATAAAAGCTATGCCAGTTTGGACATGTTTTATACCTATTAAATAGACTTTTCTCTCTAAACAATGCAAAAAACCTTCTCTAAAAAGAAAAGGTTTTATTCCTCAGCCGCTTCTTCACTTTTTTCCGTACAGCGATGGCATATTCCATGGAATGTTAAACGATGATCTTTTATTTTAAAATTCCAATCACGTTCTACTACTGTTTCTACATCTCCTAATAAATCCTCTTGAATCTCATCCACAGCTCCACACTCTATACACACTAAATGATGGTGAAAGTGTGCTGCACCTTCTTGTCGCAAATCGTATCTTGAAACACCATCTCCGAAATTTATTTTATCTACTATTTTAAGTTCAGTCAGTAATTCTAATGTACGATAAACGGTTGCTAATCCAATTTCGGGAGACTTCTCTTTTACAAGGAGGTATACATCTTCTGCACTTAAGTGGTCTTCTTCATTCTCTAGCAGTACTCTTACTGTTGCTTCCCGTTGGGGAGTCAATTTATAGCTCGATGAGTGCAACAGTTTTTTTATTCTATCAATTCTACTTTCCATTCCGAAAGTCCCTCCCTAACCACTGTCCTTCTCATTATAACAGAAGTAGGAAAAGAATCCTAATAAAAATAATTATAAATAAGAATTAAAAATTATTTTTATATTAAAATTATTACAATCAACGATTCTTTCTCTTTCTTCCTTTTTATCACTAAATAGCTGCAGGTATAATAAAAGCTTCTACCATTTTTATAATCGACTTCATTAATACTGGTGAAACATATGCTTCCACTCCAGAAGAGATTGCTAAAAATACAAAAGCAATAATTAATAAAAACGTATACCTTGCAAATAATGGCAAAATCGGTTCTCCCATTCTTTTAATAAACTGCTGTCTAATCATTTTAAAAGAGAATGCTACTGATAGTGTAGCAGAAATAATAAAAATTGGAATAACAATTATATTTTGTGGCAAAACTGACACAAAGGACAATAAAAATCCATGCCATCCCATTTGATTTACTAAAAATCCAACAGTAAATCCAACTACCATGCCTTTAATAAATAATAGAATTAATATAACTGGCAGTCCAATAATCGATATTCCCAAAAGCCACATTAAACCGATAAATTTACTGTTGTGGGAAAAACTTTGAATAAATAAATCTTCGCTGTCTGCTACTTTTCCATTTGAAACTTGGCTGAAAAATTGGGATAGATAATAATATAAGTCTTCCTTTTGCGTCAATGTTAAACTATTTACGACTACAGCACCAAAAATAACTCCCATAAGAAACAAAACGATGATAAATAAATAGATTGAGGAATGTTCCCGAAAATGATTAGCTATCATGTTCTGATATTTTTTTTTTCTATTTTTCATTGCCCTTCCCCCTACTAAATCAGTTAGTCTATTCTATGCGAAAGCAAAAACCATATGACAGATAATCTAGTATTTTTTCTATTAAATTTATCCCACAAAAAATTCTTTCAGAAATTCTTATAAACAAAAAAAGTGCTAATCCTTTCGTCGAATAAGGATTAGCACTTTACATTCACTTGCTATTTTCACCAAAAGTGCGCTTATCTATTTTCCCATATTTTCCACCGCCGCCAACAGAAAATAATAGTTTTCCTATTCTTGCAGCAACAATATACTCCGCTACTTTTTCAGGTATAACAGTTTTTAACTTTTCTTCTGGCACTTCATGAATGATCTGCATTTCTGTGGAAAAATAAGATAACAGCTTTTCTAGCGTTTTTTTGCCAAGCCCCGGTATAAATTCAAGAGGCACTTGATGAATATAGGGAGGCCTTGCTATTTCCGTTTTACTATTAGACAATTCCTTTATTCTAGAAGCAACGCCTTTAATTCCTTTTTTGCTCCCACAAACCGAGCATATTTCTCCAACTTGTTTTAACGGATGAAAACACTTTGCACAAACTGTTTCATGGTATTTTCCTAAAACGGGATCTAGTCCATAATTGGCAACAATTCGTCTGCCACCTTGATTTTTCAGCACTTTTTCAAACTCAACAAAAGAAGCTTCTTCCATTTCGATGATTTGGTACTCTCTCGCCATTTTGGCAAGGGAATGGGCATCTGAATTCGTCAAATAAGAATAACGATGAAGTTCTTCTATGGAATCCGCCATATGAGTATCTGCACTGAGACCTATTTCTACAGCATCTATTAAATCAGGTTGAAATATTTCAGTTAGTGACCTACTTACGCCACTTCCATAAAGACTTTTAAAAGGAGTAAAAATATGTGCTGGTATAAATAAACCACCCATGCCTTTTACCTTTTGCTGTAGCTCTACTCCTGTTACATACACTCTTTGGGAACTTAATGTAATATTTTTCAAAAAGTGAGAAAGCCAGCTAGAAAACTCTTTCATCTTTTCAATCGTAGGAAAAAAAACTAATACATGCACAGGTCCTTGGCAATTCTCATCATATATCTCCAATTCTGATCCTAAAAGAATCGTTAACCCATCCATATCTAAGCCGCCGCCAAATTTAGGGACAAGATGCCCTTCCATTATTTTTCCTTCTATTTCAGCTAGTACTTCCGGTGAATGGGAATCAATAATCCCTATCACATCTAAGCCTTTTTGAAATTTTGCATATTGAATAATATGATCGAAAGTTAAGCTTTTGGCCCCTGTAATTTTTACTGGCTTGCCACTTTTTGTACGGCCAATATGGATATGCAAATCTGCAAAAAAGCGCTTCATTATTTTGTACGGCCTAAAGCAAGCTGCAAATATTGAATAGCATAAATAGTTTTTGCATCATAAATGCGTTGATTCTTGATAAATTCTAACGCCTCTTCTAATGTAACTTCCATTAAATTCACAAATTCATCTTCATCTAACCCTGCAGCATCTTCTAATTTTTTTAGCCCTTTTGCCACATAAATATGAATAATTTCATCTGCAAAACCAGGAGATGTATAAAAAGAGGACACTAATTCTATGGAATCGCAGCCATAGCCAGTTTCTTCTTCGAGCTCTCTTTTTGCACAAACTTCTGGATTCTCTCCTTTTTCCAACTTGCCTGCGGGAATCTCAACAATTTCTTTTTCCAATGGTTTTCGGTACTGCTCCACAAGCACTATTTTTCCTTCATCTGTTACAGCGATAACAGCTACAGCACCAGGATGTTTGACTAACTCCCTTGTTGAGGTTTTGCCATTTGGCAGTTCTACTTCATCTACTTGAACACTAATTATTCTGCCATCAAAGATTTTTTTTGTACTAATTGTTTTTTCTTGCAAGTTCATTTAGACACACTCCTAGTCAGTTCTATTTGCATTATGTAATTACATATAATGTATTATACGTTTTTTCTTCCCATAAAGACAAAGAAAGGAGCAATGTGTGAAAATTTATTTGCATGGTAAAGGAATCGTCTGTTACGGTAAATATTGGGAAATTAAACATCTTCTTAAACAATATGGCAAACAATATACGTATGTAAAAGAATGGATTGAATTTGAAAACACAAAAAATATAAATTTCAAAAAAAGCAAATGATCGCTATTATGCTATTGTATAAAGCGATTTTTTTGTCTTCTTCCCTTATCCTCGGTACAATAAGAAATAAATGATAAAAAAGAGGTGCTTTTTTTGAAAAAAACACAATTAGGATCTTCTGAACTTTATGTTTCCCAATTAGGATTAGGCTGCATGGGCCTTGGAACAGATGAGCGTACTGCATTTCCCATTTTAGAAGCTGCCATCGAACAAGGAGTTAATTATTTTGATACAGCTGATTTATATGATATTGGGCAAAATGAAAAACTTCTAGGAACCTTTTTTAAACAAAATCGCGAAAATGTTATTATCGCTTCTAAAGTAGGAAATAAATGGAATCAGCAACAAGATGGCTGGACGTGGGATGCAAGCAAAATCTACATAAAAGAAGCGGTCAAACAAAGCCTAAAACGCTTAAATACAGATTATATTGATTTGTATCAGCTTCATGGCGGGACATTGGAAGATAATATCAAAGAAACCATTGAGGCTTTTGAAGAATTAAAAGAGGAAGGAATTATTCGCTATTACGGCATCTCTTCGATTCGTCCAAATGTGATTAAGGAATATATCAAACATTCTTCCATCGTTTCTGTTATGATGCAATACAGTATGTTAGATAGACGCCCTGAAGAAGAAGCACTTTCCCTACTTGCAAAAAATGGAATTAGCGTAGTAACAAGAGGACCTGTTGCTAAAGGTTTGTTAAGTGAAAGCTATCAAAAAAAACTCGTTAAAGGCTATTTAGATTACTCTTTAGAAGAACTGCAGACGATTTTACCAAAAGTGAAAGAAATAGTAGCAGATAAGCATACCTTAACAGAAGCAGCACTGCAATATAATTTAGCAAATCCTACCGTTGCATCCGTCATTGCCGGAGCAAGCAGCATCGAACAACTAGTGGAAAATGCAAAAGCAATAAATAGTGAACCTTTGTCATTTGAAGAAATAGAAGCCATTAAAAAGCTGACCAAAACCAATCTTTATGATCAGCACCGATAAAATAACCTGATAGACTTTATCTTTTATGATAACAAAGAGGGGAGACACTGATTTTTGCTGCACCATCATGCTCCCCTCTTTTCCCTTTTATTTATACTCTTTCCAATTTAAAGGATTTTCATTTAATAGTTCTTCAAATGATTTATTTTTTTCCCTTAGACGTTTTTCTTCTTTTCTTTTCTCTTCTTCTACTTTTAACTCTGCTTCTTCTTTAGCCTTTAAGTCTTGTTTGACATCTTTTAATTGTTTTGTTAATTGTTCATTCAGCAAATCGCCTAATGTAACAGGTTTATCTTGTTTATCCTTTTTTATTTGTTTACGTTTATTTTTCATTGTAGTTCCTCCTCGCACCTTGCATAAATAATCGTACACCTATTTTAGCATAGCCTGCAACCAAGCAACGCCATTCATTTGCATTATTCCCCTTCAATTAAAATATTTTCTTCTAATGCTATTTCAACGTTTCCCTTTAACGCTCTTGTAATCATGCACGAAGCTTCTGCTTTATGGGCAAGCCGGCTTGCTAGACTGCGCTCCTTTTCGGTTGCATGTTTGGGCAGCACGATTTTCGGGCGATGGATAATTTTTTTATAGGTAAATACTCCATTTGTGACATCAACAATTCCTTCCGATTGCAGTGTTAAACTTACCTTCTCCAACTTGCTTCTTTCCATCATGGCAGCAAGTGTAATAATAAAACAAGTTGCAGCAGCTCCTAACAGCATTTCATCAGGGTTTGTCCCAACTCCAGGTCCATCCATCTCTTGTGGAATAGATATTTCTGTTTGTAAATTTCCGCAAGAAATGGTGCCAACGTCATTCCTTAATCCTTTCCAATCTGCCCGCAAATAAAAATGATGGTCACTCAAAAGAGTACACTTCCTTTCTTGATTAGGATGGGGATGATTTTTATCAAGCAAAAACTAATAGATAGAATGTAGCATGCATAAATAATAAGATTGTGACTTATGTTATGATAGTAACTTTTATTAATGAAAGGAGCATACAGTCTATGAGTCAAAAACGAGAAAAGGGTTATAGCCAAGCAGGCAAACCAAATGCTGAGACCATAAAATCAACAATCGCAGCAGAAGATGTAGAAAAAGCAATTCATCCAACAAAACGCCAAAATTCGAAACAATAGCAAATATGTTAGGAGGGAAGAGGACAAAGTCCTTTCCTCCTCTCAACCTGAATTTTTTGCTTTGCAACTTTTTCGACACCCTGAGAGAAGGACTGAATTGCTTCCTCTTCCTTTTTCCTTCTATTCTCTTTTATTTTCTAAAAAGAACACAAATCCATCTGTTTATCTTAACATGTACTTAAAAAAATGGTCACCTTCTTTGCTTTTTTCAATAGCATATAGTATTCATCCTAATTCTTTTAAATAAACTGAAACTTCAATCAGTGGGGTTTTCTCTTATCATCCCTTAGGTGGGGATTAAAAGCCCCTTAATGAAGGATAAATCTATGCTAATTTTCCAGATTCATTAAGCATAGATTAACTAACATTATTTATAAAAATCTACTGCAGGGGGGCCAATAATGAAAAAAATTCTCCGTTATCTGTTCTCTTGTATGCTTTTTTTCACCTCTATTGGCGTTTATTGCACAAACCGCCTGATGTATATGAAAAAAAAGGAAGAAAACTTTATCTATAATCGAGAATTAGAAGCAGGGCGCATCAACCCAGTCAATTATGAGGAAATCCATAAACAAGAGCTGAAAATCCTTTCTCCATATGGATATTATTTAACTGCCGTTATCGTCGAGCCTAAAAAAAATAATCGCTATATCATTATTTCCCATGGTGTAACGGAAAACAAAATCAATTCTATAAAATATATGAATTTATTTCTAGAAAGAGGATTTAATGTTCTTATTTATGACCATCGCCGCCATGGTCAATCTGGAGGGAAAACAACAAGCTTTGGCTATTATGAAAAAGATGATTTAAAAGCAGTGGTAGATTGGGTTCGCAAAGAAAAAGGAGAGAATATCTTACTTGGGATTCACGGGGAATCAATGGGAGCTGCCACCATGATTTTATATGCAGGCATGCTAGAAGATGGGGCAGACTTTTATATTGCAGATTGTCCATTTTCCGATTTTTCAGAAGAGATCAGCTACCTAATTTCTTCTGAAATAAAACTGCCAGCAAAAATGATTTTGCCTATTGCAGATCTTTTTTTAAAAATAAGAGAAAAATATTCCATTCGTGATGTATCTCCTATTCGTGTTATTGATAAAATTACTAAGCCCATGCTTTTTATTCATAGCGAAAAAGATGACTTTATCTTGTCAGAGATGACAAAAAAATTATTTGAGAAGAAAAAAGGGCCAAAAAAATTATTAATTGCTGCAAATGGTATGCATGCTCAGTCGTATAATGAAAATAAAGAAGTTTATGAAAAAGCTGTCGATGAATTTCTTGCCGAATATGTATTCAAAACGATTGACTAATCTTATTTGGATAGCTTATGAAAATACGCTGCCCCTACTATTTTTAAGGACAGCCTGTATGACTTACTTCCAATTTTGCTGAATAAATTCATCCCTGCCTGATTGTTTTCGATCTTCTTTATAATGTTTTTCATTTTTTTTATGATAATCTTGGTGATAGTCTTCTGCTTCGTAAAATGCAACAGCCGGCTCAATTGCTGTTACAATTGGTTTTTTAAATCGTCCGCTGTTGATAATTATTTGTTTTGATTCTTCGGCTAATTTTTTTTGTTTTTCATTATGATAAAAAATAACCGGACGATATTGAGAACCTCTATCTTGAAATTGACCATCTGCATCTGTTGGATCAATTTGCGGCCAATATAATTCTAATAACTTCTCATACGGAAAAATATCTGAGTCAAATGTAATTTGCACTACTTCCGCATGCCCAGACTTTCCTGTTTTTACTTGTTCATATGTAGGGTTTTCAAGTATTCCTCCCATATATCCTGAAACAATTCCATGTATGCCAGGCAATTCTTCAAATGGTGTGACCATACACCAAAAACATCCACCTGCAAATGTTGCTTTTTCCATTCGACATCTTCCTTCTCTTCTTTCTAATATAGCAAAGTTATTCTTTCTACAGAATAAACTAACTTCCCATTATTGACTATATCAACTTGATTGTATAATAGTATATAATACTTTAGACATCGTTACTATTATTTAATTTCTATTGATGCTATTGTGGTGAAAAATTTATAGGAACTACAAATATTAATGCAAAGCAGGTAATTCGTTGTGGATAAAAGTCTTATTATTAAAATGATTGATAATGCCTTAAAACAATATCATACAGACAGCACCATTCTCAATGAACAAGATTATGAATATTTATATCAAAAAATTAGCAGCAACAACAAAGAAACTCCTGATCACCTTCTTTACGATCTTGTTCAAGATGCTGTTTATGGGTATGTTACAGATTCTCCTTATTTTTAGGGGAATCCTGCAGTATATTAATACAGAGTGTAGACAAAGTTCATTTTGCTGCTCCTTCAAGCTGATCGAAAACGTTTAAGTTACCAAGGTCGGTAATAATCATCCGAACACAGTGAGTAACGAGGAAAGCCAGCGTTTGTCGACATCCGGATATATTAATTTAATGTTTCATTTTAATTCATCTATTTAGAACATTCATTTTCCAATTATTATTTGCAGTAGGGTGCTTATTTTTTTGAAAGTATTTTTCCCATCAGTTTATCGGCAATGCCTGGAAATAAATGATAAAGATTGCTTCCCCAATTCATCCATCTCGGCAAGTTTAACTCCCGTTTTTTGGTTAGCATTAGTTTGGTAATCTTATTTGCCACTTCATCAGATGAAAGTATATATTTTTGGACATTTTGAACATAGCTGCCAGATTTATCAGCAATCGCGAAAAAGTTTGTTTCAATTGGTCCAGGGTTCACAGCAGATATCGTAATATTTGTGTTTGCTAGTTCCATTCTTAAACTATTGGTAAAACCTAAAACTGCATGTTTAGTAGCTGAATAAACACTTGATTTTGCGGTTGCCAGTTTGCCGGCAATTGATGCAATATTAATAATATGCCCTTTATTCTGCTCCATCATGGATGGCAGCACTTCTTGTGTACATGCTATCAGCCCAATAACATTTACATCAAACATTCCGTTAATATCAGTCATATTTGCCTCATGCAAATAATCAAATACACCAAATCCCGCATTATTAATCAGCACATCAATAAAACCGACTTCGTTGTAAATTTTTGTAAATACCTCTTTAATTTGTTGTTGATCTCTTACATCTAGAGGATAATAAATTGCTTGCCTACCTGTAGTATGCTGAATTTGTGCACAGATTTCTTGAAGCTTTTTATCTGAGCGCGCCAACAGAATTGGCCTTCCCCCTAATTGAGCTACATTATGTGCAATCTTTTCCCCAATTCCTGACGATGCACCTGTTATAACAATATTTTTATTTTGCAAATATTGCATCTATCTATCACCTCAACTAATTATTTTTCCCTAAATAAAACTTACCACTTTAAAGACTCCGCCATCAAAAATAGATGGGCCTAAGATTAGTTTTATCACACAATGTCTTTTTTGAATATTTTTTCCTTAGCATCTCACCTATTTGCAAGTGGTCACTTCCATTTACTCCTCTCCTTCTTACCGCTATCCATGTTTCTCTTTATCTCTTGACAGACAAGCATATTTTTTTGCATAATCAAAGCAATTTAATAAATAAATATACGATGACTAAGATTAGTAGATGATAGACACGTAAAGAGAATGGAGTTCTTAGGCTGAAAAACTTCATCGTCCCTCTATCATTGAACCTGCCTTATGAGTTGTTAGGAAAACCTAAACGTATTCCGTCGTTATCCGGACCAAAGTAGCAAACAATAAACTATTCAAATCATTCTTGTTTGCTAAAACTAAGGTGGTACCACGAAAAAAACCTTTCGTTCTTTACTTGGATGAAAGGTTTTTTTATTCACTATATTTTACTTTTAATATTGGAGGACAAAAAATGACAAAAATTGCTTTTATTGGTGCAGGCTCCATGAGCGAAGCATTAATCTCAGGAATTATAAGCAGCAAAATGATCAGTAACGAAAACATCTTTGTCACAAATAACTCAAATAAAGAACGGTTAAACTATTTGCACAGCCAATATGGCGTGAACTTTACGTATGAACTGGATGAACTTGTGCAAGACGCAGATGTTATAATCCTTGCCATGAAACCAAAAGATGTCAAACAAGGGGTAGGAAGTATTCAAGCATACCTTTCTGAAAAAACATTGCTCATATCTGTACTTGCTGGTGTAAGCATTAAAAGTCTAGAACTTTTAGCAGGAAAAAAATTGTCGGTTGCTCGTGCGATGCCAAACACTTCTGCTGCTGTCGGGAAATCAGCAACTGGCATTGCAGTAAATGAAACGGTTACAGATAAGCAAATGGAATTAATATTAAATATTTTTCAAACAGTTGGCTTAACAGCCGTTGTGGAAGAAACAAAACTTGATGCCGTAACAGGCCTTTCTGGGAGTGGACCTGCATATTTTTATTATATTGTCGAAGCCATGGAAAAAGGTGCTTTAGAAGTTGGCTTAGACCCTGACATGGCTAATGATCTCATTATACAAACGCTAAAAGGTGCAGCAGAAATGATGGCAACTTCCAAAAAATCACCGTTAGAACTGCGGCAAAATGTTACTAGCCCTGGGGGTACAACAGAAGCAGGAATTAAAGTACTTGAGTCTTTTGACGTGCAAACTGCCTTTATAAACTGTATGAAAGAAGCTGTGGCACGATCCAAAACAATGGGAGATGCTATAAGCGAAGAGCTAAAAGTCTCCAATTAATATAATAAAAAGGAATA
>NZ_PISE01000055.1 GCF_002835805.1 Niallia nealsonii | reverse complement strand
GTTTCACCGCCAAGGGTGTACTGCTTCTGCAAATTTTTTATTTCCACAATTCGTTTTTCTTCCAACATTAGTTGCTTCCTCCTCCTTGCGCTTGTCCGCCTGATGGCATTTGGCCGCCACCATTTCCTGATGGCATTTCGCCACCGCCGCCAGCTGGCATCTGTTGATTTTGTGTGCTGTCGCTGCTTGATTCAAATGTTGGAAGTACAACCGTTGTTCCTTCCTCTAAACCACTTGTGATTTCTGCCACATCTTCATTTTCTAATCCAACTTCTACTGTTTGTTTCGTTGTAGAAACGTTGCTAGAAGCTTCAGAAGCTGTTGTGCTAGATGGAATTAAAACATAATACTTGCCATCTTCTTTTTGCAGGGCTTCAATTGGAACAGTCACTACATCTGTTTTATCACTAGTTGTAATCGTTGCTTCTGCCGTCATACCAACTAATAGACCTTTTGGCTTCGTAATTTTTACCGTTACTTCATACGTCGCTACACTTGATGAGCTGTCCGTGTTTGCTTCTTTTGCGACACTTGTTACTTTTCCTGTGAATTCTTTATCATCTAAAGCACTGACAGCAACCGTCGCCTCTTGTCCTACTTTTACTTTTGCAATATCTAGCTCGTCAACATTTACAACCATTTCTAAACTGTCATAATTAGTAATGCCAAGAACTTCTGTCCCCATTGATACTGTGCCGTCCTCTTCCACATTAAGAGAAGTAATTTCTCCATCAAAAGGAGCTGTGATTGGATCAATATCCCCGTCAAAAGTGACTAATTCATCACCCTTTTCCACTTCATCTCCAACACTCACTAACACTTCATCTACTGTTGCATTTTCTGTGGCAGATACTGCTTCACTGTTGATAGCAGAAATGCTGCCTGTCCCGCTCACATTCACTTCCACATCGCCTACTTCTGAAGTTGCCGTTTGTGTCGTCGTTTGAGCCTTGGCTGTATAATTATCATCTTTTGTAAAATAAAAGTAGCTTCCGATTCCCGTGCCAAGTACTACAACTGTAATTCCGCTAACAATCCATTTTTTAATTTTCCTTTTTGCTTTACTTATATTTTTATTCATGTTCTTCTCATCCTCTTTCTCTTCTATTATTTTCTTTATCTGAACTAGTTTATTTTCGTTGTTGTTTACAAGTAATAGAATATAAAAGAAATGAGTCAGGAATAAGTCAGGAGAAATTTTTATATAAAAAATTCCTTTTTCACATAAAAAAGCCATCTTTTAAGCAGCTATCATTATTGCTTAAAAGATGACTTTATTTATATAATAGCTTTTATTCTTCCAAATAAGCTGATAATACAGAGATTGCAATTAAAGCATTAATAAGATAAAAGCAACAATATTAGAAACAACAACTCCATACAAGCCAAGCTCTATAATGGGGAAAAATGCTGAAATAACAGTATCGTTTTTATAAGAAAGTTAGATTTTTCCAACTCTGTATTCATCGTTAATTATAGCCTCTCTCTCCATATGGCTGATACTCCTTGAGCCATTTTTCCTCTAACTTCTTTAGTTCCTCTTTTTCGTTAAAATAAGGGTCACTTTTCTTTTTTATGATTTCAATTACTTCTATTGTAAAATTCTCCTCGCCAAATGTTTGCCATTCTTGGGATAATTCCCTATTCATATGGCCTCCTTTATTCAACATAAACTTAACTCCATTTAATGTTTTCGTATTGCGGGTGCTTGCAATAAAGATTTTCCCATTCCGTTTATTTTCAATTTTATATACCCCTGCTTCAATTGGTGTTTCTTTATAAAGCTGTTTTAATTCTTTTTTGCGATCCATTGTCCTCATCCTTTTTTTATTTTTTCACCCAATAACTGCTGCCATCTGCTTTGCGATCCAGAAATCCGTACTCAATTAAATATCTCCGAATCCAAACATAGTCTTCATAAATAGTCTTTATTGTTTCATTTATTTCTTTTTCCGTATACACTTTTTCCTTATCTATATGGTTCATTATTTCTCGGAGAACAATTAGCCTTTGTTTTTCCTTTAAAGGAAATTTCAGAAGCTTTGTCCCTAAGAAATATTTGCTAATAGCCTTATTCTGCTCTTCCTCGGTAATGTTATAGCGGTCATCGACCATTTTGGCATGTTTATGAACAGGCATAAAACTAGGTGCATGCGCATCCTTTTCCTTTAAAAGTTCCATAAGTGCCAATAAAGTTTTTGCCTGCCGCTCTTTTTCCTTCAGAACAAAACGATGATGGCGAATCGTGGATGCACTGCCGATTTCCAATTCCTGCTGTACTTCGACATCACTTTTTCCTTGATAGAAAAGATGCAGCAGTTTATTTTGATGATCCGTTAAGCCTGTCATTTTTTTATCTAAAGTAATTAAATAGTCAAAAACAGATACATGCGCGTCACGAATATGAATATTCATATATTTTTCTGCTTCATATAATAGGACTTCATATGGATAAATAATTCCTTTTTCAATTCTTTCTCCACAAAGCAAGCACACATAATCATTCTTCTCTTCTATATAGCCACGTTTCAATTCTTCTACAGACACGGAAAAAAATAAATCCGATAGTTCCATTGAGCAAACACTCCTAAAATAAGTTTAGATATAAATAAACATTTATCTTTTTTGTTTGTTAACATTTTATATATTATGATACTTCATTTAAAAGGTCAACAAAAACACAAACATTTATTATATCCGTTTGTATTTTTATAAACATTTTAAATATTTGTTAGATAAAAAACTACTATCACTTCCATCAGGAAGGTGAAAACATTAATATAGGCGACCTTCCTTTTGAAAATGAACGTTCTTTATGATTACAAAAAAAGAGTGGCAAAAACCACTCTTTTTTTTATATAAGTATTGCTAACTAATATATCGTTTATAACCTCTGTTGGAATAACCAACTCTACTACACCCATATATCCAGGAGTCACTTCGTATTCACCAAAGGAAATGACAAGTTGATGTTTTTTGTTTATATAGAAATTTTGGCTTTTTGAAATTTTATCAAAGCCATTTGGTTCTTCATTATTTTTTAAGAAATAACTAGATTGTTCATCTTTCATTCTATTTGTCATTTCTTTTGCAAACTTTTTATATAATGTTTTGTTTTCTACCAAATATTTTTCATTTAAACTAGTTTGCAGCCCTTTGTTTTCTAAACCCGAAAGCCCTGGTATTTTAATATCTGCGCTATTATTTTTATCTTCTTCTTTCCATTCCTCTACTGTTATTATTTTGACAAATCCTCCTACTACAGGAAGATCTAATAATCTTGCAGCCACCGCTGCGCTAATATTTATAGTTGCCATGCATAACAGCAATGCCGCGGTCAATGAAGCGAAACTTACAGAAGATCTTCTTTTTCTTTTATATTTATCTATCACTTTATTTGTCATGTCATTTAACTCTGGTGGTATTGATATTTCTAGATAATTTTTTTTAAGTTCTTCTAACTTTTTTACCATCCTGTATTCCTCTATTAATCCATTTCAATTCGTAATAGTTTTAATGCTCGATATAACTTTGTTTTTACGGTATTAATGTTCTCGTCTAATACAGCCGCTATTTCATCATAGCGTAATATAATAACTGTCTTATAGATCACAGGCAGTTTTTCCATTGCCTGCTCTAAATCTAATTTTTTATACTGATCTTCCGTTCCAGAAAGCAATAGCTACAAGTGATGATTCTCTGTCGCACTCCATCTTTTCTTCTTTCGCAAAAAGTCTAATGATGTAGTCACAACAATACGATAAAACCAACCTTTAATTGTATAAGCATTTTTTTACTTGATGCTGATTTTTCAAAGCCTTATGGATATAATCCTGTACAATATCTAAAGCATCCTCCTTATTTCGAACATAGGGATAAGCTAATCGATAAAAGCTTTCCTTATTTTCTATAATAAGTGCGGTTATTTCTCCCTCTAGTAATTTCTTCTTAAGCATAAAGAAGCTCCTTTATTTATAAAATCCGCGAAGTTAAGTTTCACATAGGATAGACGCACAGGTTTATGATTTAGTTTTAATAAAAATAACTTTTTCTTAAAAAATCCCAAAAGTTAAAATTGATTTTGAAGTTTTTTATATCGAAATATTAGTTTTTGCTATTTCTCATCTGTTATATAATCTATTTAAGTGGATTCTACTTCTTAGATGCAGTTAACTATCGTAGCGATAACGAAGCTGTTTATTTTTAATTGTTTATACACATAAAAGTCTAAGAAAAATGAAACTCAACTAACTATTAGATTTATATTATGATTTGAGTTTAATAATTCAGAGAAAGATGTTTTATAAAACGAGGACTTGATTTTGAACTGCCAAATGTATATTGGATCTTTCTTGATTACTGCTCTCCATGGAAGAATTATATAAGGTAATTAATAATGAATTGGATGAAAGCCTTTTTTCAGAAGATAAAAGCTGATAGAAGGAAATGTACTCAAAAATTCAGCAAAAACAACTATTATATTGTTTTTGCTGAATTGCAGGCATATTCACAAGGAAAAATGGTAGAGATTGATACTTATGAAGGCTTTATGAAAAGAGATTGCAAACTTATTTTGTTAATAGTTGATAGTTACTATACGACCATCTACTGTAAGGATAAAGATAAACTCGAACCACTTTACAAAAAGTACAAGATTGCAGATTTGAAAATGTTGAATGTATTATCAAGGAAAGCGATACAAAAACAAAGTTATCTGTTTGGTAGGCATACAGAAAATCTTGATAACTTAAAGGCCTCAGATTCCTAAAAATCAACAATATTATGTAACATAATCCAATAATAAAAAAAGTGGTTTAAAGATATTATCTTTAAACCACTTTTAGTTTGCCTGGCGACGTCCTACTCTCACAGGGGGAGAGCCCCCAACTACCATCGGCGCTGAGAAGCTTAACTTCCGTGTTCGGTATGGGAACGGGTGTGACCTTCTCGCTATCGCCACCAGACTATTTATTTGTTTAGAGAGTTGTTCCCTCAAAACTAGATTATGTGTAAGAAGAAAGAATCGAATAATCATGTATTAAAGTTAAGTCCTCGATCTATTAGTATTTGTCAGCTCCACATGTCGCCACGCTTCCACCTCAAACCTATCAACCTGATCATCTTTCAGGGATCTTACTAGCTTACGCTATGGGAAATCTCATCTCGAGGGGGGCTTCATGCTTAGATGCTTTCAGCACTT
>NZ_PISE01000054.1 GCF_002835805.1 Niallia nealsonii | reverse complement strand
TTTTGTAGATAATCTGCAAGCCTATATTGAAAGAAAACTATTCACTGTTAATACAGGACATGCAGCAACTTCATATTTAGGAAACCAAAAGAATTACAAGACAATTGCTGAAGCGATTAGCCATAAAGAATTAGAAGAAAAAGTACTGCGCGTTTTGGAAGAAACAGGGAAAGTATTGGTAGAAAAATACAACTTTGATCAAGAAGAGCATAATCAATATATTGATAAGATTATCGGGCGTTTCTCTAATGCGCATATTGTAGATGATGTTAAGCGAGTTGGCCGTTCCCCTCTTCGTAAACTTGGACGAAAGGATAGATTGGTAGCTCCAGCATTAGAATATATAGAATTATTTAAAACGATTCCATCCAATCTTGTAGATGTAATGGCAGCAGCAGCATCCTTTTACTCTGAAGAAGATCAAGAATCGGTTCAGCTGAAGCAGTTAATTACAGAAAAGGGAATTTCAAAAGCGTTTAGTGAAGTTTCTAGTTTAGAAGAGCAGCATGAACTAGTAAAAGCATTAGTTTCTGTTTATAATAAATAAATTTTTTTTACAATTAGGTACAAAAAAAACCGTCTTTTTTTGTAAAATGAGCATCTTGAAAAATCCATATATCCCCTGATAGCTTGTCCTATAAAAGATAATTTTACAGACATATCTTGTTAAGGAGGACAAGCGTATTATGGGCAATTATTTTTAACTATTGTTCCTACTTTTCCAATTTAAAAAGGTTAGAATTTATAAGAGTTGAATCTGACTTTTCTAGTTCTTTACAATTTTTAAAGGAGGGATAGATATGTCTGTTGGAAATAGCGTAGGCTATGGTGGAAACACTGCCTTGTTTCATCCTACTAGTCATTATTTTAAGAGGAGCTTAATTATTAAGTAAATGAAGGGCAAAGAGCTGACTCTTTTTTGCGAGTCAGCTCTTTGCCCTTCTACATGGCTATTCTTTATTTTCATTCTTGTCTCCACTTTTGTAAAGGCTACGTGCAATCATTAACATATCCAATATTTTATCAACATCCAAATTATTAAGGAAGCTTAAAGGACTAGGTTGTGGGACTTGAGACGTCGGATACATAGCTTGTCCCGTTTCTGTACCTTTAGAAAGGCTACGTGCAACTGGTAAGAGGTTTAACATTGTGTCAGCATCAAGATTAGCAAGTATGCTTGAAGAATTTGTAGTAGGTACGTTTTGTTGCATCGAAGAAATTACAATCTCCATTTTTTCCAGATTACTATTTAATAGTGTTATTTCATTTAAGACTTTATTCAATGTTTCTGTTGACTCTCTCTGTAGTTCCAGCATTTGAGCTTGCATTTCTTTTTTATCTCCCACAACTTTTACAACTTTTATCTCCTTTTCTTTACTTCCTTTTTCTTTGCCCATTAGTGTTCGTTCTCCCGTCTTTTTCAAAATTTGATACAAAAAGTAAATACAGGTTGTCCGCAATATATTATGTTTAACAACAGTGTGAAGTATAGACAAAGGATAATCAACAACGATAACGTCTTCGATGATTCCTTCTAGCATTCCAACAAACTCCTGATGAAGGGGATGTGGTCCGTATTGATCTAATGCATCCTTATCTTTAAAGGTTACTCGAAGTCCCAGGGTATATCCTTTGATATTTTCTTTCTCCTCGGTTACATTAATACCCGCTGTTAATTCCAAGATACCAGGGATACCTTCTTTAAAGGTATCCGGTTCAATCATGTATTGTTCCCCTCATTGAAGGACAATTTCCTGCCATGTCATATAATATTGAAGATCCTTTTCTGGGAGATAGACTTTAGGCTGTTTTGTTTTTACATATAGATAGACCTTTCCTGCTCGACAACGAAATGTTTCTTGTTTCCCTTGATCTCCATTCGTCCGGGTAGGATGCTTATATTCAGGACAAATCTGATTTGGAAATAGTATCAATTCCTTAGCACAATATTGATCTGTATTTAAATAGGTAATAAGTTGAAGACCTACCTTTTCAATATTTCCTAATCCAAAATCAGCAATTTCAATATTGTTTTCTCTTCCTCTGTTAACACAATATTTTCTTGTTGCAGATAAAGGGCTATTTTTTCTCTAAAGAATCGAACTTTTTCTTTAACGTCCAACATATATAGCCTCTTTGTTTAACTGATTAGCCAAATTGAACATATGCGTTACTTTGCGAATTTCCTCTTAGCAGACGAGGTAGAAACCAACCGATGAAACTGAGGAATTTCCTTCCATTCTTGACACCTTAACTAATTATTATCACATTAGGAAAACTTACATAAAACAAATCTGGACACCTGCTACAAATGAATCTCCTAATCCTATGGTATATTTAGGCTTATCGATATACTTGGTAGGAACTATTATTGTCTCACTAGCATAATTACTCTTATCTATTATTTTCTTATTGCTCACTCCTTTATTGCTCAGAGGAAGCTCCAAGACTTTTGATATCTGTTCTTTAGAACCATACCAACCAACCATAGCTTTTGTGGTAGCAAGCATATTTCCATATATGAGACCGCTTTCAATATCACTCTCAAGCTTTTCTCCTACATACATTGAATAATCTTTTGTATGTACAATTAAACCCTTGTTAATCTTTAAATTTTCTTTAATATATTTTATCCCTTCTACACACGAAATTATATCTTCAATATTAATAGGGAAGTTATACATTTGCAGTATATAGGCCAATTCTTCTTCATTCATGCAGACAATGTCTACTTCTGAATAGATAGTTTCTATGCATATTTTTTTTATCATCTCATTATGATAATCAGCATCCTCAAAAAATACTATTCCTGCTTCATTATTAGCCTTATACTTTTTTATATGTTGTCTTACAAAATCTAATCGTTCTTTTAATAGGTCTTTATCTTTAAGAGCATTAAAACTCGAGAGAACATTGCTACTGATATCTTTTGCATGGCTCTCAATATAATCAAAATATGGTTTGGAGAATGGTAATATTTCATTAACTGTAATTTTGGTAATAATCAAGCGATTAGATACTGGTATAACTACCTCTTGATCTCCTAAACGAATAACATCTCCTTTTTTAAACTGTATAATATAGTGTATTTCTTGTTCAGATCTCTGTGTCACTTGGTTTGTATGAATCAAATCACCATTTGGAGACACTGTATAAATGTGTTGCGAGGAGAGAATATCACAAACCTCTTTTGAATCATCGGTTAGATGAATCATTGAGGGACATCCAATAGCTGCTAATGCCATTGCTGCTTGCGCTGAAGTTCCTCCCATACCATTCTTTATCGAGAAGAACTTTTCAATGATTTGGATCTCTTCTATATCAACCTCGCCACCAATTCCCTTCCTACAAAAGTAAACTAATGTACTAATAAAATCTTGTACCGTTTTTATTTCCTTTGCAGCTTTCATTGCACTTAAATCCTCTCCCTGCATATACTCTTCAAGGAGATTATTTAAAATATCAACCTGAAAATCGCATAAAATATCTAAATTACTGGTATATCCCATAGCCGGCATTTTTCTATTAGATTTACGGCTATTAATATTTTCATCCATTTTTTCATAAAGTTTGATATATTTCTCTTCTATTTTCATTATCATAGCCCCCCTGTTTATTATAAATATATAAAACTCTAATTAAGGCTTACTAATAGGACATAAACAAGCACGCGTCCATTTTATTGTTACCTAGCTTTTTACAGCTCCAGATGTCATCCCTGCAATGAAATATCTTTGAAAAAATAAGAATAAGATTAATACCGGTAACGACCCAAGTACGCTCATAGCCATCATTTGGTTCCATTCATAAGCATGCTGACCCATTAATAAGCTAATTCCTACAGGGACGGTACGAAACTCATTTGTCTTCGTTAAAGCTAAAGCAAATAGATATTCGTTCCAAGACAACATAAAGGTATACATTCCTACAGAAACTAATCCTGGAACTGATACCGGAACCAATATAGACCAAAGCGCTCTAAATTTTGATCCACCATCAATCATAACTGCTTCATCTAAGTCTTTTGGCAACGTATTAAAATATCCAGTTATCATTAAAACAGCATATGGTAACGTAAATAACAAATAGGTTAAAATCAATGCAGCATATGTGTTATACAAACCAATTGTAACAATCAAACTCAAATATGGTATTAATAACACGATAGGTGGCACTGCTTGAACACTTACAATAGCCGTATTTATTACCTGTTTACCCCGAAAATCAAACCTGCTGAAACTATACGCAGCTAGAATACTAACAATTAAAGTCAAAATAACTACAGTAAAAGCTATAAAGTAGCTATTAATGAAAAGTCTAATTGTTTCTGGATTCTTGAAAATCGCTAGGTAAGCGTCAAATGTGAAATTTTCAGAAATCCACACTGGTGGCCATGCAAAGATTTCCGAGTTCGGTTTAAAGGAATTCAAAAACATCCAAAAAACTGGAAAACTCGCAAAGATTGCTCCTATAATTAATAGGATTATAGTGATAACTTGCATATACCATTTTCTTTCCCCTACCATATTATTCCTGCCCCCTTTGATGTCGTACATAAAAGATTGCAATTATTGTACATACGAATAATAAAATTACGGCGCTAGTTGAAGCCATCGCATATTGATACTTACTAAATCCTAATTTATAAATAAACGTACTAAGCATCTCAGTCGCATTTATTGGTCCTCCGCCAGTGGTCATCCAAATAAGTGCAAATTGTTGTATGGTCCATACAAAATCTAACAATATTAAGCTAATTAAAATTGGTTTTAACTGTGGAAGGGTAATATAGAAAAAACGCTTTACGATATTAGCACCATCAATTGCAGAAGATTCATAAAGATCTGATGATATTCCTTGAAGCCCAGCTAAAATACTGATCATGAAGAATGGATATCCCGCCCAAATATTAATCATTGTAACCGAAAGCAATGCAAAATCTCTGGACGATAACCATTCTAGATGATTACTAGTTAAATTTAATTCTATTAAGAAATAGTTAATAACACCGTTTGGATTTAAAAGCATCTTCCAGAGAACTGCTATAACAGAGGCAGTGAACATCCATGGTAAAGCGAATATTACTCTGAATAAAGCATTGGTTTTCTTACCAAGATATTTCGTATTTAACAACATAGCAAATGTCATCCCTAAAATCATATGTGCAATGACACTGCCACCAACAAAAATCAATGTATTCTTTACAGCCACTATAAATGATTGATCCGTTAATATTTCTTTAAAGTTTTCAAAACCTATAAATTCAGGATTCTTATTCAAAATTACATTATCATAAAATGAATATCGAATAACCATATAAATAGGGATAATTAACAATATAACCATTAGTAAAATTGTAGGTAAAAGATATAAATATGGCTCAGATTTCTTTTTTAAATATTGAGCCTTTCTATTATAACGTAACCCTCTCGTCGGTTCCGTTTGAGTTTGAGTTTCAGTTCTCATTTGTCGTTCCCACCTTTCTAAACACAGGATGTATGTCAAACATACATCCTGTTGATTAATTGAGTATTTATTATTTAAATGCATCCTCCCAGATTTTCTGTGTTTCTGTTAACATCTTAGTTGCTGATTTTGTATCTCCATCTAAGTAAAGTTGTAGTTGTTCGTCAAAACTTCTCATTAATTCTTCTGAAGTTGGGAGTCCTGTAAATTCGTTAACCGCATAACTGTTTTTATATAGTTCATAAGCTTCGTTGAACAAATCATCTGCTGCTGAATAATCAGGTTCTGCTTTTGAGTTTCCTGGGAAGGCATTTGCATAAACAGCAATTTTTGCATTTACTTCAGGACTCATTAGGTATTCAACTAGCTTCATTGCTTCTTTCTTATGTTTGCTATTTTCTGCAACTCCAATACCCCAATTTGCTACGTCCATGCCACTTTTTCCGCTGTAACCATCTTTAACAGGTACTGGCATAAAATCAAAGTTTAAATTAGGTGCTTCTTTTTTAATAGTCGTTAAGTGAGCAAGCGAATCCGTCATAAATGCTACACGTCCATTTGTAAACTCTTCTACCATGTCCGCTTCCTTCATAGCATATGCACCTTTAGCTACTACACCAGAATCAAATAATTCTTTTACAAACTCAACAGTAGAAGTTAAGTCTTCATTCTTTTTCAAAGCAGGCTTGCCCTCATTTAACATAGAACCCCCAGAAGCCCATAGCCAGCTCATAAAATTGTTTTGAATACCACTTGGAGATTCTGTAGACATTGGAATCGCCCATCCGGCCTTCTTTGTTGACGAACTAATCTTTTTAGTTGCTTCAGTAAATTCAGACCAAGTTTTAGGTACTTCTTTAATACCGGCCTCTTTTAAAATATCTAAGTTTACATACATTGGATAGGCAAAGTTTACAACAGGAATCATATATGTATTCCCATCAACTTTAACTTGATCGGATAATTGACTATCATCATATCCATCTTCTTTCATTAACTCTGTTAAATTTGCAATGGATCCTTGTTTAGCAAAGTCATATACCCAAGAGCCATCAAGGCCAACAACATCCGCCATTGTTCCTGCCGCTGCGCCCGCTGCAATTTGTGTTTTTGTATCAGCATATGGATTACTTAACAGTTTCACCTTAATTCCCGTTTCATCTGTAAATCCATCAACAATTTCCTGAAGAACACCATCTGGTAGTTCCACTCCCCACCACTGTTGAAATTCTAAAGTAATTTCTTTACCGCCATCTTTGCCATCCGAGCTGGAATTATTGGTAGCTTCTGAACTATTACAACCTACTAATGAAATCATCATGCACACTATCACTAGAATGGATACCAACCCTTTATTAAGCGCTTTCAAATTGAAAGAAATAAAATTTTTCAAATTAAATCCTCCCCTAATTTTATGTGTTTCAATTGAAGAGCAGATTTGCAAAATAATCTAGAGGTTAATCGATAGGAGTCTGACGCAAATGAGCCTTCCTTGTAGCCAAGCTGATGAAAATGAGTCAATTTCTCTATAATCCAACTTATAATTGCGTTACTTGATACAAGTTAGCCTTACCTGCGGAACCGAACAAATGCATCTTATTCACAATAATCGCCATAGCCGCTTCGGTTGAACTTGGAAAAAGCGCATCCGGCTCATAACCATTTGGATTGTTGTTCAACGCATTGCGAAGTTCTATAAAAAACGCCCGCTTCATTTCACTAGAGAGATTGATCTTTCCAACACCGTACTTCGTAGATTCCCGAATATCCTCATCCGAGTTATCAGAACCTCCATGCAAGACAAGCGGAATATTCACCCTTTCATAGATTTGAGACAAGCGATCAATCTGAAGCTTAGGTTTCATAGACTTTGGATATAACCCATGAGAGGTGCCGATTGCGATGGCAAGCGTATCTACATTCGTGCGCTCTACGAAATCTTTCGCTTGTTCAGGGTCTGTGTACAAAATCTTCTCCATCCCACCCTCTGAACTCGTGCCTGTATTTCCGATGGTCCCAAGCTCTCCTTCCACGGAAGTATGTTGCGCTTGAGCAATTTTCACAACTTCTTTTGTTAGCTCTACATTCTCCTCGTAAGGTAAATGTGAGCCATCTATCATAACAGATGTAAATCCATTCCGAATAGCTCGAACAACATCATCAACATTACGACCGTGATCAAGATGAATCACAATCGGAACACTAGCACGATGCGCTGCTTGGACACAATATGCGGCAAAATCGTCTCCCATAAGATTAATTTCATTTGGATGAATTTGAAGGATGGCAGGGGAATTTTCTCTTTCTGCCGTCTGAATTACAGCTCTTACAAATTCGCTATTCGCAATATTGAAGGCTCCCACTGCGAATTTTTCCCTATAAGCTACGCTAAGTAACTTTTCCATTGTCGTCAACATATTAACACACCTTCTCCCCTATCTTTTATTTTTGCGTGGTTCATAGATGGTTAACCTTTCATTGCTCCCATTCCGCTTTGCTTCGCCCCCTCTGCAATACCTTGTTTATTTATACCTCAAGATTAAACGCATCGTATTTTATTGTCAATCTGAATCTTCAAAACAAACAAAAAATTTTAACAAAATGTTTAAAATTATGTTCGTTTTGTTTATTTATACTTGATTTATTGTTTGAATTGCTTTTAAATAAAAGTAGAAACAAAATGAATGATTGGAGAAAAATTATGTCTACTGAATTAAGACTAAAGAAAATTTCTGAATTAATAATGAAAAGAGGAAGCCTATCCGTTCAGGAATTAGTTGACGAGTTTCAAGTATCGGATATGACTATTCGAAGAGATTTGCAAAAATTGGAGCAGAGCGGCATGTTCGAGAGGTTTCATGGAGGAATCCGGCATGTAAGTGAAGAATCGCCCGTACAACGCGAGAGACAATTTATAGATGAAAAAAAGAAAATTGCAGAATATTGTTTGACGCTTATATCCTCCAACGATACGATCATTCTGGATTCTGGGACTACCACTAATTATATTGCATCTGGATTAGCTGAATCGTTGCTTGAGAATGTTACTGTCATTACGAATTCTCTCACCACAGCATATCCCCTCCGGTATGCGCAGAATATTTCTTTATTCATGGCTGGCGGCGAGTTCCGGCAAAACTCCCAAGCGTTCCTTGGAGGTGGAACGAAGTCTTTCCTTGAAGGTTTGTATGTTAACAAAGCGTTTATTGCTACTAGTGGTGTTACAGAAAGTGGCTTTAGCGTATTCCACTTCTCCGATGCCGAAATTAAACAAACCATGATTAAGTCCAGCGAAGAAACTTATATGATAGCCGATGCATCCAAGTTCGGAAAACGCTCAATGAATCTTTTCTCCCCCCTCGAAAGCGTAGATATGATCATAACAGATAATAGTTTATCAGATTACTGGTTATCGATAGTTGAAAAAAAGGGAGTCAAATTAATCAAGGTTTGAGCATTTAACTAAAATTACGGAGAAAAGGTACCTGTGTAAGGTATTCTTGTACAAATTATTGCAGTTCCATTACCAAAGAAAGCATACCAAGTATTTTAAGATTTTTGTAGAATGTTGGATGTTTTGCTTTCTTGAGTTAACGATAAATAAATTTGTTTATCGTTAACTCAAGAAATTAAATTTCTCTCAACGATAAACAAAAAAGTCTAATTTCTTGAAATGCTTTAGAAGGTTTTTCATTTCATTAGGAAAAGGTAAAGATCGAAAAATATCCAAATAAAGAGGTGATAATTCCTAGGACTATCCCTAATAAAATATAGGAATCTAGGAATCTATTTTAGGTATTTAAAAGTAAACGTATACAAACCTATTAACAAACTTTATTTAAAGGAGAGATTACTTATATGTTAATTACAATGAAAGAATTATTGACGGTTGCAAAAGAAAATCAATTTGCAGTAGGAGCATTTAATGTTGCAGATAGTACATTTTTAAGAGCTGTGGTTGAAGAGGCTGAACAATTAAATTCTCCAGCTATCATTGCAATCCACCCTTCTGAACACGAATTTTTAACAGATGAATTTTTCTCTTATGTTAAACACCGTGTATATGAAAGCAAAGTTCCATTTGTATTACACCTGGATCATGGTGGTTCTATTAAAGATGTATTAAGAGCGATTCGTTGCGGATTTACATCGGTAATGATTGATGGATCCTTACTTCCATACGAGGAAAATGTCAGTTTGACTAAAAAGGTGGTTGAAATCGCTCATACTGTTGGTGTTTCAGTAGAAGGTGAGTTAGGAACGATTGGAAGTACGGGAAATTCAATAGAGGGTGGCGTAACTAAGGTTACATATACTGAGCCTGATGAAGCAAAGGATTTTGTAGTTAGAACAGGTGTTGATACATTAGCAGTGGCAATTGGTACTGCACATGGTATCTATCCAAAACATATTAAACCAGAGTTACAATTGGATATTCTTCAGGAAATTAATAAACTTGTTGATATTCCACTAGTATTACATGGTGGTTCATCTAATCCGGATAGTGAAATTGCTCAATCTGTCAAACTAGGAGTCAGTAAGATTAATATATCTAGTGATATGAAGTACGCTTATTATAAAAAAGCGCGTGAAATATTAAATACTACTGAATACTGGGATCCGAACGTTATCTATCCAGAATGTATTCTAGAAGCACGTAAGGTAATTAACCATAAAATGCATCTTTTTAACTCTGTAAATAAAGCGAGTCTTTACGACAAAGTGGTTACAACAAAAAAAAGTGAAATGAAAGTATCTAGTAACTTTTATCAGTAATATCTTAACCAAAATAAACCCACAACTAGACCCTTCACAATGCGAATCTCACAAATATATCCTACTTAGAATCTCACAAAATCCTATTAAGAATTAGCTTAATGAGAGGAGTTGATTTAAATGGCTAAACTGCAAACAAAAGATTATCAGGCAATAGTATCAAATATGCTCGCCGATACAGGAGTTATCTTAACTCAAGCTGAACAAGAAGCAATTGAGATAGCAGATTTTGGCTTAAATAATCTCGAAAAAACAGGACTCCAATTAATTACTTATGTGAATACTGAGCGGTATTGTGCGAAAGACTTAGTTTTGTTTCCGCATCAAACCTGTCCAGAACATCGCCACCCACCTAGAAAAAATGGAGATCCTGGCAAGTTAGAAACGTTTAGATGCCGTAAGGGAACAGCTTATCTCTATGTAGAGGGAGCACCTACTATATCACCAATAGCTTCTCCTCCTGCAGAGGATATCCAATATTATACAGTATTCCATGAAGTTGTATTGCATCCGGGAGAGCAATATACCATACCAGAAAATACAAAGCACTGGTTTAAAGCTGGAGAAGAAGGAGCCATCATATCTGAATTTTCATCTAATAGTGAGGATGAGTCAGATATCTTTACAGATCCAAGAATAAAACGTGTCCAAAATAATTAGAAAGTAAAAGATAGAAGAATTTACAAGATACACAGCCATTGCTAATACAACACCTTCTATGATAAATGTATTCTTATTATTATTATTAGGAGTTAATGAAATTATATAAGCCCCTAATCAAACAACGCATATAAACTTGCAGCACCTCCTTAAATTGATACTAGTATCAATTTAAGGAGGTGCTTTCTGATGCGGAAAGAAAAATTAATAATCGTTCCCGTTACACTTCTTCCCGAAAATAAGTGTACACCTCAATCGACATCTCCGATATCTCGTTCCTCTAGCAGCGGCACAATCAAAACAGCAAATGCTGAGGTCTCCTTTTATAAAAGTGTAGAGGAGCACATCATCCAAACAAACGATCATGAAGGAGTTGAAGCATTGGTGAAACATGATTATACGGATGTAAAAAATATCTATAACATTTGCGGAAAGACTGATATGCGAAAGGTAATTGGCGGATTAGCTACCTTGATCCAAGATTCTTTTGAATTAGATCCCTATGAAGATTCTATATTCTTATTTGCCGGATGGAAAAAAGACTGTTACAAATGTTTGTATTTTGATGGAGATAGCTTCGCCATGCTTTATAAGTGTGTAGATAATGGAAAACTTCAATGGCCTAAAGATGAAGAAGCTGAAAATCTTAACTTCCGTGTTCGGTATGGGAACGGGTGTGACCTTTTCGCTATCGCCACCAGGCTCTGTATTTATTTAGAGAGTTGTTCCCCCGAAACTAGATTATGTGTAAGAAGAAAGAATCGAATAATCCTATATTAAAGTTAAGTCCTCGATCTATTAGTATTTGTCAGCCCACGTGTCGCCACGCTTCCACCCACACCACTTTACTTCAGATGCCGTATACAGCGGTTCCATTTAGATCTAACGTAGTATAAATTATTATCAACAATCCAACAAATGGATTTTTAAAATTTTTTAGGTATCATGGAAATGGAAGAGACCTATTTCCTCTACTCTAGAAAAGGTAAGCGTAATATAAGGGGGCCTGACGGCAAAAAAACATATATTACATCATAAGTAATTTTATGGGGGAATAATCCAAATTCTTTACTCTAAGAGCAATTCTAACCAATAATGAACGTTTTTAGTGATTTTATTAAGGTGCTGTTTTGATAGTTTTTTGTCTGGTCTTCTCCTATCCAAAAATCAAATCAAAAACAAATACTGAAAACATGACTCTTCAACTATTTTCTGATATATAAATTCACATTATTTGTATTATCGTACAAAATTTTCAAACTTTTGACTTTATCCCTAATATAGATAAATATCAGTTTGAAGTTACCTCTCCCTTTTCCTATGTTCATATCGTATATGTGACTTTTACCACATGCTGCTTTCCAACTACTCCAATTCATAATCCCCTGTATTTAATCGAGCAAAGTTAACTTTCGAAATAAGATTGTATTATGATTACATTGTTCTCAAAGTTCATTTCGCATTTCTAACTGTTTATTGTTCAATTGCAATGAAGATAACCTAGTCATCACAACTAATTAGCACTACTTCCCTGCTTCTGTAATTGTATGAAGCACGATCCAGCGATTATAATGGTCGATTAAAAATCCCATTCCAAATACAAAAAGAATTGTACCTAATCCCAGACCCGATAATTGATGCTGAAAGATAAAAATAAGAATACTTAATACTAAGGGGATAGACATACAAAAGATTGTTCCAACAGTATAGTTTTGCGTCAATCTTTCAAAAGCCTTAAGTAAATAATCAAAAGGTAAAAATAGAGAGCCTAATTGAAAATAGATGGTTATAGCTACCGCAATAAGGTTTATTCCGATGATCAAATATAAACAACGGATCCAAATATTCTCTGGTATGTAAACCATGTGATGTATATACTCAAAAAAATCAAGAAGTAATCCAAAAATGAAGGCTAGAGCCATACTTTTTATGATTGTCGCCAATGTAAACTTGGTTTTCATCATGTAACTTAGTATGAACGAACAAAAATTCATAAATATAATACAAACTCCGAGAGAAATTGGCAGTATGGACGCAAGATTTTGCCCAGCAGCTGTCCAAGGGGCACTCCCCAGATTAGCTGTTATCATAAAGCTATTACCTAATGCATTTAATGTAATTGAACTAATAAAACATAATAATTTGCCATTAAAGATTCTCATCTGCTCCCTACCTATCTTTGACTTCTTTAAATTGTTACTTTTTAAAGATATTGAGCCTAATATTTTATTCTAATACCATCACTTTGCTTATTCGAACCATTTAGGACTACTCTAATTCAGAACCTAAACGGGAATTGGAGATATTTACGGAGGAACTTTCCATACATAGGCTTGCAGTACCCATGTTTTATTCAGTCCTATTCTCTAAAGACTAAAATTCAAACCAAAAGTTTTCTGAACTTAATATTAATTAATCTAACTAGCAAGCTATTACCTCTACATTAATAAACATAGACACTAGAAATGATCTTCCTGGCAAACTTCGTAATGAGAATAGTATAAGTTGCCGAATCAAAAAAATTTTATCTTTATTGAACTAAGAATCTTTGAATTAAACGGGGATACGAAGAAGTTCGATTCTCTTCACCCTTAATTTTTTCCAATTTATATCGCTTCATGACCTAACAAAAGAAAAAGAGTAGGAACTGTGAATTATGGAATAATCAATTCTACTCACAGTTCCATTTCATCCTTTTTTACTTCACAGAACCAGCTGTCATACCTGCTACAATCTTCTTATTGAAGAAAATAAACAGAATGAGAGGTGGAAGCGAGATTAAAATGATATTTGTAAAAAGCAGGTTCCACTGCGTATTATACATACTCGAGAAATTATATAGTGTAAGCTGCAATGTAGCGTTTTCGGCACCAGGGAAGAAATATAACGGGTGAACGAAGTCGTTATAAATCCCTACCGCAGTCAAAACGATCACTGTTGCGGAAACCGGTTTTAACAATGGTAAAATAATCGAGAAAAATAAGCGGAAGCGACCACAGCCATCAATCAATGCTGCTTCGTCAATTTGACGTGGAATTGTGGCCATAAAACCTTTATAAAGCAGAATAGTAAAAGGTAAGCTTAGTGCGACCTCTACAAAAATGATACCTGGCATCGTCTTAAACATGCCGATTCCTTCTAGTACCCAAATTGTTGGTACGATCGCCGGCGGGATAATGAGACCTGCTAGAATCAAAAAGTTAAAAATTGGGGTTGCTTTACTTACCTTGCGTTGCAATACATATCCTGCCATTGCACCTAGAAAAATTAGTAGTAGGATAGAGAATCCTGTAATTGCAATACTATTAAAGAAAGCACGAATAATCATGCCATCTTGTGCTTCTAATACGGCCTTCATATTCTCTATTAGATGGAAGGAGCTCGGCCACGCCATACTTAGCATCGAAGACTCCTGCGTATTCTTCACAGCATTTATGATGACAAAATAAAATGGGATACCGAATACAACTAACGTAAGGAGAACAGCGATGCATTCCACTATAAGCTTCCGAATTCCTTTGCCCGTTAGCCTCTTGCGTTTTTCAGAAACAACAGAAAGTGTTACAGATTGGTTCACTACTTTATTCATTACAAATCCACCTCTTTTTTGTTTAAGTAGGCATACAGTGGGAATGCCAATGCAGAAACAAGTAGGAATAAAATTACATTTCCAGCTGTGGAAAGACCGTAAAACCCTGCTTGATACTGCTTGTAGATTATAGAAGCAATTAAATCTGTGCTAAATCCTGGGCCACCCTTTGTCATCGCCCAGATTAAATCGAAGGAGCGAAGACCGCCGATAAATGCTAGAATAATAACGGAGTTCATCGCTGGACGGCTCAATGGCAAAATGAGGTTCCAAAACTTATGAAATGTATTTCCACCATCAATCATGAGAGCTTCATAATAATCCTCTGGAATGGACATAATTCCTGCAATAAAGATTACCGTTGCCATCCCTACACCTTTCCACACATCAACCAACGCAACGGAAAGAAGTGCAATTTTACTGTCACCTAACCAGTCAGGACCTACAATTCCTACCGTTTTTAATGCCATGTTAATAAGTCCTTGCGTAGGATGCATCATCATCACAAATGCTATCCCAATTGCGACTGAACTTAACAAAGTTGGGAAGAAAACCATAGATCGGATAAAACCCATTGTTTTGAGCTTGGAACTAAGAAAAGCGCCAAGGAGAAATCCAAGAAAAACTTTTAGAACACATGTTACAATGGCGTAGATTATAGTATTTTTAAATCCTATATTCAGAGAAGGTTCTGTCAAAAATGTCTTAAAATTTTCTAAACCAATAAATTTCCAATCTGTTAGAGACCACCAAGTCATGCTGAAAAATAAGGACATGATGGTAGGAAGTAAGAAAAATACAAAATAAATAATGCCAGCTGGAATGAGAAATCTGTACGTATATGTACTATTTGTAAGTCGCATTCACTTTTATCTCCTCTCTATAACCTAAGTAAAAGCAGCCCTATCATATACTCATAAGATAATAAGACAGGGCCTTACTTTTTTATATGTTAACTCAGTAGATTACCAGCCCTTTAAGCCCAGCTGTTTTGCTTGCTTTTCTACATCTTTATCGTAAGATGCTGCTCCTTCTTTTGCCGATATCATACCGCCGCCTACTTGAGATGTTATTTGTGGTAAATTCGGCCCCTTTAATGGGCTTAAGAATTCAAGGGCCGGTGCTGTCTTACCCTCATTAAAGTATGGAAGCATATCTTTTACTGCAGCATACACATTATCTGGAAGACTTACATCCTTAATTGCAATCGGACCAGTAGGTGCTGATTTAGACATAAACAGTTGTACAGCTTCTGGAGTAACAAAGAACTCTGCCCATTTTTTAGCTTCCTCTACATGCTCGCTTGTCTTGTTAATATAAATTGCACCCGGTACCCATGCAGTGATACCATTTTTGTCAGCACTTTCACCAGGTTGCGGGAAAAATCCGATATTATCAATTTCATCAGGATACAACTTTGCGATGCTTGTCAGTGCGAAGGAAATCAATGGATATTGTACACCATTACCGTCTACTAGCATTTTTATTCCCGCTTCATAGCCAGTAGAGTTAAAGTCTTTATTCATATAGCCCTTTTCGTTAATTTCGGCTAACTTTGCAAAACTTCTAACAACCGCAGGTGTCGTGGCCATTTTTGTCTTATTTGCTGTGAAATCTTCTGGGAATGTTGGACTTTCTGCTAGAACATTATAATTGTCAGCAAGCGGGATAACTTGAGATGTCCAAGGATCTTTGTATGTGCCAATAACCGCCGTTTTGCCGGTCTCCTTAATCTTCTCATTGTTTTTCATAAGCTCATCCCAGGTTTTTGGAATAGACAGACCCAGCTCCTTGTATACCTTTTTATTGTATAACCAACCTCCTGAGTTAAAAGAGCCAACCGGAACACCAAATACCTTATTGTTTACTGTTACCGCCGTCTTAAATGTATCTAAGATTTTATCCATATAAGGCTCGTTTGTGAGATCCAAAAAATTCTTCTCTGGATTTAATGCTTGTAATAGCGAACCTGAATTGTAAGAAACCAAGTCTGTCATATCACCTGTAGAAAGACGCGTTTTTACTAGGTTATCCCCCTCTGATCCCCCTGGGCGAGTTTCAATTTCAGTCTTAATGTGGTATTTCTTCTCAAATTCAGCTGCAACAGCCTGGAACCCTTCCATTGTCGCAGGACTTTGATTATCCATTAATAATGTAAGAGTAGTTCCATTAGAGTTTTTTCCGTTTGAAGTGCTTTCTTCACTACTGTTGCATCCTGCTAAAATTCCAGTAAATAATCCCACAGAACATAATACTGTTAAAATTTTGCTTTTTGTTTTTAACAATTGACTTTCCCCCTTTGGTGATATTTAGTAAATGATAGATAATAATCTTCATGCCAATTATTACTCTTTCAAATTTAAGTAATTTTTTAGCTTTCCCCTTCAAAGCTATTTTATATGTATAAGCTAATTCATTGGCATGCTTGATTTAACTTAATTGTAAATGCTTTCATAAAGTTTTGTAAGCGGTGCATTTTTTGTATTATGTCCGTTTTTTTTAGAATGAAGAGAATTTTTCCGCAATTGATTCCGAATTTCATTCTTTATTTATCAACTATAGTAATTTCATTAATTTTAGAATAAAAAAGCCTCTGCTCTCTTGTACATTTGAGCGAGGCTATCTATATTATTTCTCTCAGACCTTTTTCAAAACAAACAGTATAAATAAAATGGATTTTAAAAGGAATCACGATACTGACCAGGTTTTACTCCAACATATTTCTTAAATAATTCGGAGAAATGTTTAGAGCTATGATAACCGACCTTCTCACTTACATATCCTACTCTCTGGCCCTCTCGAAGAAGTTTCTTTGCTTGTTCCACCCGAATTTGAGTCAAATATTTAATATAGGTTATTTCCATTTCTTCTTTAAATAATAGACTAAAATAAGTAGGATTCATTCCAACATATTCCGATACCTCTTGTAAAGTCAAATCCCGAAAAAAGTTTTCTTTCATGTACTTACACGCCTTCTCAACGGCTTCATGCTTTATTGCCTGGCGTACATTAAGTGACCTATCCATTATTTTTTCCATTTGTTCGCGGAACCATCTGTACATCGTTTCTTTAGTATTTAATAATCGAATCTCAATATGTGGTACAAAACCAATACCATTTATTTTTAAAATATCTTCTCGAACTTCTTTTGCTACTTCCATTCCAAGGTAAATAATTTTTAAAATTTCTTGTTCTATCACATTAGGATTTAACCGTTGCTCTTCAAGCTGTTTGATAAAGGAATTTAGCTGATTGATAAAACCTTCTTTATCCCCAGTTCGAATATGGAAAATAATAGATTCCTCTTGTTCAGTTAAATTAGCCGGTATTTGTGGATTCTCTCCAATATTCTCAAAGAGCGTCCAACCAATCTCATCCATAAACTGGCCATACCTTAATGCCTGTAAAGCCTCTTTGTAGCTTTTCTTTGCATCTGCCAGATGTTTGTATGTTCTTCCAGAGCCTAATGCCATGCCAAACTTTTCTGGACAAGATAACAATTGTTCCCACAAATCTTCTACTCTATCCTGAAAATGAAAAACAACAAGGGAATGTTCCAACCCGTTACGAACTTGAACTGCCTTGTATGAACTATGATTTTGTAGAACCAATTCTTTTCTTGAAAGGGCAAGAACTGTTACCCCAACGACATGATCAGCTTCACTCCCGAAACTTTCGCGCCATTTTGGTATAGCATCCTCCCCTAACAACAGTAAATCCAATGTGGCTTTTTCTAGCAATTCCTCCCTTGTGTTTTCCCATTTTAATTGTAAGGAGGAGATATTTTGTTGATGGCTTATTTCCTCAATAATTCTTTGAATAGCATCCTCAATCGTCGGAATCGTAATAGGTTTTTCTAAGTAGTCAGTAACACCTAATTTCAAAGCCTTTTTGACATACTCAAATTCATTAAAACCACTAAAAACAATACAAATCGTTTCAGGTGCAATAGAGAGTATTTTTTCAATAACCTCTAATCCGTCCATACCAGGCATTCGGATATCTGTAAATACAATATCCGGATGCATTTTCTCAAATACTGTAAGGGCCTCCTTACCGTTCGCTGCTGTTCCAACTAATTCAATACCGTATTTGGTCCAATCAATCATCCTTTGCAGTCCCTGGAGAACAATATACTCATCGTCAAATATTACGGCCTTTAACATCTGTTACTCCTCCCTTGCAGTGAGCCGGAACTTTATTTCCATGTTCGTTCCTTCATCTACCTTGCTTAAAATTGTAAGGGTACTATCGGGGCCATAATACAACAGCAATCTTTCCCGAACATTTCTTAAACCAAAACCTTTCTCAGTTGCCTTTATATCTTTAATTCCAACTCCATTATCTCTCACATTGAAAGTTACCCAGCCTTCCTTTATTTTACCGGTTAACTCAATAATTCCTTCCCCTATCTTTGGCTCCAATCCGTGATAAATGGCATTCTCCACAAGCGGCTGAAGAAGCAGCTTTAAAATTTTTTTCTCCATTAAATTAGAATCAACATTTTCTATATATTGAAAGCGATTTTGATAACGAAGATTTTGAATCGTCATATAATGGTAAATATGCTCTAATTCCTTCGAAACCGGAATTATGTCTTCCCCTTTATTTAGACTCAGTTTAAAACTTTCTGACAAAGCTACTGCCATTTTTGCAATATCATGATTATTTTGCAGTATCGCCATCCAATAGATGGAATCCAATGTGTTGTATAAAAAATGAGGTTTAATTTGTGCCTGGAGAGTCCTAAGCTCAGCCTCTCTTTCCTTTAATTGCGAGCTAACGAGCCTTTCATTCAATTCTTTATTTTCCACTGTTACCCTTTGAAAAATATTCCTAAGATTTATTAATGGTCTAGCAACCTTACCTGAAAAGAAGAAGGCCAGAAAAAGAGCAATTAAGCCAAGAATGGATGAAATAAGTGCTGTGGCCACCCCTATTTTATTAGGCTGTTTAAGTAGTTCCTTTTCCTTAATTAATCGAACAAAGGTCCACCCTGTAGTTTGATTTTGATAACTGCTAATAAGATAGCCTTTTTCCTCTAGTTTATTAAGGGAAGATTCAGAATCAATTCCCTTTTTAAACTCTAAATTAAAGGGCGAAGGATTACTGAAAACAGCATTTCCTCCTTCTTCAGTTGAATTCAGTACAGCCCAATCAGTGTTACTCTCATCTTGGAAAACTCTTAAAAAAAGTGACTGTTTTACATTTACGACCAATAAGCCAATTTTCTCAGGGTTAAATACATTGTGCGGATTTTTTAATAGTTTGACCGATGAAAAAGTTGATTGTTCATTATTAAGGACATTGTAACCGAAAAAAACCGGTCTCCCCTGTGCTTCAGCACTTTGTTTATACCAGGTAGAATAAGCAATATTTCGATCAATTCCACTATTGTCATATTTTCCTATACTTTTTGAATTTCCATAACATACAGACCGATAATTCACGTCGAACAGGCAAACAGAATCAACATATTGCGTATCAATGAGATATCTAGAAATTAAATTTTGTATTCTTTTTGTTGCTTCATTATCTAATACGTTCTGGCCAACTCCAGCGTACTTTGCGCTATCAATCAGTTCACGCCGCGTATCATTGCTCCAGGAGATAAGCCGCTCCATATTGATGATGTTTTGGAACAATAAGTCAGCAGCCTCACTGGATGTTTTAAGATGATTTTCTGTTGTTTGTAATTGATTTTCAATTAATGTATTTTTTGCAATATTAAACGAAATAAATCCTAGTAAAAGAAGTGGCAATATAGAAATCCCTATCATTAGAAGGAAATATTTCCTTCTAATATCATTATGTTGGCCATCATTCTTTTGTTTTTTTAATATTTTTTTCATCTTCTTCCAACCTTTTTAAGTTGTTATATTTTTTTATTATAACAAACTAATATACATCATCTAATTAACTCTTTTTTCCTCCTTCTATTAAGTTCCTTTTTTAAGAAAAAAAGCCTTGAGCAACTCTTTGATGCTCAAGACTCCTTTATTAAACAGGCTAAAAAGGACTCAAGGATTTATTGCCCATACTTATTCTTTCTCTTATAAATCGTACTTCCTAATTAAATAAGTGGGTGTGCAGCTCCAAGCATGGCAATAACTATTTATTAAATGGCTCCCATAAGGGGAAAAATTTTTATTCTTTGGATCATATAATTCCCAAAATGTATCCGCTCCATCTTGGATCATTCCACCCCAATATTTTTTTATTTCTGATATCGCTCTTTCTTTCTCTCCTGAAACAAGAAGCGCTTCTACAAGATGATGGTACATATAAGGTGTAGCAATTCCAACAACAGGCTTTTCTTTTAAAAGCCGATTCATCAGTTGTTTGTTTTCTTCCTTCGTCAACACACCTGCAAGTACCATCCAGATTTGGCTTGCCCAAGAAACTTGACAATCCGAACCACTAATAAAAAATTGCTGTTTTTCATCCCACAAATAAGTTTTAGTAGCTTCCTCAATTTCAGCTAAACAGACTACCAATTTATTCTTTTCAAGAGCATTCAATTCTTCAGTCAGACGGATGGCCTGTTTTATTGTATAAATTAAAACAGCTTGCGACGGAGTTTGTTTGTTTAATCCTTCCTGCCAATCTATAAATGACCACCAGTCTGAGGAGTCTTTCACAATAGAATTTTCATCTAGACGTTCAAGTGCAAGTTCAATCTGACGATAGGCAGTAGGCCATAACTCTTTTAAGGTCTCTAAATCCTTTGTTGCAAAATAGTAATCATGTAAAGTTGATACATAGAATAAGGAGTAATCAAAAATATAGATATCGTCTGCAATTAGCTTTGGTGCTACAAAAACATTTGCTGGAACCTTTCCGCTGTCATTTGGAACACCTGCAAAAAGGTAAAGACATCGTTTAACAAGGTCATTTGTTCTGAATGTTTCATAGTTTGCTAATGCTTGCAATCGTAAATCTCCCAACCACAGTCTCCGATCCCGTTTTGGTCCATCTTCAAAAACTTCCTGCATGCAATCGGCAAGTGTTTTTATGCTTACTTCATCTATTTTTTGAAGTAACATATCCTGATGGGAAATGGTTTGGACAGCATTTATATTTGCGGATGTAACAGCCCTACATTCAACATTTTCAAAAACAATACGGTATTTCTTCGATGTATCAACCACCTCAAACTTTACATACCTAAAACTGTATCTGCGCGGTAATGTGATGGTAGCTGGCAATACATCAACAAATATAGTTTCTTCCTGTAGCCACGAACTGCTGAGCCAACCGTCATAGCTTTCAAATGGTTCCGCCATCTCAACCGGCATTTCACCGATAGTGAGCTTAAGTTTGAGTGGAGCATCCGGCGGACTACCAGCAGGACAAATATTCATGGAAAGATAACCTACCTGATGATTACCAAAATCAAGAATAAAAGAATCACTTTTACGATATTCATTGTCTTTTAGAGTTGATGCCGAAGCAACATACTCCTTTCTCCAGCCATGAATTACATTTGTGTCTGCTTTCATTTTTACAATAGCCTCAGGTTTTACAATCGTTTCAAAAAGCTGCGGATTCAATTGTTCTGCTTTTTCAATGAATTCTTCATTTTGGACCATAACTTGATTTTCTAATTTTTGAATACTCATATCACTATCTCCAGATTCTCCCGTCTAGAATTACGTCTATGAATTTCGACATAAATTTGCGGGTAAATTAATGTTGAATTAGTTTTTATTATATTCATTGTCCTCCACCGTATTTAATAGAGCACAATCTCCATAGGAAAAAAACCTTCCTCATCCACCAACTTTTTAAACATATTGTTTTGCTTCTTCATTTAATTTCTGAATTAATTCTGATAGCATTTCTTCGGTAAAAGCACCCTGACCAAAATTTATAAGTCCCCGTAATGGCATATATTTCATTGAAGCTTTCAGCATTCCAGCCATCTCGCCTTCCCCTTCTGCCATAATTGCTAAAGGATTGTATTTATTTGCTTCCGCAAGCAATTCTTTTGCCAATGGTGCAAGAATTGAATCGGAAAGCAAATCGCCCATAAGTGTATTACGATGAACCACTTTATGAAGAGTAATGATTGAATGAACATGAATCGTCTCTTGAAGAACAATCTCTTTTGACGATTTTCCAACTAAAATCAAAAACTCTCCCGTTTCCACATGCCAATCTTTTAGGTCTGCGTTATAATAAGCAAAAGCTCTTTTATCTAAGGTAAAAGTAACTGTTTTTTCTTCACCTGGCTGCAATTCTAATTTTTCAAAGCCTCTTAGTTCTTTATTTGGTCTTATCACACTACTTGCAACATCTTTGACATAAATCTGGACAATTTCTTTCCCGACTAACTTACCAGCATTTTTTACATTTACAGATACTGTGACAGTATCTGTATCATTTATTTCTTTTTTACTGATAAATAAATCGCTGTATTCGAATTCTGTATAGCTTAATCCATAACCAAATGGAAACAGTGGCTCAATATCCTTCGTATCATAGTAACGGTAGCCTACAAAAATGCCTTCCCTATATTCCACCTTGTCTCCTTCTCCCGGGAAATTAAGAAATGATGGATTGTGAGATAGTTTTTTAGGAAAGGTCTCCGCCAACTTCCCACTTGGACTTACCTCGCCAAATAATAAATCAGCAATTGCGCCACCTAAAGCCTGACCGCCAAGGTATCCTTCAAATAAGCCTTTTACCTGATCAACCCACGGCATTTCTACAGGAGCACCATTGCTTAAAATGACAACTAGGTTTGACTGAACCCCTCCCACAGCTTGAATTAAACGGATATGGTTTTCTGGTAAACGTAAATGTTCTCTATCATACCCTTCAGATTCATAGCGATCAGGCAATCCAACAAAAAGAACGGCTGTTTCAGCTTGTAAAGCTGCTTTTTTAGCCTCATTGATTAAGGATTCATCTATATCATCATTATCAAGATAATAACCTTGGGCATATAATATGTTTACATTTTTGCCAGCGGTATTTTCAATTTCTTCAAGAATGCTTTCAAGTTTTGTTGGATTGACATGGGAGCTTCCTCCTCCTTGATATCTTGGTTTTTTCAGGAATTCTCCAATCACAGCAATTGTGCCTTCTTTTTTTAATGGGAGAATCCCGCCTTTATTTTTCAAAAGTACTATGCTCTCTCTCGCCACTTCTCTCGCAAGCTGATGGTGTGCTCCTTGATCATAGATGGCATTTTCCCTTTTGTTATCAACTGCCATAAAAATAATTCGCAACAGTCGTTCTACAGCCAAATCAAGCCTTTCCTCTAACAACTCTCCGCTTAAAATAGCGTTTACAATTTTCTGTTCACCAATTCCACCGCTTGAAGGCATTTCAAGCTCTAATCCGGCTTCCAAGCTATCTACAAACTCACTTACTGCGCCCCAGTCAGATATGACAAAGCCTTCAAATCCCCATTCATCCTTTAAAATATCGGTTAATAATGTCTTGTTCTCTGATGCATATTCTCCATTTACTCTGTTGTAAGAACTCATCGCTGTCCATGGCTGCGCTTGTTTTATTGCTCCTTCAAAACTTGCAAGGTAAATTTCCCGCAATGTTCTTTCATCTACAATCGCATCAATAGCCTTTCTCCGGTGTTCCTGATTATTGACAGCAAAATGTTTTAGGGAAGTTCCCACCCCTTCACTTTGGACACCTTTTATATGGCTGGATGCCATCTCTGCTGAAAGATATGGATCCTCAGAAAAATACTCAAAGTTTCTTCCGCATAAGGGAGAACGCTTTATATTTGCGCCTGGTCCAAGAAGAACTGCAACATTTTCTGCTTGTGCTTCCTTTCCTAATGCCGACCCTACTTTTTGAATTAATGCACGGTTCCAACTGCTTGCCAATCCAACTGCCGAAGGAAAGCAGGTTGCCGGAACACTATGATTTAAACCAAGATGATCAGCGTCTTTTGCTTGCTTACGAAGTCCATGAGGACCATCCGACACCATAATGGAAGGAACTCCCAATCTTTCAATTCCTTTTGTATGCCAAAAATCTAAACCAGAGCATAAACTAGCTTTTTCTTCTAACGTCATTTTTGCAATTAACTCTTTGATATTTTTACTCATAAAATCACCCTAACAAAAGTAATATTTGTTTATACAACATGCCTGACATTTGGATAATATTTTGCTTGGAGCAAAATATTTTATTATTTCCCTGCTGATTCCAACTCAATTTCAGCTGCCCATATCAATATTTTCCTATGTTGATTTACCATTGGACCAAATATTTTAAGTTTATCAATAGGCTTTATATTAATATGGATGACTTCTTTCTGAGGTCTTCTATATTTATCTCATTTATACACATTAATTGTAACGCCTTCAATCGATTTTGTAAGCGGTTCATTTTTTGGTTTATGTCCGTTTTTTTTAGAATAGAAAACAATTGGATGTTTTTTGAATCCCTTCAAAAGAATTCTAAGGCTGTTCTACGTTTCGTAGGATATGACTTCGTAGGAATTATTTTGGGCTGTAAATAACTTAACATACGTAAGATTCTATAAAAAATGGCAATACATATGTGTATGTATATTTGTTGATCTCTGTAATCGGGAAATTAATGGTTATAATGCTGTTCCTAAAAAAGACGTAGCATTAATTTATCTGCTCTTTCTTCCATTAACAATGAATAAAAACTTAACATATAGACAGCTGAGGATACAAATAAAAAAGAGGATGCCCTCGCAAATCATTTTCACTGACTTTTGGGACACCCTCTTTTTTTATTTCGCCTGGCGACGTCCTACTCTCACAGGGGGGAGAGCCTCCAATCACCATCGACGCTGAGAAGCTCAACTTCCGTGTTCAATATGAGAAGGGGTGTGACCTTTTGATTATAGCTGCCAGACTTATTATATTTTAAAGATGAAGCTCCTTGTGAACTTAGTTGAAGAGACTCGGAGACGGCTTTTCTTTCTTGTATAGCAGCACTATCTCTGGCGAGTATTCCTTAGGTATGTTGAACAAACTGGATACAGCCTCTTATTTTAAAAAAGAGTGAAAAGTGTTTTCAGTGAAGTAAATTACAACCTTTTGTTAATGTTTTAAAATTCTCATAATCAACTTTATGTACGCAAAGAGCCTAGTATAAGAACTAGGTTCACCTTAAACAAATTTAGAATCATATCAAACAAATAAAATGTTTATAAAACTTATCGAACAGAAAGAAGTTTTTCTTTTCTTTTGAAATGATAAAGAGCTCCTAGCATTCCTGCGTTATTTTTATGTTTACACAACTGAATGGGAATCTTAAATTCTTTCCAATACTCAATTTCTTCTAAATAAGCATAAATTTCACTGATTAGCTCTTCACGGCCGCTCACACCGCCACCAATTAAAATTTTCTGTGGATTTAAAGTGACCGCCAAGTTAAAAATTCCATAACTGATACACTTTAGCCAATAATCAATCAACAATTTTACTTCTGGATTCTTTTGGGCTTCGAGAAACACTTCCTCACCTGATATATCTTCCCCTACATCTATACCCTTAAGTTGTTTATACTCATTAATCAAGGAAGAAGTGGAGGCATTATGATGCATGATATTCCTGTTACTTTGCTCCCCTCGGGTAATCATAAATCCAAATTCTCCACCTCTAAAATTAGTACCCGGCAATATTTGATTGTTGATAAAAATTCCTCCACCGATACCTGTCCCAACTGTCATACAAATAAAATCTGTACAATCAACCGCATTTCCATTTAGCTTTTCTGCTAACGCTACGCAATTACCATCATTTTCAATTTCAACCCTAAGGTGAATCTCTTTCTCTAGTAATTCCTTAAGGTTCTGTTTATTCAATGCAGTTATTGACCCTGCTTTTTCCGAATACCCAGTTTGTGTATCTATATATCCAGGCAAACTAATAGCAATCCCACTAATTTTATGTAATTTAGTATACATATAGATGGTATTCAGCATATCATTCAAAAAAAAATCTAAGTCGTGACATTTAGTAGGATAAGTATCTTGTGAAAAAATAGTATAATCCTCTAGTATAATTCCATGCTTTACCTTCGTACCTCCAATATCAAAAGCAATGTATTTTTTCATTCATTATCTCCTTTTTTATAGTTAGTTTCGTTGCACTTAAATTATCTTAAAAGGCTCTACTAATTTAGAGAAGAAGAATTTCAGTATGCTCTAATACCGTTCTTATATCTTTAGGGACGCTAACAGCCATTCTTATCTGTCCATTCCGGTTCTTTATAGTCTACAAGAATAGATTAACTTGAAACTATCTATCTTGCATCTCATAAAGAACCTTCCAAATTATCTTTCAAGAGCTTACATTCGATATGCCTATTGCACGATATCTCAAAAGGAAAGTTAATTGCTCAGCTAAACTATTTATTTAATACATCTATCGCAATTCAATTCTTTCTATATTCACTTTCACTTTCCATTTCATTTAATATGGACTTTCTTTGCTATAGCTCTAAGATGCATTTAACAGCTGCTGCGCTCTTAAAATATTGAATACTCCCATCAGGTAAAACGAGCGACAATGGCGTTTGCTCTGGTCCATCGACTTCAATTATAAATTCTCCTTCACTTCGCTGCCATTCTACTTTCACAATTCCTTTCGGAGTAGCAACCTGTCCTTTTGCCCAGGTAAGATGGTCTGTCCTTGGGCGAATCCGTATGCTACCATAACCAGGTACCTCTGGCTGCACGCCAAGAATTTCCGAGCTGAACTCATAAAGAGGCACGGCTCCCCATCCATGGCAATCACTTCGCTGACTCACAGTATCTTCCATCCAAGTAGTCAATTTTTGATCAACCATCTTTCTCCAGGGTCTCCAGAGTGAGTGCGTATGTTCATAAAGATTAGTCTCTGCCAATGCACGGAATAAGTAAAATGACATGGCAAACGAGCTTTTGGGAATAAAATCATCTGATATTGTTGTTTCCATAACCCGCTTAGCCTCTTCTCCTTTTATCGTTCCAGATAAGATAGCCCATATTTGAGTGTGTTGACTAAAAAGCTCTACCCCAGGTCCATCGGTAAATAAACCTGATTTCCCGCTTGAACGACAGTGTGTGATTACAGCTTCACGGATATGTTCTGCTCTTTTCTCATATTCGGACGCGACTCCCTCTCTACCTACAAAAACTGCCATCTCTGCAGCTTTTCGAAGTGCTACCGCATACATAAAGCTATAAATGGTTAGTGGTCCATAATGAGAGGCCGTAGGAACACCAAATGATTCTTTCCACTCATCTGTCCAATCAATAAACGACCAGTATTTGCTTGGCATTGCGCCAACCAGCCCACGCTCGTCAAGCATTCGGTCATAGTAGTCTAATACCGCATCCACCGAAGACCTGTATCTCTTAATTAATTGAACGTCTCCGTAATACATCATATGGTCGTGAAGCATATAAATCCAATATAATGAAAAACCTGGAATAATCTGCGGCGAGCTAGATGGATAGCGTGATTGTGTTAAACCTTGAGGAAGCAATGAACTATGGAAGTCATAAAATGTCTTCCGTGCTAAACGATCATCTCCCGATGCATTATACGTGAATAAAATTTGTGAACGAGTGTCCATAGCGTACTGTAACTGTTCATAATAAGGGCAATCTTCGTAACTCTCGTGCATACAAAGCTGAAGCGTCCGTAAACTAATATCCCACAAGTCCGAGTATGATTCATCTGAGCTACGAAAATGACCGGTAACTTCAAGAGGATAACCCGTTTCACGATAATCTAACTGATGCAGTGTGAGTGGTTGTCCCTTTGTTTCCATTTCAATACGTACATAACGAAATGTCCGAAACCAAAATGGTTCATAGGTTTCAACTCTATCTATCATTCCGGCTACATGATATCTATCATAATCTCCATATAAAGAGCCAGCTACACTATCTGTTCGGTTTCCCTTATCACGCATCCATGGTACTAGTTTAGGCTCCTGCTCGTAACATTCAGCACACAATAAACGGATTTTCGCCTCTGCCCCCTGACTCATTACAAACTGCAAAAATCCAGTTGTCAGTTCCTCAGCATCCAACTCAGCAATTACCTTACTGTGAGCAGGAATCGTCAATGGAACATCACGATACAATAGATCGAGCCACGCCTCAGTTGAGACTTCAGAATCAATGACTCTCTGAACATTTGAAAATCGTCGCTTCTCCTCCTTCATCAAAGGAATGACTCTTTCTGTTAACACCCAAGGCTTCAGACCGCCGTGTAATGTATCAAACGAGTAAGGGAGAGCAGGGAGCCAATCACAATCATTATATTCACTTACATTCCAGCCAAAAGGAAGCTTTAATCCATCTACATCCTCCGTAATGCCTAAAAAAACTGTATATCTCCCTTGCGAGAGGGAAATAGCTGTATCCTTCACACAATACCAAGTCTCATCCGTATGAAGTTGATTGATTACATGACCAACGGAATCTCTGATGAATCCATGTACGTATAATCCAGCCAGTCGTGTCCTCCATACTGACTCGTTCCCATCCTTCATAGGTGAGTATCGCAAGACTTGAGCTGCTATTACATTTTCCCCTTCCCTCAGATAGGAACTAATATCGACCGTTTCATAATACCATGTAAATCGATCTCCTTTGCATGGACCAAAGCTAACAGAAACCCCATTAATAAAGAGTCGATAACGACTATCTGCTGATACTTTGATTTCAGCTTGATGAGGTCCTTCTTCCAAGTAAAATTTCTTGCGAAAATAAACAAAGCTTCCTATCTTATTCTCATCCGCCATTGTCCAATCAGGAGTCCAAATCCATTTAGCCTCTTCTTCCCAGTTTAGATGCATATCATTTATACTCCTTCCAAATAAAATTTTCAGATTATTATTCCTTTACACCACCTGATGCTACTCCTTCAATAACACGTTTGGAGAAAAAGAAAAAGGCAATTAAGATAGGGATAGTGGCAAGAACAGAAGAAGCTAAGGCACTGTCCATATTCATCATGATATTGCTCGTATACTTCATGATAGAAAGCGGAATTGTTTTTACATTGTCATTTTGTAACAGGACTAGTGGTACAAAAAAGTTATTCCAGATACCAACGGAAGTTACAATACATAAACTCACAATAATTGGAGAAGCTAAAGGCAACATAATTCTCCAGAAAATTTTCCATTCTCCAGCACCATCGATCTTTGCCGATTCATACAAGGAACGCGGTAAATTTGCAAAAAAATTAGTTAACAAGAGAACAGGAGTTGAAATTCCCGCTGCCATAACAAGCATAACTCCCCACACACTATTCATTAGTCCCATATTTTTAATAATCAAAAAGATAGGCACAATGCCTAGTTGCATAGGAAACATCATTCCCATTAAAAAATAAAACTGTATTCCTTTTTTAAAACGAAACTTATACATTCCTAGCCCATACGCTACCATCGATGAAAGAAGAATGATAAGTATAAGAGAACCAATTAAAATGATAACGCTGCTAAAGATATTAAGTTGAAAATGATCCTCTTTGAAAATGTTAATATAAGCTTGAGTGCTCCATTCCTTAGGCCATCCTATAGTATTAGTTAAAATATCTTTCTTTGACCGAAATGAATTCCATACTAAATACCCGAGAACAAACATAGTAAATGAACAGTACAAAAATAGAATCATCCGACTTATATATTGTCGTTCACTCCGGAACATATTAATTCTCCCCCTTACGAGATAAAAGTTTAAGTTGTATCATGGCCACAATAAGAATTACAACAAACATTACACATGCAATAGTTGTTCCCATTCCTATAGAGTTGGCACTAACAGTTCCACCCATAGCTCCGTTAGCCCCAAAAGCAACTCTATAGAAAAACAGGGTCATAACGTCCATAGAATGATCAGTTCCTCCAGATATACCACCTAGCAAATAGTTATAATCAAACACTGTCATGGAAAAGATATAACTAATAATAATTACATTAATGATGCTAGTTCGAAGCAAAGGAAGGACAATATGAAAAAATCTTCCCCAATAACTTGCTCCATCTAAATATGCAGCTTCGAAAATTTCCTCAGGTAGCATTTTCATTGCTCCAATAAAATAAAGCATACTAAAGCCAATGCCCCCCCAGGCACTGATCAAAAACACAACATACATCCCCTTACCTGGAACACCTAACCAATTTCGCACCCAATCTTCTAGTCCAACTAATGTTAGTAAGTGATTAAAGATTCCAACGTTTTGATCGAAAATAAGAGTACCCATAAAAATCACGACCGTAGAGGTGATAAATTGTGGTGCAAATATTATTGTTTGAAAAAAACGATATCCTCGTATCTTCGTATGAATTAAATAAGCTAAATAAAGCTGTGCAGGTAACACAAGAAACAGATTTAATACAAACAAAAGTACATTATTCTTAAAGGCATTTAAGAATTGACTGTACATCCCTTTATTAGTAAATAATTCAATATAATTTTGAAAACCTACAAATTTTGAATCTCCAAATCCATTTGAATAGTACAAACTCATTATTGCTGCTGAAACAATTGGATAAATAACAAAAATTGAATATAGAATTAAGCCTGGTACAATAAACCAAATGTAGGGATGCCTCTTTACCCATGGCATAATCGTAGATGTTTTTCCAGTTTGAGCACTAAATTTTGAATTAGTTGTAGTTTTTATTGATTGCATTTGTTTCGTCACTCCCTAATATTAGAAAGGCCAGGCAGAAACCCAGCCTGTCTAAATATAGTTTATTTTGTTTTTGCTAGTGCCTTATTCAGTATTTGTGCTGCTTCCTGCCCTGTAATTTCCCCCGTCAACAGCTTTGGCATTACATCTTCTAAAAAAATATCCGTAAGCTTAACCTGATCCGTTGAAACCGTCGTCAAAACAGTATAAATATTATGTCCAAGTACATCGTAAGCAGCCAATTCCTTTACGCCTTCATCCTTTGGTTTAATATCGTCAATAATAGGTACTGCCCCGGTTTCCGTTGCAAAAATTTGCTGTGCTTCTTGGCTTGCTAAAAATTTGATATATTCGGCAGCTTCTTTTGGATGCTTTGTATTTGCTGAAACTGCGTAAGTCATTAAATTACTCAAACTTTGAGGTGCTGTTTTCTTACCATCCGTTCCTGGAATATAAAAACGACCAACATTGCTCATCGAACTTTCATAAGTGGTATTATTCCATGTTCCATCTGCTATCATGGCAGCTTTTCCATTTGTAAAAGCTAACTGAGCTCCAGCAGTATCTACAGAACCTAAGTCTTTTGAAAAGTATCCTTGGTCTGCAAAATCACGAATTGTTTGAAAAGTTTTAATAATGCTAGGATCCGAGAAATCCCCTTGTCCATTATTAATTCGCTCAATTGCATCATTACCTAGTGCGGGTAGTAGACTAAATGCTATCCACAACCTAGACCAAGTATCTTTTCCTGGCATAGCAATAGGAGTAATTCCTTTCGATTTTAATGTATCTACCACTTTCACAAATTCATCAAAATTTTTGGGAACCTCTAGGCCGTACTTTTTAAAAAGATCTTTGTTATAATACATTAATTGTGAATCCATAAAGGAAGGTGGCGAAGTATAAAGTTTTCCATCAATTGTTCCATATTCAATAGCTTCTTTTGAATAACGGCTTGTCTCCAACTTATAATCATTTAATGGAAGAAGAGATCCACTATCTACGTACATTTTCATTTTAGGTGTTTTGTTTCCTTGTACAAAGAAGACATCCGGTAAAGAGTTAGATTTTACAGCAGTATCTATAACCTCTTCCTTCCCTGTATACTGATAATCAATTTGAATCTCCGGATTTTTCTTCATGAAAACTTCATTGATTTCCTTAAATCCCTTTTCAGTTGTTGCTTGATTTCCTTGATCTCCCCAAACCTTTAGAGTTACCGTTTTTGATCCACTTTCTCCCTCACTGTTTGAACCTGTATTATTTGCACATCCAGCAAGCGCCACAGCCGCAGTTACAGCTACACTCAAGAATACGCTTCCAATTTTTCTTTTCATATAAATCCCCCTTTTGGAATATTGAGCTGTTGTTCTTGTTATTATCTTAATCTTTATAGATTCTAAATCCCATGATTAAAATTTTAATTACGCTTCCATTTTTTCAGCACTTTTTTTTATGTTAAACAAAAATCCAGCCCTTTCATTAGAGAAAGGCTGGATTGATTCTAATTCTTCAGTTAAATATTCTAATTCTTCAGCTTTTTAGAAGAGTCCGATACTCCGACACAGTGGTTCCAGTTACTTTCTTAAATACCTTAACAAAATAGTTGGCATTAGGATAACCAATTCGGGAAGCAATTTCTTCTGCTGAAAGCTTAGGATTTTCCAGTAACTCCCTAGCTTTATCAATACGAACCTTAGTTACATATTCTAAGAAGGTAAAACCCGTCTCATTGCGAAACAACTGGCTAAAATAATTTGTGTTGAAATTAGTAATTTGTGCTGCCTCTTCCAATCTAATTGACTCAGCATAATGCTCGTGAATAAATGTTATTACTGTTTCTAGCCATGGACTTCTCTGTGTTATAAGAAGAAAAGCTCGATCCTGCTCTTCCATCATATCCTGTGTAATCCGCAACAACTCAGGCCACGAAGAAACAAATTCTGATATTTCATAAGTAAGTACAAGAGGATTAATTTCCTTCTCTAAAGTATCCTTGTCTACTAAAAATCTTTCCGCTCTACTTTTAATAAACTGTTGATACACCATTTGAAGGAATCTGACTGCCTCCTCTGGTGTATATTTCTCTGCAAACAGCTCTCCTACCCCACTCATCCACTTATAAATGCTATCCCGTTGTTTATCCTTTAATAATTCTAAAGCCTTCTTTTTCAAATCTACCCATTCTGAAGCCATTATATTTGTCATCGGACGCGCAGAATTATATTGATATATTCCTGCTCCAAAATAAAAGGACTTATATACAGCGTCTTCAGCCTGCTTACGCATCTTTATCATTTCTGTCAAAAATGCTCCTCTTTCACTAATCCCTACTACAATAGGAATATTTAAGTTATGTCGAACAGTATCCGAAATCTCTGCAAAAATTTTCTCGTCCACAATATTAACTTCTGATTCAGGAAAACATTGGAAGTGGAACAGATTTTGATCCATCCCAATATAAACGTTCTGACTAAACCGTTCAATCAATTCTTGCAATAAATAACCTAGAGCTTTTAAATCTGAATCTAAATAACCATTTTGACTAGGAAGTGCTCTAATAACAATCCAGCACCCATGGGTTTCATTATTATTCCATTTTCTCAACAAATTTGGATAACTAGCAACTTCTATACCCGTTTCCTTCATTATAATTCCCGATAACGTTCTCGTTTTGCGTAGCAACAATTGTTTTTCTAAATCCAAATCCGCAACAACGATTTGTTCTTCTATAGATGATTCTGTCAAATGTGAATAATTTAACTGGTTAAGGATTTGAATTAATTCATCTGGATCAAACAAGTGCTTCAAAATATAATCTTGAACTCCCAGTTGTATAGAGGTTCTTAAGTATTTGAATTCCTCATGGCTACTAAGTATTAAAATGTTCATAACAATGTTTTTCTCTCGAATTCGATGTATGAGTTCCAGTCCGTCCATTTCAGGCATCCGAATATCTGTCAGCAATACATCAGGCGGCCCTTCATGTTCTATCGCCTCCCAAGCCTCCAGACCATTTCGGTAAACACCGGATACATGGTAGCCGTGATTTTCCCAGTCAATGATGGTTTGAAATCCTATACGAACAAGTGATTCATCATCAACAATCATCACTTTCCTCAACAGTCTCCACCTCCACATCTCTTATTAAGGGTATAAGTATTTCCATGGTAGTTCCCATTCCTTCCATACTTAATATCTGCAAACCGTACTGAGAACCATAATGCATCTGAATACGTTCTTGCACACTTCTTAAGCCTATGCTATTTCCCTCGTTCTTTCCAGCCAACATTTCCTGAAGAGATAATAAACGTTCATCTGGAATACCCGTTCCATTATCAGACACCTGTATGAGGAGCTGATTATTACTTTCCTTAATAAACAGTTTAATTTCCCCAGGTCTATCAATACTAGACAAACCGTGAACCAGCGCATTCTCAATTAATGGCTGTAACAAAAACTTAAAAATTTCTACATTTTCCAGATCGTCTTCTATATGAATTGTAAATTGAAAATTTTGATAACGAACTTTTTGTATTTTTACATATTCTTGCATAACAGACAATTCATCCTTTAGCAGCACTAGTTCATCCGTATTGCGCAGCGAGTAGGTCAACAGATGAGTTAAAGCATCAACCATTTCACGAATATGATCCTGTTTTCTAATAAGAGCCATCCAGCGTATTGAATTTAATGTATTATATAAAAAATGTGGAGAGAGCTGGTTCTGCAATAATTTTAATTCTGCTTTTCTCTTTTTCTTCTCATTTCCCTTCACTTCTTCAACCAAATTATAAATTTCGTATAAGACTGAGATAAACAAATCATTCAGCTCACCAATTTCTCTTGCTCCCTTGAATTTTGTCATTAAATGAGGCCGGATTCCTTTTATACCTTGGTGCATATTTTCCCTGAGATGTTTTATAGGTATAACCAGATCGATTACAAAAATATAGGTTGCTACTAACCCAACCACCGTACAAAGAGCTATAAGACCTATTGCAAAACTACTCATGCGATTTACAGTTCGATAAAGCTCGTCCAACGAGAAGGAAGCAAATACACTCCAGCTGTTTTCCTTGCTTTGAGCTACTATATCGAGTGTATCCTTTGATGATTTATCTGAATGCATATCTTTTTTAACTACTACTTGATTTCTTGAATCTCTCAATGCTAATTGTACTCCTGACCCTATTTGAGCAGATTCTAAAGTATTTTGAAGCCAACGCGAATTTATAACCAAATAGGCGATGCCAATTGGCTGAAAGTTATTATCTTTAATAACACGTGCTAGGCGAAAAGCTTGTACCTTTTGGCTCCCAACACGAAACTCACGAGGGTTAAACCAGATTGGTGCACCTTTAGCTTTTTCAATATTATCAATAAACGCTTGTTCGTAATCATTATAATAATCGGCATTATCACTCCCTACTACGAAACGTCCAGATTTCGTTATGAAAACACATGATATGATATTGTTTATATCAATTTCTCCAATTATAGGACGAGTATATTGATCCAATTTCCTTTGAATGCTTAACCTTTCAAACTGATTTTTTGGTATATCTTCAAATAATTGACTAATTTCAGTTTTTGTAAATACTTTTAAACTCAAATCATTATAATCGGATACTTGTGTATCAATTTTATCCCTAGTTAAATTAATTATAGTCTTAGAATAATGACCAATAATCTTTTGTGAAGTTTGATTATAACTGTTTGTTAGTACAATAAGACTAACCACAGATGGTAAGACAATAAGAGGGATATAGATGATGATTAATTTATTCTGTAGTTTCCAATTTCTCAGTTTATACCACTCAAAAGTCCACATACAATCCTCCTTTTTAGTAAGTACTCCCTCACTTCTGGTCTTACCACTAAGGAGTTCTATACTTCCGAGATAACCTATATCAATTTTCTCTTCTATTGTTTCATTAATCAAGATATTAAATTATTTTGACTCCCTCTACTCTGTTTTGCACGATAGGGATTATCCAACTTTAGAAAATGGAAACAAAAATCTGATTGATCAGTAAATAAAAGCATTCTAAATATCATTTACGAGCATTGGGATTTACCCAAATTAAGGCTCATTTCTTCTCTTATCATTTTTGCCAAATCGTCATTAGATAGAGTATTCGTGATGTCCATAAAAAGAAAACGACTGATACGATTATCGCGCGCTATAAAAAACTAAGAGAGCTTTACAATAAGAAACGTGAAGGACGAAAACACTTCCGATTAGTAGTTATTGAGATCATCCAAGTAGTGGTGACGAAATAAGGAAAAATGAGCAGGTTCCTTGTCTCATTGCTCTAGTTGGTTGATAAATTTAACTTATCTTCTGTAAAATTGAATATAAAAAAGAACTAATCCTAAAAGGATTAGTTCTTTTGGTATGCCTGGCGACGTCCTACTCTCACAGGGGGAGAGCCCCCAACTACCATCGGCGCTGAGAAGCTTAACTTCCGTGTTCGGTATGGGAACGGGTGTGACCTTCTCGCTATCGCCACCAGACTATTCATTTGTTTAGAGAGTTGTTCCCTCAAAACTAGATTATGTGTAAGAAGAAAGAATGAGTAATCATTTGTTTTGTCCAGCTGCTGAAGCCAAATCGTACGGCTGTTTCACTCACTCGTACGAAGTCAAAGAACGACTTCTTCTTGCGAGTTCCAACATCCTATCGATTTAAGCGGGCTTCTTCCGCTTTTCTTTTAGTTAAGTCCTCGATCTATTAGTATTTGTCAGCTCCACATGTCGCCACGCTTCCACCTCAAACCTATCAACCTGATCATCTTTCAGGGATCTTACTAGCTTACGCTATGGGAAATCTCATCTCGAGGGGGGCTTCATGCTTAGATGCTTTCAGCACTTATCCCTTCCGCACATAGCTACCCAGCTATGCCTTT
>NZ_PISE01000053.1 GCF_002835805.1 Niallia nealsonii | reverse complement strand
TGAAATAAAGCTGCCTAATTTTTTATATCAATAGAAGTTATAATTTTCTGAGTGTTTAATACAATGTAAACAGCATCAAAATATCCATTATCATTCCAATCACATACCAACAAAAATGAAAGAATTCTATCGTTTAATCTAAATAATCCTTAAGAAGAATAAGTATTATGTAGATATTTCGTTTATGTAACTAAAAGGTATTATTTTATCCCGCATTAACAGGCAGTAAGATCCCCATCGATTGAAGTTTCACTTTATCTGCTATAAGGAGGGCTAAACATGCAAAATCAACATCCTATTCCTGGCCATGTAACAAGGGAACAATTTAATCAAATGTTGTTACCACCTGAATTATCTGGAGCAAAACCGGAGTCCATTAGTGATCAATTATTTATTGAGCGTTCTTTAACAGAAAATAGATTTTGGCTTAGAATTATGAAGGAACATGCTTTATTCCTTGGTGAAGGATTTAATCGTAAAGATAAACAATTGATCCAACAAACTGACCGTTTTTATTCTTATTTTGAACAACAAGAAAAAAAAGCCTATCAACTTATCAATAATGTGGAGCTAATAAAAAAATTTAATGAGGAAAGTATTGAGTTAGTTCAAGGGTTTCGTAATTTCAAAAGAAACTTACTTATTCTTATCATTAACTGTAAAGTAAGCGGGTTTAATTTTCCTTTACTTGTAGATCATATCGCCAGAGAAGCGGAATACTTTATAAGGACATTAAAAAAATTTAATAAAGGAATCTTAGAGCCTATTCAAGATGCAATTATTAATGAAAATGTATTTTGGCTGCGAATTATGATGGAACATTCTAGATTTATTGGCTCCTTACTAGATCAGTCGGAAAGAAATTTAGTGAAAACAGCATTAAAGTTCGGGGATGATTTTGAAACGCTTTTGAACCAAGCAAGAGATGTAGAGTCCATGTTATCTCATAAAAAACCTACTTACCCTATAATCGGTAAGTTAAATAAAGATAGTGAAAATGCTGCTACAGAAATTCAAGCATTTAAGAAAGCTGGGTTAGAACTTATTCAATCTTGCCAAATACGAAGTGTAATTAATCCTCTTTTAGCAGATCATGTTTTAAGAGAAGCTGGACACTTCCTTTATATGATTAAGATGTTGGAAGAACGATTAGAAGCAAAGTCCAAGAGTGACCGATAACAGTGAAGATAGCATTTATATATAAACACTGGGGATTTTTTTGAGTAATTATGAAGAAGAGGAGCGATATTATGGCTAAGATTGGAAAAGAAGATTTTGTAAATGGATTTGTACCACACCATAATCATGGTTCTGTTGACTATACTTCTTTTGAGGCCGGACATGTCCATCAATGTTTAGATGTAACTACTCCTCCAATAAAGACTTCTGATGACAGCCATATCCATTATACAGAAGGATATGTTGTATTTGAAAACGGTCATACCCATCATTATAAGGCCTATTCGGGACCGGCTATTCCAGTCGGAAATGGAATGCATGTCCATTATTATGATTTTTATACAACGGAAGATGATGCGCATCGGCACCATATAAGAGGGTTTGATCAGCCAGCTCCAGGTAATAAATAAATAATGAACATTTTTAAAGATCCATTTTTTGTGCCAGTATATGTTATATACTCACAGCAAAAAATGGATCAAATCAATTAGGCTTCTTGTTAGATTATCTTTTTACTTTTGGCAGTATTTTATGCAATGGAACTTTTTTCTCCCGGTCCCACGTATTCTCATCATCTGGATCATACTGATCAAGAAAATTTATCACTTCTTTTGTGATAGGTGTAGGAGTAGATGCCCCAGCAGTCACTGCTACAGCATTAGCATGCTTAATCCATTCTAGCTGCAATTCAGAAATATCTGCAATTCGATAGGCTGTAGTATGGGCAATTTCTTCGGAAACTTGTGCCAAACGATTGGAGTTATTGCTTTTAGGATCTCCAACTACGATCAATACATCTGCTTCTCCAGCTTGCTTAGCAACCGCTTCTTGTCTTACTTGTGTTGCTAAACAAATTTCCTTATGAAATTCTGCATGAGGAAATTTAGTTTTAATCGACTCCATTAAATCGGCAACATCCCATTGACTCATTGTTGTTTGGTTGGTGACAAGTATTTTTTTTTGGGTAATCGTTAACTTTTCCACATCTTCAATTGTTTCTACAAGAGAAACTGCATGTGGAGCAACACCAACTGCTCCTTCTGGTTCTGGATGCCCTTTTTTCCCTATATATATAATAAAATAGCCTTCTTTTTCTTTTTCCTGTATTAAATCATGTGTTTTCGTTACATCGGGACAAGTTGCATCCAATGTAACCAACCCTTTTTGTTTAGCTATTTCTCGTATTTCTGGTGATACGCCATGCGCTGTAAATATAACCGTGCCAGTATCCACTTTTTCTAGAATTTCTTTGCGATTTTGTCCATCTAATGTAATAATGCCATCTTCTTCAAAAGCATCGGTAACATGTTTATTATGAACGATCATGCCAAGAATATAGATGGGACGTGGCAATGATTTATCTAATGCTGCGTTACGGGCAATAACCATCGCGTCAACTACCCCATAGCAATAACCCCTTGGGGCAATCTTAATTACTTTCATATTTTAATTCCTCCCGCATAGGCAAGTCTCTATTTTCTATTTGTTCATTTATTAATGCTTATCGAAAATTCTCTCTATAACAATTCTATTATATAGAAATATGTATAGAAAACAAATTATTAGAATATTTTGAGGGGAAATAGCAAAAAAATAGAATTTTAGATACAATTCTATTTTTTTGCACGATGTATAAAAAATGGGCTAGCTAAAGTGCTTTTTCCTATACATAGAGTTTAGGAATGGATGATCCATTATTTCTTTTTAGGGATTTTGTTTCTAGTTCCTCTTCTTCTTGGATATTTATTTCAACATCCTTTGGTGCAGGCTTTGTTTTGTTAGAATGCTGTTTTATTGGTTTGTTTTCAATTGCTTTTTCATTTATTGGCGTGTTTGTTTCAGTTGTAGTAGTGTTTTCATTAGCTGAACCGGTATTTTTTAATCCCCTATATAGCTTCCACATTGCTGGGATATTGCGGACCATTGGACCATATTGATTAATCATTGGACCGAGCTGGCTAGCGGTGTTAAGGAATTTTTGGGAATTGGCTAAAAAGCCATTGATAGATGCTGGGTTTGTTATTGTTTTTAATAGACCTCCCCCAGCGCCAGCACTTCTTGCGCCAGCACTTGCAGTACCTGTGGCAGCATTTGCAGCACCTTTATTTCCTCCTCCAAGAAGTTTAGATAAAATACCGCCGCTACTTCCTCCATTTCGGGCTCCAGCACCTCCAGCACCTCTTCCTAAACCAGGACCTCTAGGGCCGCCACGAAAATTGGCTGATCCTTGTGGTGGCATCATTCTGCCTCCCATTCCTCTTTGAAAAGGCATCTGTTGTCTTGGTGGCATAGTCTTGCCTCCTTTCACTATTTCTCTTTTATAGACTATGCGCTTTCTATCTGTTGTGTTTAGGTTTTATGAGGAAGAGTGCAAAATAGATAATTTTTTGCAGATTTAGAAAAATATTCAATAGATGGGGAGCTTCTTTATAATAAATGGAGGATAAAATGATAAGAAAGCATACTAAAATAAAAAAAATCCGTTAAAACTAATTAATACATAGTATTAGTGGTCTTTTAGCAAAAACTTTATTATAATAACATGATGAACAAGTGAGCAAATGTATTAGAGTTCTAATAGAAGTAGCGGCTTTTTCCAGTTAACCCTCTCATAAGGAAAAGCTTTATTCTGCGATTGTTAAACATTTGCGATACTATTAAGGAGTTTAATGATGAGTACAACAAAATTTGATCGATATAATTTAAAACCATTTATTATAAAAGCGGTAGAAGAATTAGGTTTTTATGAGCCGACAGAAATTCAGGCGAAAGTAATGCCCTTAATTTTAAAAGGGGAAAGTGCCATTGGACAATCTCAAACAGGCACAGGAAAAACCCATTCTTATTTATTACCTATTATGCAAAAAATAGAACCAGAAAAACAGCAGGTGCAAGCAGTTATTACAGCACCAACAAGAGAATTAGCAACACAAATTCACCAAGAAATTTTGAAAGTGGCAAAACACTCAGAAACAGAAATAACATCCCGCCTTTTTATTGGTGGCACAGATAAACAAAGAACGATTGAAAAATTAAAAGCCCAGCCACATATTGTAGTAGGTACGCCAGGAAGAATTAATGATTTAGTACAAGAACAAGCTTTAGTCGTGTATACGGCAACTACTTTAATCGTCGATGAAGCAGACTTAATGTTAGATATGGGATTTATAGAAGATGTAGATCAAATTGCAGCCAGAATGACAAAAAATTTAAATATTTTTGTTTTTTCAGCAACTATTCCAGAGAAATTAAAGCCATTTTTGAAAAAGTATTTAGAAAATCCTACTTTTATTCAAATTGAGCCAAAACAATTAACTGCTGCAAAAATTGAACATATTCTTATTCCATCTAGACATCGCGATAAAGTGACAACTGTTTATGAAGCATTAAAGAGTTTTAATCCTTATTTAGCGATTGTATTTACAAATACCAAACAAAAATGTGATGAAGTGGTGGCTGGCTTAAGCAATAGAGGATTAAAAGTAGCAAAGCTTCATGGGGGGTTAACTCCACGAGAACGAAAAAAAGTAATGAAACAAATATTAGATTTAGAATACCAATACATTGTAGCTACAGATCTTGCTGCAAGAGGAATTGATATTAAGGGAATTAGCCATGTTATTAACTATGAGCTTCCAACAGATTTAGATTTTTATGTCCATCGTGTAGGAAGAACGGCACGTGCCGGCTACTCTGGAATTGCGCTGACGGTTTATGAAACATCTGATGAAGATGCATTAAATCAGTTAGAGAAACTGGGTGTAGAATTTAAAAATATGGATTTGAAAAATGGCGAGTGGGTTGCTATTGATGATCGCAACCGCAGAAAAAAACGCACAAGACAAGCGGATGAAATTGATGCGAAAGCAAAATCGTTGGTTCAAAAACCAAAAAAAGTAAAACCAGGATATAAAAAGAAAATGAACCGTGAAGTAGAGAGCATTAAAAAAAGAGAAAGACGAATAAAAAGCAAAAAAAGATAACTATTTTAACTTTAGGAAACAAAGAGGAGAGAGAAGTATTGCTTAAGATAGGTTCTCATGTCAGCATGAGCGGCAAAAAAATGTTGTTAGGAGCAAGTGAAGAGGCTGCTTCTTATGGAGCCAATACATTTATGATCTATACAGGTGCACCTCAAAATACACGCAGAAAAAAAGTTGAGGAATTAAATATTGAAGCTGGAAGACTTTATATGGAGCAAAACGGCATAAATGAAATTGTTGTCCATGCACCATATATTATTAATATTGCAAATACGACGAATCCAGCTACATTTGAACTTGGTGTAAACTTTTTGCGTACTGAAATTGAGCGGACAGAAAGTTTAGGAGCAAAACAAATTGTTTTGCATCCTGGAGCCCATGTTGGTGCAGGAGCGGACATTGGCATTAAACGAATCATTGAGGGGTTAAATGAAGTTCTAACAGGCAAAGAGAACTTGCAAATTGCATTAGAAACAATGGCAGGCAAAGGGACAGAATGCGGCAGAAGTTTTGAGGAACTTGCGATGATTATGGACGGGGTAACGTATAATGACAAGCTGTCTGTCTGTTTTGATACTTGCCATGTCCATGATGCAGGCTATAACATTGTGGAAGATTTTGATGGTGTACTTAATGAATTTGACCGCATTATTGGTGTGGACAAGTTAAAGGTGCTGCATATTAATGACAGCAAAAATGCAAAAGGCATGCGAAAAGATCGTCATGAAAATATTGGTTTTGGCCATATTGGATTTGCAGCATTAAATAAAATTGTTCATCATCCACAGCTTATGGATATTATAAAAATTTTAGAAACACCATTTGTTGGAGAAGATAAAAACAATAAGGCAGCACCATATAAGCATGAAATTGCCATGCTAAAAGCACAAATTTTTAACGAAAATCTTTTAGATGTCATACTGCAGGGCTAATAAGAAACAAAAACCAGTTGAAAAGTCTCCTTTCCAACTGGTTTTTTAACATGTATTTTTTAATTTTCTATGTTTAAAGATACATTTTTTAACTCGTGAATAGGTTGAAAAGCTGATTGACTTCTTTTGCAGTGGCTGGACTTGTAATTTTAGCCATGTCCTTAACTAGTTGTGCTCTTTCTGATGGGTTAAAAATATTAATTTTTTTGCCATACAAGTAATTTGCCAATTTTTCTGCTTCATCATTTGTAAGGGCAATTTTAAATTGTTTGCTGTACTTTAATAATTCAGGCGCAGTTATGTTGCTAACCTTATGATTGATAATATTTTCAAAAATCTTCATGTCATCACTCCCCATTCTAAACATATGAAAGAGCAGCAGAAATTGTTCCTATTTTTTTAGGTCTTATTAAATAACTTTGTTGGTTGTTTAACTTAGTTGAATTAGAAGGAATGTTATTTTTTAAAAGTGATTAGTGCTTGCTTTCTTTTGGTGCTTCTTGTATACTATTTTAGATAAATCGTAACGATTACTATATTGGAAAAATAGCTGACATAAAGATAACAAATGGAGATGGGAGAATGAATGTTCAACAAGCATTAGAAATATTAAAGGAAAAAGGATATAAACATACTGGAAAAAGAGAAGATATGCTTGAATTATTTGCAAATAAAAACAAGTATATTACTGCAAAAGAAGTACTTGATGCTCTAAAAAGCGATTATCCAGGTTTAAGTTTTGACACCATCTACCGCAACCTTTCTTTATTTGTTGATTTAAATATTTTTGAGATGACGGAATTGAGTGGGGAAAAACATTTTCGTTTCACATGCTCCCATTCCCATCATCACCATCATTTTATTTGTTTAGAATGCGGGAAAACAAAAAAAATTATTACTTGCCCCATGCAGGAACTGACTGATAATTTAAAGGGATATGATGTCTCTGGACATAAGTTTGAAATTTATGGGAAATGCCCGGAATGCATCCATTAAAAAAAGAGTAAATCACTGGATTTACTCTTTTTTTAATAATCTTTTAGCGAACGATGGTGGATTTCGCCCATTTATTTACCCATGTATATGCCTCATTCCAATCAGCTACTCGTATAACTCCTTCCGGAATCGGATCTCGGTTATATGGCGTATCAAATAAAAGAACAGGAATTCCACACTGTTCATGTATCATCACGGCATTATCATGTTTATCTTCAAAAAATAAATCAACTTTATATTTTTTTGCTGCAGAAATTTTATCATGTGTTCCAATTAAATCAATATGGTCGAATGAAAGGCCATTATTTGCAAACCACTCTTTTGTTAGTTCTAAAAGATGGGATCCTCTTGCACTAATAAAATATAGTTCAAATTCCTTTGCCCATTTTTGCAAAACAATATTTGCTCCTTCAGCTAGAGGAGAAGCAGTATAAATCTTCGGTTCATTGTTTATAAACCATTGATCAAATTCCTCTTTTGGCACACTCACTAATGGATATAAATCATATTCTTTAATATCTTCCAATGTAATATTTAATTGAAAACTTTCATTTAAATATGGCACAAAAGTCGAAGGGCTTGTCACTGTTCCATCAATATCAATTCCAAATCTTAATTTTTTCATGTTTAACTCCTTTTTGCGATTCGCTAATATACAGCATCTTTTATATTATAAGTTATCTTGTCCACTTGTATTAGCTTAACAAATATAAATAGCTAGGAAAAGTTATTTATGTTAATGATGGGAAATGTTTTCAAGCAAATACTTGTAAGTAGTGCTAAACATTTACAGCTATATAGATAAAAAATCTGGAAATCATAATAAATGCTCCTATTAAAGAAAGTGAGGGATCATCATGGCAGAGTATAATAGCAATGAAAGAGACGATCTTCAAGATAGAGAGCAATATGGTTCACCAAAAGATTATTTAGAAGAAACTTCTGCTGAAATCGCACCACCTATTAGGCTTAGCGGTAGAGAACGCCGTATTGAAGGAGAAAGAGAAGAGGGAAAAGGGATAGGAATCACTGCGTTAATCTTATCCGTGTTATCCTTGTTTTTCTGGCCAATTCTACTTGGAGCAGTAGGAATAGTAATGGGATTCATGGCAAGAAGAAGAGGAGCAATCACCTTAGGCTCTTGGGCCATTTCAATTGGAGCCATTTCCATTATTATTGGAATTTTTATCGCTCCATTCTTTTAACTGATCAAAATAAAAAACCGAAAAAAGGCTAGGCTTTTTTTCGGTTTTTTGCTATGCGGAATATTTATCCTTTATTGCTCTGTTAGCTGATCTGCTTCTTCTGCCGCTTTTTTGGCAAAATATTCTTCTGCTATTAGATCGATTTCTTTTTTTAATTCTTCTACCATTGTTTCTTCCGGCACTTTACGAACGATTTTTCCTTTGCGGAATAAAAGTCCTTCTCCTCTAGCGCCGGCAATGCCGATATCTGCTTCTCTTGCTTCGCCTGGTCCATTTACTGCACAGCCGAGCACTGCGACCTTAATTGGCGCTTTTATAGTAGAGATATACTCTTCCACTTCGTTTGCGATGGAAATAAGGTCAATTTCAATGCGCCCACATGTTGGACAGGAAATTAGTGTTGCTGCATTTGACGATAAACCAAATGATTTTAGCAATTCCCGGGCTACTTTTACTTCCTCTACAGGATCTGCACTTAACGAGATGCGCAATGTATTTCCGATGCCTTTCGATAAAATTGCTCCTAAGCCAGCAGCACTTTTAACGGTGCCGGCAAATAATGTACCGGATTCAGTAATGCCTAGATGCAATGGATAGTCAAATGCTTGTGCTGCTTTTTCATACGCTTCTATTGCTAAGTTAACATCAGAAGCTTTCATGGATACGATAATATCATGGAAATCTAAGTCTTCTAGGATTTTAATATGATGAAGGGCGCTTTCCACCATACCATCTGCAGTTGGATAACCGTATTTTTCCAGAATTCTTTTTTCTAAAGAACCTGCATTAACACCTATTCTTATTGGTATTCCTTTTGCTTTTGCTGCTTTTACGACAGCTTCCACTTTTTCCTTTTTGCCGATATTCCCTGGATTGATGCGGATTTTGTCTGCTCCGCCTTCAATTGCCTTTAATGCTAGGCGGTAATCGAAGTGAATATCTACTACAAGGGGAATATTTATTTGTTTTTTAATATCTGCAATCGCATTTGCTGCACGTTCGTCAGGGCAAGCAACACGGACAACTTGGCATCCTGCTTCTTCTAGACGTTTTATCTCTGCAACTGTTGCTTCCACATCATGGGTTTTGGTTGTTGTCATACTTTGAATGACTAGTTCATTATTTCCGCCAATGGTTAAATTTCCTACTTTGATTGGACGGGTTTTCGTACGATGTATAATTTCACTCAATGGTGATTCGCTCCTTTAAATATTGGACACGCCAAATATAAAATGAAATAAAGTTTTCATAATTAAAAATGTACCCTTCCTATTGTAACAATGATATATCAAGATTGACAAGAAACTTGCTGTTTTTTACAGTTGATTTTATTTTTCCAATAGGGTTAAATAGTTGAAAAATAATTGTTTATGCTCGCAAAAAAGGACTTCGAAAAAGCATCAAGTACCATTTCCTGTATAATCAGGGAAATGATAAATTTTTCCGCTTTGAATCTCTTCTGGTGAGATGCCATTATTTAGTTGCTTAAAATCTTTGATTAATTGATCAATGGTTACAGGGATATTTTTATTTAATTGTTTCTCTATTATTAGTAAGGCAGTATCTCCTGTTTTCACTTTATAATCAAAGGATGGAAATGCAGAAGAGTTAGAGTTGACAGGAACAGCTTGTGGGCTAGAACTTGGTTTTTCTGTATAGTTAAGAGTGCCATGGCTTAAATCAAAGTAGATAACATAGATGGTAACTAGAACAAGAAAGGTAGTAGCAAGCCGTTTCATCGTTTACAAAGCCTCCTGTTTAATAGAATAAACGCTAGATTTGTATAAGGTATGCTTGATGTGCTGCTAATATTCCTTAACAGGTGCTAGATTTACTGGATTGAGAAGGTATTAAGCATAAAGGATTAGGAAAAAAGTATTACCTTAAAGAAGAATTTACCTTTACTTTACAATGGGTTAATAATCGACTGTCAAAATAGGAGTAAAGGGGGATCTTCATGAAAAAAAGCAAAGTTCCGAACAAGAACCTATTGCAGTTATCTATTAGAAAACGACTGCTATTATTTATTATTTCATTATTACTATTAACTATTTTTTCGATTACCTATGTGGCAGTTACAAAATCAAAAGATTTGGCAGTAGAACTTATGCATCAGCGTCTTGCTAAAGAAACAAAAACAACTTACATTATGTCGCAAAATCTTATGTTTACATATGTAGATGATCAGGAGAAATTTCAAAAAAAGATAGAACAAGTTGTACATAGCCAGGATGCAGATTTTTTGAAAGATAATATTCAAGGACAATTTTATTTAGTGACAAACCAAGAAGTTAAATCTTTTCGTGTAAATAAAAACGAAGCTAGTCAATTGCCTGATAATATTGTTAAGGAAATGCGCAAAAAAGAAACTGGAATTATGGAAAAAGAAATTGGAAAGAAAAAATATTCTATTGCTTTTATGAAGATTCAAGAATTAAAAGGGATATATGTAATTGCGGTTCCTCAAGATGATTATTTGCAAGAAGTGAAGGCGATAAGCGAAATTATTGTACTAGTATCTGGTATTAGCATGAGTGTAACGATTTTGATAATTTTTTTAATCGTGCGGGGTATCGTGAAGCCTTTAAATGATCTTTGTTATATGATGAGCGAAGTAAGCAAAGGGAATTTAGGTGTAGAAGTAGCAAGCAATACTTCCATCCCAGAAATTCAATCGTTAATCCAGAGCTATCAAACGATGATAGATAAAATAAGAAGAGTTCTCACACAATTGCAATCATCTAGTGGAGATTTAACAAAGACAGGTTATATGCTGCAAGAGCATTCCAATATGATGATAGAAAAAAATGAATTTTTAACTAATATGATAGCAGTAGTAAAAAAAGGAGCACATGAAACCGCTGTATGTTCAGATAGCGCCATTGATGTTTTTCAAGAAATGAAACAAACCACTAAGCAAGTTTCTGCAAGCATGCATGAAATGAATGGAAAAACAAAAACGATGAATGAATGTGCACATATTGGTGAAATGAAAATAAAAGAGTTGTTTCAGTCTTTAAATGTCCTTCATTTGGATGTTAGGGAAATGGCAGCAACTATTGGACAAGTGAAAGAGCAATCTATGTCTATTGGAGATATTATATTTTCTATTCGAAAATTAGCAGACAAAACAAAGCTAGTTGCTTTGAATGCGTCAATTGAAGCGGCAAGAGCGGGAGAAAACGGTAAAGGGTTTGCTATTGTTGCAGATGAGGTTAGGAACTTAGCGAATTCATCCAAAAAAGCGACAGAAGAAATTAATGCATTTACGAAAGAAATGGATAAAATTGCGGAAAGAGCTTCTGCAGAAATGGTGCAAATTACAAATAAATTCATGGAATGTTCACAAACTTCAGAAGAAAGCAGCACTTCTTTTAATCAATTATTACAAGGAATTGAGATTGTTAATAAAGAGCTGGCTGTTAATCAAGAAAAATTAAAGGAGCTTCAAACTTTTTTGCCAATTATGGAGAATTCCTCTTTGCAATTAGCAGCAATCAGTCAGCAAACATTGGCAAATGCTGATGAGATGAAAGAGATTGCTGATATGCATAAAGAAGGGTTGCAAACCAATGCGAAAGTAAATAAAAAGTTAGCAGAATTAGCACAGACAATTAAAGCAGTTTCTAATGAATTTTTAACGTAAGGCTATTATTTTTAAATCTATAATAAAGTGAAACTTCAAACAGTGTGGAGCACAAGTCCGTTAATGTGTGATAAACAGGATATTATGAGGAGGGCTTGCTTCTATTTTAGCACTCTTGCTATAAAAGAAAGGTTGTCTAGAAACAACTAGTGCAAAATATAAAAACTAGCAGTATGTCTTTTTGATGTGCGTATATAAAATGATTTTTTGGTTTGTCTTTTAAAAAGCGATAAAAGGCAAACCAAAAATCAGCCTGGTTACATAGTTAGACTTTTTTTCAGGAATTGTCAGGTAGTGATAATAAATGCCAGTACAAGTTTGGGTCATTAGAAAAATTGGAAAAGAATATGCTAAATTATAGCCATGTTGAAATGTAATAATATGCAAATTTATAAAAAACCATTTAGCAGCTACTCCAACTATAGACCAGGCAGTGATATACAAAATAAACGTCTTTTTGTTTATTTCTAACACTTTATAAAAATATATAAATAAGTAGCCAAAAGGAGCATATAACACATAATAAAATAGATCAAATAATTCATAATGATTGGTGTTATTTTCCAGGTAATAATCTAATAAACCACCGCCAATTGTAAAATCAAACAGAATTCCGGTTGCACTTCCTCAAAGTAAACTTAAGCAAGTTATTTCACGATTTAAGCGTTTAGGCAATAAAAAACCAATAGATAGCTTACTATAGTTAAAATGATAAGAGATACCTCGTTTAAACTGAAACCAACTATCCATCTCATCTTCCCTCCACCCCTTTTACCAAAAATGAATGATAGCATTTGTGAATATAATAGGAGAAAAAGTGGAGAAAAAGAAAATACAGATAATCAAATTCGATATTCCAATTGATATAGTAAATTACTTTTAGTTTTAGAGAAATAATAGATACTATCAATAAAATAAAAGAAGCTAGCACAATAATGATGCAGCTTTTTAGCGTATTGAATTGGTGGAGCAGTATATTTAAGCTTATTAAGACAACTAGTGGAATAATAATGCTTCGAATAATTAAAAAGGCTGTATAATTCCCTGAATCATGAGAATATTTAGCAGTAGTAAACTCTTCATGCATAAGCCAGGTCCAGTTAACATTTACAATAAATAGGACTAAGTAGAATACAGTATTTTATATTTTAGACAGTACGTTGTTTTTCATCACAATAATACTAATGCATAGCCATCCGATGAAGAAGAATAGTGCAAAAGCCATTTATGTTCATCTCTTATGTTAGAATACCTGTTGTTTAGAATTAAAAAGGCATTTTAGCCTTTAGAAGTTCAAATTATTAAAATCAGTATGCCTTTAAGTTATAGAAATTTATGTAGAATAAAAAAATATTTTTCAAGAAAATAGTAGTATAGAAACTTAGTGGGAGATTTGTTGGGAAAAGCAGCTTTTTCTAGTTCTTATACTGGTTTAAGGAGTTTAGAAGAAGTGGGGATTTCTGAGGAATGACTGCTATTATCGCTGCCGTGAAAGCAACGATAATAAAAAAGGATAAAAGCCTTTGCAATTGGCTTTTATCCTTTTTTTACATTATTGTATATTTTCTTCTGGCTGTTTTTTAATCGGTACTTCTTTAATGCTAAGGAATAACATAAATAAAGTGACTACCCAATTTAAGAGCATTCCATTTGGTACAGTTGTTTGAATTGCATCCATAATGACAAAAAACAGTGTCGGCAATGTTATGCTGTATACAGTGATTCTCCAAAGCTGTCCATATGTTAAGGAACGTCTCATCGTGCGTGCAAATAAACTGCCCAAAACAGCAAAAACGAATGCTTCTATTACTTTAGAAATAAGCAGTATGACAAAATAGACAACTGCCAAAATCGTAATAAGTATTGGAAGCATAGAATCAAATGCATCTAAAGAAGTAGTTATATCCTCTTTTGTAATATTCACGTTTCCAAAACTTGAATATTCAAATGTTTGGGATTGCCCTGAAGCTACAATAATAAATTGTTTTTGCAATAATGCAACTGTGTTGCCAGATGTGCTGATATTGCTTTCTTCGTATGTACCAGTAGAATCAATGATGATCGTTAAATCATCTTTATTTATTATGGTAGGTTCTTTTGCATTTGATTTCAGTTCATTATCTTTTATAGAAAAAGAAAGGGAATCTTCCTCTAATGTATTGGATAGCGACTTGACTCCTTCGTTGATTCCACTACTCAAATAATATAAAGTAGGAATGGATGCCAACAAGGTTAACAAAATAAGATAAAGAATGGTTTTGCCTTTTCCTTGCAAGCGAAAGCTAGCTATATCTCTAGGAGAATAGATGCTTTTGTAAAACTGCTTAAAAATATTCATTTTGACACACCCTTATAAAGATTCATTACTATTTTATCCTCGTATAAGGATAGATACAAGTTTTGGGCATAATTTATATAGAAAGCAATCAAAAAATAGCTAGCATTATTTAGTAGAAAACAGGGTATATAGTAAAAAAATTAGGCTGTTTTCGCAAAGTTTTTGGCAATAGAAGAAGTGATTGATTTCCTCTCCAGGATACTCGCTTTCTGCGGAGCGGGAATCACCTGTGGAGTCTCGCACCTTCTGCTCCAATCACCCCATCTTAACCACGCTTTTTAGCTATTATTTAAAAACAACAATCTTTTAGAAAAGAGCCAAAAATTAAGAGTAAAGAGGAGAAAATATGGATTATATTTATTGGACAATTATTGGTGTGCTTTTTCTTATAGCATATATTGGGCTAGTATATCCTATTATTCCAAGTGTATTGTTTATATTAGCTGGTTTTATTGCATACGGTTTATTTTATCAATTTACATCATTTTCTATTATTTTTTGGGTTATTCAAGGCATGTTTGTTCTATTATTGTTTTTAGCTGACTATTTAGCTAATTTAGTTGGTGTGAAAAAATATGGGGGGACAAAAGCTGGCGTATGGGGCAGTACAATCGGCCTTTTAGCTGGTCCTTTTGTTATTCCTGTATTAGGAATAATAATCGGACCGTTTTTAGGTGCAGTAATTGCTGAATTATTGGTAAGTCGAGCAGATTGGAAAACAGCATTAAAAGTAGGGATGGGCTCCTTAATTGGTTTTTTGAGCAGTGTCATTACAAAGGGGTTTATTCAAACAATTATGATTATTTATTTTTTGTTTGTTGTCTTATAAAGGAGTTTATGTATTCTATAAAAGTTCGATTGGTAAAACTTCAATCCGTGGGAAATCCCCACGGATTGAAGTTTTACTATATCTTTTTTTAGTTTAAGCCGCATATATCAGCAGGGCAATTTTGGCAGTCTACAGCTTGTTTTAAATAGGTAAGGTTTTTTATCGTGAATTTTTGATTAGAGTAAGAAATAATTCCATCTTCCCGAAGCTCTTTTAAAATGCGCTGCATCACTTCTCGTGTACCATAGGTTAGATTTGCTAATTCTTGATGTGTCAGTGGGAAATCGATTAAAATCCCTTCATCTGTTTTTTTTCCAAAGGAATGGCATAATCGAATTAAAACACTGTATAAGCCGCCCTTTTTCCCATTCATAATTAAATCTTGGCATTTCATATGTGCTTTTAAATAGCCGTTGCTCAGCCAAGTGGTTAGAGCAGTTAAAAGAATAGGATCTTTGAGGACCGCTTCTTCGAATTCTTTTCGATCGATTGCAAGTATTTCGCAGTCCGTCATTGTTCTAGAAAAAAAATGATATTTTGGAGCATTTTTAAATAGATTATATTCTAATAGAAGATCTTCATCATGCAATATTTTTAAGATGAATTCTTTTCCTTTTTCATGAACTCTTCCCAATGATAGTGTTCCATTTAATAAAATGAAAATTTGATGAACTGGATCTTTTTCTTGAAATAATAAGGTTCCTTTTTTTATATGAATAATTTTGTTTATATCAAAAAAGTTTTGAATTAATAAACTGTATAACGATAATTGAATTTCTGGCATATTTTGCACTCCTCTAATTGTTCTCCCACTTTGATTAAAGAATATTGTGAAAAAAATGTCAATCTAAAAATGTTAAATTATGTAAAAATGAAAAGAGTAGGAAAATTACATATAAAGATAAATCATTGATATAGCAGGGCAAATTGCATAATTGACAATTTTACGAACTTCTTATTTCAAGTTTCTTCTTAGGTTAGAGATAAAGGGAAATATTTGTATAAAGATAAAAGTGAGCTACATCACAAGATACAAATAATTTTAAAGACTGTTTTCTCAAAGTTTGTTGTTTTGAACAGAAAAAAACGGGGGCAGTAGATATCGAGCAGCCTGTATACACGGAGACTCCTATGGGAATGCGAGACTGCAGGAGCAAAGCGACGAAGCGGCTCGGCGCTCGCCCACGGATATGCAGGCTGATAATTTTAAAAGCCAAAATCTATACGAAAACAGCCATTTTAAAATACTGCTCTTTTTTGCAAAGTTATTGTTTAAAGACTTGTAATTTGGGTACTTTAATGTTGTTGGAGAATGAAGCATAAACATTGAAAATATAGGAATAATTTGATAATGTTAATGAAAAGGTCATTTCATATTAGTAGTATCAAAAAAGTTTTAACTTCTGCTAATAAGGAATGTCATTTTATAAAAAAAACTTACCATACATAGGAGGAATTAATCATGTCTTTTACTTTACCACAATTACCATATGCATACGATGCACTTGAGCCACATATTGACAAAGAAACAATGAATATTCACCATACGAAACACCATAACACATACGTTACAAATTTAAATAATGCTTTAGAAGGAAATGCTGAACTACTTTCTAAAACAGTAGAAGAAGTTGTTTCTAACTTAGATGCAGTACCTGAAAGTGCGCGCACTGCAGTACGCAACAATGGTGGTGGACACGCTAACCATTCATTATTCTGGCAAACAATTTCACCTGAAGGCGGCGGCGAACCAACTGGTGACCTAGCTAGCGCTATTGACAGCAAATTTGGAAACTTTGCAAACTTTAAAGAAGAATTCTCTAAAGCAGCTACTACACGCTTCGGTTCTGGCTGGGCTTGGTTAGTTGTAAACAACGGTGAATTAGAAGTAACTAGCACACCAAATCAAGATTCTCCATTAATGGAAGGCAAAACTCCAGTTCTTGGTTTAGATGTTTGGGAGCATGCTTACTACCTAAATTATCAAAACCGTCGTCCTGAATACATTAATGCATTCTTTAATGTAATTAACTGGGAAGAAGTATCAAAACGTTTTGCTGCTGCAAAATAATAATTAGTGTAAAAAAATCCACTAGTCTATGGACTGGTGGATTTTTTTATGATGGATTTATTGAAAAATTTGATTTATTTACATAGATTTTGTAATGAAATATCATCTTTTATTTTCTCTATATTTGATGTATAACAAACTGATTTTTGATAGAAACTACCCTAGAATAAAGGGGAGTTTTTTATGATGAAAAATAAATTGCTTGGCGATGTGGAACTGACAAAAGATTTAAATTTATTACTGCTTATTGGAGGGTTATATTCATTAAGCATTGCCCTTTCCAATACTTTTGTAAATATCTTTTTATGGAAGCAGTCTGGAGAATTTAAAGATTTAGGCTTATATAATATGGCAATTATCGTTTTGCAGTTAGTAACTTTTATTTTAGCAGGAAGATGGGCGAAAAAAATTGACAGAGTCATTGTACTGCGGATTGGGGTCATCTTTTTAGCAATGTTTTATTTAGCCGTTTTATTTATAGGCGATAAAGCCTCCTCATTTTTACTGTTATTAGGATGTTTGCTTGGAATAGGCTATGGCTTTTACTGGCTGGCTTTTAATGTGCTGACATTTGAAGTAACGGAGCCGGAAACGAGAGATTTTTTTAATGGGTTTTTAGGTATTTTAACGTCTGCTGGAGGAATGATTGGACCGATTGTAGCTGGATATATTATTTCTTCCTTTACTAAATCTACTGGATATATGATTGTATTTGGGATTTCACTTGGTTTGTTTTCGTTAGCTGTAGTGTTAAGCTTCTTTTTGAAAAGGCGTCCTGCTAGCGGACGATATTTATTTATTCGAATTATTAAAGAAAGACAAAATAATAAAAATTGGAAATTCATAACCAATGCCCATTTTTTCCAAGGAATGAGAGAAGGCACATTTGCTTTTGTTATAACGGTATTTGTATTTATTGCGACTAGAAGTGAAATGGCATTAGGGAAATTTGGTTTAATCAATTCCGGAATTTCCTTTGTCGCCTATTATATTGTTTCGAGAACAATCAAAAATGATAATCGCAATAAAGCCATTTTAAGCGGAGGAATTTTGCTTTTTTTGTCCATGTTTATTATCATCTTTGATTTTTCTTATACGAAATTATTGATTTATGCAGGAATAATAGCTATAGCTTATCCTCTAATTTTAGTTCCCTATACTAGCTTAACATTTGATGTAATTGGAAGAGGATGGAATGCAGGAGAAATGCGGATTGAATATATCGTTGTTCGTGAAATGTATTTAAATTTGGGACGATTATTGTCTATTTTAGTTTTTATTGTTGGGGTTAGTTTTTTTAATCCTGATCATGTATTGCCGTATATTTTATTTTTCTTAGGTACAGGACATACGATTATTTATTTTTGGACGAAAAATATTCATTTTGAACAGAATAAAAATATATCTAAATAAAGTTGCCTACTAGTTAGACTGTGTAGTAAGTCGTCTGAACTGATCTGACCCAAAAAAGTTAG
>NZ_PISE01000052.1 GCF_002835805.1 Niallia nealsonii | reverse complement strand
AATTTGATTAGGTACTCTTTTTTTTGCCTGAGAAAATTTTAAATATATAATACCATTTTTATTTCATATTAAAACAATATTACATATTTTTTTCTAAAAAACGATAAATTAGATAGGGACCTTTTTGAATCGATATAGATAAAAAACTTTCTATAAATGGAAAATCTTGGTTTGGTGTTGATTTTAATAGCTCACTCCACCACTCTATTTCATAACGAGCAATCATACTTAAATTATATAATATTAGATAATGACTTAGTATTTCTGGAAAAGAAGCTGATCCTTCCTTTACTATTGAAATATAATAATTTTTGGTGCAAATATTATACTTGAATGGCTCCATAGAATATGGTAAATCTTCATAATCAATTGTAATAATATGACGATTGGAGTTAATATCCATAATAAGAGATTGATTTTTTTGTTCTAAATAATTTTTAAATCCATTCAAATTCATAAAATAAGTATCTAATATTTGGATAGGGATAGAAATTGTAGTATTATTTATTATTACAGGTAAATAGAAATCATTACCATTCATAATTTTGAAGAGATTAGTTAGTTCGGGAATTTGCCTAAATAACCCTTCCATTTTGACTTTTTCACCTTCTAATGATTTTATAGTAAACATTTTTTCAGCCATATAAGTAAATAAACCGTTTTTTTGTATTTTTACTTCATCTTGGAAAAAAAGGTACTGTTGTTTTTTCTTTTTCCTTGTAGAAACTCCATGAGCAAGTACAGATGTAGTGCTAGGATAACTAGGATCTAGTGTTAGCAAACATGCTTTTAGCAAATGTACATAGCCATAAAAAACTAATAAGGGCTGAATAGATAGCGGTGAAATAGATGCTTGTTGATAGTATAATTTTCCTTGTTCTAAAAAATAAATAAATGGATAGCAATTTTGATAGCTCCTTTTTTCTAGGTCTTGTATATTCAGTTTTTTATAACATTTTTTTAGAAATTTTTGCACATATTCAGCAGAGAAAAAGCAGTTAAAGGACTCTAAATCTTTATAAGTTTGAAACATAATATTTACCACCTTTAATTTTTTGAAAAATTAAACTTATTAAACTAACCTTGACAGTATTTTGTCCAATTGATAACCTACTAATAATATTTTTTAACTATATGGAGGCGTTAAAATGTGGGAAAGTAAATTTGTTAAAGAAGGATTAACATTTGATGATGTATTATTAATACCTGCTAAATCGGAAGTACTTCCAAGAGATGTCAGTTTAAAAGTACAATTAGCACCAAATCTTAACTTGAATATTCCACTAATCAGTGCAGGGATGGATACTGTAACAGAGGCGGATATGGCAATTTCTATCGCCCGCCAAGGTGGACTAGGAATTATTCATAAAAATATGTCTATTGAACAACAGGCTGAGCAAGTTGATAAAGTTAAACGTTCAGAGAGTGGTGTTATCACAGATCCGTTTTTCCTAACTCCAGATCATCAAGTATTTGATGCAGAACATTTAATGGGTAAATACAGAATTTCTGGTGTGCCAATTGTAAATAATAATGATGATCAAAAATTGGTAGGCATTCTAACAAATCGCGACCTTCGTTTTATTGAAGACTTTTCCATTAAAATTTCGGATGTCATGACAAAAGAAAATTTAGTAACGGCTCCAGTAGGAACAACACTTGAAGAGGCAGAAAGCATTTTGCAAAAATACAAAATTGAAAAATTGCCTTTAATTAATAGTGAGGGAGTATTAAAAGGGTTAATTACGATTAAAGATATTGAAAAAGTAATTGAATTTCCAAACTCTGCAAAAGACGCCCATGGAAGATTATTGGTAGGCGCCGCAGTTGGTGTAACAGGCGATGCGATAAAGCGTGTGGAAATGTTAGTAAAATCAAATGTAGATGTAGTTGTTTTAGATACAGCTCACGGACACTCTCAAGGGGTCCTAGAAGGCGTTAAGGAAATACGCAATGCTTTCCCTGAATTAACTATTATTGCGGGTAATGTAGCAACTGCTGAAGGTACTCGTGCTTTAATTGAAGCAGGAGCTGATATTGTAAAAGTTGGAATCGGCCCAGGATCTATTTGTACAACTAGGGTAGTAGCTGGTGTAGGTGTACCTCAAATAACTGCGATATATGACTGTGCAACAGAGGCTAGAAAACTTGGAAAAGCTATTATAGCGGATGGCGGAATTAAATATTCTGGTGATATTGTAAAAGCATTAGCAGCTGGAGGACATGCTGTAATGTTAGGAAGCTTACTTGCAGGTGTTTCTGAAAGTCCAGGGGAAACAGAGATATTCCAAGGCCGTAGATTTAAAGTATATAGAGGAATGGGATCTGTTGCAGCAATGGAAAAAGGTTCAAAAGACCGTTATTTCCAAGAAGATAATAAAAAGTTTGTTCCAGAAGGTATTGAAGGCCGTCTTCCATATAAAGGACCTTTATCTGATACAGTATATCAATTAATTGGCGGAATTCGCTCCGGAATGGGATATTGCGGAACAAAAGATTTAACAGAATTAAGGGAGAATGCACAATTTGTAAGAATGACTGGTGCTGGATTAAGAGAGAGTCACCCACATGATGTACAAATTACAAAAGAAGCCCCAAACTACTCTATTTCTTAAGAAGAATTTTACAGATTTATTACATTTTGATGCCTAATTTTACAATAGATAGTGAGTGAATCACTGTCTATTTTTTTTGATTTTTTTATGTTAAACTGTACAGGGGAAATCCTTAACAGAGAAATCAAATAAAATCTAAATAGATAATTATAATAGTTTTGGAGGTAATACAATTGAATTATTTAAAGAAGTGGACGCTGTATGGCACTATGATGGTGCTTATGCTTACTTGCTTATTTACAGGTCTACCTGAGCAGGCAAGTGCAGCTGAAAAGGATGAATTGGGACTTGAATCTAAAGCAGCGATCTTAGTAGATTCAGAAACAGGTGAGGTATTATACGAAAAAAATGCTGATGAGTTATTAGGCGTTGCCTCCATGTCGAAAATGGTGACTGAATATATTGTGCTTGAATCTATTAAAGAAGGAAAAATTACATGGGACCAAAAAGTAAAAATTAATAATTATGTACATCGCTTATCTGGAGCGCCTGAGCTTTCTAACGTAGGTTTAACAGAAGGGGAAGAGTATACAGTAAAAGAATTATACCAGGCAATGGCTATCCATTCTGGAAATGCAGCAACTGTTGCATTGGCTGAGCTAATTGCTGGAACAGAAAAAAATTATATTAATGTAATGAATAAGAAAGCAAAAGAATTAGGATTAGAGGATTATGAGTTTGTAAATTCCTCAGGATTAAATAATGCTGATTTATTAGGAAGCTATCCTGCAGGAGATGCTACAAGCGAAAATAAGATGTCTGCAAGAGCTGTTGCAAAGCTTGCTTATCATTTAGTAAAAGATTATCCAGAAATATTGGAAACCTCTAGCATGCCTAGTTTGAAATTCCGTGACGGTAGAGAATATAAAAACTTTAACTGGCTTATTCCATCATTAGTATTTGGATACGAAGGAGTAGATGGGCTAAAAACAGGCTCCACTGATTATGCTGGCTATAATGTAACATCAACAGCAAAAAAAGGTGATCAGCGTGTTATCTCTGTCATAATGAAAGGGAAAACAAAAAATTCACGTTTTTCAGAGTCTATAAAAATGCTTGATTATGCATTTGGAAATTTTGCTGAAGAAGAAGTTTTGCCTGCCAACTATACTATAAAAAACAATAAAACATTAAAAGTAGTAAAAGGAAAAGAAGATTCAGTAAAAATTAGTACAGATAAAGCTATTAATTTAATTGTTAAAAATGGAGAAAAAGAAAATTATCAGACTAAATTAACTTTAGATGAAAAAAAATTAAACACTAATGGTGAACTTACTGCACCTGTAAAAAAAGGTGAAAAAGTAGGGACTTTATCGCTGCAAACAAAAGATGGAAAAGAGATAGAATTTTTGACAGCAGATGGCAAAAAGACAGTAACTGTTGATGTTATTGCAACCGAAGGAGTAGAAAAAGCCAACTGGTTTGTACTAGCAATGCGTGGAGTTGGAGGATTTTTCTCTGATGTATGGGACAGTGCTTCTGCTGCTGTAAAAGGATGGTTTTAAAAATAAAGAGGGTTTCCTGCCTTGACAGGAACCTTTTTTTATTGTTTATTTTCATTAGGGAAATAATATTTTTGTCTTAAAAAATTCCTTAATGTTTCGAAAATTACTAAATCTACAGCACTGTAGGATAATACTGGGAGGCAAATACATTGAAAACAGGTACTGATAGAGTAAAACGTGGAATGGCTGAAATGCAAAAAGGCGGCGTTATCATGGACGTTGTAAATGCAGAGCAAGCTAGAATAGCAGAAGAAGCAGGAGCGGTGGCTGTTATGGCTCTTGAAAGAGTGCCATCTGATATTCGTGCAGCTGGTGGGGTTGCTAGAATGGCAGATCCAACTATTGTGGAAGAAGTAATGAATGCAGTATCTATACCAGTTATGGCTAAAGCACGTATTGGTCATATTGTAGAAGCAAAGGTTTTAGAAGCAATGGGCGTTGATTATATTGATGAAAGTGAAGTTTTAACACCAGCAGATGAAGAATATCATTTAAATAAAAATGATTATACTGTTCCATTTGTATGTGGATGCCGTGATTTAGGAGAAGCAGCAAGACGTATTGGAGAAGGTGCTGCTATGCTTCGTACGAAAGGTGAACCTGGAACAGGGAATATTGTAGAAGCAGTGCGCCATATTCGTAAAGTAAATGCACAAGTTCGTAAAGTAGCTTATATGAATGAAGATGAGCTAATGACAGAAGCAAAACTTTTAGGTGCTCCATATGAATTATTATTAGAAATTAAAAAATTAGGACGTCTACCTGTAGTTAACTTCGCGGCTGGCGGTGTTGCTACACCTGCTGACGCAGCGCTTATGATGCAATTAGGTGCTGATGGAGTATTTGTTGGTTCTGGTATCTTTAAATCAGAAAACCCTGCTAAATTTGCTCGTGCAATTGTAGAAGCAACAACACACTATCAAGACTACAAATTGATTGCAGAGATATCTAAAGACTTAGGTACCGCTATGAAGGGAATTGAAATAGCAAGTCTTGCTCCAGAATCTCGTATGCAAGAGCGTGGATGGTAATATGATGTCTAGCGTAACAATCGGTGTTCTTGGGCTGCAAGGTGCAGTAAGAGAACATGTAAATGCAATTGAAGCAAATGGCGCAACAGCCGTAGTGGTGAAACATAAGGAACAATTAGAAGAAATAGATGGTCTAATCCTTCCTGGCGGTGAAAGTACAACGATGCGCCGTTTAATTGATAAATATGATTTTATGGATAGTTTAAAAGAATTTGCTCAATCTGGTAAACCGATGTTTGGTACATGCGCTGGATTGATATTATTAGCAAATTCTATTGAAGGATACGATGAACCACATGTCGGTGTAATGGATGTACATGTAGCAAGAAATTCATTTGGCAGACAGAAGGATAGTTTTGAAGCTAATCTAAATGTGGCTGGTATAGCTCATGATTTTACAGCAGTATTCATTCGTGCACCGCATATTATCTCAGCAGGAGAAAATGTTGAAATCTTGGCAAAGCATGAGGATAGAATCGTTGCTGCAAGAGAAGGACAATTTTTAGGATGTTCTTTTCATCCTGAATTAACTGATGATCATCGTATGACAGGCTATTTTGTTAATATGGCAAAAGAAGCGAAAAACTAAGGATATTTTGATTGAAGTTTGTAAATAATTATAGTACGATGAAAAAAATCAATTAAATATGAACTACGTTGATAGGAAATAGTATCAGTATCATTATCCTTTAGAGAACTGGTGGTTGGTGCAAACCAGTGGGTAAGATCTGTGAATCCATCCTTGAGTAAAAGCATGGAACGCTTTTTAAAGTTAGTAATTGCTTTCGGCTAAAAACCGTTATTTTCTTTAAAGTGGAAAGTTATATGCTTTCAACTAGGGTGGCAACGCGGGTTAACTCTCGTCCCTTTTTGGGATGAGAGTTTTTTGTGTTTAAAATTTGAAATATCAATGCGTTTTTTTATTAAGGTGATAATCAATTTGAATGAAAAAAGAAAAAGAGGAGGATATAAATAATATGTTAGATATAAAGTTTGTTCGTGCCAATTTTGAGTTTGTAAAACAGCAATTACAGCATAGAGGCGAAGATTTATCAGAATTGGATAATTTTGAAGAGTTAGATACAAGAAGAAGAGAATTAATTGTTGAGGCTGAAAATTTAAAAAGCCGAAGAAATGAAGTTTCACAACAAGTGGCTGTTTTAAAAAGAGAAAAAAAGGATGCGGATTCCCTTATTGTTGAAATGAGAGAAGTAGGGGATAAAATTAAAGAATTAGATGATGAATTGCGAGTAGTAGAAGAAAGACTACAGACAATTATGTTAAGTATCCCAAATCTTCCTCATGAGAGCGTGCCAGTAGGTGATACAGAAGATGATAATGTTGAAATTAGAAAATGGGGAGAAATTAAAGAATTTTCTTTTGAACCAAAACCGCATTGGGATATTGCAACAAATTTAGACTTACTAGATTTTGAACGCGCAGCAAAAGTTACAGGAAGCCGTTTTGTATTTTATAAAGGGTTGGGGGCAAGACTAGAAAGAGCATTATTCAATTTTATGCTAGACCTTCATACAGAAGAGCATGGCTATAAAGAAATTATTCCCCCATTTTTAGTAAATAGAGCAAGTTTAACAGGAACTGGCCAACTGCCTAAGTTTGAAGAAGATGCATTCTTAATTGAAAAAGAAGACTATTTCTTAATTCCTACTTCTGAGGTGCCTGTTACAAACTTGCATCGTGATGAGATTTTAGATGGAGATCAACTGCCTGTTAAATACGCGGCGTTTAGTGCCAATTTCCGTTCTGAGGCTGGATCTGCAGGCCGTGACACACGGGGGTTAATAAGACAACACCAATTTAACAAAGTAGAATTAGTGAAGTTTGTTAAACCCGAAGATTCATATGCAGAGTTAGAATCTTTAACAGCAAATGCAGAAAGAGTTTTACAACTATTGCAATTGCCTTATCGTGTCTTAAGTATGTGTACAGGTGATTTAGGTTTTACTGCTGCAAAAAAATATGATGTAGAAGTTTGGATTCCTAGTTACAATATGTATCGTGAGATATCTTCTTGCAGTAATTTTGAAGCATTCCAAGCTAGACGTGCCAATATCAGATTCCGCAGAGAGGCAAAAGGAAAACCTGAGCATGTGCATACACTAAATGGATCAGGGCTTGCGATAGGTCGTACGGTTGCGGCTATATTGGAAAACTATCAACAGGAAGATGGAAGTGTAGTAATACCAGAAGTTCTTCGTCCATATATGGGAAATAGAGAAGTCATTTCCGAAAAATAATTTCTTTACTTATAAAAGGAGAATTTTTTCTCCTTTTATAAGTAAATGTATTGACTTTTTGGTTAGGAAATGATATATTGTTTTTTGTCCGATGGAGGAATACCCAAGTCCGGCTGAAGGGATCGGTCTTGAAAACCGACAGGCGGGTCAAACCGCGCGGGGGTTCGAATCCCCCTTCCTCCTCCATATTATTATATCGCGCATAAATATTGGAGATATAAGGCTTACTACGTTGTAGTAAGCCTTTTTGTTATTTTAAAATAAAGGATTTGTTAAAGTTAACTGTTGATTGGAGTAGAAGGCGAGTGCCCCTGTAGCGGAAATCAATAGCCAATTTTAATAGGGCCAAAATAAAAAAGGGGATGATCCCCCTCTTTTGGAATATAGTTTATTATGTTTTTTTTACATAGTTTCTTTGATTTAAGATACGCCCAATTTTTTCAATGATAGGCTCAATCGAGTTGCCGTCTGCCATCGCATCATATTCGTTAATATTTAAGCGAAGAACGGGACATGCAGAAAAGGAGTCGATCCATTTTTCATATCGTGTATGCATTTCTTTCCAATAATCGATAGGAGTTTGTTTTTCCATTGATCGTCCTCGCTTTTCAATGCGAAGTAATATATCTTCTAATGAGCCTTCTAAATAAATCAACAAGTCAGGATGAGGAAAGTATGGCGTCATTACCATCGCTTCAAAAAGACTCGTATATGTTTCATAATCTATTTCTGACATAGTGCCTTTTTCATAATGCATTTTAGCAAATATGCCTGTATCTTCATAAATAGAACGATCTTGGATAAATCCTCCTCCATATTCAAATATTCTTTTTTGTTCTTTAAAACGTTCAGCTAGAAAGTAAATTTGAAGATGAAAGCTCCATCTGCTAAACTCTTGGTAAAATTTATCTAAGTATGGATTTGTATCCACCTTTTCAAGGGATGTGCGGAATTCAAGTGCGCCAGATAGAGCGTTAGTTAACGTTGATTTTCCTACTCCTACTGTTCCTGCAATTGTAATAACAGCATTGTTAGGAATATTGTATTTATTTTTCAGATTCATTTGTATATGCTCCTATATTTAAAGTATCTTTTATTTTGGCAATGATGATTTTTAAATCCTCTTTATTTTGAACAAAATCAAGGGTGTCTCCACTGAAAGTCAATACCGGTATATGAGGGTGTCTCTTTTGGAAATCTTTCATTACATCATTGTAATCAGAAGAAAGCTGTTCTAAATAGAGAGAACTTATATTTTTTTCTATATCTCTATCTCTTTTTTTTATACGTTTAATTATTGTTTCCAAACTGGCATGTAAATAAATAATAATATTTGGTGTAGGAAGGTCTTCTTTTAATACATCGTAAATTCTTACATATTTAGAAAGCTCTTTTTCTTGAAGTGATCTTTTAGCGAATATTAAATTTTTCATTATATGGTAATCTGCAATAACAGGAATTTTTTTGCTTAAATAGTGAGCATTTATATCATTCAACTGTTTATAGCGATTGCATAAAAAAAACATCTCAGTCTGAAAGCTCCACTCGTCAATATTTTCGTAGAATTTCCCTAGGAAAGGATTTTCTTCGACTATTTCTTTAAGTAAATAATATTGAAAGTGTTCAGAGAGCAATTTTCCTAAAGATGTTTTGCCAACGCCAATCGGTCCTTCTACAGTAATAAAAGGGATAGTATTCATTGCTTGTCCACCTGTTCTTTATAAAAAATAGTTGTATATAATAATGACACAAATGCCATTTTAACATATGGAACGTTCTTTAGGGCATATAGAAGATGATTTATTTCCATGTATGTTTTTCCTCTAATGCAAGATATGGACTAATCCTCTTTTATAGTTTTTTTAAGTAAAGGGAATTAGTTGGTGCTGACTAGAGGAAAGAAGAAACTGCAAATACGTATTGTTCATTAAAAAATAACAAAAACTGCCTCTATTCTTAAGGCAGCTTTGAAAGGAAATAATAATTATAAAAAAATTAAAATCTTTATTAATTCCTTTTGGTGACTTGGAAATTATCAGTAATCAAAAGCCAGTTTTGTGGGAATAGTAATCCTAGCTTCCAATAGCTCATTCCTCTGAGTTTTAGTTCTTTTATTAAATTAAATTTTGCTTGAATAGATCTGGCATCTTCAAACCAAACTTCATGAGATCTTCCGCTGCTGTCTGTATATTTAAAATAAGGTGCTTGTGCTTTTTCGTCGTAAAGAATGGCTACATTATTCTCCTTAGCTAATTGAATGGCAGCTTGTGGGCTAATTGCTTTAGCGATGGTGCCTTCTGAAAAAGGAAGTGTCCAATCATAGCCATATAGATTTTGCCCCATCATTATTTTGGAAGGAGGCATTTCTGATACAGCATATTCTAATACATCTCGAACTGGTCCAATAGGGGATACAGCCATGGCAGGCCCCCCACTATACCCCCATTCATATGTCATAATGACAACAAAATCTACAATTTCTCCATGAGCTTTGTAATCATGCGCCTCATACCATCTGCCCTTTTGGTTAGCGCTTGTTTTTGGAGCGAGAGCAGTAGATAATAGCCATCCTTCTTTGGAAAAGCGGGCTTTTGCTTTTTTTAAGAAATTGTTATACTTCCCCTTATCTTCAGGTCGTAAATACTCAAAATCAAAATGAATATCTTTAAATCCATACTTTTTGGCAGTGGCCACAATATTATTTAAAAATGTATCTTGGATTGACATGTCGTTTAAGAGAATTCTTCCTAACTCATCACTAAACTGGTCATTTTCTTGATTTGTGATTACCATCATTAAGACGTTATTATTTCTTATGGCAATGGCAGGAAAGTTATTTAATAGTGGCTCTTTTAATGAACCATCCCTAAGCGCCTGAAAACTAAATGGAGCCAAATAGGTTAAATAAGGAGCAGCTTGCCGTGCGCTTGTTTCTAAAATAGGTGCTACCGTCGTTCCTCTTGGTTCTACATATGCATTAAATTCTGCAGTTGACTTTGGTTTTTGTGGTATATATAGGCGTAGTCCAATTGATAACGGCTGATTAATTGGTATTCTGTTAATGGATGCTAAGTTTTGATAGGGAATATTGAACTTTTGAGCAATAGACCAAAGAGTATCGCCGGCTTGCACCCAATAAAAGCTGCCGATAATAGGAATAACTAACGCCTGACCAATTACAAGTTGATTAGGATTAGCAAGGTCATTAGCTTCAATTAGATCAGCTACAGTAGTGCTATAAGCTTGAGCAATGCCTGCTAAAGTCTGATTATTCCTTACAACATGTATTTGCATGATATTCCCTCCTCTCATTAAATACAGTTATAGTCATATTTTATGAGAGGAGATGACTGTTCATGATAAATCTTTTTCACAAGTAAATAATTTTGCGTTCATCACATTTTTCATCATAGTCATTGCATATTTATTATCTTCGTCATCTACTGAAGCAATGCAGTTTTCTGGAACTATTAAGGAGTATTCACGCATATAAGCATCATTTGCGGTAAAAAGCACACAAATATTCCCCGCGATTCCGGTAAGGATAAGTGTGTCTACATTAAGTTGCTGTAATAGTGTGTTTAATGCAGTGCCGTAGAATGCAGAATGCTTTGGTTTTATTAAAAAATAATCAGTCTCTGTTGGTTTTATTTTATCAAGAAGCTGTGCACTTGTTTCATTGCGGCAATAGTTAAGAATACTTCCTATATCTGCTTTCCATAAATTATAATGGTCATTAATATAGATGACAGGAATCTTTTTGTCTGCACAGTTTTGTTTTAAAGAAAGAATAGGATCTGAAATTTCATTTGCCTTTTCTGCTAATGTTTTTCCATGTTTAAACTTAAAATCATTAATCATATCAATAACCAGCATGGCGATATTTTTTGACTTATTCATTGGTACCTCTTTTCTAGTGCTTTTATATAAATAGATCTTTTACTAGTTTGAGTAATTTTAAAAAAATAATAAGCAAAACATTTTGTGAAGGAGTTTATTAAATGAATGTAAGAAGGTGTTTTTTATGAATGATAAAGATCATATTTACTTTATGCGGCTTGCTATAGAGGAGGCGAAAAAAGCAGGAGCATCTCATGAGGTCCCGATTGGAGCAGTAATTGTGCAAAATGGCGAAGTAATTGCAAGTGCTCATAACCTGCGTGAAAGGGATCAAACGGCGATAGCTCATGCAGAGTTGTTGGCGATTGATGCAGCTTGTAAAAAAACGGGGACATGGAGATTAGAGAATGCAGTTTTATACGTTACATTAGAACCGTGTGCTATGTGTTCAGGAGCGATTGTTCTTTCGCGGATTGATAAAGTGGTTTATGGTGCAAGTGATCCCAAAGGAGGTTGTGCAGGGACGTTTATGAACTTGTTGCAAGATGATCGATTTAATCACCAAAGCGAAGTGGTAGCAGGGATTATGGAAGAGGAGTGCGGAAGTTTGCTTACGAACTTTTTTAAAGAATTGCGGTTGCGTAAAAAAGAAAAGAAAAAAATACAATAATTTACAGTTTATAAATATTGCTTTTTTAAATCTTTATTAGTATAATTATAAATGTGTCTTATATGACACCTTAAATTATGGTATCAATTTTGTCGTGCTAAGCGGGGAGGTAGCGGTGCCCTGTACTCGCAATCCGCTCTAGCGAGGCTGAATTCCTTTCTGAGGCTAGTATCCTGTAGGGTCTGCCTTAAGCAAGTGGTGTTGACGTCCGGGTCCTGCGCAATGGGAATCCATGAACCATGTCAGGTCCGGAAGGAAGCAGCATTAAGTGGACACCCCCATGTGCCGCAGGGTAACCTGGACCGAGCTAACTACTTAAGTAACGCTTATGGGTGCTAGTCGAAGAAAGGTGCACGGCAGTTATATATTACATATATAAAACTCATTCTGTAAATGAATGAGTTTTTTTGTATATAATCAATAATACTTATCTTGAAATATGTAAAATTAATAGTGGATAAGCTATAATAAGCATTGAAATAAAGCTTAGGGGGCGAATAAATGAATTATCAAGCATTATACCGTGTTTGGAGACCTCAGCAATTTATTGATGTGGTAGGTCAAGAACATATAACAAAAACATTGCAAAATGCCCTTCTTCAACAAAAAATTTCTCATGCCTATCTTTTTTCTGGACCAAGAGGGACTGGGAAAACAAGTGCGGCTAAAATATTAGCGAAAGCTGTTAACTGTGAAAGAGCACCTATTGCTGAGCCATGCAATGAATGTGCAGCTTGTAAAGGAATAACAGATGGGAGCATTCCTGATGTAATTGAAATAGATGCAGCATCCAATAATGGAGTAGAGGAAATAAGGGATATTAGAGATAAGGTAAAATATGCTCCAAGTTCTGTTCCGTATAAAGTTTATATTATAGATGAAGTTCATATGCTATCTATAGGAGCCTTTAATGCACTACTTAAAACTTTAGAAGAACCCCCTAAACATGTTATCTTTATATTAGCCACAACGGAACCTCATAAAATTCCATTAACGATTATTTCTAGATGCCAGCGGTTTGATTTTAGAAGAATTACTGCACAGTCTATCGTAAACAGAATGCGTCTTATTATTCAGGAATCAGGTCTTTCTTGTGAAGAAACAGCCTTGCAAATGATTGCAAGGGCTGCTGATGGAGGTATGAGGGACGCCCTTAGTTTATTGGACCAAGCGATTTCTTATAGTGAAGACACAGTTACAGTGGAAGATGCGTTAACAGTGACAGGAGCTGTATCGCAAGGGTTCCTCAATAAGTTGGCTAAAGCAATTTATGAAAAAGATGCTGTTTTGGGTTTACAGTCTTTAGAAGATTTGCTACTTGCTGGAAAAGATCCTAGTCGTTTTATAGAAGACTTTATTTTTTTCTATCGAGATATGCTATTGTATAAAACAGCTCCTAACTTAGAAGAATCATTAGAAAGAGTGTTACTGGATGAGGAGTTTAAAGAACTGGCGGAAACATATCATAATGAACAAATTTACGAGATAATAAACTTGTTGAATAAAACCCAACAGGATATGCGCTGGACAAATCATCCAAGGATATTTCTTGAGGTTGCCATAGTAAAGTTAGCGCAAATAGAAGCGGAAGTTCCTGTTCGAGGAAAAGATTCTTCAGTTGCGGAAATTGATAATCTGATGCAGAAAATAAATTTTCTTGAGGGAGAACTTTCTAATCTTAAACAAAATGGTGTAGTAACTCGGAATGAAGAAGCGCCATCTCAAAAGAAAATACGTACAAATCGTAAAGGATTTCAAGCCCCTGCTGGAAGAATCAGCGAAATATTAAAAGCTGCTTCTAAGCCAGAACTTCAAACTATTAAAAGCAATTGGGCGAATATGCTAAACAAACTAGTACAAAATCAAATGAGATCCCAAGCTGCATTATTAAATGAGGCAGAACCTGTAGCGGCGTCGGATGATTCTATTATTATTAAATTTAAATATGAAATTCACTGTCAAATGGCACTGGATAATGTTAAATTTATAGAGACTATTACAAATTCAATGTATCAGTTAGTTGGAAAAAATTATCAGGTAATCGGGGTTCCTGAAGAGCAGTGGCTGCAAATTAGGGAAGAATTTTTAAATAGCTCCCACCATTTGAACTCATCAGATACAGAAAATGCTACTCAAGCAAAAGAAGAACCAATTGTAGAAGAAGCAATAAAATTATTTGGTGAGGAATTGTTAGAAATCAAAGAGTAAGCATTAATTAACATATATAATCATATGTAATGCAGGGAAATAATAATATCTAACAATTATATATAAATTTAAATTATTGGAGGTAATAATATGCGTGGAATGGGTAATATGCAAAATATGATGAAACAAATGCAAAAAATGCAAAAGAAAATGGCTGAAGCACAAGAAGAGCTAGGAGAAAAAACAATTGAAGGTACTGCTGGTGGCGGTATGGTAACTGTTATCGTGACAGGCCATAAAGAAATTGTAGAAGTGAATATTAAGGAAGAAGTTGTGGATCCAGAAGATGTGGAAATGCTCCAAGATCTTGTTCTTGCAGCTACTAATGATGCATTAAAAAAAGCAGATGAACTTACAAATGCAACAATGGGACAATTCACAAAAGGGATGAATCTTCCTGGAATGTTCTAAGGAGGAAAATTATGCATTATCCTGAACCAATATCAAAACTTATTGACAGCTTTATGAAACTGCCAGGTATCGGCCCTAAAACGGCTGCAAGACTGGCTTTTTTTGTATTAAATATGAAAGAAGATACTGTGCTGGATTTTGCGAAAGCATTAGTTAATGCGAAGCGGAATTTAACTTATTGCTCAGTATGTGGTCATATTACAGATCAAGATCCTTGCTTTATATGTGAAGACAGCAGGAGAGACAGAAAAGTCATTTGTGTCGTGCAAGATCCCAAAGATGTTATCGCAATGGAGAAAATGAAAGAATATAATGGCCTATATCATGTACTGCATGGAGCCATTTCTCCCATGGATGGAATTGGTCCAGAGGATATTAATGTCCCTACATTAATTAAACGATTGCAAGAAGAAGATATAGAAGAAGTTATTATGGCAACAAACCCTAATATTGAGGGAGAAGCAACTGCTATGTATATCTCAAGACTTTTAAAACCTTCAGGCATTAAAGTTACTCGTATTGCTCATGGACTACCAGTTGGTGGAGATTTAGAATATGCTGATGAAGTGACTCTATCTAAAGCATTAGAGGGTAGAAGAGAAGTTTGAAAAATGGAGGGTTAACAAAAATGCTTTTTCGCCGAAAAGGGAAATTGAGAAAAGAATTCGATGAAAAATTATTAATCCAATTTAGCAACATGAAGAAAGACTGGTTAAATGATAAATCGCTGTTAGATAAAAGTTTTGACCCTTCGGATGAAGTGATTTGTGCCGCGAGATTGACAGAAGCGAAATATTTTTTTCTTTTTAAAGAAGCCAAAGAAAGAAAAATTACTTTAAGATAATCAGAAATAATATTCTTTTTAAGTTCTATATAATAAGAGGACAACATAATTATTAGTACAAGTTCTTTTGAGGGAGGGTGCATATTTTGAATCCCGTGGTAATCATCTCTATTGTAACAGGGCTAATTATTATTTTGCTTTTTATTGGAACGCCGCTTAAACCTTTAAGGATAATTGGACAAGGAATAATAAAGATAGTAATAGGGGCTTTATTCTTATTCTTTTTAAATGTATTTGGAAATAATTACGGGTTGCATGTGCCTATTAATTTTGCAACTTCTAGCATTTCCGGAATTTTAGGGATTCCTGGCGTGGTAGCTTTAGTTGCTATTCAGAAATATATTTTGTAGTTTATCTTAATTACGGAGAAGACTTCATTTAAAAACTCTAGTGCTGTAACCGCTAGAGAAGGGAAAATGGAGGGTACCTTAATGAGTAAAGTAGATAGCTTTATATTTAAGAGAGATGTTTTAAAACAGCTAATAAAATATTAGTTGTTTTTTCTTTTTTTTTTATGAATTTTGTTGACTTTATATATATATGCTGGTAATATTTAAAGGGTCGCAGAGATGATGCGATGAAGAATAAAAAAGTTTGACACTATTTGAAACTTATGTTAATATATAAAAGTTGCTTCTGATAGCAATGTTAACGTAAAGAAAATTGCTCTTTGAAAACTGAACAAACAAAACGTCAACAATAAACGTTTATAACTTCTGTTATAAACAAACAAGTAACAAAAAGCTAGAGTTTAGCTTCGGAGCTAATCTTACTCTTTATTGGAGAGTTTGATCCTGGCTCAGGACGAACGCTGGCGGCGTGCCTAATACATGCAAGTCGAGCGGACTTAAAAAGCTTGCTTTTTAAGTTAGCGGCGGACGGGTGAGTAACACGTGGGCAACCTGCCTGTAAGACTGGGATAACTTCGGGAAACCGGAGCTAATACCGGATAATCCT
>NZ_PISE01000051.1 GCF_002835805.1 Niallia nealsonii | reverse complement strand
AACAATTTAGGGGCAGTTCAAAGAAGGCATGCAGTTTTTTTATTCAATGGAATAATGATACTTTTTTTCACATACCTATATAACCAATAGCTCAAATATAATAATAATTAATTTTTAGAATAGAACAGATTCGTTCACTATAATGAATTTTTTTGCCGAAACAAACAACAGGTATAAATGGGGGTTTTTTTGAAACTTTTTTACTAGTGACTATAGTTTCATATTAATTGTTAAACGGGAGGGGAATTTTTCGTTGACTATATAGGATATAGGTGCTAATATGTTCTTAGTTAAGAACGTTTAGATGAATATAAAGAACAAATTGAATTTAAATTTTTTTAAATATTCGTTCTTTTTAAAGAACGAATGTGTGGGATGGAACATATAAATAGGAAAAATTACGAAGGTTGGTGGATTGCTTGTCATTAGTTTTAGAAGAAGAAAGAGGGAGTATATCTTTTTTTAATATGCCTGGCATTAAAAAAAGCTATATGAAGCCAAGAATTGTTGCATTAATTCCCGCACATAATGAAGAAAATTCTATTCGTGATTGTTTAGCAGGCTTGAATGACCAATTGCTTCCTAAAGGGGTAGAGTTGGATGTATATGTGATTGCAGATAATTGTACAGATCGTACAGAAGAAAAAGCAATCACAGCCGGAGAAGAATTTAATTTAAATTTAAAGGTCATCATTACAGAAAATAATAAACTCCGAAAAGTGGGGGCCTTAAACGCTGGCTGGAAATTACTTTATGGAGATTTGCTAGATATATATAATAAACAGCTTACAGAACATGAAGAATTGTACAAACAGAGCATCAAAGCTGTATTAGGGATGGATGCAGACAGCAGGCTGGCACCTAATTGTTTAACTTATTTATGGGAAGGTTTGATGAGTGCCCGCAATATTGGCGGGGTCATGGCAAAATATACAATGCGTATGCCGAAAAAGAAAAGCCTTCTTTCTAAACATGATGTTTATTATGAAGAAAAATTAGCGAGCGGGGAGTATGGTGGTCCAGTTGCTCGCTGGTGGACACATCAGCAGAAGCAGGATATGGCAAGTTGGCTTTTAGATCTTCAGTATCATGGAGGCAGCACCTATGTATTAGGAGGGCAAGCCACATTATTTAGACCAGAAGCGCTTCAAGAAGTATTGAATCATAATAAATTGGATGGACCATGGCAAAATGACAGCGATGTAGAAGATATGCTGTTAACATGGCAGCTGCAGAAATCTGGCTGGAAAACACTTATTAGTCCAAAAGGCAGATGTTTTGTTGATGCAATGCGCTCTTATCATACCTTCCGTGAGCAGCGCAATAAATGGAATTCTGGTACAGTTGACTTGCTGACAAATAAAGATTTAAGTGTTCAAACGAGACATAAAGGGAAAATATGGCGAAATCAAATGAAGCTTTTATCTGATTTGGTGATACGTGCTATGTTTATTGTTTTATTATCTGTTGCACTTGCCACCGATCAGTTTTATTGGTCGTGGGTATGGATTATACCAATCGCACTTGCGTCTGTATTAAATGTCATATTGGCTTTAAAAACACCGATGAATCGACTGATTGATGTTATTTTAGCTGGCTTGCTTATAAGTCCAGAACTGTATTTATGGGTGAATTTAATGACATTCAGTCAAGTGTGGCTTGGAAAACTATCCGCAAACAAAAAAGATGGATGGGCTAACCAATATGCAGCAGAATCTGGTAAAACAAGCAGCAAACTATTGCAAGGAATTATTTTAACCATTGTAGCAATAGCAGCTGGATGTTATTTATGTTTTGCATATCAAGATTTTCTAACAAGCAGTAGAGTACAAGAAGCAATTAGCCCCTATCTAATGACAGGTTGGATAGCACTAACCTATTTAACGATTATCAAATCATTGATGATGATCTATCAGATTTGGACATTACGTGGAAGGCATACGGCATAATTATTCGAAGAGCTAACTTCAATTAGTAGATATAGAATATACAACTTCATATCTTATTGTCTTTAGGCTGTTCCAAAATGTAAATAAAGGGATAGTCTTTTTTTTAGTTGCTGTTTAGATAAAATAATTTGTTTTTTTTCTCTAATAAAGGGAACAGTACACTATATTCAAGTGGAAAAAACAGGGGGGCTAATTATTTATGTGGCACGCAGCAATGTGGGGAGGGATATCTGGATCTGCTGTATTATTAGGCGCATTAGCAGCGGTTTTTCTTCCAATAAAAAAAAGATTGATTGGTTTTATCATGGCATTTGGTACAGGCGTTTTAATTGGAGCTTCTACTTATGAATTATTAGAAGATTCGGTGGAAAGCGGAGGATTATTTGCTACGGCAGCCGGTTTTTTAGCTGGAGCTTCTATATTTTCAATTTTAGATATCCTTATTTCAAAAAAAGGCGCAAAAAATCGAAAAAGATCGTCAGGGGACCATTCAAAAACTTCATCTGGATTAGCTATTTTCATTGGTACCGTAATGGATGCTATTCCAGAATCGATCATTATTGGAGCAAGTCTAATTGGTCAGCAAACAGTCAGCATGCTCCTTGTTATTGCTATTTTTATCAGCAATATTCCTGAAGGGTTATCAAGTACAGCCGGTTTATTAAACAGCAATTATTCAAAAAAGAAAATATTCATTTTATGGTTTTCCGTACTAGTCATTTCTGCTGTCTGTTCTTTTTTAGGATATACCCTTTTAGACAATGCCACAGAGGAATTGATGGCGGGTATTGCAGCATTTGCGGCTGGAGGCATTATTGCAATGGTCGGATCTACCATGATGCCAGAAGCCTTTGAAGAAGGAGGTGCCATTACGGGTCTAATTGCTGCATTAGGTTTGCTTACTTCTTTAATATTAGATTCTTTATAACAAAAATAAATGTTATTGATTTTAAAAGATCAATAGCATTTATTTTTGTTTTGCTTTTATAAAAGGACTATTTTTAATGAATACATACTATATGTATAATTTGGTCTTTTAAATGTTCTTTTTTAAGAATTATTACGTTTTATGATGAATAAAAAGGAGGCTGGAGATGGATAATAAACCAATTTTTTATGACGGAACAGTAAACATAGGGAACGGGTCAGAGGAACAACTAGAAGGTGCAAAACAAATTGAATGGACAGATGAAGCAAGAAAAAAATATTGGCATTAATCCATTATTCAATGGAAAAATAATAGATAAAGTTTTGAGTAATATAGCAATAATGGTTAGTCTCTCACAATAAAGTGGAGAGACTAAAACCATTCGCTGAAAATTTTTTGGTTTTTAACTAAAATTTGTTTATTTCCTATTAATGTTAGCAAATCCATGTCAGCGAACTTGCTTAGCTTACGGCTGATTGTTTCTCTTGTTAATCCCACATAGTTTGAAATCTCTTCTCGTGTAATCGGCAGATCAATTAACACTCCCTTTTCTGTTATGGTTCCGAATTTTGCGCAAAACTCATCCAATAAATGAGCAATTCGGACCTCGGGATCTTTTGTAGCCAATATTTTTGCTAAATCTTCTGTATGAGAAAGCCTGTCCATAATCGTTTTTAAAATTTTAATAGAGATTTCAGGATTTGCTATCATCATCTCATCAAAATCTTTTTTTAAAAGTAGACAAATTTTGGTATCTTCCATTGCGTAGGCGCTGAAATTATTGCCTTCTGTGTTAGCAAATAAGTTTCTCTCTCCAAAGAAATCGCCGTTTGTTAATAAGTGCAGAATTTGTTCCTTTCCATGAACAGTCAGCTTTATAAGCTTTACTTTTCCACTATGAATAATATATAAAGAATCAGCATATTCTCCCTCAGCTACTAATAATTGTCCTTTTTTAAAGTATAGATGCTGTACTTTTTTTGTTATTTTTTCTATTTCTTTATTGGATAGAGAATAAAAAATGGGAACTCTTTTTGCGCAATAATCCATAATCATATTCACCTCGCTAATATGCTCATATTTTCACAATCAATAATATGTCTAACTAAAAAAATTATAACATAAAAATAAAAAATGTGATTTGAATCCTATTTTCTATTTTCTTCCCTAGTTATACTAATGATATTCTAAAAAAAGGGAGCTGCTTTTATGACTGCTATTTTTACTGAATCAATGAAAACAGGTGATATTGTCACAAAATTTCCAGGAGCTAGCAAGCTTTTTAAACAATATAAGATAGATTTCTGCTGTGGAGGAAATCGTCCAATCGGTGAAGTGCTGCAAGAGAAACAATTAGATACAAAGGAAATTTTAGATAGTATTAATACTATGTATCAAGTATATAATCAAGAAGATGAAATAGATTGGACAACTAGTTCCTTAAAAAATCTTATGGATCATATTAATGAAAAATATCATCAATCAACAAGAGAAATGTTAGATGAATTAAGTGCATTTGTAACGAAAGTATACCGGGTGCATGGCCAAAGAGATTCCCATTTAAAAGCAGTATATGATAATTTTTTCTTATTAAAAAAAGACTTGGAACAGCATTTGCAAGATGAAGAAATATCTATATTCCCTTATATTGCAGCCTACGAGCAAACATTAGCAGATGAGGATTTGAAAAAGGCTAAAGCGGAGATTGATCATTTAGAATCAGAACATGAGGAGGCTGGAGAATATTTAAAAAATATTCGATCAGCCACAAATGACTTTGAGATTCCAGAAGGTGCATGCAATACTTATCGCTTAACCTACTTAAAATTAGAAGAGCTAGAATCAATGACCTTTGATCATATTCATTTGGAAAATAATATTTTATTTAAAAGAATATAATTAGACAGGAATGAAGCAGCATTGGTTTCTTTTGAAACTGATGCTGCTTTATTTTGGAGAAGGAAATGAGTGAATATTATTTAAGTAGGCTTCACTGTTTTTAAAACAGATGAAATAAGCAAAAATAAGAGGCAGAAGGCTAGATTTAAAGGGGATTTTATCGCATGTGAAGTTTCCTAACATTTAATTGTAGAATTTTCGGAATTTTCATTGACATATCTCTACAATTCTATTATCCTATCAATATAACGTTATATAACATCATTGAAAAATAAAGTATAATCCATAAAGAAAGCGAGGGAATGAGAAAAGAGATTATTTAATATATAAGAAGAGGTTTATGGTTTTATACAAAGGACTTAATAGTAAAAAATAATGAATTGGCTATCGTAATTTTATTTAAAAAATGTATAAGTATTTAGAAAGAAATATATTTTTACATTAAATAATTCGAAAATTCCTTTTTTTTAGAATATTTTATAACGATTTATAACGTCTTATCAATATCTAATATGAAAAATGGAGGGATAAAAGCATGAAAAGAAAACTTCTTAAAACAATATCAGCAGTTTTATTAGTAAGTATGATGAGTTTTGTATTAGCAGGCTGCGGTTCTTCAACAAAGAGCAGTACTTCAGCAAGTGGGTTGGAAGGCCTTAAAGAAAAAGGGAAAATTGTTGTTGGAACAATGGCTGCAACTCCACCATATGAATATCATTCTATTAAAGATGGCGAAGACAAGATTGTTGGTTCCGATATTAAGTTATTAGAAGAAGTAGCAAAAGACTTAGGTGTGGAATACGAAATTAAAGATATGGATTTTGATGGATTGCTTGTTGCCCTTCAAAGCGGAAAGATTGACATGATTATTTCAGCAATGAGTCCTACAGAGGAAAGAGAAAAAAATGCCGATTTTACTGATGTGTACTATAAGGGCAGAAACGTCATGATGGTGAGAAAAGCAGATCTTAATAAATATAAAACAGCAGATAGTCTAGCAGGCAAAAAAATAGCAGCAATTAAAACATCTGTTCAGCAATCTATTCTTGAATCAGAGCTTCCAAATGCAGAATTAAAATTATTAGGAAAATCAACAGAACTATCGTTAGATTTAGCAAATAAAAAAGTAGATGCTGTTCTAGTGGACATTCCAACGGCTACCTTGCTTGCAAAAGGCAATCCTTCTATTGTTGCTAGTGAAATTTATTATGAAGATCCATCAGCAGGTGCTGCTATTGCGATGCCAAATGGAACAGATAAAGAAATAATGGATACAATCAACAGCACCATTGAAAGAATAAAACCAGATTATGAACAATGGCTGAAAGACGCAATGGATGGAGTAGAGTTGGAAGATTAAACGAACTATTTTTCACCATTCCTTTTATGATGCAAATTCATCATACACCTGGCTTTGCATCATAGAAGTTAAGGTGTGTCATCCAAAAATACCTTAATGAAATGGGGGAAAAAGTTGAACTTTTCATTCTTAGGAGATTATTATCAATTCTTTTTAACAGGTGCTTATATCACCATTATTCTTGCTGTGATTGCGGTTATATTAGGAAGCATTTTTGGTGTAGCACTAACCTTTCTAAGAAGATCATCCATCTATATTATTCGATTAATCGGTGATATATATGTGGAATTTATAAGAGGAACACCACTTCTTGCACAAATCTACATTATATATATCGGAGTCCCTCTTCTATTTGCGGGATACGATATTCCAGATTTGGCAGTTGGAGCAATCGCGTTATCTTTAAATGCGGCTGCATATATTTCTGAAACGATTCGTTCTGGCATTGAAGCAGTAAGTAGAGGACAAATGGAGGCTGCAAGAAGTTTAGGCATGAATCAAAGGCAAGCAATGTTTGACATTATATTGCCCCAAGCTTTTAAGAATATCTTACCTGCATTAGGCAATCAGTTTATAGGAAGTATTAAAGATTCATCTATTGTCTCTATTATAGGTATCGCAGAATTAATGTATAAAACGACGATTGTAAGAGGAAATACGGCACTGGGATTGGAACCAATTTTGGTTGCTTCACTTGGATATTTAGTCATGACATTTACATTATCTAGAATTCTAGGAGTTGTAGAACGGAGGTTAAAGACAAGTGATAGACGTTAAAGATTTACATAAAACCTATGGAAAGGCTGAAGTTTTAAAAGGAATCGATGTTAGTATCCAAAAAGGAGAAGTCGTAGTAGTCATTGGTCCATCTGGTTCTGGTAAAAGTACATTTTTGCGATGCTTAAACTTGCTGGAAACTCCGACAAGCGGGGATATCTGCCTCGATAGTCAAAATATTACTGGAAAAAATATCAATATTGATAAAGTCCGAGAAAAGATGGGCATGGTTTTTCAGCAATTTAATCTTTTTCCACATAAGACGGTGTGCCAGAATATATGCCATGCACCGATTAGAGTAAAGGGAATGAAGCAGCAAAAAGCAAAAGAATTAGCCATTGAACTCCTTAAGAAAGTAGGATTGTTGGAAAAAATAGATGTGTATCCATTTTCTTTATCTGGCGGACAGCAGCAACGGATTGCGATTGCAAGAGCTTTAGCAATGAAACCTGAAGTGATGCTGTTTGATGAACCTACTTCTGCTCTTGATCCAGAAATGGTAGGGGAAGTTTTAGCTGTTATGAAGGATCTTGCAAGAGAAGGAATGACAATGGTAGTTGTTACACATGAAATGGGTTTTGCAAAAGAAGTTGGGGATCGCATTCTATTTATTGATCAAGGGAAAATTTTGGAAGAGAATAATCCAAAAGAATTTTTTGAACATCCGAAACATCCTAGAACAATTGATTTTCTATCAAAAGTGCTATAAGTGAGGTTTTTATTATGATAAAGGTAATTGGATTAGGAGATAATGTTGTCGACAAATATGAACATATTAACACGATGTATCCTGGTGGAAATGCTTTGAACTTTGCTGTTTATGCAAAAAGATTAGGAACAGAAGCAGCATTCTTGGGTGCTTTTGGAACAGATAATGAAGCGAGGCATGTTCAAGGTAGCATAAAAGAAATTGGATTAGACATCAGTCATAGCAAGCAATATGAGGGAGAAAATGGCTGTGCACGAGTAACATTAGAGAATGGCGATCGTGTTTTCTTAGGAAGCAATAGATGTGGCGTTTTGCGAGAACATGGTTTGAATTTAACGCAAGAGGATCTTAACTATATAAAAGGGTTCGATCTGCTGCACACTGGTTTATATGGTTTTAGTGAAGAGGAACTGTCAAAAATTAAAGCGCTGGGCGTGCCAATTGGTTTTGATTTTTCATCTGATTTTACACAAGAGCAGATAAATCAAATTGCTGCAAAAATCGATTATGCCTACTTTTCTTGTAGTCATTTAAAAACAGATGACATGTTGAATTTAATGGTAAAGGTTATAAATTTAGGGTGCAAACTGGTGCTCTGTACAATGGGGGAACAAGGCGCTCTACTATATGATGGATCCACATTTTATCTGCAAGAGCCGAAACTGGTTAAAGCGATAGATACAATGGGAGCTGGAGATTCTTTTATCACTTGCTTTATGGTGAACTATTTAAGGGGACTAGAAACTGGCAAGGCAGGCAAACAGACGATTATAAAAGAAAGTCTTGAGAAAGCTGCCGAATTTTCTTCTCAACAATGTTTAGTAGATGGTTCATTTGGTTTTGGAAAAATATATTCCTAATTTTAAAGAATGCTAATAAAGGTGGTTAGTGAATTGGCTTTAATTAATAGGGAACAAGTGGCTGGAATGAATATCCATTATATGCGGTATTCTCTAGAATATTTTTTAGACGCACAAGCAAAAGCCGGAATAAAGTCAATCGAGTTTTGGACAGGGATTCCTCATTATTATTTAGATCCAACAACCTATTCTGACTGCAAAGTTTTAAAGAAAAAAATCAATGAGCGAGACTTAGAACTCGTAGTTTTTACACCAGAAAATTGTATGTATCAATATCAGTTTGCTGCTGCAAAACCGGAAATCTTTGAAAAAAGTTTTCAATATTTTTCAAATGGCATCAAAGCATGCGCAGAACTAGGAAGTCCGATTATGCAATGCAACTCAGGTTGGGGGTATTTGGATGAGGACCGGGAAGAGGCTTGGAAAAGATCTCGTGAAATGCTCTCTAAATTAGCAGAGATAGCAAAGCAGGAAGGAATTACCTTAGCATTAGAAAGCCTGCGTCCAGAAGAGTCCAATTTAGTTACAACCGTAAGTGATGCAAAAAGAATGATGGATGAAATCAATCATGCAAATCTAAAAATTCTAGTGGACACAACCGCGATGGGAGTAGCTGGCGAAACATTGCAAGATTGGTTCGACGTGTTTCATAGTGATATCATTCATACCCATTTTGTTGATGGAAACCCTTATGGTCATTTGATTTGGGGAGACGGCCATCATAATTTAGAAGAATTTTTAACCGTACTGAAGGAAAATGGCTACAAAGGATATTTAGGACAAGAAATAACTGATTCCCGTTATTTTGAAAATCCAGCTGAACATGATAAACGCAATATGAAAGCATTTATTCCGTTTATGAATGATTGAGAGAAAAAGTAGATCGTTTATTTGATCTAATCTGTTAGATAAAAAGATTTTATGAGTCGTTTGACATTGGATATAAATGATAGATTCTTATCGTTTAAATATATAACCTATTTTGGAGGAATGAACAAATGGAATTAAAACAAATTATCTCATCAATTAAAGACAAACAGCCAAACATTAAAAGTGTATTTTTTGTAGGATGCGGTGCTTCAAAAGCAGAATTATACCCAGCTAAATATTTTTTAGAAGGCCATGCAAATGACCTGCGAGTAAGTTTATATACATCGAATGAATTTAACTTTGCTACACCAATTTCAGTAAATGAAACGAGTATTGTTATAACTTGTTCATTAGGCGGGGCAACACCGGAGTCTGTTACAGCAACTGCTAAAGCAAAAGAATTAGGAGCCCACGTTATTGCTGTAACACATGTAGAAGGTTCAGCACTTACAAATGATGCAGACTATGTAGTTTTTCATGGATTTGAAGCAAACTATGCTGCGAAAATGGAGAAAATGACAAAGGTTTTAGGATTGGCTGTAGAGATCTTAAATCAATTTGAAGGCTACGAGCATTATGATAAAATGCAAGATGGATTCAGCAAAATCTATGATTTAATAGAAAAAGCAGTTTCTTCTGTTGGACCAGTAGCAAAAGCATTTGCAGAATCTTATAAAGATGATGAAGTAATTTATGTAATGAGCAGTGGCGCTACACACGAAGTTGCCTATTCATTCTCTATTTGCTTATTAATGGAAATGCAGTGGATCAATTCAGGGACGTTCCATGATGGAGAATTCTTCCATGGTCCATTCGAAGTAGTGGATAAAGATGTTCCATTCCTATTATTAATGAACGATGGAAGAACAAGAGAAATGGATTCAAGAGCATTAGATTTCTTAAATCGTTTTGATGCAAAAACAACAGTAGTAGATGCGAAAGACTATGGTTTAGGTTCCGCTATTGCAAGCGAAGTAGTAGACTACTTTAACCCAATGTTAATTTCAGGAGTATTGCGTGTGTATGCAGAACAGTTGGCAATCGTTCGTAACCATCCATTAACAAAAAGAAGATATATGTGGAAATTAGAATACTAAAAGTAAATGCTTGATAGACTATAATTAATAAAAAAAATTCATCAACACTATCCTATATAGTAGAATTCATTTAAACATAAAAAGGCTGGCATGTGGAAAAATGCCAGCTTTTTTATGTTTATCCTTTATTAACGGACAATAAAAGCCCCGCCGATTTTTAGAGTAGATAAAAAATAGAAAGGAGTTGCAGTAGCTTAAAACTCATTGATGAGAATGAAATGGGCTTGTAATGGTTAGACTTACTTGGCTTGTATGATAATAAATTAACGAATAGTAGATAGCGACTTTTTCATCATTATAGGCAATTTTTTCAATTTCAAAAAGTGGATCACTAACAGTACATTTTAGCAATTCAGCTTCTTCCGCACTAGCAAACGTCACATTTACCACTTTGTCTCCGTATGCAGGAATAACATCGTAATGTTCTTTTAAAATACGATGCATGGAGATATTTTTGTTTTGCTTAAGCTGCTTCTCTAAATTAGGAAAAAGATCCAAAGAATATGTGGTGATTTCAAGGGATAAAGTTTGTTTTTCCATATACTGCATTCTTTTTAATTCTAATACATTGCATCCAAGTGGAATATTTAACTTTTCGGAAATATTTCTAGAAGCTGCTTTTATTTGATAGGATAGTATTTTGTTATGTGGTGTATTGTCAGAGGATACCGTATTTTCCGAGAAACCAGACACAGATACAAGTTCTCTTTGCAGCTTTGGCCGTTTTACATAGGTACCTTTTCCTTGTTGTCTAATAAGAGAACCCTCTTCTACTAAATCCAGCACTGCCTTTCGAACAGTGATGCGGCTCACTTTATATTGTTCACATAACTCAGTTTCAGTAGGAAGCTTTTCTCCTGGCAAATAAGTGCCTCGATTAATTTCTTCTGTAATCGCTTGTTTAAGCTGTAAGTATAAAGGAATAGAACTATCGCTATTAAGCAAGGAATTATCTCCCCTTTACGAAGTATTGTTATCGATATTATAGCAGATATCCTTTTATTATAGTATGAATAGAAGAGGTTTGCCTTCTATCTATATGAATAATTGTTTTAGTGTTTATTTGAAAAAGCTAATGGATAACTCCATAATAAAGACAAAATGTAAGTGCTTTATCGTATTATCCGTATAAAAGAATATGCTATTCTTAAGATGCATATATACATAGAAAGGAAGGATGTTACATGAAATTAGGCTGGATTGGACTTGGAAATATGGGGATACCTATTGTTTTAAATTTGCTTAAAGCAGGATATGAAGTAAACGTGTATAATCGAACTGCAGAAAAAGGAAAAGAGTTGGTCGAAAAAGGAGCAACACAGGGGAAAAATCTACAAGAGATAGTGGAATCTAGTGATGTTGTATTTACAATGGTTTCCGATGATGCTGCGGTAAAAAGCTTATATCTTGAAAATAACCTGTTTGGATTGGCCAAAGAGGGACAAGTTTTTATTGATATGAGCACAGTTTCCCCTCATACGTCTAGAGAATTATTTGCTGAGGCAAAAAAGTTTAATGCAGCATTTATAGATGCGCCAGTTTCTGGAAGTGTACAGCCGGCAAAAGATGGCACTTTGATTGTGTTAGCAGGTGGGGAAGAAAGTGCGTACCAACAGGTAAAAAAATTATTTGAACCGATGAGTAAAATGTCTATATATTTAGGTGAATCTAGTTCAGGAAGTAATGCCAAACTAGCCATCAATTTATTATTAGGCATCACAGTGCAAGGAATTGCTGAGTCAGTGCTATTTGCGGAAAAACAAGGCATTAAAAAAGAAGATATGCTGACAATTATATCGGAGAGTGCAGTTGGAACGGCGATATCTAAAATGAAAACACCAAGTATCCTGCATAATGAATATCCTGCTGCATTTGCACTAAAGCATATGGCAAAAGATTTGCGTCTTGCAAATGAAACAGATGAGTTATTGCCAATTGGCGCATCTGCTTATGAGACTTTTCAGCAGGCGCTTGCCAATAACCTTGGAGATTTAGACGTTATGGCAGTCATAAAACAATTAGCAAACAAATAAGCAGCAAGGGGCAACCCTTCCTGCTTATTTGTTTGCATTTACTGGTGTGCATCAAGGTTTATTGCTGCAATTTTAGAAGTGATTGTTGCGGTTTATTTTTGGTTTGCTGCTTTTTTTGTTAAGATTGCTGCATTTTTCCACTAAATAGCTATTATTCGACAAAATCCGACTTTTTTATAGTCGATTATGCAAGCTGCTGTGCAGCAAATTCTCGGTACAAGCTATGTGTTCGAATTAATTCATGGTGTTTCCCAATACCAGTTATTTCGCCTTTTTCAATAAAAATAATTTTATCTGCATCTACAATAGTTGAAAGACGGTGGGCAATGACAAATGTTGTTCTGCCTTCCATTAAACGAGCTAAAGCTTGTTGGACAATTCCTTCTGATTGACTATCCAAACTTGCCGTTGCTTCATCCATCATTAAAACCCTGGGATTTCTTAAAAAAGCACGTGCAATTGCAATTCGTTGTCTTTGGCCACCGGAAAGTTTAACACCTCGTTCGCCAACTTCTGTATCCAATCCATTAGCAAAAGAACGAATAAAGTCATCTGCATAAGCCATTTTAGCAACTTCCCATAAGCGATCATCTGAGATAGTATCTTTATTTCCTAATCCATAGCATAAATTCTCTCGAATAGTACCTGCCATCATCGCACTTTCTTGTGAGACATAGCCAATTTGACTGCGCCATGATGAAAGGGATAATTGATGAATAGAGGCATCTCCAATAAGAATTTCACCACTAGTTGGTTCGTAAAATCGTTCTAATAATCCAAACATCGTGGTTTTTCCGCCGCCACTTGGCCCCGCAAATGCGATCATTTCTCCAGGATGTGCTGCAAAAGAAATATTTTGCAGAATAGGCTCATTTTCTTCATAGGCAAAAGAAATATTTTTTACATAAATGGATTCATTCGTAATGCTTAATTCTAATCCTTCTTGTCCTTCTTCTAATGGAAGTTCCAAAATGCCAATCATTCGTTCTGTTGCTCCTTTGGCTTTTTGCAATTGGGTGAAAAACATAGCAAAAGATGTAATAGGGAAGATAATCTGAAATAAATAAAGCAAAAATGCAATAAGCGTTCCTGTAGACATTTCGCCATTTGCTACACGGATGCCTCCATAACCAATAATCATTACAATTACAAGCATGACAACAAAATACATAATTGGGGCAATCATGGCGAAGATTTTGGCTTCTTTTAGTCCAAACCCCAATAATTTATGTATGCCGTTAATTCCTTTTTGTTCTTCGAATGTTTCAGCATTCGATGCTTTCATTAAGCGAATTTCTGACAGAGTTTGCTGAATATCACCAGTAAAGTTTGCCGTTTCATCCTGCAAGCCGCGAGATATGGCCCCCATCTTTTTTCCTAATGGTATCATGATGGCCATCGTAATAGGAACGGAAATAAGCATTAGGAGCGTCATTTTCCAATCCATTATGAATAAAATGATAATTGCGCCAATGATTGAAATCAGTCCTGACACAAACTGGGGGAAGTGCTGGGAAACTAAATCTTTCACAATGCCTGTATCATTGACGATACGACTGACAGACTCTCCACTCTGCTGTTTATCAAAATAAGAGACAGGAAGACGAATAAGCTTTATCCACATTTTTTCACGGAGACGAGCCACTATAGTTTGTCCTGCAGCAGCAAGCAAATAAGTGGAAACACCGCTAATAACGGCTTGAGCAATAAAAACAGCTCCAATGGTTATTATAAAGGGAATACTTAATGATGAGACAGAAAATCCATCCACTAATTTTCTTGTAAGGAGTGGGATGGCAAGTCCAGCTAATGTAGTAATAACGCTGGCGATTAAGCCTATTGTTAGAGCTAGTTTTGGAATATTTGTCGACAATAGCAGAGAAAAAAATGGCTTTAAGCCAGGTTGTTGTTTTTCCATATATTTAACTCTCCTTTCTAAATAAGCAATTACTTTTAGTATATTTCTTTTTTTGTGTATCGACAAAAAATAGAACGATATTTCTGCTTTTCCCTATGTTTATAGGGTAATTTCTATATTTTGACCATAGTCTTTTTAATTGATAGGATAGATGGGAGGTGACGGAAATGGAAACTACTTTTCAAGCTGTAGTGGTAGATAAAAAAGAAGAAGATTTTTCTGTACAAATAAAAGATATAACATTAAATGATTTATCAGAGGGAAATGTTGTCGTTAAAGTGCATTATTCTGGCATTAATTATAAAGATGGACTAGCAAGTACACCAAATGGAAAAATAGTCAGGTCATATCCTCATATTCCTGGAATTGATCTAGCAGGAGTTGTTGTATCTTCTGAAGATAAGAGGTTTAAAGAGGGAGATAGGGTAATCGCAACAAGTTATGAAATTGGGGTATCGCATACTGGCGGCTATAGTGAATATGCAAGAATTCCTAGTGATTGGCTTGTTCCTCTTCCAGAGGGCCTATCTTTAAAAGAAGCAATGATTATAGGTACGGCTGGATTTACAGCAGCTCTTTCTGTTCAGCGTTTAGAAGATAATGGGCTAACGCCTGAAAAGGGAAAAGTTCTTGTTACTGGTGCAACTGGCGGTGTTGGCAGTTTTGGTGTAAATATCTTAGCAAATTTGGGATTCGATGTTGTGGCAAGCACTGGCAAAAAAGAAGAAGAGTATTTAACGAAGCTAGGCGCTAAAGAAATTATCGGAAGAGAAGAAATTTATAATGGAACGATAAAAGCAATTGATAAACAATTATGGGCAGGAGCCATTGATCCTGTTGGCGGCAAGCAGTTAGCGGCCATTCTCAGCAAAATTAGCTACAATGGTTCGGTTGCTGTTAGCGGATTAACGGCTGGAGGAGAAGTGCCTACAAGTGTTTTTCCATTTATCTTGCGTGGTGTAAATCTACTTGGCATTGATTCTGTTTATTGTCCGATGGATGATCGGGAGAAAATTTGGCAGCGCCTTGCAAATGATTTTAAACCAGTTAATCTAGCGGATTTTATTTATGAAGAAGTAAGCCTTGCTGAGCTTCCAGATAAATTGTCATTTATCTTATCTGGCGAAATAAAGGGACGAATTATTGTGAAAATATAACAAAAATATAGATTGAAATACTCTCTTTATGTAGCGGAGAGTATTTTTTTGTCATTTAGCAGTAAGTGTTCAGAAATTTTCATTTAATTTTCATGTTAGATTAGTAGAATAAGGTTGATTTGCTTTTAGAAAACTTAGTAGAAAGTGAGAGAGAAAATGAAGAAAAAAGTTATTATTACAATTGCTTCTATCGTTGGGGTCCTTGTTATCGGAATTGGTGCTTATATTGCTTATTTATATAATTATGTGGAAAAAACAGCAGGCAAAATGTATGAACCAGTGGAAGAAGAGACGAAAACGGAAGCAAAGCAAAAGGAAGAAGCCCTTGGCAACAAAAAACCAATCTCAATTCTTTTAATGGGAGTGGATGAGAGAGAAGGGGATGTTGGAAGATCGGATACCTTAATTGTTATGACACTTAATCCAACTACTGGAAAAATGCAGATGGTCAGCATTCCTCGCGATACAAGAGCAGAAATTGTCGGCAAAGGCACAACAAATAAAATTAATGCAGCATATGCATATGGCGGCGTTAAAATGACATTAGATACGGTGGAAGAATTTGCAGGAATAGATATGGATTATTATATTCAAGTAAATATGGAAGCATTAAGTGATCTAGTAGATGCAGTTGGAGGCATAACAGTTGAAAATGACCTTGATTGGATCGATGAGGGGTATTATAAAAAAGGGTATCATTATAAAAAAGGAACATTACAATTAGATGGAGCAAAAGCATTGGGGTTTGTCCGCATGCGTCACCTTGATCCAGAGGGGGATTTTGGGCGAAATGAAAGACAGAGGAAAGTTATTACGGCAATTATTAACCAAGCAGCAAGTATAAAAACTGTTTCTCATTTTGATAATATACTAAACGCATTAGGCAGCAATGTAAAAACCAATATTACTTTCGATGAAATGATGAAGATACAAAAAAATTACCGAAATGTCCGTAATAATATTGAACAGTACGAAGTAAAAGGATCGGATGCAACTATTAATGGAAGCTATTATCTAGTAGTTTCAGACGAGGAAAAGGCAAAAGTAAATAAGATGCTAAAGGAAAATTTAGGAGAATAATAAGAAGAAGCAGCTCAGAAAGAAATAGTCTGGGCTGCTTTTTACTATTTCGCGGTTAATAAGGCCAAGAACTTAGTAAATCAAAAATCAACGGGTTTATTTAACATACTTAAATATGCTGCTAGGAAAGGAGATAAATAGTAAAACAAATAAATGGAGATATGCAAAATAACAACAGATTATGAGCATTAAAAAGGAACTGGCAATACGTACTCTGCTAAAATGGAACTATCTACAAACTTAGAATCGACTAAAATTAAAAGAAAAGAGGGAGAGAAAATGCTATACATAAATGGACAATGGTGCGAGGCGCAATCAAAAGAAACGTATCCGGTGTACAATCCTGCTACAGGAGAAGTGGTAGAATCTGTTTCAAAGGGTGGATCAATAGATGCAAAAAAGGCGATAGAAGCGGCACAAGCTGCATTAAAGCCATGGTCAAAATTAACGGCAAATGATCGATCTCATTATATAAAAAATGCCTCTTCTATTCTGCGCTCTAGAAGAGAGGAGCTTGCAGAAATTATCACGTCCGAAATGGGAAAACCTATTGCAGAAGCGCTTGGTGAAATCAATACTGCCTGCGACTATTTAGAATGGTATGCAGAAGAGGGAAAAAGAATCTATGGAGACACAGTGCCATCCAGTTCCCCGACCAAACGAATTATTGTCATGAGGCAGCCAGTAGGAGTTGTTGGAGCTATTACGCCATGGAATTTTCCAATTGCAATGATTACACGGAAAATTGCCCCTGCATTAGCTGCTGGATGTACAGTCGTTATTAAGCCGGCAGAATCGACCCCATTAACAGCAATAGAAGTATTAAAAGCTTTTCATGAAGCAGGTGTTCCAAAAGGTGTATTAAATTTGGTTCATGGCATTCCGAAAGAAATAGGGCAAGAAATGATGAAAAGCACAGATGTGCGAAAAATCACATTTACAGGATCTACTGCGGTTGGAAAAGAGCTTGCGCGTCAGGCAGCAGATACCATGAAGAAAGTTTCCATGGAATTAGGAGGGCATGCTCCGTTTATTGTTTTTGAAGATGCAGATTTAAATCGTGCTGCTGATGGTTTAATTGCCAGTAAATTTCGTAATGCAGGCCAAACTTGTGTGTGTACAAATAGGGTCTATGTACAAAAAAATATTGCGGATGCATTTGCTGAAATTTTAACCGGAAAAATGAAGAAGTTAGTAGTGGGAAATGGAAAAAAACCTGGTGTTACCATTGGGCCGTTAATTAATGAACAAGCGGTTGCCAAAACAAAAGAACATATTGAAGATTCCGTACAAAAAGGCGCGAAAATTATTTATGGCGGCAAAAGGCCTGAAGGAAAAGAGTTTGAAGCAGGCTTTTTTTATGAACCAACCGTTTTAATGAATGCTACAAATGAAATGAAAATCTCGTCTGAAGAAACATTTGGTCCTGTTGCCCCTATTTTTTTATTTGAAACAGAAGAAGAAGTGATCGAGCAGGCCAATAATACCCCATATGGTCTCGCTTCTTATTTTTATACAAACGATGTTTCGCGGATTTTTCGGGTTTCAGAAAGTTTGGAATATGGCATTATCGGCATAAATGACCCATTGCCAACAACGGCACAGGCTCCATTTGGCGGGATAAAAGAATCAGGAATAGGCCGTGAAGGAGGAAAATATGGGATAGAAGATTATTTAGAATATAAATATTTATCCCTCGAGTTAAATATATAGAATAATTAAGACTAGATGAGCTGTTTTGAGCTCATCTAGTTTTTTTCTAGGCTGTTTTCGTACACTTTGTTTTAAAGGAGCAGGTTGATTTCCGTTCCAGGATGCTCGCACCTTTCACTCCAATCAATTTATTTTTGCTCATGGAGACTATCCGAAAAACAACAATCTTTTAGAAAACAGCCTTTTTCTAAAGGGCATTTATTGCGCTCAAAAAAAATTCACTTTAAGATGTTTGATTATATTTTAGTGTTTCCCTGTAAAAATAGCGGATATAGTTGAAACAATAACAGATACTATTATAAATCTTTGCTAAAGCTCAAGTGTTACTAATCATTTTTTGTTTGAAAATAGAATATGGATTTATGGATATAGTTGAAAATTGAGGTGGTAGATCACTGCCTAAAAAGGTGATATGTATGAAAAAATCAGATGTAGTAAACGGGGTGCCAACAACTGGTCTAAATAGAATGGATAAGCAAAAAACGCATTCTATTCTGCTGTTGATTTCTGTATGTGCAGGCGCCTTCCTTTCTCATTTTTCTGCAGGGTTTGTGAATATTGCTCTTACTGATATTTCTCTTTATTTTTCATCAAGTCTTGCTTTGACTCAGTGGATAGTGAATGGCTATTTACTTTCAATTATGCTTTTTTTGCCATTTATGGGGAAGTTGGCAGATCAATATGGCAAAAGGAAAATACATAATTGGGGATATCTTATTTTTGCAGTAGGAGCCGGTGTCTCTGCATTATCAACTTCCATTCAATTATTAATTATATGCAGAATAGTGCAAGGTTTTGGTGCGGCTATGCTTCAAGCTGTTAATATGGCGATTGTAACAGATGCTTATCCAGAAAAGCATCGAGGAAAAGCATTAGGAATTATTAGTACATCTGTCGGTTTTGGTGCATTATTGGGACCATCAGTAGGCGGGCTATTAATTGAGGCATTTTCTTGGCATATTCTTTTCTGGACAATTGTTCCCATTAGTTTGGCTGCTTTTGTTCTGGCACAAAAGTTTATTCCTTTGGACAAACAGTTTTATAAGTCTTCCTTTGATTATCTTGGCAGCATGTTATTTGGTGTAAGCATTGTAACATTTGTTTATGTATTAAATAGTATTGGAGAAGGTGTGGCAAAGCCCTTTTTATTTGTGATTATGGCTGCTAGCATCATTGCCTTTTTAGGATTCATGTATCGAAGCAAACGAGTGGAATATCCATTTATTGATCCGCGAATTTTTTCTTCCTTAATGGTGCGTTCAGGGGGAGTTATATTAACGATTAGTTATGCTGCAACATTTGCTGCAATGGTCAGTTTGCCTTTTTATTTACGAGGAGTGCTGCATTATTCAGCAGAACATTCTGGTTTACTTTTAATGTGTTATCCATTGTTGCTGGCATTATTTGGACCTGTTAGCGGTTCTTTATCTGATCGTTTTGGCAGCATAAAAATAGTGTTTATCGGTTTATTTTTCTTAAGTATTAGTATGTTCACATTAAGCTTTTTGACTGAACATACAACTTTGCCAATTTTAATTATTCTATTTTGTTTTTTGGGATTTTCAATGGGAATCCTTACATCGCCCAATTATAGTATTATGATGTTTTATGTTCCATTACAATATTTAGGAATGATGGGCAGTACAATTGCTTTATTAAGGAATATTGGAATGGTTCTTGGAACAGCTGTCAGCATTACCTTGATGAATAGTTGGCTTGATCTTTCTTTAGAAGATTGGATGAAGAACCCCCGAGCCGATTCGGCACAAGTAATGATAGGTTTCCATTATTTATTTTTATTATTAGGAGTATTAACAGTTTTAGCTGGGATTTATTTTTTTAAATGCATGTGGAAAAGTGCAGAATCAGAAAGGAAAAAGAGGAATCTCGTCTAATTTTAACGCCGAATTCCCTTTTATCACGCATTAACGGGCTTTTGACCCCCACCTAAGGGATTATAAGAGAAAACGAGAAATCTAGGTGGGTAGAAACTTGCCCGTAAAAGCCTGATTGAAGTTTCACTTTATCAATAAATCAAGTTAAAGCTTAAATTTACCGACTATATATGTCAAATCCTCCGCCATCTGTGCTAGTGCTTCTGCAGAAGCATTAATTTCTTGCATAGAAGCAAGTTGTTCTTCTGTCGATGCTGCTGATTCCTCCGTACTGATGGCCTGTTGCTTGGATAAGGAAACAATTTCTTTTGCGGATGTATCTACTTCTTCTACACGGCTTGTTATATCAGAAATGGTTTGGGTAACCTCCATTAATTTTGGAGTAACTTTTTTGGTGCTTTTCACTATTTCAGAGAATGCTAATGCTGATTTTTCAGACAGCACCGCGCCGTTTTCAACTGTTTTTATAGCTTCTTGAAGAGTATGGACGGATTCTGTTGTCTCTTTTTGAATGACCTGAATTAAATTGCCAATGCTTTTGGTAGAGCTTTGTGATTGTTCTGCTAATTTTCGAACCTCTTCTGCCACAATGGAGAACCCTTTGCCATGTTCACCAGCCCTTGCTGCTTCAATAGCTGCATTTAGTGCCAGTAAATTTGTTTGTTCAGCAATATTGCTAATTAATGTTACGATATCTTCAATTTCTTTTGAACGATTAGACAAAGAAGTAATAACAGTATTAGTTCGTGCCACAGATTCTTTAATAAATTTCATTTGTTTCAAATTATTTTCAACAGAAGCAGTTCCTTCTATCGCTTTTTCTGTTGTCATTTGTGAAAGTTTAGAAACAGCTTCTGCTTCCTCGGCAATCTTTAATACGTTATCAAAAATAAATGCAATATTTTGAGAGTTATCCACTAGAATTGAAGAGGTAAACTCATTTCTACTTGCAATTTGCTGAATGGACGATGTGATTGTTTCTGCTGCTTTGCTTGATTGTTCAGCACTTGCGTTTAATTGTTCAGCACTTGCTGCAACATGATTGGAACTTACCGAAATATTTGCAACCATATCTACTAAATTGTTTTTCATTTGATTAAAAGAATGATTTAACTCATACAATTCATCTTTTTGTTTTATTTTAATAGGCTCAATCTGCAGATTTCCTTCCGCCACTTTTTTTGTTGCGTTTTTCAGTTTGTTTAATGTTTTTGTTAGAATCAGTGATTGGGATATCCCAATAAGGAGCGCTAAAATAGTAGTTGCGATGCCTAATGTTATCATAATTATCATACGTGTTTCTGCTTCTTGTTTTGCTTTAGCTATTTCAGGTTTTATCAATTCTTTTTTTAGCCATGAACTTAGAGAAGTTGTTTTTTCTGTTAGCTCATTGGCAATGGGGACAAGCTGCTGTAATCCATTATTTATGGCTTCCTTTTTATTTCCTTGTGCAGAATTCATAATAGAATTTGCCTTTTGGCCATATTCTTTATTTAATTCTCCTATTTCGGTTAAGCGTTTTTGTGTTTCATCTATTTGGGCTAATTTATGTCCTTCTGAAACAAGATTTTCTATATTGGAATTTGCACTGTTCAGACGATTTTTAAATATACTATCATTATACAGCATATAACCGCGATAATAGCCAGACTGCAAGGCCGTATTTGTTTGAATTTCATCTGCGATTATCCGTAACTCCGAAACAGTATTAATAATATATAGATAGGATGTTTCCGTCTTTTTTGCACTTGAATAAGAATAGACTGCAGCAAGACTAAAAAAGAGAGAGATAAGTAAAAAACTCCCAATTAATTTTTGTTTAATACTAAAGTTCATTTATTTCCACTACTCCTATATTGTTTTCTATGTTTAATAACAGAGTTTGCCTTCAGGGCATAATACATATATCGGTAATAAAAGTTCCAATTTAATATTTTATTTAAAAACAGAATTTTCTAATTTGTTTTTCTTATATAATTTAAGGTTACTTGCGAGACTCTTAGAGAAGAAAAATTCAACTAGATATAATGATGTAAATAGGCATCTAATCTTTATCATGCATTAACAGGCTTTTCACCCTTATCTAAGAGATTATGAGAGAAAGCGAGAAATTTATTATTAGGTGGGAATTAACTTGCTGATTAAAAACCTGATTGAAGGTTCACTTTATTAGGATGTAAATGGAATGAACGATTTAAATTATGGGTATGTACAAAGTAATAGAAGAAAAGAGGTGCAGCTTTATATGACAAAATCGGATGTAACAATTTTTTATTTCGAAAAAAATGGCTATATACCTAATAATCCAACTTTACCTGTCTTGCATTATAAAAAGGTATTTCAGAATAATGAAGATAAAATAGAAACGCTTATAACGTCCAATAATTGGAAAAACACTTGGATTAATGGAATTTATTATTTTCATCATTATCATAGCAATGCACATGAAGTTCTTGGCATCTTAAAAGGATCAGGCTTATTATTGATTGGTGGAGAATCGGGCACAAAAGTTATTGTGAATAGTGGAGATATATTAGTGCTTCCAGCGGGAACTGGACATAAAAAATTATCTGCATCCATTGACTTTCAAGTAATTGGCGCGTATCCAGATGGACAGGAATTTAACCTTAAGCAAAATACAAAAGAAGATCTAGAAGGAGCTGAAGAAGAAATTGAAAAAGTGGCTTTTCCGAGTAAAGATCCAGTCTATGGGGAAGATGGACCCCTTATGAAATTTTGGAGTAAAACAAATCGATAATTTGCAAATGTAGATAGAATAGAATGGGGGAAGAATCCCCTAAAAAGGCTTTACTTATATACAAAATTTAGGTAATGTTAAGATAGTAAAAATATATTGGTAAAGGTGGGCCCTGGGATTATGGCTTATAAAGAAATTGTTGAAAAATGGACAAGCTTTGCAGATTTAGAACCAAATTTAAAAGCACAATTAGCAGAACTGCAACAATCTGAAAAATTGGTTGAAGATAGCTTTTATAAGCATCTCGAATTTGGCACTGGCGGTATGCGTGGAGAGCTGGGACCTGGCATTAACCGAATGAATATCTACACAGTACGTAAAGCTGCTGAAGGTCTAGGAAAGTACATAGTGGAACAAGGCGAAGAAGCAATGAATCGCGGTGTTGCGGTTGCATACGATTCTCGTCATCAATCACCTGAATTCGCATTAGAAGTCGCAAAAGTGGTTGGAAAATTAGGAGTAAAATCTTATGTATTTGAAGAATTGCGCCCGACTCCATTATTATCTTTTGCTGTTCGCCATTTAAATACATTTGCGGGAGTAGTCATTACAGCAAGTCATAATCCTCCTGAATATAACGGTTTTAAAGCATACGGAGAAGATGGCGGTCAATTGCCTCCAGAAGCTGCCGATATTATTATTCGTTATGTAAACGCTGTAGAGAATGAATTGACTATTGAAGTGCTAGAAGAAAAAGAGCTATTAGAAAAAGGTTTGTTAACATATATTGGAGAAGATGTGGACGCTGCTTATATTGAAGAGTTAAAAAGCATTCAATTAAACAGCAATTTAGATAGTGTAAAAGATTTGAAGATTGTTTTCACGCCATTACATGGAACAGCAAATAAGCCAGTTCGTGCTGGTTTAAAAGCATTTGGCTTTGAAAATGTAACAGTTGTAAAAGAGCAAGAACTTCCAGATGCTAACTTCTCAACGGTTAAATCTCCAAACCCAGAGGAACATGCTGCTTTTGAAATTGCGATTGGCTATGGCAAAGAAATAGATGCAGATATTCTGCTTGGAACAGATCCAGATGCAGATCGTCTAGGAGTTGCAGTCAAAGATCTAAATGGAGAATATACAGTATTAACAGGAAACCAATTAGGCGCATTAATGCTTGAGTATTTATTGCTGCAAAAACAAGAAAAAGGGATTTTGCCAGAAAATGGTATAGTTATTAAAACGATCGTTACATCTGAAATTGGCAGAACAATTGCCAAAGCATATGGCATCCCAACGATTGATACATTAACAGGATTCAAATTTATTGGAGAGAAAATTAAAGAGTTTGAACAAACAGGTGAGCATACTTTCCTATTTGGTTATGAAGAAAGCTATGGCTATTTAATTGGCGATTTTGTCCGTGATAAAGATGCAGTCCAATCCGCAATTTTTGCTGCAGAAGTAGCGGCATACTATAAATCAAAAGGTTTAACATTGTATGAAGGGTTAATCGGAATTTTTGAAAAATATGGCTTCTATCAAGAAGGTTTAGAATCTCTGACTCTTAAAGGAAAAGATGGAGCAGAACAAATTGCATATATTATGGATACATTCCGCAATCAGCCGATTGAAGAAGTAAATGGTTTGAAAGTAGCAGCTGTAGAAGACTATTTAACAAGCAAAAAATTAGTAGGTTTAACAGAGACATTAATTGATCTTCCAAAATCTAATGTTATTAAATATTATTTAGAGGACGGTTCATGGTTCTGCCTTCGTCCGTCTGGAACAGAACCAAAAGCTAAGTTTTATTTCAGCGTTACCAGCCCTTCATTAGAGAGCAGCCAGTCCAAATTAGCGGCTCTTAAAGAAGGAGTAATGGTTCAAGTGAATAAAGTGATTGAAGGATACAATAACTAAAAAATACAAGAAGTGTAAAAGGGATTATCCTAATAGATTAGTATAGGGATAATCCCTTTTTATGTTTTTAAAATTTTTATGAAAAATTTTAAAAATAAGGAAAAATACCCTAAAATTTGTAATTTTATAAAGGAAAAATGTGTTAAAAGCTAAAAATTCACTTAGGCCAAAAATAAAAATTCGCTTTAAAATAAACCGAATTTTTATTTTTGGCTATTTTTCATAGGAGAATCTTTTTAGTATGATGTAGTTAATCGGCGAAAGGAAGGAGGCTGCTAATGATTAATCAAGTTACTTTGGTAGGAAGATTAACTCGTGATCCAGAGCTAAAAGTAACACAAGAAGGAACATCTGTTACAAATGTAACGCTGGCTGTTACCCGCAATTATCGAAATCAAGAGGGAGAATATGATGCTGATTTTGTGCAATGCACGTTTTGGAAAAAAACAGCAGAAAACACGGTGCATTATTGCCGAAAAGGTTCGTTAATCGGCATAATGGGCAGAATTCAAACCCGCCATTATGATAATCAAGAGGGGAAAAGGGTTTATGTCACAGAAGTAATTGCTGAATATGTAAAATTTTTAGAACCAAAAAAATTACAGCAAACTATTCCATAAGGAGTGAGTGAAAGTGAAAACCGCAGCCCAAAGCAGTGATTTACTTGCTGCATTAATAGCCATGCAAGGAAAAACTAATGAAAGAATGGAGCAGCATCAAACGAGAATAACGCAGTTAGAACAAATTATCCTATCGGAAATACTTCCACATTTATCTTCCCTGTAGCCCACATAACTATTATTTCATATGATTATGATAAATCCTTCCTGTTTAAATATCATTTAAACAATTATTCTTCAATATAGAAAATCAAATAACTACTTCTTTAACCTCTTTTTTAACAGCGTCTAAGCAGGCGCTGTTTTTTTATTGTGTCAATAGATCACATACCAAATCTAAAAATAAAGTCTCTCTGTTTTAGGAGATATATAACCAGCTAATTGGGTCCTTTCCCTATTGCTACTTTCAAAACTAATAAAAGAATAGCCAAAAAACAAGTGATAATACAAAATATAAAGTATTTTTATTAAATATCTTAAAAATACTGAAAATTAATGTTATTGTTATAATGAGATAATAAATGATTAAATTTTAGTCAAACATTATTTTGTTAAAAATAAGTATTTATCCACTGAAATTTAGTGTAAGTGTAAATTAAAATACTATTATTCTATAAGGAATATTTTGGAATATTAGAATAGGAAAAATAAAAGAAGAGTGAAAAAGGAGAGACAACTATTCAATTTATAGGCTGTTTTCTAAAAGATTGTTGTTTTTCGGATAGTTTCAATGAAATCCATGGTTAAAACAGGTGGATTGGAGTGAAAGGTGCGAGACTCCTGTGGGATTAGTGGGACAGGTGAAATCCCGCAAGGCCACAGCCTGAGGAGGCTCACCGCCCGCCCCATGGAAAGCGAGCGTCCTAGAACGGAAATTAACCGACTCTTTTAAAAGCAACAAAGTTTACGAAAACAGCTAATTCATCACGCATTAACGGGCAGTAAAACCCCCACTGATTGAAGTTTCACTTTATAAAATAATTATTTGGCCAAAGAGAATGGAAAGGATTTTAGAGAGATGAGGTATTTGAAAGGTTTTATTATACATATTGGAAGTATTCTGTTTATTTTTATATTAGCTGCATTTCCATATGCTTTTTTTCAAGCAGGCGAGAGTGTTTCCTTTAAGCCGTTTATGTTTTTTTCAGTAATTAAACAATTTCTTATTGGACTAATTTCGGGAGATTCTTTTTATTATGTACAGGGTGATCGGACAAGATTTATTCTGTCAGATATGGGAAGTTATTTTTTCGGATCGTTTTTTTATTTGTCTGTAGCAGGTTTGGTAGTTTTAATTTTAGCATTTGTTTTAGGTATATGGTTATGGCGGGGGAGTGAAAGGTTTTTAAATAAGGTAATTAGTTTTTTAGGTATTTTCCCAGATTTTGTTCTTATTTTATTGATGCAATTATTTGTTACGTTTATGTATCAATTAATCGGCATAAAGACGGTTAAGGTCGCTTCCTTTAGCAGTAATGATCCTGCTGTATTATTGCCTTTGCTGTCATTGATTATTATTCCTCTTTTTTATGTAATAAAAACGTTAAATGAGGAAACAAAAGATGTTTTGACTCAAGATTATATTCTTACTGGCATTGCCAAAGGACTAGATAGAAAACAAATTTATCTTTATCATGTAACAACAAATGTGACTCCTTTTTTCAAAGCAGATTTGCATAAGATTCTTTCTATTATGATAAGCAATTTATTTATTGTGGAATATTTATTTAATATACGTGGAATGACGGCCATGATGTTTTTGACACAAATAACATTTGGCTATCAATATAATTTAGTCATCTTTTGTTTATTTGGGTTATTTCTTCTTTATATGATAATGTTTTTATTATTTACTGGCGTTATCCGTCTAGTAGAAAGGATAATAGAGCATGTATAAGAATGTAAATTATAAATTGTGGTTAGGTCTTATTTTAGTAGCGTTTTTTATTTTTATAGGCTTTTTTGGCTCCTATTTTGCTCCATATTCAAAAGATTATCAAGTGAAAGTAAGTTATAGTGAATCATTAGTTGTACCGCCCCTTCCTCCGTCTAAAGAGCATCCTTTTGGAACAGATAAATGGGGTTATGATCTTTTATCCCTTTTGCTGTATGGCGCTAAATATACAGTTTTTACGGTTCTTATTGTTGCAGCAATAAGAACGATAGTAGGAAGCACATTTGGCATTATTCGTGGGTTAAATGGTAGGCCGTTTGCACCGAAAAAGAAAAAAATTACACTATTTAATAGTATTCCTCCTGTTGTGATTATTTATTTTATTATGATTGGTGTTACGATAAATCCTAGTTTATCTTCAATCACTTTAGCTTTGATACAAGCGTTTTTAATGATTATATTAGGAATAGCTGGAGTACATGATGTTATATATGCAAAAACAAGTGAAGTAAAACAAAGTTTATATGTGATGGCTTCAGAAACATTGGGAGGAACAAAATGGCATATCATGAAAAATCACATTTTGCCAATATTAAAAGGGAACTTATCCATTTTATTTATGAATGAAACAATTCAAGTACTTCATCTTATTGGACAATTAGGCATCTTTAATATTTTTTTTGGGGGAACGATTTTTCAGCCTGATTTTAATATTTATCTATCTATCACACATGAATGGTCTGGGTTAATTGGACAGGCTCGATCTTTTTTCAGCCACTCCCAATGGATTGTAATATTTCCCCTTCTAGCATATTTACTTTTATTGCTGTCATTGTATCTTTTATCCGCAGGATTTACAGAACAAGGCAGGAAAAAGAGGAGAAAAAATATGTATTTATAAGATGATAAGAAGGCAAGAGTTTTCCATTACTCTTGCTTTTTTATCACGCATTAACGGGCAGTAAAACCCCCACTGATTGAAGTTTCACTTTATGGTGTTTCCTAAAAAAGTTTTTTTCGATGCTATTTATAGAATATATTTAACTTTAGCGGGGAATTTTTGATATGATAATAAAAGACTTTAAATTATTGATAGCTATTAAGGAGGAGTTTAAGGGTGGACTTTTATGCCCGAATTATAAGAGGATTAAAAGAGATAAATACGGTTTCTTATGAACTGCAGACAGCGGAAAAAATGACTGGATTATTTAAAAAAATAATTTATCTGTTTTTAATCGCAACGATAGTTTTTGCAATAAGCTCCTTGTTGGGTATAGGAAATGAAATGGTTTCAAAAGAGTTGATAGAGTATGATAGAAGCGATTTTGAATTAAATAAGTTGCTCTTTGCGTCTGGACAAGTTATATGGGGATGGGTGTTTTTTTCGCTGCATCTTTTTTTAGTATCCTTGTATTTTTACGTTTTTTCAGATGTTGACTACCATAAGTTGCTTTATATACAAGTTTTAGCAATGACCATACTTTTAATTGAAAAGATAGTGATTATTCCTATGCAAATATATTTTGGCCTTCCTCCGTTATCCTCGATTTTTTCCCTAGGGATAATGGCGCAAACAATCACTAGTAAAAAAATAATACACTATTTTTTGGCAGAAATCAGCCTGTTTAAAATATGGATGATTTACATTCAATATAAGTATTTAACTGTCATATCGGGGAAAAGTGGACGTTATATTATTATGGTTGTATTAGGGATTTACCTTATTATTCTTATTATTTCTGCATTAACGGCATATTGGCATTTAGAAAATTTAGTATAAGGAGGGCCGGGGAATGAAGTGGAGAAAATCTTTACTGGTTTTTGTAGTTGTTCTATTTATTGGTGCTAATATTATGCTGCTGCAGAAAAAAGACCAGAGTTTTGATCAGATTACGTTTGTTTCTTCGTGGACGCAAGCAGCTGAACGGGATTTAGTCAAAACCATGCAGAAACAAGGAATTAGTATTCCAGCAGAAAGGCAGGCTGTTTATTATGATAGCACAAAAGGCAATTTTGCTGGATTTTTAGTGCAAAAGGGAGAATATGTGGAGCAAGATACCCCATTGCTTTCCTATACAAATAATAAATTGCAAGAAACAACTAGTGCCCTTCAACTGGAAGTGGAGCGTTTAGAAAAAGAAGAGAGCAGTCTGCAAGCACAAATTGATCAATTATACAGTATACAACAGAATTTGCTTTATTCAGAGGAAAGCAGCAATGTTGCTGTTTCCACTTCTATTGAAAAAGATATAGCGGAGAAAGAACAAGAACTGGCAAAAACAACTGCCATGTTAGAGAAGAATCAGGCATTAATGCAATTAAATGAAGAAAAATTTGGAGAAGAAGCGGAACTAAGCACGATATCTGGATATGTTGAATCTATTCAAGAAGACTTAAAGAATCCAATTATTACGATTGTTTCAAGTGATCAAAAGGTAGAAGGCTTGTTAAAGGAAAAGGAAAGAAATAAACTGGCAGAAGGCATGGAAGTAACTTTAAAGGATCAAAATAAAAGGATATTAACAGGGATAGTTTCAAGCATATCTGCACTCCCCAAAGGAAAAACGGCAGTAAATAGTGAAAGTTATTATCCATTTACGATAACTATAAATGAACAATCAGAGGAGTTAATAGCAGGCACTCATTATGATATGGAAATTATTACAGAAAAAATAGAGAATGTTATTACGGTTCCTAATAAAAGTGTAAAGATACAAAAGGATAGCCAGTATGTTTATACGATTGAAAAGGGCCTATTGGACAAAAAAGAAGTGAACGCAGGAACAATAATTGGCAGATTCCAGCAAATAGAAGAAGGTCTAGATGAGAACGAAGTCGTTGTTTTGCCTACTGTCAGCAAAAAAATGTACGGCACTTCCTTTATAACGCCTATAAAAGTAAAGCAGTGGTCCCATATAAGTATAGAAAATAGAAGGAAAAAAGATATGTTTCGTTATATGCTAAAAGGATTTTTATAAAGTGAAACTTTAATCATCAGGGGGAACATGTTCTGTTAGTGGAACCAGTCGGGTTTTATCCGGGGGAGTATTCCTGCCTGTTAAGCAGGAGTGAAAGAAAGAAAAAAGACAGCGGCATTATTAAAATATGCCGCTGCTGGTTATCATTTTATCACGCATTAATGGGCAGTAAACCCCCATCTCAAAATGGTAAGAGAAAACGAGAAATCTAGCTGGGGGATAACTGCCTATAAAAGCCTGATTGGTTCAACTAACAATCAGTGAGGATGAAGAAAACCCCCACTGATTGAAGTTTCACCTTATTTATTGTTTATCATAACAGCATCTCTGGTTTTATTTTCTACAATGATTAATAGTTTGAAAATTCGATCTTTTTTAAATAATTGTTTATTTTTTAGTCTGCAAAAATTCATATATTTGTGTAGGGGTTAGGCCTAATTCTTTTGCCTCTAAGATTAGGTTCAGCCATTCTGAGTCTAATTCCTCTATAGGATTTGGTTCAGTGGGAAACAAATTTATCAAGGTAATAAACCTCCTTATATTGTATAAGGTGGCCCAGCCATCATAGTAATAAAATTACCTTAGATCTGAGGCTTTGCGTCCCATCTTTTCAAATGGTTTGCCTTTATCTTGGATAATTTGAATGAATTTTACATGAACTTTTATATAATTTTATCATGTTATTTATTATATTAATACAGTGACTGTAACTAAAGTTTCGACAAAAACTAACAATGTCATCGGGAAAAAAGGGATGAATTGTAGGAAGGGTTCTTTTCTTATATAATGTAAGCTACAGATAAATGATTAATAGGAGACACTATTTTATGATAGAAAAAAGATGGTTAGGAAATATAGGGGTAAATGTTGTGAACCAGCAAGAAGCCCTGCAAGCTGTTTCAGAAAAGCTGCAAAAAAAAGAAAAAACAGATGTCTTTTTTTTAAATGATCATTGCTATAATCTCGCTCAAAAAGATAAGGAATATAAAAAGATAATAAATAATAGTGATTTATTATTAAATGACGGTATTGGAGTAGAAGTTGGAGCGAAAATTTATGGATTTCAATTCAAAGAAAATCTGAATGGGACTGATTTTATTCCAGCTTTGTTTGATCGTTTAAACAAAATAAAAGAACAAAAATTTCGTATCTTTTTATTAGGGGCAAAACCAGGAATTGCAAAAGCTGCATTAGATCGGTTAGGGTCACAGTATAAACACTTAGAATTTGTTGGAGAGCATCATGGCTATTATGATCATACTAAATCTAATGACATAATAGATACAATTAATCAGCGTAAAACAGATGTATTATTAGTTGGATTTGGCATGCCATTGCAGGAAAAGTGGATTGCGGAACATCGTAGTCAATTAAACTGCACGGTTACACTGGCGGTAGGAGCATTTATTGATTTTTCGTCTGGTACGGTTAATCGTGCTCCAAGCATATTTAGAAAACTCCGTTTAGAATGGCTGTACCGTATGGCAAAGGAACCGAAAAGATTGTGGAAGCGTAATTTAGTCGGCCATTTTCTATTTTTCTATTATATGTTTAAACAAAGGTTAAGTAAAACAAAGGCAAAAGCATGATAATGATGTCTATTGATGCTGCTATAAAAAACAAGAAAGTATAAATAGTGAGCTTTCTTGTTTTTTTGAATGCAGCTAACCTTTATAGCTGAATATAGAAGTTAGTTATTAGAAGAGGTATTCCTTTATAAAGTAAAACTTAAATCAGTAGAGGCCATTGTCCATTACGTTAAATAAGGATAAAAATGCTATAACTTTTTGTTTTTATGCTAAAATACAAATATTAGGGAAATAAAGCTACAAAAAATAGTAAGTTTGTAAAGGAGCAGCAATATGATCTTAGTAGTAGGCGGAGCAGGGTATATTGGAAGTCATTTAGTAAAAGAATTGGTCGAAAAAGAAGAAGTGGTTGTTTTAGATAATTTAACAACTGGACATGAGGAAGCAATTGATTCTCGTGCCATATTTGTAAAAGGAGATTTAGGAAAAGAAGAAGATTTAGAGCCTATTTTTTCTAAATATCCAATAAAAGCAGTTATGCATTTTGCGGCATTTAGTTTGGTTGGAGAATCTGTTCAAGATCCATATAAGTATTATGAAAATAATGTGGCCAATACGCTGACATTATTAAAAATGATGCTAAAACATAAGGTGGAAAATTTTATTTTTTCTTCTACGGCAGCTACATATGGAATACCAGAAGATGAAATGATTTCGGAAAGTTCAAAAACATCGCCAATTAATCCATATGGAAAATCAAAATTAATGATTGAGCAAATACTTGCAGACTTTCATCAAGCATATGGATTAAATTATGTAGTATTACGTTATTTTAATGCGGCTGGTGCACATGAATCTGGTGAAATTGGAGAAAACCACGATCCAGAAACACATTTGATTCCAATTATATTGCAGCACTTATTAGGAGCTCGCGAAGCTATTTCTGTATTTGGTACAGATTATCCAACAGAAGATGGGACATGTATCCGAGATTATATTCATGTAACAGATTTGGCAGGAGCTCATATTAAAGCCTTAGAAGCACTGCTAGATGGCAGCAAAAAAGCAGAAACATATAATTTAGGAAATGGTGTAGGATATTCTGTTAAAGAAGTAATTGAAACTTGTGAAAAAATTACAGAAAAAAATGCAAATGTTATTTATGCTGATAGACGTGCAGGCGACCCTGCAAGGCTTATAGCTTCTTCTAATAAAATTTATGAAGAGCTAGGATGGAAAGCAGAGCGTGACTTAGAAAAGATTATTGCTAGTGCATGGAATTGGCATAAAAAATAAAGGTGAAACGGAGAGATACGCTGTATTTCTTCGTTTTTTACTTTAAAAAAGTAATAGAAAAGAATGACAATCAATAAAGGAAGGGAATAATCTAATGAAAATAACTAGAATACATCATATTGCTATTATTTGCAGCGACTATGAAAAATCCAAAGCATTTTATGTTGATATCTTAGGCTTTTTGCCGTTATTAGAAGTATATCGAGAAGAAAGAAAGTCTTATAAACTCGACCTTCAAGTAAATGGTTCCTATCAAATTGAACTTTTTTCATTTCCTAATCCAAAAGAAAGGCCGAGTTATCCAGAGGCGGCAGGCCTGCGTCATATAGCTTTTGAGGTAGAAAGTGTCAAGGAAACAGTTGAATATTTAAATGAACATCATATAGAGGTAGAGCCGATTCGGATCGATCCATATACAAATAAGAAATTCACTTTTTTCGCTGACCCAGATGGTTTGCCTATTGAAATTTATGAGATATAAAAGTTTTAAAACAGAAATAGGCGTAGGTAATTCAGTTTGTTTTTCCTTTATATTGTGATAAACTACTGACTGTTTGCAGAATAAATTGTTTATCTTGAGAACTTAATAATCTCCAGCTTCCAGCTTTAATTTTCATTTTATTCTTCATCCTTTCTATCTTTTTATTTGGTTCTGTTAAAGAATATTGTGCATAGAAAATTTTAGTTTCTTAAAAAAGTGGATGTATTTAACTTATACCGCATTTTGAATAAGAAAAAACCACAAAAATATCAACAAAACATGACAGAATATTTCCCGAGAAATGTCGGAGAAGAGATAATTCCCCTCTAATATAGAGGGAATTAGGGGAAATAAGTAAAAAAAGGAGCTGTATTTCTTCCTATTAACGAAGAAATACAGCACTTTTTTTAAATATTATTAATAATTAATTGGTCTACTACACGTTCTGTTGACTTGCCATCCAGATCTTCGAAGAAATAATCGACAAATGGTTCGATTTTTTCCATTTTAAAGTCTTCTTTTTGGATAATATCTATCATTTGTTCTGTTGTTTTTGCTAAAGGACCTGGAATAAAAGAATGGTAATCGTAATAGAAATCTCGTGTACGAACATATTCTTCTACATCAAATGCAAAGAAAATCATTGGTTTATTTAATAACGCATATTCAAAACATACTGAAGAGTAGTCTGTAATTAAGATGTCTGTAATAAATAACAAGTCATTGATTTCCCGGTAAGAAGAGAAATCATAGTAGAAATCACTATATTGGTATGGTATGCTAAATTCATTTTTTACAAAAGGATGGATTTTGAATAAGAAAACATATTCATCTTTCAGCTCATGATAAAGTTTTTCTAAGTTTAATACTTCCATTGGATAATGGGCAGATTGTTGGCCATTTCCACGGAAAGTTGGTGCAAACATAATGATTTTTTTTCCTTTTAAGAAAGGATATTCTTCATAAAGATTTGCTCGAACATTCTCTTGATACTCTTTATCAAAAAATACATCTGTTCTAGGAATGCCTGTTGGAACTACTTTATCTACATCGATTCCAAATCCTTCTGCATAATGTTTTGCTACATTATGAGAGCTTACAATTGCTTTTGTATAGTTGCGATGATTTTTGGATTTTGGTGAAGGCCCTCCTGGACGGCCTAAGCGACTGAATCCAAATGTTTTGAATGCCCCAACAGCATGCCATAATTGAATCAGCTCTGCTCCAGGTCTTATTTTTAAAGGATAAATCATTGGATAAAAATCATCTAATATAATATATTTAGCTGTGGCTAAGTGATAGGCTAAGGTAAATATTTCTTTATAGCTTTTTTTCTCGTCTACCCCTTTTTTCAGCAATAGATGATAATCATAATCTAGATTTCTTTTTAATAATTCATCAAATACAAATTGGAAATTCCCACTCATCTCACTGCGGCTATCGGATGCGAAGATAACTTTTTTCTCTTTTAACGGAAGCATCTTACATAACTTATAGGTTAGAGAGAAACAATATTTATGGACAAGACGGTAAAAGACTCCTCTCTGTTTTTCATCTGCATCGAGCCCCATTACAGTAGGATCCATATCCTTTAGCTTAGAAGATGTAATTTTTAACGTTTTTAATGGAAGATCATAAGTTGCAAGTAAATTATACTTCATTTCTTTACGTGCCGTGTAATATTCCATTTTTGCAGAGTGAAAGCCATTATCTAGAAAATGCTCAATATTCCCTAGTGGGAATGATTTTTTATATATTTTATCCCCAAGTACATGAACATCTAATTCTAAAAATAATCGATAGTTTTCCTCTGGCAGTGGGCGATTATGGGATGTGATGGTAGCAAAATTAATTTTCGATTTAAAGCCAGCCCAACTGTATTGCTCGCTGATTTCATCAGATGTATTAATATCAGTTATTAATACATCTTGTAGAGGGATAGAAACTTTTAAGCCATTGGAGCTAATTAAAACTAAACGTTTCTTCACTAGGTCCTCATTTTGCATGGATATATTTTCAAGATAAAAATAGCCTTCTATCTCTAAAATAGGGCCATTCCAAGTTAAATGCGTTATTTTGCGATGTGGAATATATTCTTCTATTTTTCCTGCTAATTCATTAAGAATAGGCAGAGACTCGTTAAGTTTTTCCTTATTAATAATGATTCGGTCTTTCTGAATTTCTAAAGGTTTATCGATGCTGTATTCTACATCGTTATTAACGACATTGCTTGAAGCAGAAGTTTTCCGCTTTCTAAGTTTTCGAACAATCCTTTTTAACATAAATTGATCTCCTTTAATTCATCCACATGATAATAATTCAGTTTTTATTACTATAATAAGCTCTAAAGATATTTGATTATTTAGTGTTTATGTAAATCAAAATTTTTCTTATTAACAAGAGCTATGAACATTTTTATTTAATAAATGGGAAACAATTCGTTCCGAAGCTTTTCCATCCGTATATTCAAAAAATCTTTTTTGAAAAGCGGCTATTTTGGCAAGATCGTAATCGGCCAATTCTAGCCATCTGCTTAATTCTTCTGAAGTGGTGAAAATTGGTCCTGGTACAAATTCTTCATAATCATAATAAAAATCACGTTCCTCTATATATTCTGCCAAATCATGTGCAAAAAAAGCAGCAGGTTTATTTAGGAGGCTATAATCAAAAATAATCGATGAATAATCTGTTATAAGCACATCTGCCAATATCATCATTTCCTGGATATTAAATTCTTCTGTAATATGTATCACAAAGTCTGCTGCGGCTTCATCTAATTGAAAGGAAGAAGACATATATGGATGCAGATGGACAAGACATACGGTATCTTTGGTCAAAGAAGCTTTTAAAAGCTTAAAATCTATGGGGGAGATAAAGCCATCTTGTTGATGGCTTTTTCCCCGAAAAGTTGGTGCGTATAAAATCAATCTTTTGTTTGCAGCTGCAGGAAATAAATCAGTCAGCTTTTTCAAAAGAATTTCCTTATTCGTAGATTCAAAAAAATAGTCTGTTCTCGGCACACCAAGGGGATAAATATTTTCCATATTCATATCAAATGCTTCTGCATAAAAGGGAATGACTTCGGAAGAACTAACATACACTCTTGAATAATTGGAATGTATTTTCACTATCTCTAAATACTCTTGGCTTGGAGCAAATGATTTGCCGATTGTACTCATGCCAAATTTTTTAAAAGCGCCGCATGCATGCCAAAGCTGAATAATTTCTGTTCCTTTTCGAGGGTGAATGACATATACAGAAAAGTGATAATCATCGATAATAAAATATTTCGATGTGGCTAAATGGTAACTATCCTTTAATATGTGAAAGAAATAGGCGAATTTTCCTTTAATGGAACTGTCTATTTTATAAAAGGATTCAATATATTGATATTCTGGTTCTCTTTTGTTAAATTCTTTCCAAACATAATAAAGGTTGCCATCCATTTTTCTAGAACGAGATGATGCAAAAGTCACCTTTTTTTCATCAACTTTGAAAAATAAGCAAAAAATAGAGTATGCCATCTTAATTATATATTTTGAAAAAAGTGTAGGTAGTAATTTTATTGATTTCAAAAATACCCTACCTTTCTTAATTGAGTTTCTTCATGTAATTAAATTTTCCACTCCATAATGGTTTTGCCCCAAGAAGAGGTAAGATCTTTTTCAAAAGCTTCAATGATTGTCTGAATAGAACTAACCGTTTGGACTTCACCAATTAATG
>NZ_PISE01000050.1 GCF_002835805.1 Niallia nealsonii | reverse complement strand
AATCCCTCCTTCTCCGCCAGAAGTTGCTTTGCAACTAATAGTAAAACATGGCCCGTTGGTCAAGCGGTTAAGACACCGCCCTTTCACGGCGGTAACACGGGTTCGAATCCCGTACGGGTCATATGTTTATTTGTATTATATTGATTTGGAAAATGTTATGAGGGTCCCGTGGTGTAGCGGTTAACATGCCTGCCTGTCACGCAGGAGATCGCGGGTTCGATTCCCGTCGGGACCGCCATTATATTGGGCTATAGCCAAGCGGTAAGGCAACGGACTTTGACTCCGTCACTCGTTGGTTCGAATCCAGCTAGCCCAGCCAATAAGAGCCATTAGCTCAGTCGGTAGAGCATCTGACTTTTAATCAGAGGGTCGGAGGTTCGAATCCTCCATGGCTCACCATTTATATAAATATATTTGCGGGTGTGGCGGAATTGGCAGACGCACTAGACTTAGGATCTAGCGCCGCAAGGCGTGGGGGTTCGACTCCCTTCACCCGCATCGTTATTTAAAACAGCACAGTTAATATTATGCAACAAGATAAACTCTTTATAGTGCGGTCGTGGCGGAATGGCAGACGCGCTAGGTTGAGGGCCTAGTGGGGGAAACCCTGTGGAGGTTCAAGTCCTCTCGGCCGCATCTAAAAAAAGTATTGACAACCGAAAAAGAGTCATGTATAGTAGAGAAGTTGCTTTTAAAAAAATGCGCCCGTAGCTCAATTGGATAGAGCGTCTGACTACGGATCAGAAGGTTATGGGTTCGACTCCTTTCGGGCGCGCCATATGTACGGGAAGTAGCTCAGCTTGGTAGAGCACTTGGTTTGGGACCAAGGGGTCGCAGGTTCGAATCCTGTCTTCCCGACCATCTTCAAAATAAATATGCGGGTGTAGTTTAATGGTAAAACCTCAGCCTTCCAAGCTGATGTCGTGGGTTCGATTCCCATCACCCGCTCCAATTAAAATAAATTGCTCTTTGAAAACTGAACAAACAAAACGTCAACAATACTCGTTTTATAACTTCGTTATAAAACGAAACAACAAGTAATGCAAAAGCTAGAGTTTAG
>NZ_PISE01000049.1 GCF_002835805.1 Niallia nealsonii | reverse complement strand
TACTCATTACGCGTTAGCTTTTTTTGAATCAAAGATCAAGCTCTGATATGATTTCATTTAATATGAATTTAATTCCATGGTAGGTAAAAAGCGCCCCTATTAAGGAAGGGTTTCCGAAACGATTGCCGTCCTCATCTGGAAGCAGTCCTTTTTTTAGTGCAAGATCTATATGAATATCCGCAAATTCATGAATGCCTTCTTCTTGAGACATAATAGTTGAAATAGCGGCAAAAGGAATATGCTGCTCATAAAGTTTTTTGGCGAACCCTAAAAGATTATTGTCTTGCGAAGTTCTAGAAATAAGTAAAAATCGATCATTTGGAGCGATATCAAGGAAGCTATCGTCTTTGTTCCATCGAGTGGATTGAAATAAAGGCTCTGGTCCTTCTATTGCATCATAAATAACTCCTTCCATTTCATTTGTTGCCATTAAATATATCTTTCCATCCCCTACTATTGCTTGAGCTAGCAGGCGAGCGATGTCTTCCATTTCTTCCTCTTTATCCTGAATTCTTTTAAATAACCCGCTTAACTGGGTTGAAAACATTTTAAGCAAGGTGAATCCCTCCACTATTCTTTTCTTATTTAACTATCTCTTATTTGGGTGATTCCTATTATGTATTATAAGGAAGTGAGCGGCAAAGGTAAAATTTATAGGAAATAGCAGGAAAACCGAATCGAGAAGTAGAAAGATAGTAAGGATATAAACATGTGTATCGTTTAAGATAAGGAAGGGTAGGTTTAAATATGAAAGGGAAAGTACTAATAGTAGATGATCAGTTTGGCATTAGGATTCTTTTAAATGAAGTATTTCAAAAAGAAGGTTATCAAACATTTCAAGCCGCAAATGGTGTTCAAGCTTTAGAAATTTTAACAAAAAACGAACCGGATATCGTTTTATTAGATATGAAAATTCCTGGGATGGATGGAATTGAAATTTTAAAGAGAATGAAAAAAATTAATCAGGATATCCGTGTTATCATCATGACTGCTTATGGGGAGCTGGATATGATACAAGAAGCAAAAGATTTAGGAGCGCTCACGCATTTTGCAAAACCATTTGATATAGATGATTTAAGAGATGCAGTAAAAAAATATATTGCAGAGTAAATAAGTGGCAGGCGATATATAGAGATATCGCTTACATGTTTTTTAGGTTTTAAAAATGGTGAATAATACATAATTAATTATGACAATTTAGAAAAAGTGGACGGAATCATAGCATTTCTTCACTTATTTTGGTATGATTACAATGAATTTAAAAGGAAATGATTCGTTTTGTTTTACGTAGGGTAATATATACATATTCTAATTCTCTTTGGGAAATTTAATAAAGCTTACCTTGTAAAAAGGACGAACATCATTAAGGAGGAAGAAAAATGCCTTTAGTTTCAATGACAGAAATGTTAAACAAAGCAAAAGCAGAAGGATACGCAGTTGGACAATTTAACTTAAATAACCTTGAGTTTACTCAAGCTATTCTTCAAGCTGCAGAAGAAGAAAAATCTCCGGTAATCTTAGGAGTTTCTGAAGGTGCAGCCCGTTATATGGGTGGATTCAAAACAGTAGTAAAAATGGTAGAAGGATTACTAGAAGACTATAAAATCACTGTACCAGTTGCTATTCATTTAGACCACGGTTCAAGCTTTGAAAAATGTAAAGAAGCTATTGATGCAGGCTTCACTTCTGTAATGATTGATGCTTCACATCATCCATTTGAAGAAAACGTAGCAACTACTGCAAAAGTAGTAGATTACGCTCATTCAAAAGGTGTTTCAGTTGAAGCTGAATTAGGAACTGTTGGTGGACAAGAAGATGATGTTGTTGCTGAAGGCGTTATTTACGCAGATGCAAAAGAGTGTGAAGAATTAGTTAAACGTACTGGCATCGATTGCCTAGCTCCTGCTTTAGGTTCTGTACATGGTCCTTACAAAGGTGAACCAAACTTAGGATTCAAAGAAATGGAAGAAATAGGGAACGCGACTGGTATGCCATTAGTATTACATGGTGGAACTGGAATTCCTACAAAAGATATTACAAAATCTATTTCTTTAGGAACAGCTAAAATCAATGTAAATACAGAAAACCAAATTGCTTCTGCTAAAGCAGTACGCGAAACTTTAGCTGCACTGCCTGAAGAGTATGATCCACGTAAATACTTAGGACCTGCTCGTGAAGCGATTAAAGCTACTGTAATTGGCAAAATTAAAGAGTTTGGTTCTTCAAACAAAGCTTAATTTTTAATCTAAATACATTTATTATTAGAAACCGCCTTTTTAGGCGGTTTCCGTATATCATAATATATAAAAATAAAGTTTATCCCTATCTGATGGGTGATAAGGCCTAACTGATTGAATTTTCACCTTAGTATACAGTTTATAGAAAAATTATACTTAAACAAGCTAATGGGAAAATCTATTCCTTTGGCTAATAGTTGGAATTAGGAAAATATACTGGGTTAATGAACTTATTTCTAAATCATGCTATTGGAAAAGAAACTAAATCTCGAAAAGAGAGTATCTCTCCATAAAGGAAAGGAAATAATATAATTATATATATAACTAACCTAGGAAAATTGACTATCTCTTCTTTCCATTTTGTTATGTATAATGTAAAAAGATAGTGAATATTATTTTACTTTCTTTATTACATTTCCTCGAAGATGGGAAAACCCATACACTTGCATTACTTATCTTCAATATTTATCATGAAATATATTCTTTTATGCTTTTTCAAAGATTAGAAAAGTAAACCTTTATCATGTTAGGCAATAATCAGCGGGATTGTTTTAGATCTAGTCATTCTGTTAAAGGTGAAAGAATCCCCCTTTAACGTTTGTCGCCAATTAAGTTACTATTTGCCCTTTTCCTATCAAGATTACTTTTTGGTATAATAATTGAATTAGTATAAAACAAAGATTTTACGTCCAAGCCTTGATTCAATTCTTATCTAATATGTATTTTTTTCTGGAATGCTTTTTTTAATCTTCTTCTAATTAGCATGATTATTAAGGAGATATAAAGTGCTTACAGTCTGAAATACAAAATTGTACTTTTTGCATGGCTTAGAAGGGAGTTAGAAATGGAAAAACTTATGATTGCAGGTGGATCTCCATTAAAAGGTACTGTACGAATAAGCGGAGCAAAAAATAGTGCTGTTGCTCTTATTCCAGCAACTATTTTAGCTGATTCTCCAGTTACTATTGAGGGATTGCCTGACATTTCTGATGTACAGATTTTAAAGGAAATTTTAGAAGAAATAGGCGGTAGTGTGTCTTTTTCCGAATCTGATATGACCGTCGATCCTTCTTCCATGATTTCTATGCCTATGCCGAATGGAAAGGTAAAAAAACTACGGGCTTCTTATTATTTAATGGGGGCAATGTTAGGTCGTTTTAAGAAAGCAGTTATAGGATTGCCTGGGGGATGTCATCTCGGACCACGCCCAATAGATCAGCATATCAAAGGATTTGAAGCACTTGGTGCGCAGGTGACAAATGAGCAAGGAGCTATCTATCTTCGTGCAGATGAACTTAGAGGAGCTCAAATTTATTTAGATGTTGTGAGTGTAGGAGCAACTATAAATATAATGCTTGCAGCAGTAAGAGCAAAAGGAAAAACAATTATTGAAAATGCTGCAAAAGAGCCTGAAATTATTGATGTTGCCACATTATTAAACAATATGGGCGCAAAAATTAAAGGTGCCGGCACAGATATCATACGCATAGAAGGGGTAGATAAACTGCATGGCTGCCGTCATACGATTATCCCTGATCGAATTGAAGCTGGTACATATATTATAATTGGTGCAGCAGTGGGAGAAGGTATCTTAATAGATAATGTCATTCCTCAACATTTGGAATCGCTTATTGCAAAATTAAGAGAAATGAATGTTCATATTGAGTCAAGTGATGATCAAATATTTGTAAGTTCTAATTCGGATTTAAAGGCTGTAGATATAAAGACATTAGTCTATCCAGGATTTCCAACAGACTTGCAGCAACCTTTCACTTCTCTTTTAACAAAAACGACTGGTACAAGCATGGTTACGGATACTATTTATGGGGCTCGGTTTAAACATATCGATGAGTTGCGCAGGATGAATGCAACCATCAAAGTGGAAGGGCGCTCTGCCATTATAAATGGACCCGTACACTTGCAAGGTGCAAAAGTCAAAGCAAGCGATTTACGTGCAGGTGCTGCTTTAGTAATTGCTGGTCTTATGGCAGATGGAGTTACGGAAGTTACTGGACTGGAGCATATAGACAGAGGCTATAGTCGTTTAGTAGAAAAGCTTAATGGATTAGGTGCAACCATTTGGAGAGAGAATATGTCTCAGGAAGAGCAGGAACAGTTAAAAAACGTATAAAAAAGTCATTTAGGGAAATGAATAACTATTTGAAGTGAGATTTAGCAGTATTTATGCGCAGCGCATCAACAGGTTATATTGGCTAAATCCTATTGGTAAAATAGATAATTTCTCTATTGTTTTGTCTATAATGAAGCGTTTTTATTATGTTTTATTTAACTTTGGTTTAAAAATCTACTTTGTGGATAAACTGGTTTTGATTGAATCATGTAAGATTATAGATAACCATGGCCTGGTAATAAAAAGACAAATAAATCATCGAAAAAATAGGGGGCGAATTATTGCAATACGTCTCCTATCCTTCCTTCATGCTTCCTTAATATATAATCATAAAGCTCTTAAAACTGGTTATTATCTCACAGGAGGAAACCAAGACTGTTAAAAAAATCTTGTTGCACTTTTTTTACAGATAGATGTAAAATAGAGATTGCTTTTGATAGTTTTTTGCTATTAACGACTTTGAAGATAGAGGAATTTCTTATATGCATGATACTTTCTATGAAAAAGTTAGAAAACTATCATTAGGAAGTAAGCGGATTTATGAAGATTTTTTATGCAAATAACTACTTCAATCTATTTATTCTCGCATCAGTACGTTTCTCTTCACTTTAGAAATAATAGCCTCAAAATGCTTAAACATTCCTTCCCGACTATAATTTTTGTTCATGCACTGGTAGGAATAACTGAAAATATAAAAGAGTGGTGTCAAAATGGGATTAAACATATCTAGTTTAGAAAATATGAAATTAAAAGAGCTATATGAGCTAGCACGAGAGTATAAAGTGTCCTACTATAGCAAATTAACAAAAAAAGAATTAATTTTCTCCATATTAAAAGCAAGGGCAGAACAAGAAGGCTATTTTTTTATGGAAGGTGTTCTTGAAATAATACAGTCGGAAGGTTTTGGATTCTTACGACCAATTAATTATTCTCCAAGTTCACAAGATATTTATATATCTGCATCTCAAATTAGAAAATTTGATTTAAGAAATGGAGATAAGGTTTCGGGGAAAGTCCGACCACCAAAAGAAAATGAACGGTACTTTGGATTGCTTCAAGTAGAAGCTGTAAATGGTGATGATCCTGAGGCTGCAAAGGAAAGAGTGCATTTCCCAGGATTAACTCCACTTTATCCAAACCGCCAAATGATTTTAGAAACAACTCAAAAAAATGTTTCTACTAGGATTATGGATGTATTAGCACCTGTTGGTTTTGGGCAGCGTGGTCTAATTGTAGCACCGCCAAAAGCTGGTAAAACAATGCTGATTAAAGAAATCGCAAACAGTATTACAACCAATCACCCTGATGCAGAATTAATTGTTCTTTTAATTGATGAGCGTCCGGAGGAAGTAACGGATATTGAAAGATCGGTTACAGGAGATGTGGTAAGTTCTACATTTGATGAAGTTCCAGAGAATCATATTAAAGTGGCCGAATTAGTATTAGAAAGAGCGATGCGTTTAGTAGAACATAAAAGAGATGTTATTATATTAATGGATAGTATTACGAGATTAGCGCGTGCTTATAATCTAGTGATTCCTCCTAGCGGCAGAACATTATCTGGAGGAATTGATCCAGCTGCGTTCCATCGTCCTAAACGTTTTTTTGGTGCAGCACGTAATATCGAAGAGGGCGGATCTTTAACTATTTTAGCTACAGCTTTAGTGGATACAGGCTCTCGTATGGATGATGTCATATATGAAGAGTTTAAAGGAACTGGAAATATGGAATTGCATTTAGATCGTTCTCTTGCAGAAAGAAGAATTTTCCCTGCAATCGATATTCGCCGCTCTGGAACAAGAAAAGAAGAGCTTTTGATTCCGAAAGAACATCTAGATAAATTATGGGCTATCCGCAAATCTATGTCAGACTCTCCAGACTTCGCAGAGCGTTTCTTGCGTAAACTTAGACAAACAAAATCAAATGAAGAATTTTTTGCTGTTTTGGCAGATCAAATGAAAGCAGGTTCTTCGAGAAAATCGTAATAACAGAATAGAAATAGGTTTGTTTGCAGTTTTCTCTATTTGATGAAGAAAAGGTAAAGTGAAACTTCAGCCAATGAGGGATTCTCCTGTTTTTTCCTAATCTTTTAAGTGGAATTTTACTGCCCGTTAGACAGGATAAATAAAAAATGGTAAATTTTTATTTGCTTACATTTTCTAATATCATGATAAGATAAGAATATAGATAAAGTTATGAAATTCCTTTTATTGGGTGTCGTGTAAAAAAAAAATGAAGCCTGGTAGATAGAATCGATTAACAAGTTGCAAAAAAGATTTGTCCTTGCTATAATAGTCACAGTATGTGGTTTTAAATAACAATGAAAATTCATTGTTTATAACTCTGTTTCGAAAGTTGCAGGGCGGAAGGAGATGAAAAGGAATGAAAGCAGGAATTCATCCTAATTACAACGAAATTACGGTGAAATGTGCTTGTGGAAATGAGTTCACAACTGGTTCTGTTAAAAAAGAAATCAAAGTTGAAACTTGTTCTGAGTGCCACCCGTTCTATACTGGTCGTCAAAAATTCGCTGAAGCTGGCGGACGTGTTGATCGTTTCAACAAAAAGTACGGTATTAAGTAATACGAAATCAAAAAGAACAGGCAAGAAGTTTAATTCCTTGCCTGTTCTTTCTTTTGTGAGAAAAAATGATGGAGTATTATTCGGAAGTCATGAATTGAATGTATATGAATGATAAAATGAACTTTTTATGAGGAATAAGACGTCTAAGTTAATGAAGAGAAGTTTGGAAAAATTAGGTTGCTTAAGAATAGAAGGTAAAATACCCCTTCTATTCTTAAGCAACTTATGCTTTTTAGAGTAGAGGGAATAATACTAATAATGAAATTGAAACCATTTCTTTTTGTTAAATGGTTTTTCAATGTTGAATAAATAAAAGCAATGTTTTTTTGAGGAAGGAGAGGTTTCATGTACGTAATGAAACAGAACGGCTGGTTAGAGGTCATTTGTGGGAGTATGTTTTCAGGTAAATCAGAAGAGCTTATCCGTCGGGTAAGAAGAGCTGAGTTCGCTAAACAAAATATCGTAGTTTTTAAACCGAAGATAGATAATCGTTATAGTGAAGAAGCAGTTGTTTCCCATAATGGTACGGCAACGAATGCTATTCCTATCCGAAATTCTGCAGAAATCTTCGAGCATATCACTTCAGAGATTGAATTGGTTGCGATTGATGAAGTACAGTTTTTTGATGAACAAATAGTAGAAGTTGTGCAGCACTTAGCTAATAGTGGATATCGAGTTGTCTGTGCCGGGCTGGATCAGGATTTCCGGGGAGAGCCATTTGGGAAAATGCCTGAACTTATGGCGGTTGCAGAGCTTGTTACTAAGCTGCAGGCAGTTTGCGCTGTATGTGGTTCGCCTGCTAGTCGTACGCAACGCTTAATTAACGGCTCACCGGCATCTTATAATGATCCAATTATTTTGGTAGGAGCATCAGAATCATATGAACCTCGCTGCCGTCATCATCATGAAGTACCTGCATCGCCTCAAAGTGCAAATAAACAAGATAGTGGCACTTCTTCCTCTTTGTGAATGTATCTGCTGCTATTAAAATAAAAGTGAAAAGCTAAAAAGTCTCCTGTATGAGAGGAGGCTTTTTTAGTATTAAAAATTCAAAATGGTTCAAGTTAGTCTATTGATATTATTTACTCCTGAATGAGTTTTATTTTTCCTTTTGAAAAAGCTTGTCTTAAACTGGAGTAGGTAGTTACTTTACTTAAATTAATGCCAGAAACGGCAGCTAACTTGGCCATTTCAGGACTCATGCCAGAAATGGTAGTATCAATTCCTATTAGTGCAAGCACATGAATTAATTTGATTAATTCGTCTAGAATTTTGGGATCAAAAGTAGAAAGGTCAGATATATATATGGTTTATTCCCTCTTTAAGACAGCGCTCCGGTACTTCCTCTATAATAGATTTCGAGCGGAAAGAGTCAATATCGCTAACTAGTGGCAAAAAAACTCCCATATTTGCGATTAAAGGAATAATTGGATTGCTGAGAGCACGAATAATTTTCTGCTGTGCATTTAATTATTTTATTGTAAATTCATGATATAAACTAGCAAACTTATTATTTAAAGTATCAAATGCCTGTTGAAAAATTGTAATCTAATTTAAAATAACCTCTGTAGGAATATGGCCATGCTCTTTAATAGATAGTTCAATACTTTCCCAAATTATCCGAAATGCTTAATGCTTGTAAAACTTCGTGAGTGGGCGTTCCTAAATCAACTCTACTTTGTGCTACTTCAATTGCCTATTTTGATAGATTGCTAGTAAAGATTTGCTGATCTTCTAAGAATGAACTCATTACTGTCTGGATAGTAAATGCATGCTGTTTTTTCAATAGTTCTTTAACATGTGGGGAAACTTTACTAGAATAAATAGATCCATTTTCTCCATCTTTTAAGGAAAACCATCTCTCGCTGATAGAGGAAGAGTGCTCGATTATATAATTATATAAAGAAATATTTATTAAAGGCATTTCTCTAACTTCTCTTATGTATTAACATTATTTGATTCCTATATCTAAACTATACTTTCATTATATAAGAAATAGGAAAAATTCAGTTCCTAAATCAGTCTCTTTCGAATAAATAATTATTTGTGTACTCCTATTTAATAGGCTGTAAAACTTCCGCTTTGAGATTAAGAGGGGTGGGGGGCGAGTCTAGGTGGGGCCAAATAACTGATCGCAAAAGCCTGATAGAAAAAAGCATAGACGATAATATCCTTTGGACAATTCGGTGTAATCTATATATTTATTCTATAGGCCACAAGCTACAATCAGTAGAGAACGGGGAAAACTCCTGTTGATTGTAGTTTCACTTTATAAATGGCTAGCTTTTAGTATTAATTTGGTTTTGACGGGGATTATAGCCTATAATATAATTAATACGTTATGGAAAAAAATGAGGTGAATATTCGTGTTTGATCGTCTACAAGCTGTAGAGGATCGTTATGATAAGCTTAATGAGTTATTGAGCGATCCTGAAATTGTTAATGATACAAAGAAATTGCGTGATTATTCGAAAGAACAATCCGATATTCAAGAAACGGTTGAAGCATACCGGGAATATAAAGAAGTAAAAGCACAGTATAAAGAAGCAAGAGCAATGCTGGAAGAAAAATTAGATGCTGAAATGCGTGAGATGGTAAAAGAGGAATTGGATGAAACGGGTGCCCGGATTGAAGAGCTAGAAGCTCGCCTAAAAGTCTTGCTGATTCCGAAAGACCCTAATGATGATAAAAACGTAATTATGGAAGTCCGTGGTGCTGCAGGTGGAGATGAAGCAGCATTGTTTGCTGGTGATTTATTCCGTATGTACAGCCGCTATGCAGAATCGCAAGGCTGGAAAATAGAAATTATGGATGCAAGCACAACTGGCGTCGGCGGTTATAAAGAAATTATCTTTATGATTAGTGGTAAAGGTGCTTATTCAAAAATGAAATTTGAAAATGGCGCACATAGGGTACAACGTGTTCCTGAAACAGAATCAGGTGGACGCATTCATACTTCTACCGCAACGGTAGCATGTTTGCCAGAAACGGAAGAAGTAGAAGTAGACATTCATGAAAAAGATATTCGGGTAGACACATTTGCTTCTAGTGGACCTGGAGGACAAAGTGTAAATACGACGATGTCAGCTGTGCGTTTAACGCATTTACCTACTGGAATAGTTGCTTCTTGCCAAGATGAGAAGTCCCAGATCAAAAATAAGGAAAAGGCAATGAAAGTATTGCGTGCTCGTATTTATGACAAATTCCAGCAAGAAGTACAAGCGGAATATGATCAGCAACGTAAATCTGCTGTTGGAACAGGAGACCGCTCTGAACGAATTAGAACATATAATTTCCCGCAAAATCGTGTAACAGATCATCGTATTGGTCTGACTATTCAAAAGCTTGACCAAATTCTTCAAGGAAAAATGGAAGATGTTATTGATGCATTAATTTTTGAAGAACAATCAAGTCGTTTAGAGAGTGCGTCTGATGTATAATCGCAATTCGATAAAAATATTTGAAGCCCTTAAATGGGCTTCTTCTTATTTACAAGAGCATAAGCGGGAAGAATTTGCAGCAGAATTATTATTAAGACATGTATTAAATATAAGCAGATCAGAACTTATTATTCAATTTAGAGAAGAACTGGACCAGGACTCGTTTTGCATATTTGAGAAATATGTAAAACTTCATGCAGAAGGGACACCCGTTCAATATATTATGGGTTATGAAGAGTTTTATGGGAGAAAATTTAAAGTGAACAGTGAAGTGCTTATCCCTAGACCGGAAACAGAAGAGTTAGTGGAAGGAGCTATGACAAGAATAAAAAAACTTTTCCTGAAAGAGCGCAAACTGACATTTGCTGATATTGGTACTGGAAGTGGAGCTATTGCAGTTACTCTTGCGTTAGAAGTTCCTTTTCTGGAAGTGACAGCAACAGATATTTCTTTGCCTTCTTTGCAAGTGGCAAAAGAAAATGCAGCGCAATTAGGAGCGAATAGTATTCGATTTATTCAAGGTGACTTATTATCTCCCTTTTTGGAAACACAAGAGAGATTTGATGTTATTCTCTCTAATCCTCCATACATTCCAGAAAGTGATGAGGAAGGAATGTCTGATATTGTCACAAAACATGAACCGCATAGAGCATTGTTTGCTGGAAATGATGGTTTGGTGATATATAAAAGATTATGTGATCAACTTCCATTTGTGTTAAAAGAGCAGAGTCTTGTTGGTTTCGAAGTGGGGGCTGGGCAAAGTGGAGCAGTATCTTCCATTCTGAAAAACACATTTCCAAATGCAAAAGTAGAAGTGGTGTATGATATTAATGGCAAAGATCGAATGGTGTTTGCGGAAATCGGATTTTGCCAGAACGGATAAAGGTTTAAAGCATTTAGGGGTATCCTATGAGGGGATGGCCCTTTTTATGCTGGAGCATATCTAGCAAAATATTTTTTGTAAAACTAGCAAAAAATTTATTTTGCTAGTTTAAGATTGTTGTAAGCTGTCCACACTGTGTTAGTGAAGGGGCGGTGCTAAATATGAAAAAGAAACCAATGGCAACTATCTATTTATTCGTACTTATTATATCTACTATTTTAAGTTTATATATACCAAAAAATGAAGTAACAGCAAATGATGAAATTGTGATTCCTAGTGATGCAATCCGCTTAAGAATTTTGGCAAATAGTGATTCAGAAGAAGATCAAGCATTAAAAAGAAAAGTGCGTGATGCTGTCAATAAAGAAATCACCAAATGGGTAGCTGAATTAACTTCGAAAGAGGAAGCAAAGCAAGTATTACAATCAAAATTGCCGGAGATTCAAAAAATTGCGGAAAAAGTAGTAGCAGAAGAAAATCATCAGCAAACGGTGAAAGTGAAGTTTGGAAAGGTGGATTTTCCAACGAAACTATATGGGGAATTCCTTTATCCAGCAGGGACATATGAAGCAATCTTAATTACATTAGGAAAAGGAGAAGGGGCGAATTGGTGGTGTGTATTATTTCCTCCATTATGCTTCCTAGATTTCTCTAATGGAGTAGCAGTAAGTAAAGGGGTAGAAGAAAAAGGGGAGAACAAAGCAGATAAACAAGGAAATATTGCCAAAGCAGCAGATAAAGAGGAGCAGGGAAAAGAAAAGACAAAAAAAGAAACAAAAGAAGATCCTTTATATGTAGAAGAAACAAAGGATGAGGATGTTAAAGTGAAATTCTTTTTAGTAGAGTTATGGGATAAAATATTTGGTTAATAGATAGAAACTGCCTGAGCTAAGCTAGGGCAGTTTTTTATATGCAAAATGAAATATTGGACTGATTGTGGCATTAGAGCATGTTTTAAAAAAAAGAATTATATAATGTAATATAAAGTGAAACTTCAATCAGTGGGGGCTTTACTGCCCGTTCATGCGTGATAAAAGTAAAGGCGTTCACAATTTTAATTTGCATAACTTTGTTTAAACTTATACAGGAAGAGAAATGGAGGAGATTAAATGGAAGCTGTTCTGCGAAGTATGTTTCAATCCATTGCAAAAAATGCAGCTGCAAATAAGCTGGCCAAAAAATATGGTTTGCGCTTCGGTGCCCAGAGATTTGTTGCGGGAGAAACGGTTGCTAGTGCAATAGAATGTGTAAAGATGCTGAATGCAAAGAAAATAGCAGCAACACTTGATCATCTTGGAGAATTTGTTTTTACAGAAGAAGAAGCAAAACACTCTGCTGGTATGTGTTTATTAACATTAGATTATATCTATACAACGAAAGTTGAATCCCATTTATCTGTTAAATTAACTTCCTTAGGGTTAGATATAAACAAAGAGTTATGCATGAATAATATGAGAGCTATTTTGGAGCGGGCGCAGCAGTATGACAACTTTGTTCGTATTGATATGGAAGATTTTTTCCATTGTGAAGCGGCGATTGAGATTTACGAAGAACTGTGCAAGAAATACGATAATGTTGGTTTAGTTATTCAAGCATATTTATATCGAACAGTAGAGGATATGGAACGATTGCATCAAATAAAAGCAAATTTACGATTGGTAAAAGGTGCATATAAAGAGTCTCCTAATGTAGCTTTTCCAGAAAAAATGGATGTTGATGAAAATTTCAAAAAAATCATCCAAATGCAGCTATTAAATCGTTATTATGCAGCCATTGCAACACATGATGAGAACATAATTAATTTTACGAAAAAACTGGTTTCTGACCATCAGATCCAAAAAAATATGTTTGAATTTCAAATGTTATATGGAATACGTGTAGATTTGCAAAATAAGCTAGTGGAAGAAGGCTATAAAGTTAGAGTGTATGTTCCCTACGGTGTCGATTGGTTTGGTTATTTTATGAGAAGATTGGCCGAAAGACCAGCGAATAGCTGGTTTGTATTAAAGAACTTATTTAAATAGCGGCATAATGCATCAAAAAAGATAAAAGAGAAGAAAAATGATCCCTATTTAACGATTTTGATCACCATCTAAAGGATTAGAAAGGAAAAAGAGGAATCTAGGTGGGTAGAAATTTGCAGAGTAAAAGCCTGATAGAAGAGAACATAGACTATAATACCCATCAACATCTGTGTAACCTATGTCTTATCTTGCCGTAAGGAGCAAACATTGGGAGCATGAAATCCCCAATGTTTGCAGGTTTACTTTAGTTCCTATGGTGTAAAGGGTGGGTCTGTTTAGATTAATAAACTCTTAATCAATCCAGAAAGTATAGCGAAAAATAATGCTATTATGGTAAATTATTAATAAGTATATACAAAATTCTTTTATGTTCAACTATTCACAAATGAACATAAAAGAATTTTTGCACTTTTACAGCTAAGCAGTTTGGCAAAAAAATAAATTGAATTAGTAGAAAAAAGAGATACAGTGTTATTAGTAAATAAATGGACGGAAGAGTATAATGCTAAATAGAATAAAATGATGGCTGCTGTAGTCTAGAATCCCTTTAAAAACAGTTGATTTTGATAAACTTAGATAGCATTTGATGCACCTAACAAAAAACGATAATATGCAGTTAGGTGAAAATTCTCTCTATGAAATACTAGAAGGGAAAATAGGTATATCATTCGTTAAAAGGAAACAGTAAAGACATATTTTTAAAATATATAGAAGAAAAATACAGCAGCCAATCCTTTAAGTTTTAAAGAGGAAGGCTTTATCAGGCATTAGCAGGCTTTTGATCCCCACCTAAAGGCTTATAAGCGAAAACGGATAAATTTAGGTGGGCCCGTAAAAGTCTGATTGAAGTTTCACTTTATAATAAAATAAAAGAGCATGATCTCTAAATACAATAAAATATAGTAAAATAAACTAGCATTTTTTCTTTTTTTTCTCATAGAAATAGAATAACGGAAGTTCAGAAACAGAAAGGCTATTTCTTAAAGATGGGGTGGAGAAAATGCAAAAATCAGTTCGACAGGCGATGCAAGAGGATTTAGAAAAAATTCAGTTGTTTTTAGCGAAAACTGCAGTAGATACAGAAGATATTGAAAAGTGGTTAAACTATTATTTATTAGTGGAAGATAAAAATGGTGATTTGATTGGTACAATTGGCATTGAGCCGTTTGAAAAGGTTGGCTTATTGCGTTCCCTTGTTATTGCAAATGCAACAGCGGAAGACATATTATATTTGCTTCAACAAACAATACAATTGGCAAAGGAGCGCCAACTTGAATCCTTATACTGTATGATCAATAATAAAAGTGCGATTCATTTATTCTCATTGTTAGGGTTTCGGACAATAAGAAAAGAAAAAATGCCGGACGAAATAAAAACATCAAAATCAGTTGCAAATATATCCACTGTTAATAACCTACAATATATGTATTATCATATAGAGAATGTGAATAAATAGAATAAGTTATCCACAAAAATGGATAACTTATTCACAAAATGTGTATAACATAACTATTTATCCACTGCTTTTTTTTGAATAGGTATAAATAATATTGTGTTTTTTGTCGAAAATGTAGGAAATATGGCTTTTTAATAAGAGAAAAATAGTTTTTGAAAAGGTGGATAATAATGGAGACAATTTATTGGGAAGTGGATAAAAATGTGGATAGCATAGAAAGTTATCCACAGATTAAAAAGGCTGCTGATCTTCTGAAACAAAATGAAGTAGTAGCATTTCCGACTGAAACAGTTTATGGACTAGGAGGAAACGCGAAAGATGATCAAGCAATAAAGAAAATTTTTGCAGCAAAAGGACGTCCATCCGACAATCCTTTAATTATACATATTGCCAAACAAGAGCAAATAAAAGAATTTGTGGAAGAGATACCTGCTGTGGCTAAACAGTTAATGGAAGCTTTTTGGCCAGGAGCTTTAACGATTATACTTCGAATAAAAAGGGGAGTGTTATCTCCATATGCAACAGCTGGTTTACCAACAGTGGGAGTGCGAATGCCCGATCATCCAGTTGCATTAAAGGTAATAGAAAAATCCAATCTTCCTATTGCAGCTCCAAGCGCCAATCAATCAGGGAAACCAAGTCCTACTAGTGCTGTGCATGTAAAGGAAGATTTAGATGGCAAAATCGCTGGGATTTTGGATGGGGGAAGTACTGGTGTTGGTGTTGAATCGACTGTTATTGATTGTACAGATCAAATGCCGACTATTCTTCGCCCAGGTGGCATAACAATAGAGCAAATTGAAAAAATAATCGGAGAAGTTCACTTAGACGCAGCCTTAACAAATAAAGAAGCAAAACCGAAATCGCCAGGAATGAAATATAGTCACTATGCTCCTGATGTTCCTTTATTTTTAGTAAAAGGAACAAAAGAAAGACTTAAGCTGCTTATTAATGAAGCAAAACAAAAAGGGAAAAAAGTAGGAGTGCTCACAACAAAAGAGCATGAAAATTATTTTGATGCGGATTATATTTTTGCCTGTGGAAAACGAGAAGATTTAGAAACAGTAGCAGCAGCATTATATGAAGGGCTAAGATCCTTTAACTATAAGGATGTAGATATAATTTATAGTGAAATGTTTCCTGAAACGGGAGTAGGACAAGCGGTTATGAATCGGTTAATGAAGGCAGCTGCTCACCAGGTAATAGAGTAAAAAGATTTATCTCTCATTAGCAGGCATTGGCCCCTTACCTTGAGATTAGGAGTGGAAACAAGAAATCTATTTGGGTGAAACTAGCCTTGATAGAAAAGAACGGTTCACGTCCTAGGGCAACATCTGTATGATCTAGATCCTTTATTTTGCCGTAAGGAGCAATCAGTGAGAGCCTGTAAAACTCCAATTCCAATGATTAAAGTTTTACATTTATAATGTGGATAAGTTGGATAGAAAGCTTTTGTCTATTGGATTTATCCATCCTTTTGGGGATATCTTTTTTATTATTCAAAAAGCACAATTAATGTCACTAATAATCCACCTAAAAGAGAAAAAAACATTGATTAAATTTTCCTCTTAAATCATTCTAAATTTTCTTGGCATTGCATATTCTCTAAATAGCAAGTCCAAGGAGGCAAAGATATGTCTATACACTGGGGAGAATTAATCACACTAATTATTATGGCATTTGCTTTAGGGATGGATGCATTTTCTATCGGATTAGGCATGGGAATGTATAAGCTCCGTTTAAGGCAAATATTTAAAATTGGTTTAACAATTGGCATTTTTCATATAATTATGCCGCTTTTAGGCATGATAGCAGGAAGGTTCTTATCGGACAACTTCGGAGCAATAGCAGGAATAATTGGTGGCGGATTGCTTGTTGTTCTTGGCATACAAATGATATGGTCAAGCTTTAAATTAGAAGACGGCTACCGAATTACACCTGTTGGTTTTGGTTTATTGATTTTTGCTTTAAGTGTTAGTTTAGATAGTTTCTCTGTGGGATTAAGTTTAGGTATATACCAAGCTAGAACAGCGGTGGTTTTAGCGTGTTTTGGCATAATGGCAACATGCTTAACATGGTTAGGCCTACTTATAGGAAGAAAAGTTAAAGGCATGTTAGGTTTGTATGGAGAAGTATTGGGTGGAGGAATTCTCTTGATTTTTGGATTGAAATTATTGTTGAACATATAATAAGATGAAAAATCTAGACTGCCTTTAAGGGGAAGTTGTCTAGATTTTTTTATGGTGGGAAATAAAGAAGTGCAAGAAGGAGAAAAAAATTCTTTTTTATCAGGCATTAACGGGCCTTTGACTCCCGCCTAAGGAATTATAAAAGAAACAAGAAATCTAGGTGGGTGAAAATTTGCTAAGCAAAAGCCTGATTGTTTAATACAGAGTTATCGAAATAAAGAGAAGGAGAATAGAATGTTTAGGACATTTGGTCTATAATGAAAGAAAATAATAGAAGGAGGATGGTTTATGATTCGTGTATTGTTTGTCTGTACTGGAAATACTTGCCGCAGCCCAATGGCAGAAGCTATTTTAAAAGCTAAGAAGATAAAACACGTAGAAGTAAAGTCGGCTGGAGTTTTTGCAATAGATGGTGGAGAGGCCTCTTATCAAGCCCAACAAGTTTTGGCGGAAAAGAATATCGGCCATTCTCACAGATCGGCGTTGCTTACGAGTGAGCTGGTTGATTGGGCAACGTATGTATTAACAATGACCGTAGGGCACAAAAATACAATCCTCGCACAATATCCATCTTCTGTTGAGAAAACGTTTACTTTAAAAGAGTTCGCTTCCGAAGATATATCGGGGGACGTTTTGGATCCATTTGGTGGTTCCATTGAACAATATAAAAGGACATTTGAAGAATTAGACTTATTAATACAAAGTATGAGAGATAAATTAGAATAATAATTGATGGAGGTTATTATGGAAGTCGGTCGGGGTTACAAGTTTAGCTTAAGAAAAAAATTAGTATTTTTTATTACCTCTTTAGCACTAATTACCTACTCTACGAGTGCGCTTTTTATTTACGTAGTTTACCCATTGCTAGCGAATAGTATAGAAGTTAGTTCCTATACTTTTACTGTTGCCACATTAATGATGGGAATTTTTTGGTCAGGTGTATTAGCGTTTATAGCTGCTGGAGTAATTATAAAACCATTACAGAAACTGGAAAAAACAGCGTTAAATGCAGCGCATGGAGATATAAGCAAAGATGCGGAAATCTCCAAATCTGATGATGAAATAAAATCATTAGGTATTGCATTCAACCATATGCTTTTTAATCTAAGAGAAATGGTGCAAAATATAGAAGAAAATTTCAATAAAACAAACAGTAAAGTAAACGACTTAACTGAAGAGGCTAATTGTGCAAAAGAGCAAACGTTTGCAATTTCGCTGGCTGTAAAAGAAATTGCGGAAGGGTCAGAAGTTTCTGCTCAATCTGTTCAAGATACAGCAGTTTCGGTAGATGAAGCGATGGAGCTTGCGCAAGCCGTTAAGATAAAAGCAGACTCTTCATTAGAAATTTCTCAAAATATGATACATGATCTAACAGAAACAAATCAAGTGGTCATTTCGTTACTTAGGGGAATGAAAATATTAGTAGAAGAAAACAATAACTCCTTGCAATCTGTTCAAAAATTGGAAGTCAATGCTAATGAAGTGGAAAAAATCATTAAACTTGTAGGGGATATCGCTTCGCAAACAAATTTGCTTGCATTAAATGCCTCTATTGAAGCAGCTAGAGCTGGAGAGCATGGGACTGGTTTTGCAGTTGTGGCAGAAGAGGTAAGACATCTTGCGGATGAAAGCGCCAAAGCGGTAGAAGGTATAACAGAACTTGTTAAAGGTATACAGCTAGAAGTGAAAAACGTGGTAAAGCAAATGAAAATGCAAGTTGCAAATGTGGAGCAGGAATCAAAAAAAGGAGAAGAGGCAAATCAAGCTTTCCACCATATGAATGCAACAATTAAAGAAATGGCTGAACGAGTAGCCAGCATTACAGAACTGGTGCATCAGCAGATGGAACAAATCTATCAAACATCTCAACAATCGCAAGAGGTTGCTGCAGTTGCGGAACAAACTTCTGCTTGTGCACAGCAAGTTTCTAATATAACAGAAAATCAAACTACAATAATCAATAGGGTGGATGAGTTGGCCTCACTGTTAAAAGAGCAAGCGGAGGAACTAAAAACAACTATTTCACGATTTACTATTTAAGAATATATTCATTCTAAAGAGTGGAAGAGAATGTTTGGATTTTGTGAAATAAATCTTTGGAGGAGCAACTTTGCATAGGAGGAAAGTTGTTCTTTCTTTTTATAAGGAAATATTCAAGTGTTTCCACGTTTGAATCTTTCTATTTTGTTATTTTTATGTGAAAATAAGGTTGTTAAAGAGGGAGGATGATAGTCATGAAAGTAGCGATAGCTTCTGATCATGGAGGGATAAATACAAGGGGAGAAATAATTAGTTTACTTGAGCAAATGGGGATAGAATATATTGATTTTGGCTGTGATTGCAAAACTTCAGTAGATTATCCTGATTATGCACTGCCAGTTGCAGAAAAGGTAGCAAATGGAGAATTTGATCGTGGAATTCTTATTTGCGGCACAGGTATAGGGATGAGCATTGCAGCAAATAAAGTAAAAGGGGTGCGTTGTGCTTTAGTACATGATGTATACAGTGCGAAACTAACTCGTGAACATAATGACAGCAATATGATAGCGATGGGAGAGCGAGTAATTGGCCCAGGGCTTGCATGTGAAATTGTCAAAGTATGGCTGCAGGCAGAATTTAGTGGTCAGAGACATGGGGCTCGTCTAGAAAAAATTGCTGAATATGAAAAAAGTCATTTAAGTTAATTAATCTAATCGTTCGAAAGGCAGTGTCTCGATGAATAATGAAAAATTAGCTTTAGAAAAGCAAATGGAAACTATTCTTGATGAATACCAAAAACAGGCGAATTTATCCAAGAATCATCTATTTGTTGTAGGATGTAGTACAAGTGAAGTAGTTGGGAAAAGAATTGGATCAGCTGGTACAGTGGATGTTGCAGAAATTATTTTTTGCCAATTAGCTAGTTTTAAAAAAGAAACAGGTATTTCATTAGCTTTCCAATGCTGTGAACATTTGAACAGAGCCCTTGTTGTAGAACGAAAAACAATGGAAGAGAAGGGGTTAGCAGAAGTTTCTGTTATTCCAGTTCGCCATGCAGGTGGTGCGATGGCGACATATGCATACCATCATATGGAGGATCCGGTAATGGTTGAGTTTATTCAAGCAGATGGCGGCATGGATATTGGCGATACTTTTATTGGCATGCACCTTAAACATGTTGCTGTACCTGTGCGCACCTCTTTGAAGCAATTAGGTGAAGCACATGTAACACTTGCGAAATCTCGACCGAAATTAATAGGCGGCGTGCGCGCAGTTTATGAAAATACCGATGAAAATAAATCTTGTTAAAGCTGAAAGGATATTCATAGTAAAAAGCAGATGAAGACATACTTTTTTATATGTGTTGGAAACAGAGAGTGTAGATGACGCATATGGAAGGGGAAGCATTTCATGCATTTTATTATGACTATCTTTTTTTTAATGAATGTTTTTTCATCTTATGCAAGACGTATTCTAATAGTCTTATTTTTATATAATATTAATTAACTAAATTTTATGAAATGTAAAGTGTGGCAAATGTTATTGTTAAGAGGTTTTAAAGTGATGAAAAATAATGAAAAATTTTTTGAATATAGCAAAATTTGGTGTAAAAATTAAAAAAAAGCAGAAGAATATGGATATATTAATTAATTATATAATCAAAAACGAACATTATTGTTTGTTTATATTTTATAATTCGTATTTTTCTCTTCCTTTTTAAAAACATTACGTGTTAGAATAGAATTGAATTTACGGTAGATAGAGATTTATTATGAACAGTTAATAGGGAGGATTACAAATGAAGCACTTAGCACAACAAGATGAGCGTGTTTTTCAAGCTATTCAACAAGAATTAGGACGTCAACGATCAAAAATTGAATTAATAGCATCTGAAAACTTTGTAAGTGAAGCAGTAATGGAAGCACAAGGATCTGTTTTAACAAATAAATATGCAGAAGGATATCCTGCTAAACGCTATTATGGCGGTTGTGAATATGTAGATATCGTAGAAGATATTGCTAGAGATCGTGCGAAAGAGATTTTTGGAGCGGAACATGTAAATGTTCAGCCGCATTCTGGTGCACAAGCGAATATGGCTGTTTATTTTACTATTCTAGAAACTGGCGATACCGTTTTAGGCATGAACTTATCTCATGGCGGACATTTAACACATGGCAGTCCTGTAAACTTTAGTGGTGTGCAATACAACTTTATTGAATATGGTGTGGATAAAGAGACACAGTATATAAATTATGAAGATGTAAGAGAAAAAGCGCTTCAACATAAACCGAAATTGATTGTTGCTGGTGCTAGTGCGTATCCTCGTGAAATAGATTTTGCTAAATTCCGTGAAATAGCTGATGAAGTGGGAGCATATTTGATGGTAGATATGGCACATATTGCTGGATTAGTTGCTGCTGGTCTTCATCAAAACCCGGTTCCATATGCTGATTTTGTAACAACTACAACACATAAAACATTAAGAGGCCCACGTGGCGGCATGATTTTATGCAGAGAAGAGTTTGCCAAAAAAATCGATAAATCCATTTTCCCTGGAATTCAAGGCGGACCATTAATGCATGTTATTTCTGCTAAAGCTGTAGCATTTGGAGAAACACTGCAGCCAGATTTCAAAGTATATGCAGAAAATATTATTGCAAATGCAAAAAGATTAGCAGAAGGATTGCAAAAAGAAGGATTGAACCTTGTATCTGGAGGAACAGATAACCATTTATTATTAGTGGATCTGCAAAGCTTAGGATTATCAGGTAAGGTAGCAGAGCACGTGCTTGACGAAGTAGGAATTACAGTAAATAAAAATACAATTCCATATGACCCAGCAAGTCCATTTGTTACAAGCGGTATTCGTATTGGAACTGCTGCTGTAACATCTCGTGGTTTTGGAGTAGAAGATATGGATGAAATAGCATCAATTATTGGCTTTACATTAAAAAACCATGAAGATGCAGACAAGTTAGCAGAAGCAGCAAAACGCGTAGAATCATTAACAAGCAAGTTTGTATTATATAAAGAGCTTTAAGTAAATAGAGTTAAGGTCTGTTCTGTTTTGGAACAGGCCTTTTCTTATGTCTTCGGAAGAAAAAACGATTGTTTTTTTGAGATTTTAGGATAGGATAAAAAGTAAAGGGGTCAATAGGTGAAAATATCTGAATTAACTTACAAGTTGCTTCCCTAGTGCTTTTTCTGTAGAATAATTAGAAGTGTATTTAGGATAAAAAGAAGGAAATGGAGTGAATATTGTGGCAAAAGTATATGTGTTTGATCACCCGCTTATTCAACATAAACTTACATATATCAGAGAAACAAAAACAGGTACAAAAGAATTTAGAGAATTAGTTGATGAAGTAGCGACATTAATGGCTTTTGAAATTACAAGAGATTTGCCTTTAGAGGAAATTGAAATTGAAACTCCTGTGTGTACAACGAAATCACAAGTTCTTTCCGGTAAAAAACTTGGAATTATCCCAATCTTGCGTGCTGGTATTGGTATGGTAGATGGAATTCTTAAGCTTATTCCTGCGGCAAAAGTAGGGCATATTGGATTATACCGTGATCCAAAAACATTAAAACCAGTAGAATATTATGTGAAATTGCCTTCTGATGTAGAGGAAAGAGAGTTTATTGTAGTAGATCCAATGCTTGCAACTGGGGGATCTGCAGTTGAGGCGATTAACTCTTTAAAAAACAGAGGCGGAAAAAATATTAAATTTATGTGCTTAATTGCAGCTCCAGAAGGAGTAGAAGCATTAAAAGAGGCGCATCCTGATGTGGATATTTATATTGCTGCATTAGATGAAAAGTTGAATGAAAAAGGTTATATTGTTCCTGGATTAGGCGATGCTGGAGACCGCTTATTTGGCACAAAATAATAAATGATAGAGAAAAACCGAATGATTATATGATTCGGTTTTTTTTTTAGGTAATAATTTTAAGTTGGATAGTGAACAATCTATGCTCCTTAATATTGTAAAATCCGGTTGTGCATATGGAATCTCTTGCTTATAGTACATAATCATGATAGCTCTGTGAGAAACTAAAAAGTGTATATACAAAAAAATT
>NZ_PISE01000048.1 GCF_002835805.1 Niallia nealsonii | reverse complement strand
TCCGTTAGAAGCGTTAAGATATCAATAAAAGGAATAGGAAAAAGGAGGGGATTCTATCAGTCCTACTCTAGAAAAGGTGTTCGCTTTCTAGAGTAGGAAATTAGGATTCCCTATTCTTTTCTATAGATATTCTTGTATAATAAGGAAAAATATAAAAGGAATTAGGATATGAAACATATATTGATTGTCGAAGATGAATTAGCAATTTCAATGGTATTAGGGGCTTATTTAGAAAAAGAAGGCTATACAATCAGCTATGCTTATAACGGAGAAGAAGCACTTGAAAAGGTAGAGGAGGTGCATCCTTCTCTTATCTTGCTGGATATTATGATGCCATATCTGGACGGATGGGGAGTGCTGAAATATATTAGAGAAAAAAGCGCCTGTCCCGTCATTATGTTGACTGCATTATCTGATACTGACCAGAAATTAAAGGGATTTGGAGAAGGAGCAGATGATTATATCACTAAACCTTTTGTTGCAGAAGAAGTGATTGCGAGGGTTCAAGCAGTACTGCGGAGATCGCCACAATATCAAAAAGAAGAAGATATAAAGTATTATGGAAACTTAAAAATTAATTATTTATCCCATCAAGTTTTTTTAAGTGGAATTGAGATACCGTTTACTCCAAGAGATCTTTCTGTATTTCTTTTTTTGGCAAGCAACCCAAATCAAACTTTTACAAGAGAACAACTTCTCGATCAAGTCTGGGGGATAGATTATGACGGAAGCGACAGGGCTGTTGATCTTGCTGTAAAACGAATTAGGAAATTACTAAATGGGTGGGATTCTCAAGATGGAGAAATTAAAACATTACGTGGGTTGGGCTATCAATTCTACGTTCAAGAAAAACAATAAAACGAAAACGCCCCTACTTTATTATTGGACAAAAAGGTATCTATTCACATTAGTAGTTGGTTTGATTATTATTGGAGTGGTATCTATATTTTGGATACGCCATAATGCGTTAGAAAATAAGCTTGAATTAACAAAGCTAGTGGCACAGGAAATATCAGATAGGGCAAGTGATATGGAGCTAGAAAGTATTTCGGAGACTCGATTTCCTTTTTTGCAAGATAGACAGCAGTTTATCAATAATGGGCAGCCTCTAACGATCTATATTAAGACAAAAACAGGTGAAATTATTTCCCCTACGAAAGAGAGAGGACCAATTGATGACAGCCAGCAAGAATCATTGATTCAATCCATGGATCTGGCAAATAAACTGACGGTAAAAACCATTGATTTTATAAACAATCGAAAAGCCTCTGTTATTATTTCACCAATTAAAAAGGAAGGGAAGATAACAGGATCTGTTTATATTATTCAGCCACATGATCAATTGAATCATATAAATCGGGAAGAATACCAGTTATTAGGATTGCTATTGACTAGTCTTGCACTGCTTGGCTGGTTTGTTATTTATTTTTTATCAAAAAAAATGGCGAAACCAGTAGAAGATGTAGCAGTAGGTGCCCAAAAGCTGATGAGCGGAAATTATGATATTCGATTGAATGAGGAGGTGCAGGAAAAGGAACTGCATCAACTTGTGTTATCCTTTAATGAATTGGCTAATCGACTACAAACTTTAGAAGGCTTGCGAACTCAATTGCTAGCAGGTGTTACTCATGAACTGAAAACGCCTATTACTTCAGTCAGTGCACTTATTCAAGCGGTAAATGATAATATTGTTTCAGATGATAGGAAAAAAGAGTTTCTAAACATGAGTTTGAAAGAAGCTAAACGTTTGCAAAGTATGGTAGAGGATTTGCTTGATTTTAATAGTTTTAGTGCAGGCTCTATTAAGGTGAATTTAGAAAAAATGAATCTGCAAAGCATATTAAAAGAAATTGTCTACCAGTGGGAAATTGTGCATAGTGATGCATTAAAAAATGTAGAGTTAAGATATGTTAGTCCAGAAGAGGGAGTTTTTGCAATGGCAGACAGTGTTCGCCTTCAGCAAATAGTGGTGAATTTATTAAATAATAGTTTGCATGCAATAAAGGGGAAAAGTTTAGGAAAACTAACAATTGGTCTAGTGTGTGATGAAAATAATGCATATATTTCGGTAGAAGATAATGGATATGGTATACCTAATGAAGAACAAGCCTTTATTTTTGAAAGATTCTATCGTGGAAAAAATAAAAAAGATGTAGAACGGGGACTTGGTCTTGGGCTTCCATATAGCATGTTATTGGCAAAAGCACAAAATGGTTATTTATCTTTACAAACATCAGATGGTTCTACTACAATATTTTTATTGAAATTACCTTTAGTAAAGTAGAAAAACTAGTTAGGATTTGTTAATCATTAATGGAGAAGAGTGTTCATATGCTTTTTTTTCTAGCTATGTCTAAATAACTGCGATTAGTTTGGTTCATTCGTTTTTTGCGGATGAACCAAAAATCTTTCTATTCACAATATTCATTAGCATAGCTTTATTTAAAAAAATAACTGCAAAGGGGCGTACAGTTAATGGAAGAGCGGGAAGAGAAATTTTGTAAAGAATCGCTGGTAGTAAAAACAAGCAGAATATTTCCAATTGATACGAATAACCACAATAGTTTATTTGGAGGAAAGCTGATGAGTTATATTGATGATGTGGCTTCTATATCAGCTTCTAGGCATTCTAGAAGCGATGTAGTAACCGCATCAACAGATTCAGTAGATTTCTTAATGCCGATTAGACCAACAGACTCCGTTTGTTTAGAGTCGTATGTGTCCCATACTGGCAGATCTTCTATGGAGGTTTTTGTTAAAGTAATCGCAGAAAATTTAAAGACAGGGGAGCGGAAATTAGCTGCGACTTCTTTTCTGACGTTTGTTGCTTTAGATGAACATGGAAAACCAACCTTGATACCAAAAGTGGTTCCACAATCCCCAGAAGAAACAATGCTGTTTAATACGGCAGATGAACGAGTGAAGATTAGAAAAGATAGAAGAGAGCACAGTAAGGCATTTGCAAGTGTTGTCAACACAAATGCACCATGGAGCTAGCAAATTAAAAAAACTGGAGCAGTTAAATTAGAAGTCCACCCAAATTGCAAAGGGGAAATGGGGTCTAATAGCTTGCTCCAGTTTTTTTATTTACTATTTTAATGAATTAATTTTATGCTTACCTTTCATCCTGGTCAGGTGAACATATTTTTTGTAAGTTTTTCTATCAAAATTTATTTCATTTCATATTGTTTTCTTTCCTAATTTTGGTATCTTGAAAATAATTGTCGGAATTTATACTCTTTTCTGAAAAAATAGGTTAGGTTATCTAACAAAAACAAAGACACTTGTCTTATAGAGGATTATAATCCATACAAGGAAGTTCTAATATTGGGATTTAATTCCTTTTTTAGAATAGTAGTTTTATCTGTATTCCTAAATTAAAGACAAGAGAAAATAGGGGGCTAACTATGATTTCAAAAAAAGTTTTATCGTTAGCAATGACAGCAACTTTGGCGCTTGGTGTAATTAGTGGGTGTTCTTCAACAAGCAGCTCTGACGGTAAAGACAGCGGGTCAGACGGAAAAACAGTGATTAAGATTGCTACACAATCTCCCTTATCTGGAGGAAGTGCAACATTAGGCGAAGCGATTAAACTAGGGGCCCAATTAGCAATTGAAGAACAAAAGGATAAGTTTGCTGATATGGGATTTGATCTTCAATTAGATGCAAAAGATGATCAGGGAGACCCGAAAAAAGGGGTAGCAAATGCTCAGTTAATAGGTGCTGATCAAGCTGTTCTAGGTGTAGTAGGGCACTTGAATTCAGGTGTATCTATTCCAGCATCTGAGGTTTATGAAAAATATAATATTATAAGCATTTCTCCAGCAAGTACAGCAACTGACTTTACTGATCGCAATCTTAAATCAGTAAGCCGCGTTGTTGCCCGCGATGATTTCCAAGGTCCTGCTGGTGCACAATATGCCATTAATACGTTAAAAGCAAAGAAAATTTTCGTAATTCAGGATAAAACTGCATATGGTTCTGGATTAGCGGATGCATTTAAAGCAGCAGCGGAAAAATTGGGTGCTGAAATTGTAGGATATGAAGGCATTACAGTTGGAGAAAAAGACTTTAATGGTGTTCTAAATCAAGTATCTTCTAAAAAACCAGATTTAATCTACTTCGGCGGTTTATATTCTGAAGGTGGTTTATTAGTGAAACAAGCTCGTGATAAAGGCATCGATGCACCATTTATGGGTGGAGATGGTCTTGATTCTTCTACATTTGTTGAAATTGCAGGGGATTCTGTGAAAAATTCTTATTTAACATCTGTTGCAGGTGATGTAGCGAAAACAGAAGAAGGCAAAAAATTCGCAGAAGATTATAAAGCGAAGTTTAATAAAAATATAGAATCTTATTCTGCATATGCATATGATAGTGCGGGTGTTCTATTAGCAGGTATTGAACAAGCGATTAAAGATAATGATGGCAAATTGCCGACACGCGAAAGTGTAATGAAGGTAGTCCGTGCTACAAAAGATTATAAAGGTGTAGCAACAGAAGTTGGATTTGATGATAAAGGGGACAACACGTATGCAAAAATCTTTATTTACAAATTTGACGAAGCAAAATATCCAGCAACATTGGATGGAGAAATTGAAAAAGAATAGTTGAATAGAAAGGGTATGGATATCCCGTACCCTTTTTACTTTTAATACACGATATTAAAATAATATACAAAAATAGTAAAAATGATTACTTGTACATAAAAACTTTAAATAAGAATATGGATGCCAAATTGAAATAGTACTAGATGTTCATTTGAGGTTAAAAATATAATAACAAAAGTGTGGGGAAGAAAATGCTGACAGATATATTACAAACTTTACCGCAAGTTTTAATAGACGGACTAACTTTAGGTGCTGTATATGCTGTAATTGCTTTAGGCTATACAATGGTTTATGGAATATTAGAACTAATCAACTTTGCACATGGAGAAATATTTATGACTGGTGCTTTTGTTGGAACAGCCGTTTTATTGGTGTTTACAAGTCTTGGCTGGACATCTATGCTGCCTGCAATCTTTACATTAATTATCATGCTGTTGATATCAAGCCTTATTACAGGTTTTATGGGAATGGGAATTGAAAGAGTAGCCTATCGTCCGCTAAGGAAGGCGCCAAAATTAATAGCTTTGATTTCTGCTATTGGGATTTCTTTTTTGCTGCAAGATATAGTCCGTTTTATTACAGAATTATACAAAGGAAATTATATTTTAACGGCGCCAAGCTTTTTTAGCCATCAGATTAAAATGCCTTTAGGTTCTATCTTTCCAGGAATTTCAAATGCTAGTTTTAAAAGTTCCTTTTTAGTTGTTATTATAGTGGCTGTTATTTTAATGGTTGGACTTGATTTTTTTGTTAATAAAACAAAATGGGGCATGGCGATGAGGGCTGTTGCACAAGACAGGGACACCGCATCATTAATGTCCATCAATGTGAATAAAGTTATTTCTGTCACATTTTTTGTTGGTTCTGCATTAGGAGGTGCAACAGGCGTCCTTTTTGCTATTCAATATGGCACGATTGATCCGTATATTGGATTTATCTTAGGATTAAAGGCATTTACAGCCGCAGTGCTTGGCGGGATTGGAAATATTCGTGGTGCAATGGTAGGCGGATTGACTATTGGCCTTGTAGAAATGTTTACTGCCGCAAATTTATCTGTAATAACAGGCGGGCTTTTAGGCGCCGAGTATAAAGATGTTGTTGCTTTTGCTATTTTAATTATTGTCCTGATCTTTAAACCAGAAGGCTTGTTTGGGAAAGCCGTAGCAGAGAAAGTGTAGGTGGGAACAATGACAAAATTAATAGAAACATTACAGAAGAATAAAATGGCACAAGCAATATTATTTTTATTATATGTGTTAGTAACGAGCGCTAGTTTATACTTGGCCCAACAATCAGTCGTCGCCTTTTTGCTTTTGCTGTTTTCTCTATTAATTCTCTATTTTTTAAAATTAAATAATAAAATAAAATGGGGAGTTGGCCTCATTATTTTAGGATTTATCCTTCCATTTTCAGCAAGTCATGGACCTGCCTATCAATCTTATATGGAAGTTGCTACAATGGTAGGAATTTATGTTTGCATGGCGTTAGGATTAAATATAGTGGTCGGCTTGGCTGGACTTCTTGATTTAGGTTTTGTGGCATTTTTTGCAGTTGGAGCATATACGTATGGCATTTTTGCTACAACACAAGCCGCTAATTTTATGCCTTTTGGCCAGTATCCTTTATCAGGAAATAGTTTTTGGATTTTTATCATCATCGGTCTTTTCGTCGCAGCATTATTTGGAGTTCTTTTAGGTATTCCAGTTCTTCGGGTAAAAGGAGACTATTTGGCAATTGTTACATTAGGTTTTGGAGAAATTATTCGAATTGTATTCAATAATTTAGATAAGCCGGTAAACATTACAAATGGAGCAATGGGACTTGCAAGTATAAGTCCACCAGAAATATTTGGAATAAAACTTATTTTTCCTAATCAATTTTATTATGTCGTATTAGTTGTATTTGTAGTTGTTATTTATACAGTCACAAAATTAGAACATACAAAATTAGGGCGTTCATGGAAAGCTGTAAGGGAAAATGAAATAGCTGCACAAGCGATGGGAATACCCCTTGTAAAAACAAAATTGACGGCTTTTGCCATCGGCGCCTCTTTTTCAGGAATGATGGGGGTTGTATTTGCGGCAAAACAAACATTTGTAGATCCAACTAGTTTCACCTACCTTGAATCTACTACTATCCTAGTAATGGTAATTTTAGGAGGGATGGGTAGTGTTCCTGGTGTAATATTAGGTGCTGCTGTTATTACCATTTTAAACTTGCAAGTTTTAGCAGAAATTACTACATGGCTTGGTTCTATTATGGCAATACCTGATGCATTATCTCCAGCGAAAATGCAAAGATTTATTTTTGGTGCATTATTAATTGTGATGACTCTGTATCGTCCGCAAGGATTGATACCAGCAAAGAATTTAAAATTTAATGCTAATAAATTAAAACAGCGAACAGAAGAAAAGCCCACAAGGGTTGATGCTGGTAAAGAATTTAAAGCTTAATGGGAAGAAATGAACACAGTAACCAGGAGAAAAGCAAGTTTCCTGTAGTAATTAAGGAGGAGCAACAAGTGAATATACTCGAGGTGAAAGGATTATCCAAAACATTTGGTGGACTTGTAGCAAATTCAAACATTGATATGTATGTGGAAAAAAACTCGATAACAGCAGTTATTGGACCAAATGGCGCGGGAAAAACAACCTTCTTTAATATGATAACGGGTGTCTATAAACCAACATCTGGAGAGATTCTTTTAGAAGGAAAACCAATTGGCGGTCTAAAACCTCATATTGTAGCAAAATACGGTATTTCCAGAACATTTCAAAACATTAGATTATTTAATGATATTACTGTTTTAGAAAATGTATTAATTGGCATGCATAACCATATTAAAGCCAATATAATTGGCACATTGCTGCAGCTTCCAAAATCAAAGCATGAAGAAGAAGATGCTAAAAAAGAAGCCTATCGTTTGCTAGAATACGTGGGACTAGCAGATTTATTAAATGAAGCAGCTGGCAATCTTTCTTATGGTGCGCAAAGAAGACTAGAAATTGCTAGAGCATTGGCAACAAAACCGAAAGTTTTATTATTAGACGAGCCAGTAGCAGGGATGAATCCGAAAGAGACAAAAATGTTAACAGATTTAATTCAAGATATGTGCAAAAAAATAGATTTAACAATTATTTTAATAGAACATGATATGAAACTAGTAATGGAGATTTCCAATCATATTATTGTACTTGATCATGGAGAGAAGATTGCAGAAGGCGGACCAGAAGACATTAGAACAAATTCGAAAGTAATTGAAGCATATTTAGGCAAAGGAGCAGTAGCACTTGCTTAAAAGGAGGGGCAGCATGGAGAAAATACTTGAACTTAAGAGCATCGAGGCGTCATATGGGGGCATTCAAGCATTAAAGGGAATCAGCCTTCATGTTGACAAAGGAGAAATTGTGACCCTTATTGGGAGTAATGGTGCTGGAAAGTCTACTACATTAAAGTCTATAAGTGGACAGGTTCCAGTAAAAAATGGGTCCATTTTTTATAAAGGAAACACAATAACAAATATTGCTGCACATAAAACAGCTGTCTTAGGCATTTCTCAGGTTCCAGAAGGAAGGAGAATTTTCCCTAAATTATCTGTTAAAGAAAACCTTTTAGTGGGTGCTTTTTCAGTTAAAGATAAACATTTAATTGAAACAAGAATGAAGAAGGTTTTTGAATATTTTCCAAGGCTCCATGAGCGGGTAGAGCAAAAAGGAGGGACAATGAGCGGAGGAGAACAGCAGATGCTCGCTATTGGCCGGGCATTAATGATGCAGCCAGAAGTATTAATGCTTGATGAACCATCAATGGGATTAGCGCCAATTATTGTAGAACAAATTTTCGAAATAATCAAAGAGTTAAACAGGGAAGGAATGACTATCCTATTAGTAGAACAAAATGCATTTCAGGCACTGCAAATTGCTAATAGAGGGTATGTTATTCAGACAGGACAAATTGTCTTAGAGGGAACGGGGGAAGAGTTAATTACGAATAAACAAGTACAAGAAGCATATTTAGCATAATGAAAAGCTATGTAGAAATTCTATAAAGGAATTTCCACATAGCTTTTTTCTTAGTAATTTAAAAATTTTACACAAACAGGTTCAGGTGCATGAACGTCTGTTTGAAGCAAGGTAAGCTTTCCTGAAACTTGGTTTCTTTCAAATAAAGTAAGGGTGTCAGATTGTTCGTTAGATGCAACAATAAATTGTTCTGTTGGATCCAAAACAAAATCACGAGGCCAATTGCCTTCTGTAGAAATACGTTCTACAAATACTAACTCTCCTGTTTCACTATTGGCGCTAAAAACCGCAATAGAATTGTGGCCACGATTTGCCGCATAAACAAACTTGCCATCAGATGAAAGATGGATAGCGCTACCTTGACTGTTTTCTGTAAAATCAATTGGTAGTGTGGAAATATATTGAAGTTCTTCTAGTTTTCCACTTTCCGAATCGTAAGAAAGTGAGATTACTTCATTGCTTAATTCTGTCATTATATATGCAAATTTTCCATTTGGATGGAAAGTAATATGGCGTGGACCACTTCCCGGTTTTACAGAAAGGCTGCTGACTACTTGTAAATCACCGTCTGACAGCTTGTATGTTTCTACTGTATCTGTACCTAAGTCAACAGAAACCACAAAGTTTTCATCAGGTGTAAAACCTACAAAATGCATATGAGGTTTTTCTTGTCTAGCTGTATTTGGGCCTGTGCCTGAATGTTCAATAATAGAAGAAACTGGCTGAACAAAACCGTTCTCTTTATTTAAAGGGTAAGCTTCTGCTGTGCCTTTGTGGTAGTTTCCTGCAAGGACATAATTTTCATTTGAGTCAACGCTTACATGACACGGTGAAGCACCTTCAGCATATTGACCATTCAGCAATTGCAGTTTGCCGTTAGACGAATCAATTGCAAATGCAGAAACTCCTCCAAGAGAACCCTCTTTTCCAACTGCGTAAAGAAATTTATTATCAGTTGTTACGGTTAAATAAGTAGGGTTATCTACTTCAGCAACTAATTCTACAGCCGATATTTTTTTCTCCTCTGTATCTAATGAAAAAGTATAAATGCCTTTGCTTGTTGATTTTGTATATGTACCGATATAGCCTAAAAACTTTTTTGAATTTGTCATGTACAGATCTCCTTTAATCAATAATAAATTTATTATAACAAAAAATAGGAAGATTGAGATAATTTGAAGCTTAGATTTTTTCGCCTCTCAATAACTCCTGCTATTACAGTTTCGAGTTACTTTTTTATATCCTCTTTGATAAGGAGTTAAACAAGGCTCATTATTTGTTCTATTAAAAATTGTTTTTATCATGCATTAATGGACTTTCCCCCACTGATTTAAAGTTTTACTTTATAAAAGTTTTAGATAAATGAATAAAATCTTTATAATCATCCATACTATCTATTTGCTGACTATAAAAGATAAAAAGAAGGCTCACGAGAATTATGATGGAAAGGATAGGAAAATGAAGAAAAGAATTTGGTTTAATCAATGGTTCACAACAGTAGCGCATTTTATAAATATGATTCGCTCTAATAAGGATGGATACCAATTTACAGTATATGGAACATCTGTAAACAAAGATGCCTTATATTTAAGCTACTGTGATGCGGCATATCAAGAACCAAATATTAATGGGGAAGAATATATTTTATTTTGTTTAGATTTTTGTCGAAAACACCATATTGATATTTTTGTGCCAAGAAAAGAAAAGGTTTTAATAGCAAAGAATTTACATCAGTTTCATCAACTCGGGGTAAAGGTATTGGTTTGCCCCGATGCTAGTTTAATGGAACGATTAGATAATAAAGAAAAAACATATAGATATATTGCGAATCATCCTATTTTAAGGAAATATATCCATATCCCTGATCATCTTATTGTGGAGAATGGAGAAACATTTGTAAAGGCATATCATGCTTTAAAAGATAAAGGTCATAAAGTGTGTTTTAAACCAGTAGTAGGAGAAGGAGGAAAAGGCTTTCGAATTATTCAGGATAAAGCAGAATCGATTGAGGAATTGTTTTATCAAGGGACTTCAGCCAATATATCCTATAAACAAGCATGTGAAATATTGTTTCAGCAATCAAAATTTCCGCCTCTTATGGTATCGGAGTATATGGATGGTTATGAGTACAGTATAGATTGTCTCGCTTATGATAGAGTATTGATGGCGGCTATTCCAAGAAAAAAAGAAAATGGTCGGGTTAGAGAGTTAGAAAATAACAAAGAGCTTGTAGAGATTGCAAGGAAAGTTAATGAGGTGTTTAACATTCCTTTTGTATATAATATTCAAGTGAAGTATAAAGATGGGATACCAAAATTATTAGAAATTAACCCAAGAATGTCAGGAGGGCTTCATTATAGCTGTTTAGCAGGGATTAATATTCCGTATCAAGCTATTAAGCTGTTATTAGAGGGAAAAAAAGCAATAGAAGTTTTCCAGCCTCGTTTTGGCATTCGTTCAAGCTATATAGAAAAGGAAGTTATTTTAAACAATATATATTCCAATTCAACGATTTTATATAAATAGAAGCACTATTCTAACAAACTGATCTTCCATAGAAAGGTCAGTTTGTGTTGTTATTACGTTCTTTATAAAATGCGAAAATAGTTGGCATAAAGAATAATTACGATTTATTATTTTACTTGCTAGCACTATTTTATAAAAATATTCTTAAAAAGAGCATGAAAATTAATAATGATTTATGAATGAATCATTATTAATTTTCATGATATATAGTAGAATGTTGTTCTTTATTAAGAATTTATGAAATAGAAGAATGGAGTCCAAGGAATGAAAATCTTAAAGTTGGCATGGAAAATACGCTGGTATTTATGGCAAGCAAAAAAATATTCAAAAAAAGCAAATAAAGCAAATAAAGCTGGCTGGGGATTAGATAGAAATATGTATTTCCAAAAATATTGCTATTATCAAGATACAGTCAGAATAATGGAAGAAAAACTAGGCTAAAACAAGGTAATCCTGTTTTTGTGGATCAGTTCTTTTTATCCTTGGGAAAATAAGGGAAGTATAGATAGTGCTGATTGAATATAGATATGTTGTGGAAAAAAACATATACTTATTCAGTTTTTATGCACAAAAAAAACATTGTTAAATAAGTATTCCACAGGTTTATGCACATTATCCACAAAGATAAGTACGATTATCTGATAAAACTGTGGATAAGTTAACTGATAAGATGTAAACGTTTTCTGTGATTGTGGATAAATAAATTTTTTTATTATAAAAAATGTGCGTTGAAAAAAGTGATTTTCCAACGCACATCTATTAATGTTTTGATTTTCGATCTTGTCTTCCGGCAGCTAGGTCTGCCATTTTAAATTCATGTTGATAGGTAACCTCTTGCATACTTGATAAAGTCCTTTTACTTTTATGTTTTTTCTTTTTTTCCATAGATAACACCCTTTCCTTTTTTCTATTTTCCCCCCATTTTAATAAAAAAATACTTAATATAAATCAGCAATTGCTTTTTGCAGAGAAGGAAACGTATAAGAAAAATTATTTTGTGTTAATACTTTTGGTTCTACACATTGCCCCTCTGTTATTAAAATGCTCATTTCCCCTAGTAGAGTTTTTAAGAAGAAGCTAGGAATAGGCAACCAATTTGGACGATGCAATTGTCTGCTAATTACTTCTCCTATTTGCTTCATCGTGACAGGTTGTGGAGCTGTAAAGTTTACAGGGCCTTGTATAGTGGGATTATCGATTATAAATAGCATGGCTTTTATACAATCCTCTATATGAATCCAAGAAACCCACTGTTTTCCTCTTCCAATTTTCCCCCCAATAAATAATTGGTATGGCAGCATTAATTTAGGCAATGCGCCACCTTTATTAGATAACACTACTCCAAATCGACAATAAACTGTTCGAATAGAGTAAGTAGTGGCTTTTTTTGCACATTCCTCCCATTTTGCGACAGTAGAAGCTAAAAAATCATCCCCAGGGGAGTATGTTTCATTAAAAGTTATGGTTTCCGATATTCCATAAATGCCAATCGCACTGGCATTTAAAAATAAAGTAGGTTTGTGAGTCAAGTTCTTGATAGTGGTTAAGATGCTGGCTGTGGCATTGATGCGGCTTTCGACAATTTCTTTTTTGCGCTTTTCTGTCCAACGGCCGCTATTTAATGATTTGCCAGCTAAGTTAATGACAACATCAATTTTTTTGTCTTTTAATTCCTCATAAGGCTCTTTTTCATCATGCATCCATTGAATAAAAGTAAGATTATTTGTGTTTTTTTTGTTTTTTAAAGAGCGTGTTAAGCAAAAAATATGATGATTTTCTTTTATTAATTGTTGTATAAGTTTTTGGCCTATTAAACCTGTTCCTCCTGCTATCAAAAAATTCATAAAAGCCTCCTTTTGAAATGTTTTGTTCTGGAAAACAACTTAAAGCATGCACTAATATATTTTCATCATATAATGAAACAAATCGATTCTCCTAATAGGAAGAGTATATGGTTGCATTAATAGTCCTTTTTCTTATGATATATTATAGTGTAACGATGAATAGTATAATCGCCTGAAGTTTGCAAAGGGGGAGAATCGCTTGATTATCAGTAAAATTACAAGACAAAAACAACTTAATGACCGATACAATATTTTTACAATAAAGAACGGCAAAGAAGAATATGCCTTTAGTGTAGATGAAGGAATATTGATTAAATATCAGCTTCAAAAGGGAATGGAAATCGATTCCTTCTTATTAAGTGAGATACAATTTAATGATGATATACGCAAAGGATACAATCAGGCAGTAAATTATTTAGCAAAAGTAAAGCGTACAGAAATGGAAGTCAGAAATTTTTTGAAAACAAAAATAGAAGGAGAGTTTATTGTTGGAGAAGTACTGACAAAACTAAAGGAAATGAAGTTTATTGATGATGAGGATTATGCCTATTCTTATGTAAGGACGCAAAAAAATACGACAGATAAAGGTCCTGAAGTGATTAGGAGAGAAATGAAAGAAAAAGGGATAGATCATCAATTGATTCAAATTTCTATAGAACAAATTTCTTATGAGGAGCAGCTGATAAGTGCCAACAAAATTGCAGTAAAATTAGTTGGAAGCAATAAAAAAGAATCAAAACGGATGCTAATGCAAAAGGTAGAGCAAACATTAAGAAGAAAAGGCCATAGTTCCTCTGTTATCCAAGAAGTAAAAAGTGAGTTGTTGGCAGTAGATGAAATGACGGAAGAATTAGAAGCACTTCGCATTCAAGGAGAAAAAGCGAAACGCAAATATAGTAAATATGAAGGTTTTGAATACAAACAAAAAATGAAGCAATATTTATATAGAAAGGGATTTGCGGTGGAGCTTATTGATCAATATTTTGAAGAAATAATCGAATAAATGGAAGTAAATCTGCTAGAAGAAACTAAATTTTTGCTGAAAATAGAGGATTTCATATAAAATAAAGAAAAAGAGGGGGATTAGTGATGCTTACAAAACGTTATAGTGAAATGACAGAATATGAACTGCGGATGGAAATAGCTTCACTAAATGAAAAAGCAAAAAAGGCGGAGCAATTGGGAATGGTAAATGAATTTGCTGTTCTTGAAAGAAAAGCAGTTTTAGCAAAAGCATACCTTCTTAATCCAAGTGAGATAGAAATAAATGAACTTTATGAAATAGAAGGAGACCCAGGAGTGCTATTTAAAGTGGAATATTTAAATGGTGTGTTTGCATGGGGATTCCGTAATCAAAAAGATAGCAAAGAAGAAGGTATCCCAATTTCATTATTGAAAAAAGGCAAGTAGAAGCATAAAAAAGAGAGAATCAGACTGCCTAAAAACGTTTGCTTCCCTATTGGAATAGAGATATACAACGTTTTTAACCAGTCAGAAATCGTTTGGCGAATTTTTATAGGTAGGAAATCCTACTTGAAGCTTATTTTATAAAATGGCTGTGTTCTAAAAGTTTGTTGCTTGCTTGTTGAATAAGATGAAAAACCGTTTAAAATTACTAATCAGGCTAAATAGCAACAAGCTCTAATACATCATTTATTGGTTTCTCTGTGGGAAGAAGCTTGCATTCTTTCTTGTGGATGGGTATTAATAGTACCATCTGCCCGTTTAGAAGCAAACTCAGGTTTAGCACGCGGTTCACCCTCAAATTTATTTTCGTTTATGTTGTCTACACCTTTAACCATAAGGAACTCCTCCAAATTAGATTGCTTTATTGGTGATGAATAATCACAAACATAGTATTTGTAAGAAACAATAAAAGTATTAGTAATAACAGAAAAAGGAAGAAGGCTATAAAGATGATGCATGATTATCAAAAACGATTAGTAGATAGATTATTGGAATTAAATCAATCCATCTCTGTCATACAGGCACAAACATGGATTGAGTTATTATGGGAGGATTTTGAAAGCACTTATGCAAAAGCTGGCCGTGAATATCAAGGAATGGAAATAACAGAAAAAGTGGTTAGTCAATGGATTGAAAATTATGGAGAAAAGCTTCATGAGTTTGTTGCACAAAATCCAAAGTATAAAGATTTTTTTATGGAAGATAAAAAGAAAATGAATTAATGAAGAAAGGCTGTGCCTAAGCGGGCACAGCCTTAAATGCTTAAAAAGCTGTTAGATTAGGGAAGAAATTAATTTGTTAAAATATCGAGCTTTTTTTGTAATTTTTCTTCACTGAAAATCCAGCCAGTATAAGAAGTAATGATTTGATAGTTCTTATCAAGATGAACGACTGCTACAAATGGGTAATGCCCATTGCTGCGATAGCGCAAATCAATAAAGCGCACTTGGTACATATCTTCAAATTCCTGAACTTCCCATCTGTAGACAGGAGAAAAAGATAGGAAGGCGGAAAGATTTTTATCTTGACGAGCTGCATTTAGTTCAGGTGTTTCAGGAATGGGAATTCGATGGTATTTATCATAAATTTCAATCTGATAGTTATGTGCTCTACCAACATAAAAGGAAGAATCTGTCATTGCAGCAACGCGCCAATGACTATATCGCATAGTAGGTGATAAGATAATTGTCTTCGCATCTGGAATAATACCCAGCACTTTTTTCTTTACTCTTCGCTGTGCAAAATAGCGGAGAAAATAATAGTCGGCTAATACTATATAAACGCCTAAAAATGTATAGCCTGGGTCTGCCCCAAAAGCCCATAAAAACAGGCCGATAATATGAATAATGAAAATGATCGGGTCAAATGTGTTAATAAAACCTAACGCAACCCATTTAGAAGAAAATGGCCTTAGTGCCTGCGTTCCATACGCATTAAAAATATCAACAAAAACATGCAGAAATACAGCTAAAAATGTCCATAACCATAAATGAAGCAAATTTGCTTCTGGAATAAACGGATAGAGCACTGCAATGATCAACAATGGCCATAATAATACTGCAGGGATGCTATGGGTAATTCCTCTATGATTTCTTATATATATGGCATTATTTTTTAACTTTAGAACTGTATCAATATCTGGAGCTTGTGATCCAACTAATGTTGCAATCATTACACCAATGGTTGTTGCATGGCTGCCTGCTACAACTGGGTCGAGTGAAGCAAGACCACCGATTGCAAAACCCATGACAATATGTGTACCAGTATCCAAGAAGAACAACCCCCCCTATAAAATGATCAAGACTGACTTTTACTTCCAAATCTTCTATTAAAAATATCTTTCTTTTTTAATCCATAGAAGCTACACTTTGAAAGTTAGAATATAATTATTTTTATGATAAATCTCAGTATTTAATACGAATATGCAAGCTATAGATAATTAGTGTGCCCCGTTTATTTGTATTAACATTAAAATAGTATGCCCAAACATGCAAGTGATAAGGATAATTATGTTATTCCCCATTTATAAGAAAATTAACACTGTTGGAGGATAAATGTGACGAACAGTAAAATGAATCATGATGAAATAAGCAAAAATATAGATATTAAGCAGTTTAGAGAGGATTTATTAAATTGGTTTATGGCAGAACAGAGAAATTTGCCTTGGAGACAGGATCAAGATCCATATAAAGTATGGGTTTCGGAAATTATGCTGCAGCAAACAAAAGTTGATACAGTTATTCCCTATTTTAACCGTTTTATTGATCAATTTCCGTCCATAGAAGCACTATCAGAAGCTGAGGAAGAAAAAGTTTTAAAGGCTTGGGAAGGTCTTGGCTATTATTCAAGAGCAAGAAACCTTCATTCAGCAGTGAAAGAGGTAAAAGAAAAATATGGAGGGGTAGTCCCTAATACTCCTGAAGAAATTTCGACACTTAGAGGGGTAGGACCATACACAGCAGGAGCAATATTAAGTATTGCTTACGGAGTTCCTGAGCCTGCTGTAGATGGAAATGTGATGAGAGTTCTTTCGCGAATTCTTTCTATTTGGGATGATATTGCAAAGCCGAAGACAAGGAAGATCTTTGAAGAAGCAGTTCGAACGCTGATTTCTCATGATAATCCCTCTTACTTTAACCAAGCATTAATGGAGTTAGGTGCTTTAATATGCACTCCAACTTCTCCTTCCTGTTTGTTATGCCCTGTACGAGATCATTGTCAAGCATTTCATGAAGGGACTCAAACAGATTTGCCTGTTAAAACAAAAACTAAAAAGCAAAAATCTTTAAATCTAGCTGTCGTTATTTTAACAGATCAAGAAGGGAAAACCTTGATTCACAAAAGACCAAGTGAAGGCCTACTCGCAAACCTTTGGGAATTTCCTAATATAGAAATTGTGCAGACGATAAAAAGTGAAAAAGAGCAATTAACAGAACAAATGCTAACCTTATATGGTGCTACAGTAGAAATAGGGAATTTGATTACAAGGATTGAACATGTTTTTTCTCATCTAATTTGGAATATTAATGTATATACCGGAAAGCTTGTAGAACTTGAAGAAGAAAATATTATGTTAAAAAGAGTAAATGAAACAGAGATTGAACCATATCCATTTCCAGTTTCTCACCAAAAAATTCTTAAGTTTGTACCTTGGTCTAAATATAGAGACTAAAAGCTGCAGAAATTCTCGCAGCTTTAGTCTGTTAGTCATAGCTAACTTCTGTGCCATGCGTATAATCAGCTTCATTGTGGTGCAAGCCGCCGCGACTTTCAATTTCTTTGATTATCTCTTGATGAATAGACTGACCTTCTGCATTCAAATAAGGAGTCATTTGCTGCAGGGAATGGTGGAAAAAAGCTAGCTCGCTGTTTTTCCATTTTGTTTTTTCCATCATTGACAGTTCGGTCATGTCTCTGCCGACATACATAATAAACATCCTTTCTACTAAAAAGCGTATATAGGTATTGTGCTTATGTTAATTGCTAACTATGCAGAAAAAGAGGTAAAATGATTAATAAATGTTTGGGAAAGGAAATAACAAAATGACACAAAAAGTAGCGTTAGTAACAGGAAGCAGTAGAGGAATTGGGAAAGCAACGGCGATACGTTTGGCAAAAGAAGGATACGATATTGTAATCAATTATGCGCGCAGCAAAAAAGCGGCTGAAGAAACAGCTGCGGAAATAACAGCATTAGGAAGAAAAGTTCTTCTTGTAAAAGCCAATGTCGGCGATGTGGAAAAAATTAAATATATGTTTGCAGAAATAAAAAAAGAATTTGGCAAACTTGATGTATTTGTTAACAATGCAGCATCAGGTGTTTTGCGGCCAATTATGGAATTAGAAGAATCACATTGGAATTGGACAATGAATATCAACAGCAAAGCTTTATTATTTTGTGCTCAAGAAGCGGCAAAATTAATGGATAATGGCGGGAAAATTGTCAGCATCAGTTCATTGGGAGCTATTCGTTATTTAGAAAATTATACAACGGTGGGTGTTAGCAAAGCGGCTGTAGAAGCCTTAACCCGTTATTTAGCTGTAGAACTTTCGCCGAAAAATATTATCGTAAACGCTGTTTCCGGTGGAGCAGTCGATACAGAGGCTTTAAAGCATTTTCCTAACAGAAATGAACTCTTAGGCGATTCAGAAAAAAGAACGCCTGCAGGACGTCTTGTTGAAATTGAGGATATGGTCAATACGGTTATGTTTTTAATTAGTGATCAAGCAAGTATGATAAGAGGCCAAACTATTATTGTTGATGGTGGAATTTCTTTATTGGTTTAAAATTTTAGAGGGGAGACCCTCTTTTTTTTATTTTAGGCTATATTACAGTTCAGTGTTGATTTTGATACTTTATTGATTGGAGCGAAAGGAGTGAGACTCCTGCAAAGAAGCGAGTCAAAGGGATCTCACAGGCGCATGCTCCCGGACCACCCGCAGAAAGCGAACATCTTTTGCTGCAATCAACAGGCAAGTTTAACAGAGCCCTATTTTATTTTGAATATTGAGATTAATGGATTATAATGGAATTTATTTTTTAGGGATAGAACATCCAAATTCGGGATAAATTAATGAGCGTGGAGGTGATAGTGATGGCTAAAAAAGCTGGTGTTACACAAACAGGAACTAACATTCAAGAAGTGAAACAACAAAACGCTCAATCTGTTGGTCAAGGTCAATATGGTACTGAATTTGCTAGCGAAACAAACGCAGCAGAAGTAAAAAAATACAATCAACAAGCAGAAGCTAAAAAAGCACAAAATTCTAGCAAATAATTGTTGAATAGGTAAAACAAAAGGCACTTTCTTTCCGAGAAAAGTGCCTTTTGTTTGTTTATAGTGTCAGGGTAAAGGTTGCCGTTTATTTAGCCTTGCAAAGCTGTCTAATAAAAAAACATCCCAATTACATAACTTCGACAAAACTTCTTGTATGTCTACACAACTTGTCAAAGGAATATAGGAAGCAAGAACGAATAATATAAAAATAGCAAGAAGCCCATTTGAAAAAAAAAAAAATTAGGATGTGTTTTTTCATGGATTTATTTAACGGTTTGGTTGGAGAACAAATGAAAATAATGGAAAAACTTTTATACTTACAGGGTGAACTAGAGCGTTGTGAAGAAATAGAGATGCAGCTTCTAACGCTACAAAAAGAAACAGAGCTAAAAGAAATCCAAGTAGATATTCAAAAAATGAAAGAGGAATTAAAAGAAATTCATCATATATTTGAAATGCAAACAGAAAAAGTCATCAAAGTGTATCAAGAAAAAGAAATAAAATTAACTTCTGGATAATATTTAAGTATATAGTTTTCAAAAAACAAAGTGTCCTTATATTTTTAGAAATATGAAAATTTTTCAAGCCATTGTATAAATTCAATGGTTCTTTTGTTTTAAATTTTTCTTATAACCGTTATAATAATAGAAAAAAGAGGAATAGTTCTTTGTTGCCTTTGTTGGGTTAGTAGTTTCATTTAAGTATAGTAAGTAGGTTGCAAAGCGTCCACTAATGAAAGCAGGGGAGAAAAATGGTCGTACCTATCGAGGGTGAACCAATACAAATTCATAGTTACAAGCATAATGGGCACATCCATCGAATCTGGGACGAAACAATGATATTAAAAGGGACGCAAAATTTAATTATTGGTGGTAATGATCGAACTATTGTTACAGAATCTGATGGAAGAACATGGGTAACACGTGAACCGGCAATTTGTTATTTCCATTCACAGCATTGGTTTAATGTCATCGGAATGATTAGAGAAGACGGAATTCATTATTACTGTAACCTTAGTTCACCTTTTATTTATGATGGTGAGGCAGTGAAGTATATTGACTATGATTTGGATATTAAAGTTTTTCCTGATATGACTTTTAACTTACTTGATGAAGATGAATATGAACGTCATCGTGCAGAAATGAAGTATCCAGAAGCGATTGATCGTATTTTAAAATTCCATGTGAATCAATTGATTCATTGGATTCGCCAACGAAAGGGTCCCTTTTCACCAGATTTTATTGATTTGTGGTATGAAAGATATTTAACTTACAGAAGTTAATAGTAGTTTTCTTTAAGAAGCTTGTCTTAAATCATGGCAAGCTTTTTCATTTTGTTTCTTGCGCATGTAATGATAAAATGGGTCGTTGTTGAAAATAAGCAAATAGACTCTTGAGGTATTTGATGCAGGAAAAGGCTGATTTTTAGCAGTCGGAAAAATGTTGGGATAGCACAATGCTCTTATGTTTATTAATAAAGAGGATAGGAGAAAAACTTAAGAAATTTTTGATAGAAAAGAGGAGAAATGATTGGATAGTATTAAGAGGTATTTGCATTTTGTTAAACCATATCGAATGCAAATTATTGGAACAATTATTATTGGTATCATAAAATTTGCTATACCACTTCTAATTCCATTGTTATTAAAATATGTAATCGATGATATTATTAATAATCACAGTATCAGCATAGATACAAAAGTGAATCGTTTACTAACTACGATGGTGATTATGACGGTTATTTTTGTCATTCTTAGACCACCTATTGAGTATTATCGCCAATATTTTGCTCAATGGACATCTAATAGAATTTTGTATGATATTCGTGATCAGCTCTTTGCTCACCTGCAAAAACTTAGCCTTAAATATTATTCGAATACAAGAGCAGGTGAAGTGATATCTCGTGTAATCAATGATGTAGAACAAACGAAAAATTTTATTCTGACAGGATTAATGAATTTATGGTTAGATGGTGTAACCATTTTAATCGCTATTGCAATTATGTTTACAATGAATGTGGAACTAACGATCATCTCCATCATACTATTGCCTTTTTATGCTTTATCAGTAAGATACTTTTTCGGCAATTTGCGTACATTAACAAGAGAAAGATCACAAGCCCTTGCTTCTGTACAAAGTTTTTTGCATGAAAGAGTACAAGGTATAGCTGTGATTAAAAGTTTTGCTACAGAAGATCATGAGCAAAAATCATTTGAGAAGTTTAATAAGAAATTTTTAGATAAAGCAGTAGAGCATACTAAATGGAATGCAAAGGCGTTTGCGGTTGTTAATACGATTACCGATATTTCTCCACTGATTGTCATTGCCTATTCAGGCTATCAAGTAGTAACAGGGGAATTATCACTAGGAGCGATGATTGCTTTTTTTGCTTATATTGAACGTTTATACAATCCTTTAAGAAGGATGGTTAATTCGTCTACTTCTATTACTCAATCAATTGCATCAATGGATCGTTTATTTGAATTGATTGATGAAAAGTATGATATTCAAGACGCTGATGATGCGATTCCCTGTAAAGATGTAAAAGGGAAAATTGAATTTAAGCATGTGGATTTTGCTTATGATGTGAAAGATCCTCTTGTGCTTAAAGATGTATCTTTAAGCATTAACCAAGGAGAAACTATTGCCTTTGTGGGAATGAGTGGAGGAGGAAAATCCTCGCTAATCAGCATGATTCCCCGTTTTTATGATGTAGTAAATGGAAGCATCGAATTAGATGAACAAGATATTCGCCACTTTAAAGTCCGCACGTTAAGGGATAAAATCGGGATGGTTTTACAGGAGAATATATTATTTAGTGATTCAATCAGAGAAAATATTCTGATAGGAAATCCAAAAGCAACTGAAGAAGAAGTGATTGCTGCGGCAAAAGCTGCAAATGCCCATGATTTTATTATGCAACTGCCTGAAGGCTATAATACAAAAGTGGGGGAAAGAGGAGTTAAATTAAGCGGAGGGCAAAAGCAAAGAGTAGCTATCGCGAGAGTCTTCCTAAAAAATCCGCCAATTTTGATTTTGGATGAGGCAACTTCTGCACTTGATCTTGAAAGCGAACAGTCGATACAAGAAGCGATTGAATTGCTGGCAAAAGATCGCACCACTTTAATTGTAGCACATCGCTTGTCGACCATTACTCATGCCGATCGAATTGTACTAATGGAACATGGAGAAATAAAAGAAGATGGCAGTCATCAGGACTTAATGGAGAAAAAAGGACTATACTATAATTTATTCCAAATTCAGCAGCTGGGAAATTGATTTCTATTTGGCAAATAAAAAAACGGGCAAATTCGCCCGTTTTTTTATTCTGCTATTGTTACTTCTGGTTCATGTTTATGATGTATTTGAATAGTTGTAATCAATGTATCTAAATGCTCTACATACTCGTCATACTCAATAATGGCTGAAATGATCTGCATGGCATGATATTGCAGCAATTCTTCTTCTGCCCCATTTTGCTGTTTGCAGATTTCCTTGTTGTAATGATTTAATAACAGCAAAAATAATTCTCTGCGGTCAAGGGATATATTGCCCTCTTCAAAAGTAACAGTAGGTTTGACTTTGCCGATAAATTTCAACATAACATGTTCATGGTGATGGATTAAACAGTCTAATTGCTGTTGAATAATATTTTGAAACTCATCTGGCAATGTTAATAACTCATTTTCAAAACGATGCAGTTTCTTTAATGTATAAAAGGATTTTTTAACTGTATTAATCATTTGTCTATAAATAACTAATTTTCGAGCTTTTAGCAAAGTTGTTTTTTTAAAGTAATTTCGTTCTTCTTTATACAATAGAAATAATTGTTCTATTTTAATGATGCGATCAGACATTTTGTCGATATCATTTTTTAATAGATGATGTTCTGACGCGTGTCTGATATTTAATCGAATCCACTTGGTAATTTCTTCGCTAATATCGGATATATTGTTGTATAGCTTATTTTCATATTTTGGCGGCAAGAAAACAAGATTGACAACAAAGGAAGAAAGAATCCCAAGCATAATAGTAGAGAAACGAATAATGGAAAATGTAATGAAATCATCGGTAGGTGATTCCATTATTGCGATTAAAGTGACGATAGATAAAGTGATGGTTTTCTCTAATTTAAGTTTTAAATTTATAGTAATTACGATAATTGCGGCTAAGCCAATAATAAATACATTATTTCCAAAGCTTAGTACAAAAATTACCGCAATAATTGCTCCGATGATATTCCCTTGAATTTGCTCGATTATCGATAAATAGGATCGATAAATAGTCGGCTGTATGGCAAAAATAGCCGAAATTCCAGCGAAAACAGGTGTAGGTGCATGTAATAATTGTGCTAGTAGCAATGCTAGCACGATGGCGATTCCTGTTTTAAGAATACGCGCTCCTAAAGTCATAAATAATTCCTTTCCATACAATTTCAAATTGTATTTTAGTATTACATTTACTTTAAACGAAAAACAATAAAACTAAACAACAATATTGTACTATACAGTGAATAACATGTAACTTCAATAGACATTTGAACGAAAAAATAACTTTTATTAAAAAAAATCAGGTGAAGAATTTAGCAGGAGAAAGATAAAAAATAGTCTAAAAATTTTATCCATTATAAGCGGATTTTTGATCCTACCTCGAGATTTGGAGAAGAAACGAGAAATCTTGTTGGGGGAAACTTGCTGAGTAAAAGCCCGATAAAAAGAATGGAGGCAAGATAGAACCTATATCCTATCTTGCCTCCATTAACAATTAGTGGGGGACGTTCAATCTCCACTGATTGTTAGTTTCACTTTATTTAGATGTAAATAAGAGTGAACTTTTACTCGCTTTATTTTTCTTGTAGTGATTCAAAAGCATTGTTTACCGCATGAATAGTTGCATCGATATCCTCTTCTGTATGGGCAATGGTAATAAACCATGCTTCATATTTAGAAGGAGCAAGCATAACGCCTTGTTCTACCATTAATTTGAAGAATTTACCGAATGTTTCTCCATCCGTATTTTCTGCTTGCTCATAGTTGAAGATTTTTTCCTCTGTAAAATAAACGGTTAAAGCACCTTTTAGCCTATTGATCGTGATGGAAATATTATTATTTTCAGCTGCTTCCAAAATTCCTTTTTCCAACAATGCGCCAAGGCGATCAAGGTGTTCATACACACCATCTTGTTTTAATACCTCTAAACAGGCAATGCCAGAAAGAATAGAAGCGGGATTTCCAGCATGGGTGCCTGCTTGGTATGCAGGACCAATTGGAGCTACTTTGTCCATTATGTCTTTTTTGCCACCATACGCTCCGATAGGAAGACCGCCGCCAATTACTTTTCCAAGGGCAGTCAAATCTGGTTTAACCCCTAAAAGATCTTGTGCCCCACCGTATGTAAAACGAAATGCGGTGATTACTTCATCATAAATAACAAGTGCTCCTGCTTGATGGGTAATATCATTAATGCTTTGCAAAAATCCTTCTAACGGTTCTACGATACCGAAGTTTCCAACAATAGGTTCTACAAGAACTGCTGCAATTTCTTGGCCCCATTTATCCATAGCTGCTTTAAAGCTTTTAATATCGTTAAATGGAACAGTAATAACATCAGATGCTATTGCTTTTGGAACTCCTGCAGAGTCAGGTGTCCCAAGGGTAGAAGGACCTGAACCAGCTGCTACTAATACAGGATCTGAATGGCCATGGTAGCATCCTGCGAATTTAATTAGTTTATTTCTGCCTGTATATGCACGTGCGACACGAATAGTTGTCATCACAGCTTCTGTTCCAGAGTTCATAAAACGAACCTTTTCTAATGATGGGATAGCTTCTTGCAACATTTTTGCAAAGGTAATTTCATGTGGAGTAGGTGTTCCATATAAAACGCCTGTTTCTGCTGCTCGTGTAATTGCTTTGGTGATATGAGGATGAGCATGACCTGTAATAATTGGTCCATATGCTGCTAAATAATCAATATACTGATTTCCATCCACATCAAAGAAATAAGCTCCCTGACCTCTTTCCATTACTACAGGGGAACCGCCGCCTACAGCTTTATATGAACGAGAGGGGCTATTGACTCCTCCAACAATAACTTTTAATGCTTCTTCATGTAATCTTTCTGAATTTGTGTGTTGCATAGTAAACCTCCTATAAACTTTTCTTGCCTGTGCTAAAAAAATAATGGACTTTTATAATTCTAGCACTTTTTAATAGAAGATAAAAAAAAATCCTCTTTGTTTGCCTAAATGTTCTCCTTAATGGAAGAGAATAAAATAAAAGTAGAGGCCTGCAATAGTTATAAGAGAATTGCTCATAATTTTCGAAGTCAAGTAATACATATTAGTACATTCGTGTGTTTTTTTATACTGGGAGGGAGTGGCATGTTTTTTTATTTTTTGTTAGCTTTGACTATTTTTTTTATTATGATGAGCTTACGAACATTGTTTGTTCCCTATCGCCTTAAAGAAAAATGGGTGTCCTTTGAGAATTTTATCTATTTATTTTTTGTATATATCACGATCATGATCGGTTTTGGATTAATTTATACATTATTTCAATTAAATGGTTTTCGTGTTTATTTGGATAGTCAAACGATTGTTTCGCCATTGAATTTTTTTGATACATTGCTGACAGGCATTTATTTTAGCGGTATTACTTTATTTTCAGTAGGATTTGGAGATTTAATTCCAGTAGGGATAGGGAGGATTATCGTGGTGATTGAGGCTTTGATTGGTTATACAATCCCGGCTGCATTTGTTGCTCGTGCTGTATTGGATATGGAGAATTAATAATAAAACTTATTTGCCATTCTTGTTTGTTGAAAATTTCTTGTTGATTCGTTAGTCTTTTAAAGTACAAGCATTGAAAATAGAAGAAAGGGTGAATAGACATGGCGTTATCAATAGGGAATCTAGTTCCAGATTTTGAACTAACAGCAAATACAGGAGAGAAAGTTAGAATGTCTGATTATAAGGGGAAGTATGTTGTTCTTTATTTTTATCCAAAAGATATGACACCTGGATGTACAACGGAAGCATGTGATTTTCGTGATAAGCAAAGTGAGTTTGATCATTTAGATGCAGTTATTCTTGGGATAAGCCCAGATCCTGTTGAAAGACATGCTAAATTTATTGAAAAATATGGTTTGCCTTTTTTACTCCTAGCGGATGAAGATCATCAAGTTGCAGAACTTTATGATGTATGGAAGTTAAAGAAAAATTTTGGTAAAGAATATATGGGAATTGAAAGATCAACTTTTCTGATTGGTCAGGAGGGCAAGTTGATAAAAGAGTGGAGAAAAGTAAAAGTGGCAGGACATGTAGAGGAAGTTTTGCGAACAATATCTTAAACTCGGGCCTAATTTTTGAAAATTAAGGCTTTTGTCCACTCCTATATACAAGTTATGCATACATTATATTAGGGCATACCTCCTCAGATGCATAATTGTTGAAGACCGATATATTCGGTCTTTTTTTTTAGGGATAATGGCAGAGGAATAGAAAAAAATAATCATGAATTATATATGCCTAATTTGAAAAAATAATCATTTTATGGAATAAAAGTAATATTATAAGATAAGTACTCTTGAAAGATAATCATTTTCTTTTGATAAATGAGACAGGTTAATAAGGCTAAATGATGGCAGAAAAGTAGATAAAGTCGCAACTATATTGACAAAAGTAATAAAATGTTAGTACACTAATTATAAATATTATAAAATAAGAATTTCTTTTAGAAATGGGGTGCATGTCTGTGGAACATAATGAGTTAAAGGAAGCTCTTGATAAACTAAAAGAAACAGGAGTGCGCATTACCCCGCAGCGTCATGCGATACTTGAATATTTAATAAGCTCAATGTCACATCCGACTGCCGATGAGATCTATAAAGCTCTAGAAGGTAAATTTCCAAACATGAGTGTAGCTACTGTCTATAATAATTTAAGAGTCTTTCGAGAAGTAAATCTAGTGAAAGAATTGACATATGGTGATTCATCCAGCCGTTTTGATTTCATTACTTCCCATCATTATCATATTATTTGTAGTGATTGCGGAAAAATAGTGGATTTTCATTATCCTGGACTCGATGAAGTGGAACAGTTTGCTAGTCATGTATCAGGTTTTAAAATTAGCCATCATCGTTTGGAGATTTATGGAACTTGTCCAAATTGTTCAAAAAATGAAGCGCACTAATGTATTCTATGAAGAGGTTTCTCATTAAAAGAATCTGACGCCTAGCTGGTGGAAATGATTTTTTAACGAGAGAATCCTCTTTTTTTTATGAAGGAAAAAGTTTAGACAGTATAGTAAATATAATAGATAAGATTTTAGAATACATAATTCTAAGGTAGCAATTATAAAAGTAATGCAGGAATTTGCCTAAATGTGTCGAAATAGTACGAAACAAATTTTTAGAAGAGTTGGAGGAAAAATGATGGAAGACATTCTTCGTCCTATATATCAAGAAAGAGCCAGCCAAGCGAATACCTTGGGGGTTTTAATGATTGAAAAAAGGCAAAAGGAATTAACAGTTACAGATACTTTTGACAGCATTATGTTGATTATTGTAAAGGAAGCAAATCAGCCGGTGTTTGTTAAACATTATATATATAATGAGAAAAAAGCGGCATTGCATATTGTAACAGAGCAGCAATTAAAGCAATGGATATTGCTTGGGAATAATAAAAAGATATTTGAATGGCTCTACAAAGGCAGAGTAATGTTTGACCGAAATGAATTTATCGATAAGTTGAAAGCGGAAATAAAAGAATTTCCTATTAATCAACGTAAACAGAAAATGGGTTTAGAGTTTGCTAAATTAATTAGAAGATATATGGACGGAAAAGCATTTTTTGAAAATAAGCATTATTTAGATGCTTATAATGATGTGGTTCATTCTTTGCATCATTTAGCGCGCCTTGCTGTCATTGAAAATGGATTTCATCCAGAAGTTACAGTATGGAGCCAAGTTAAGCAAATGGAACCTGAAATTTATAAGTTATATGTGGAGCTAGTTAATAGCGAAGAACCTATGGAAAAGCGACTAGAACTATTGTTTTTAGCGAGTGAATTTTTAATTTATTCCAGAACAAAAACGAGTATTCAGCATTTTACAGAGGTGCTTGGGCAAAAAGAGTATTGGTCATTTAATGAGTTGATTCAACAAAAAGATCTTTCTATTTATTCAGTGGATTTAGGTATTTTATTAGAATATTTAATTGATAAAAATATGATAGAAGTAATAACAGTTGAGACGAAAAGTCCAAGTGTTTTTCATCGTTATTATAAGGTGTTAGAAAAAAAATAATAAAATTCGCAAAAAAAGTATTGACCATATTGAAAATAATTGTTATATTTATATCCGTCGCTGAGACAACAAAACATGTTGAAACAACGACGGAAAATAAATTACATAAAACATGTTGACAATAACGTTAACAAATGTTAAAGTAATAAAGTCGCTTGTGAAGCGGTGGAAACAAATTGCTCTTTGAAAACTGAACAAACAAAACGTCAACAATACTCGTTTTATAACTTTGTTATAAAACGAAATAACAAGTAATACAAAAGCTAGA
>NZ_PISE01000005.1 GCF_002835805.1 Niallia nealsonii | reverse complement strand
GGCTCTATTATCCATCTTATCCGGAATTAAATTATTAACTGCTGCATTAGGATATCGCATGTTCACGGATGAAGTAATGATTGCAATAGGTAATATTATTCCGCTCATTATTATTTTAAATTGTTAAAATGATCATAATTCCCACAAAAACCGCAATTACACTACTAAGTATTAATATAATTTTAACTATCCACCAGGGAAGTAAATTTAACATATTGGTAAAGATGTATGCATCTAAACCTTGACCAGTTCCAGTAAACTTCACTTTATTTTTTTGCTCTTTTGTATATTTAAAAATAGTTACAAATAGTCCTAAGAATCCTAATATAATTAATCCAATGGATAATAAATAATACAAGCTACCCACACCTTTTATAAACTGTTAGTATACTTTTCCCCAATACAAATATTTCATTCTTATTCACCAATCTTCCCTGCCATGTTTGGGAAACAATGAAGTTATTTTAAAACGTAATCTTCCAACAAATATTCTTCCATGAAGTCTAAGAGCCATAAAATCTTGCGAAGAGGTGAGCATATAGAGGAAATTTGTAATAAATTGAGAAAGTAGAAGAAGGAGTTTATAGATGGTTGTAAAAAATATATTAGATAATCATTAAAAGGTTTATCCTTTTACCAATAAAGTAAAAACCAGATTTCCATATAAAAGAAACCTGGTTTTTCAACTATTCAGCCTTTACTAAAATTTTCACTTGAGTTCTCTCTTTTAATAAAGTCTCGAAGCCTTCCTCGATTGCTTCATCTAGCTTAATTCGTTTAGTAACTAATTTATCAGCAGGGAAGTAGCCTTGTGCCATTAAACTAATAACAGCCGGGAATACATTACGGTATCCAATGATCCCATTGATTGTACGCTCTTTTAGAACAATATTCTGAGGATGAATAGAGGCCTCTGTTTCAAAAATACTTACAATCATTGTTTCTCCACCAATCTTGGTAGAATTGATTGCTTGAGTCAGAACGGGGGGAACTCCAGTAACCTCATAAGAAACATCCACCCCTCCATTAGTCAACTTCTGAATATGTTCAACAGGATCACACTCACTAGGATCAATGCCAATTGCACCGAATTCTTCCGCTTTTTTTCTACGCTGTTCAGATAACTCCACTGCATAAATTTCTGATGCACCGGATGCTTTTAGAGCTTCAATGACTAATAATCCAATAGGTCCAGTTCCAAAAACAGCGGCTTTATCTCCAACTTTTAATTTACTCTGGCGTACAGCATGAAGAGCAACAGCCGATGGTTCAACAAGTGCTCCCTGCTCATAAGAGACAGTATCTGGGATTTTATGAATCATTGCTTCTGGTATGGATGCATACTCTGAGAAACCACCGCCATTACCACCAGCAAGACCATAAAATCCCATTTTCTCACAAAGGTTATATGTTCCCTGTTTACAAGCTGTACATTTACCACACGCGTATATTGGCTCAACCACTACACGATCTCCTACCTGAACTTTTGTTATTTCTTCTCCAACTTCTACGACTTGTCCAGAAAATTCATGACCCAAAATGATAGGAGCTTTATCACCGCTTAATGGATGTGGCTCTTCTGTTGGAATAAAAATTGGTCCAGCTGTATATTCATGTAAATCACTTCCACAAATTCCACACCACTCTACTTTAATTTTTACTTGACCTTTTTGTGCGGTTGGTTCATCGATATGATCTAATCGTAAGTCTTTCACTCCATGCCATCGTAACGCTTTCATTTTTCCTCTCCCCTTGTCCTATGTATTTTCTATATTACCATGCTAATTTATCAATATTTTCTATATTTTTCAAATAAATAACATTTTCTTTTAGACATCGAATTAGATGAATTTCTTAGTTATAACATTTTTTTGTTTAAATAACATATAAAGATAAAAATTTCAGTATTAATAAAGATATAGATATATTAAAAAATACATAAAATAATAAGCTTCTTTTCTAAATGTCCTTTCTATCTTACTCTCCCATCAGTTCTCTCTACTTTATTAGTCTTCTTTTATCCAATTATTCTAGATAACACAAACTCAAATCCAACCAATTCACAAATTAACAGCTAATTTAAAAAGATATTCTAAAACTCACATGTAAGTAAAAATGATAATCACAAATCCACAAGTGTATATTCGTAAACAGTTAGATAAAAAATAAATCCAGCTGCTTCATCCGGATTTATTTTTAGATATAATCAAAATTTAGGAAATCAACTTCCACTAAAAATAGCCCTGTAAAAGTAGTTGTTTTTTTACAAGGCTTTTAAACTATAAAATTAAACATACTCAATAATAGTGCGGTTTTTAGCATATTCCGCTACTTTGTATTCATGTATAAGAGTGTAATCCAAAGATTTTATAAAAGAAACGAATTGCTTTTTAAAGAATCTCCTAAAAAATGCACCAATACTATGTATGTGGAATGTAGTTTTTATTTGTTTTTGTTTATGTATATATTCTCCAATACTATCTAGACAATGAATAAAAGCATTTTTAATAGCTTTATCCCGCTTAAAACCGTTTTGCTCTGGAATTAGCATAACCTTTTTATAGATTTCCTGCTGGAAGGAGATCATGACATCAAATTGGTCCCTAGGTTTGTACTTTAGACGTAGACCATCTAAGAAATAGGTAAGTTCATGTGAAAGCATAGCAGTTAAATGTGCCACATTGAAGTCTTCTGGACTTTCTTCTTTTACACATTCGTTTTTCAGTGTGATCCACACTTTGCTAATCCACATTTGGTTACCACGGAAAGAAACTCCCTCATATTCAACGCTGAATAATGGTTCCAATAAGCTAAGTAATTCTCTTACCTTTTTAGCATTCTTTTTTAGCTGTTTCTTTAGTGTAGACATATTCCTTGTTTGGCGAAGCTTGTCCAATTCTATCGTCTCTTTTTTAGAAAGAGCTGTTCTAAACTGATTAAATAATGACAACATGAGCTCAATTCCTCCTGGATTAGAAGTACGAACGAGCTCTGCAAGAATATTCGTTTCAAAAAGGGCATGCGGAATCAGAAGGTAATTGATTTGTCCTTCTGAACCTGGATTATTATATTTTTCAACATCTTTTAATAGTAATACTGGATAATCGTTATGTATTTCTTCTTTAATAAAATGATATTTTTCTAGATATAGGCGTCCAGAATACAAGCTAGAATAAGGAATACTAAGTTTTTTAGCCCAATAAGAAAGGTTATAATCTTTTAACATTCCTCTTTGGTTTTTCTCTAAATCTAGTTGTTTTAGCATTGTAAGATATACAACATAGGCAGAAGCAGGAGGGCGCTCAAACGATTCATCTCTCACCATTCTGAACTCGTCAAGAATAGCTTGGTGCATTTTGAAACCATTGATTTTAATTTTAGTAGCAGATTTAGTGATTTGGTTCATTTTAAGCCCTCCTTCCCAGTTAATAGTTGTTTAAACTATTATAGCGTATTTGTCTTTTGGCAAATCGCCCTCTTCTAGAGAAAATGCACCACTTCAATTAAGGGGGTTCAAGCCTTGGTATTAAAGGGTTTTAAAAAAAAAAAAAAAAAAGTTTTTATACAGGTTCCGCCAGGAAATGCACCAGACAAATTAAAATGCACCATACTAACTTGTATATTTTTTCTTACAAAAGCCTTGGTATAGCTGAGTTCCTCTCTAAAAATTTAATGAAATACCCAACAGGTTCCGGCAGGATTAAAAGGGAATGGTGCATTTTAAGGTATACACCTTCCGGCAGGATTAAAAAAAATGGTGCATTTTAAGGTGCACATCTTCAGGTAGAATCAATAAAACAGTGCATTTTAAGGCATACACCTTCCGGCAGGATTAAAAAAACGGTGCACTTTAAGGTATACACCTTCCGGCAAGATTAAAAGAAATGGTGCATTTCATGGTATACGCTCTCCGGCAGATTAAAAGAAATGGTGCATTTCATGGTATACGCTCTCCGGCAGATTAAAAGAAATGGTGCATTTCATGGTATACGCTCTCCGGTAAGTTAAAAGAAATGGTGCATTTCATGGTATACGCTCTCTGGCAGATTAAAAGAAATGGTGCATTTCATGGTATACGTTCTCTGGCAGATTAAAAGAAATGGTGCATTTCATGATATACGTTCTCTGGCAGATTAAAAGAAATGGTGCATTTCATGATATACATTCTCCGACAGACTAAAAGAAATGGTGTATTTTAAGGTACACACCGTCTGCTAAATTAGAATATAGTAATTATTTCATAGGGAATGTTTTCTTTTAGAAAAATCCAGTATATAAAGAATTCTTAATAGATTCTAGATGATTTAGGAAATAACAAATGGTGCATTTTAAATAAGGTATATAATAAAATGTGAGTAGAGTGGTGCATTTTTGTTATTATTAAGATACTATTCCCGATTAGTTTAGAAGCTTGGGAGGGCAACTTTAATGAGATACGATGATATAGATGATCAGCTGATATTAAATTATGCAACTTTAAAAATAGCAATTTATGAAGAAATAAAATTTCTTTATCAGGATAGACCTTATATTTTGGGAACGTGGAAAAATCATGCCTATCATATGACCCAGAAAGAAATCATCCTACAAAAGCCTGTTGAAGAAATGCGATCCTTTGGTGTATTAGTCTCTCTATTCACCGAAGCTTTTTTTCATAAAAAACTAATAACAAAGCAAATGGTGCGGGAAGTAATTGCTTCCTCTGGAGAAGCAATAAAAGGAAATCTTACTGCTCACTTATATCAGGAGTTTCCAGAATATGAAGTTAAGTATAGTGTGAATGAAGAGAAAATTGAGGAAGTATTAGAAAATGATTATATTTTATCTAGCACGGATATGGATTTTTATCTCATGAGGGATATGGTCACCAAAAAGAAAGAATTTAAAGAGGGAGAAACAGGGTTTCTAGCTACTGAGATTATTGATAACCGAGGCAATGTAAAAGGAGTAGCTGAACTGAGACCACATGAATTGCAAACAACCATGACCTCTGAGCAAGATATATGGTTAGAGACTTTAGGAGAGACATTAAATTCGTTAGATGATTTAACTGCAGACCTTTTTGATTTAATTTCTTATTTATGGTTAACTTCCCCAAAATCTAGTGATGGTTATATTGAATTTCATAGTGATGATGCGCTTAGATTACGAAATATTAAAAAGAAAACCTGGGCAGGAAAGGAAGTAGCATACAGAGAAGAAGATCGATTCAATATAATGCGACGAGTTGCTGCCCTTTCAAGTATATGGGTTTCTCTAGGAGACAAAACAGTTAAAATTGTAAATACTGAGGGATTAGAAGAAAATGAGTTGTATGAATTTAAGGACTTTAAGCGTATGTTTGAAATAGGAGAAATACGTGTTGCCTATGATAAACGTAGTGGAGAGGCTAAAGGAATCTATGCTGTCCAAGTTCGACCAACTTCTATCCTCACTCCCTATTTGGAGGGACCAAGGCGGACGCTGGGTATTTTGGATTTAAAGGTTTTTCATTATAGTCATGCAAATCAACGAGCTCATAAGCGGTTAACCCGATATTTAAATTTACAGTGGAGAATTCGAACCGTTAAAAATAACCTTCAACAACCTTTTAAGGTAAGTACCCTTTTAAAGGAGATGGACTTCTCAAATCGCTACACAGGTATTGCTCTTAGAGATAAGTTTGAAAATACTTTGGATGATTTACAAGCTGACGGGGTAATTAAGAAATGGCAGTATATAGATGGAATGGATGAAAAACAGGTTGGGAAAAGAAATTGGATAAAAAATTATTGGGCTAAATTAAATGTTTATATTGCACCGGCAGAACATGTGATCAAGGAGAATAAGAAATTTATTTCCTATTCTCAACCGCTCCATACAAGTAAGAGAAAAATGGAGTTCATGGAGGAACCAGCTAAGAAAATGGTTTCTGCACCAATCGATGCTCCTAAAAAGCAGGTTCATGAATCTGTAAAAGAAGCGCATCCGGCAGTTTTTGAACAACAGAGTTTAGAGTTGAATGATATATCTCTTACACCAGAGATTATGAAAGAAGCGTTAGAAAAGCTTGATATGAGTATTAGGCAAGCTGCAAAGGAAATTGGCTTTGCCCACACCACACTATCTCGGTATATTAACGGAGAGAATAAACGACAGAATAAGAGGAATGACGATAAAATGAAAGAATGGTTACAGCAAAAAATGCAGAGATAAGGAAAAATTTTTATAGATTATAGAATAAAAGGTCCATTTATGTAGTGGACCTTTTATTTGTTGATAGACTAAATACTCAAAATCGAGTAGTAGATGCGTACAGGATGTGTATGATATAAACAGGAAGGAATTAAAGAGGGATAAGGTATAATTACTAAAATCAATATTAACATTAACTATAATAGTAATTTTATTATTATATATATTATTATCTTAACTTAAAAATGTTGTACAAATTTTGATGCACTATTTTTGTCTTTATCTTTTAATAAGGCATTTAAGGCGTTTTAACTTTGCGAAAAGAGAAAGCAACATCGATTTCTATTTGCTTAACAAAGGATAAAGTTTCATTTTGTAAAATGAGTATTCTTGAAAATCCACCTATCTACTAATAGCTTGTCCTATACAAGATAATTTTACAGACATATCTTGTTAAAGAGGACAAGCTATTATGGAGTATTATGGGCAATGATTTTTAACTATCGTTCATACTTTTCCTAATTTTTTCATTATGTCCTTTACAAAGGGTACAATTTAAAGAGTTGAATCTGATCTTTTCCAGTCCTTTACCTTTTTTAAAGGAGGGATAGATATGTCTGGTGGCTATGGTGGAAAGGCTTCTATTATCATTGTGCTTTTCATCCTACTAATCATTGTTTTAGGAGCATTTTAATTAATAAGTAAACGAAGGGCAAAGAGCTGACTCTTTTTTGCGAGTCAGCTCTTTGCCCTTTTACATGGCTATTCTTTATTTTCATTCTCGCCTTCACTTTTGTAAAGGCTACGTGCAACCATTAAGATATCTAATACTTTATCAATATCCAAATTATTAAGGAAGCTTAAAGGATTAGGTTTTGGGACTTGAGACATCGGATATATAGCTTGTCCCGTTTGTGTACCTTTAGAAAGGCTACGTGCAACCGGTAAGAGGTTTAACATTGTGTCAGTATCAAGATTAGCAAGTATGCTTGAAGAATTTGTAGTAGGTACGTTTTGTTGCATCGAAGAAATTGCAGTCCCCATTTTTTCCAGATTACTATTTAATAGTGTTATTTCATTTAAGACTTTATTCAATGTTTCTGTTGACTCTCTCTGTAGTTCCAGCATTTGAGCTTGCATTTCTTTTTTATCTCCCACAACTTTTACAACTTTTATCTCCTTTTCTTTACTTCCTTTTTCTTTGCCCATTAGTGTTCGTTCTCCCGTCTTTTTCAAAATTTGATACAAAAAAGTAAATACAGGTTGTTCGCAATATATTATGTTTAACAACAGTGTGAAGTATAGACAAAGGTGTAATAAGGTCTCAAAAAAAGACACATGCCGAAAAAAGATCAACTTCAACAAAGGGTGAAGTCTGCCCAGAATGAGATTGAATTCATACATGAATTATTTGGAGTAGTATCATAATTGACAGTTAAAAAAGATATGAAGATTCTAGGCTGTTGAAAAATCATATTTGCACCAGAATCATAATTATGTCGCTGGAGAGTGATTTATCGGCACTCTGAAGTATATTTAGATTATCAAAAAGATAAACAAATTATGAAATAGTTAGGTGTAATATTCTTTAGCTGTTTTTGTGTACAAAAGTCTGCATTAGGTAATGGCCTGATAATTAAACATAGTATACGAAATAAAAAGGAACTAGCTTACTTAAAAAATATTGTTATAAATAAAGTCTAATAATCTAGTAAACTCTGCGTATATTTAGATTCTGTATTGGCTATCCTTCTAGCAAGGAGTTGAACAATATGAAAAAAGTAAATTTAATATTATTATGTGGTCTGTTCGTAACTTTCCTTTTTATAAAAGAAGCAAAAGCATTTTTTAATAATAATGAACTAGTACAAATAACAGAAATAGCTAAAGAACAGAACATCAAATTAGATAAGTGGTCTATGTATATAAAAGAACCGATCCAAAAATATAACAACATAAAGGATATAAAAAAAAGAATTACTAAAATTAAAAATGAAGAGACAGGATATAATTGGTCAAAAGTAGAATCTGAGGAAGATCATTATACAATTATTGGCGAAAGAAAAACTTCAAATTTGAATATAAGTGAGAAAATCCTTATTGTATATTTCCCTCTAAAAGATAAATATAATTTAAGTATTACTTATGATGTAAAAGGAGATGGATGGAATAAAAATAAATGGGCTGAAATCTCCAAATTATATAAGTCAAAAATTGAAGATTTTTCGGTATTTTATACGGTGGAGGGTACTACGAGCATAAGTGAGCCACTTTATGTAGAAGCAACAAATCTACTAAAAAATTTCTCTGGAGAAAAAATACAAAGTCTTAATGAAGAAAATTTTGTATCATTGTCTGCTTATACAGATCGTTGGGAGGCAAAACTTCCTCTTGGAAATAACCAATTTATGAATTTACATATTGCGTACAGAGATTCAAATCATTCCAATAAGGATATAAAAGTAACTATTGGTACTCCAATTATAACTTCTGAATATTAGTAACTAGTGGCTATATAGCTAATTCTGATGCCCTAAAATCTGATGAATTAAATAATAATGCTACTGATAGCATTAATTACTTCAATTACTGTTTTGATTGCTTGGCACTATCTCAAAGACCAACTGATAATAACCATCCTTATGGTTAGTGGGAAGTAGAAATTTTCAGTGTTAAATGAATAACTAAAAAAAGAGATGTTTCTAATCAAGAAACATCTCTTTTTTACAGCTCTTGTGAATTGTTTTTAATAAAATTAATGTTTTATTTAATAATGTTAAAAAATATGTTGAACTAATATTTAAATAAAGGAAGGGGTGATTAATATGGATAGCAAAAATGTACCAAATTGGATTCTGTCTTTGGAAAATGAAGATCTTGAATTCATTAAAAACTTTGTTCTAAAGTCAGGTTCTTTAAAAGAAATCGCAAAGATTTATGAAGTGTCATATCCAACAGTAAGAATTAAACTGGACAGACTAATCGAGAAAATAAAAATTCATGATGCTGTAGATAACGAGGGATTTATTAAACTTATCAAAAGTCTTTCGATTGATGATCGTATAAGCCTTGAGGATGCAAAATTGATTATTGAAAAATATAAACAAGAAAGGGATGAGAAATAATGGATGATTTTTATGGGGTTTTCATTATTGCCGGTGTATTGGCTGTTCAATATTTTTTTTCAACTAGGAATAGTATTTATTGGGGAGGAATTGTACCAGTAGCTTATATTGTTTTTTTAACATGGCTGTTTATAACAAACCGTATTGAAAGTATTATTGGCTTCATTCTTATTCTACTATTAGGGATGCTTTTTCTTATTATAGAATGGAGTGGTGTAGAAAGTACCTCCGTGAGAAAACAAAAAAAGAATTAGATAAAATGAAAACTCATGATATAAAGTAGGTAAAGGAGAAATAAAGATAACGATTCTTTTAAAAGTGTCCGTTTTATATTTAAGTGTATTGTTTAATATATTTATTTCCTATCAGTCCAAAAATTGCAGTAATAACAATCCTGTACATATTGCAGCAATAGCGGTGTTGTAAAAAACTATGTATCTTATTTAAACTGCTTTCTGCTTAGTTGAATAGAAAGTCAGAAAAGACTCTTAAATCTCTTTTTTCCTGTCTAATGCTAATATTTATAGGCCAGTTAAGGAAGTCCAAGAAAACAAACAGCAGTATGGACTTCTCAGATATATCTCCGTTTTTTACTTATTTCCCAAACCGAATATGGACGAATTCCACCTTTTCATTTTGTGCTTATTTTCCATAGGATACATTATGTTAACTAGGTATGTATAAATGACTTGTTTAGAGACTTTAAAATCTTATTGAACTAACGAGCAGTTTAGTTTAATAAGGCACAAGTGAATTTAAAGGTTTGAGGGGTAAGTAATGGAGGATGCTGAGGCACCTCTTTTTTTATTGCTATAACAATGCAGATTGAAGAAAACCTCATAGAACAGACTTTATTAATTTAATGAAAAAAAGCATAAAAGCATATAAGCATAAAGGCAGAAAAGCGTTAATTCGTGTTCTTGCTAGAAAATTCTTAATAGTCTATAATCTCTTAAATGAAAGGAGAAGATTATTGTGAATCAAGTAAAGTTTTATGCATCTATGTTAGTAGGTACGTTTATTATTGCGTTATCTTTTACTCTATTACAGAGTCCGAACCAGATTGCTTCTGGTGGATTAACGGGAGCATCTCTTGTCCTTAGTAGTATATTTAATGTTCCTTCAGCAACCATTTTATTGGTAACTACCTTACTCCTATTAGTGATTTGTTGTTATTTTTTAGGGATGAATACTATTTTAAAATCGGTCATTGGTTCTCTATTAATCCCGTTTTTTGTCTATCTCACAAGTGGATTACATCCACTTACAGATGATCCTCTATTAGCTTCTATCTTTGGAGGATTAGGGGTAGGAGTTGGCTTAGGGATTGTTTTTCGAGTTGGTGGAAATACTGGCGGTTTTACTTTAATTGCTCAGATTCTACACAAAATAAAGTCTGTTAAATACAGTACATCGATTATATTTATGGATGCGATAGTTATGATTGCAGGAGGACTCATTTTTTCACCTGAAAAAGCCTTATATGCCCTAGTTGGGGCATTTGTGACAAGAAAGACGATGGAATTTATTCAAGGGAAAAATAAAGGATCTCAGGTTGCATACATCATATCATCAAAGGTATATGAAAAAAGAATAACAGAGTCTGTCTTGAATGGATTAGATAGAGGTCTAACGAAAATAACGGGGGCAGGAGGATACACTAATAGCGAAAGAGTGATTATGATGACAGTCCTTGATCAATCAAAAGTAAAGGACCTAAGATTGGTGGTACAGGAAATTGATCCTCAAGCTTTTATTATCTTATGTGATGCAACTGAGGTGATCGGTGAGGGATTCACTCCATCTTTTCGGTCTTCCTCAAGTAAAATGTTAGTTTCTTAAGGAACCTGTTTCGTTCATTGCATTTTGTTATCTTTTATACAAAGAAAACAGAGTTTTAATTGAAGGAATTTAGGTTGGGTAAAAATTATCAAAGTGAGAATCTGCAACGAGGTTTAGATAACAGGCATCTCCAGTTAATTGCACTTGGAGGTGCAATTGGCGTCGGACTGTTCTATGGTTCAAGTGCAGCTATTCAAATGGCTGGTCCCTCCATCTTGTTCTCATATTTAGTCGGAGGCTTAATTATTTTTATCATAATGAGAGCTTTATGTGAACTAGCAGTCGATCAACCAGTTTCAGGTTCATTTAGTTCTTACGCAAATCGATATTTAGGTACGTTTGCAGGTTAATTTAGCGGCTGGACTTATTGGTTTATGTGGGTTGTCGCTGGAATGGCAGAAATAACCGTGGTTGGTGGTTATGTGAATTACTGGTTTCCAGGATATTCCACAATGACTCACAGCACTTGCTGTGCTTGTCGTGATTACAACGATAAACCTTGCTAATATAAAAGCATTTGGGGAGGTTGAATTCTGGTTTGCACTGATTAAAGTTGTAGCCATTATCGGGATGAGCCTGCTTGGATTAGGAATTATCTTCCTGGGGATTGGGAATGGAGTTCAGCCAGTTGGTTTGGACAATCTTTGGAGTCATCGTGGATTTATGCCAAATGGAATTAAAGGAATTTTAATGTCCTTGGTTCTTGTAACGTTCTCATGTGGAGAAGTGGAATTAGTTGGAATTCCTGGTGCCGCATATATCATTAACTTGGTTATTCTAACAGCAGCATTATCTGCTTTTAATAGCGGGTTATTCAGTTCAGGAAGAATGCTATACAATTTATCACTTCAAAATAATGGTCCGAAATATTTTGGAAAACTTAACGAGAATGGTAGTCCGATACGTGGAATACTGTTCACGTCATTAATTTTATTGTTTGCAGTAGTTCTGAATTACATTGTTCCTGAAAAAGTATTTATGTACATTTCTTCAGTTGCCACAGTAGCAATGATAACCAGCTGGACGATTATCCTGATTACGCAAATAAAGTTCAGGAAGTCAAAAATAAAACAAGAAATTGAAAAACTAGCATTTGAAATGCCATTATATCCAGTTTCAACTTATCTGGCATTGACTTTTTTAGCACTTGTTATTGTCTTAATGTCATTTATTTCTGAAATGCGAATAGCATTAATTGTAGTACCTATATGGTTCATCATTCTTTACTTAGGATCTAAAATTAAAAAAAGGGGTCCGACCGCAAGTTCCATTGATATGGAAAATGTTATTCAAACCTAGCAGTCAATGACAAGATATGCAAAAGTTGTTAATATTTACAATTAAATTAAAGGGTGCTTTAATTACATAAACAATGAAAAGGATCTTTCAATTGAAAGATCCTTTTCATTGTTTATGTTAACTAGGTATGTATAAAAGACTTATTTAGATACTTTAAAGTTTTATTAAACTAACAAGCAGGTTAATGGAATAAGGAAATAATTTGGGGAACACTAAATGGAGGTGTTTTCTATGAAGAAGTACATAATTTTAGCATTAACAATTTTACTTACAGTTTCCCCTATTAAAGTAGAAGCAAAAATTGTAGGGTATGATGTTGTTGCACAGTCAAACAAAGAGAATATAACCTTGTATGCAAAGGAGTTGGATGGTTTATATCGTGATTTCAAAATTAAATTTAAGTGGGGAATACTCTCAAGACCTTTTTGGATAAACGATACAAGTCCTACTTGGTCTCCAAAAATTATTTATGAAAATATTAACCAATGCGATAAGCAAGAGTTAATTATCATATTGACCAAAGGGTATGGCACTGGTGTTTTAGAACAAGAAGCCCATATTTTTCATATAGAAAAGAAAGAAATAGGTAAGGCAATTGTTGATGTTCCAGTTGAGGTACTTATTGACAACCCGTTGGCAATAATAATGAAAAACGTTAGAACACAGTTAACCCCCGACAAAGCTAAGATAAGTATTGGTGACAAGCATTTTACGGTTGATATAAAACCATTAGGTATTCAATCTGAACATTTATTTAGAGACATTTCCTTTAATAATATCATTAAATTTGAAATAAAGGATAATCAGTTTATAGCTAAAATTGGAGGTCAAATTTCTCCAGTAGGTGGTTTTATTGGTGAAGTTGTTATTGTTTATGAATATCAGGATAATATGTATCAATCTAAATCTATTAAATTTCAACCATAGGAATAAGGTATTCTCCAACTAATAGGTCCTTTAATTCCATAAACAATGAAAAGGATCTTCCAATTGAAGATCCCTTTTCCCTACCTATAATGTTTGATTATATTAACTAGATTTGTATAGATTATGAATTCAATCCTTTGGGATCTTATTCATCTAAAATGAAGTGATAATCATGAAGAAAATTGTAGTATTGTTTATGGTTGCAATGGTTTTAGTAATATCCAACAAAAAAGCAAACCTTTGGCACAGCTATGCAGTAGTTTAGAATCTTCTAAAGGGTATTATTAATAAGCCCCGAAGCACTCAATCAACACTTTAACACTGCGGCTGTGATCGAATAGTGACAGGCATTGTTCGTTAGTAGTTATAACCAATGCTTTGGATATTGTCTTTTAGGGAATAAGTTATTGTAGAGCATGGAAATAAAAACGAGCAAAAAGATGCCTATTACAATCGGAATAAGATATCCCCATCCTGTCTCAAAGTTTATCGCTACTAGAGCACTGGCTGCTGCGGGAGGGTGAATGGTTTTTGTAAGGGACATTAAAATTAAAACAACAGCTAAGGATATTGTAATAATAAATAAACTTTTACCAAAAATACTCCAAATGATAAGGCCTATAACAGTGGAAAGTATATACCCCCCAATCACTTGCCTAGGCTGAGATAAGGGGCCATTATGCGCAGCAAATACGAGAACACAGCTTGCCCCTAAAGGACCCATTGCCATAGGATAATGGAAAGAAACCGCTAAAAAACAAATAATACTAATAGCTAAAAAAACTCCTGTGGCAGAAATGAGAGAATCTATATAATCAAATCTAGTTTCCTGTCTAGATACACCCTTCATTTTATTTAAATAAACGGGTAAACCTCCTAAAGATTGACTTTGTATATTTTTATTTGATTTTTTCAAAATACTCATATAATTCTCCTTATACGTTCTTAATTAGATCGGCAAGGCTTTTTCCTATTGCCCTATTATATACTATAGGAAAACTTTAAATTTTAAAATATTTTTTTCAAAATATAGATCATAATTAAGTTCATAAATTCGATCTCCGATTTTAAATAAAAAAATTGTATCGAATTTCTGAATTTTGTAAAAAATAACTGATCTTATAAACTGCTTTTTGTTGCCTTAATGGCAACTTTTTAGTCTTTATGGTGATAACGTAAAAATTTTAAAATTAGGGATTGCAAAAAAAATCGAAAATGCTATTTATATAGAGGGAGAAGAGAGAGTTTTTAAAGTAAATCAAATCGTTGATACATATGAGTTTTCAGCATTTCTCGTCCGTGGTAAAAATACCACACGCGAAACAAAAAAATCCGTAATTATCAGGAAATACCAGGGAAGGGTCAAGAAGTATCACGATAAACATGCAGGAATTAACTAGGCAGTAAAACTTTATCGAGAAGGAAAAATGGCTGTTAAGCAAATTTGTGAAATTACGAATGTTCCAAGGTCAGCTTTGTACCGAAGATTATCCGAAGTAGGTAACAACTAAATACTTATTCAACTCTCGAGAAGTAATGTTCAAAATGACTCTATTCGTTATTTTTTGAGTAGTTATGTTAACTAAGTAATAATTATACTGGTTTTTAAATATGTTAATATATTAACAAAAGATACAAAATGTGGATAAAGATAATAAAAAAGAATAAGTTGAAAGTGGTGAGAATAATAAAAAAACATGAAACTCAAAAAACAAATGAAAATTATTTATCAAATGATGACAAAGTTTTTGTTCCTGAAGAATTTGCTAACGCGCAGAAAGCAACAGGTGATAATATAGGCGTAAAAAACTATAATATCAACTCTTTTCCAAAATTCGTTAGGATTGCAGGCTACTTATTTATTGGATTATTGTGTTTATTTGTTTTATTATCGATTCTACTTATACTGTTCTTTTAAAAATAATATAAAAAAGCCATCCTTTATTTTTAGAAGGATGGCTCAGGTTGTCGAAAAACTGAAAGCCCTCATAGTGAGCTCTTCTTTTCCTGTTATTTACTTAACTCTTTCAGACCACTTTATAATATTTTTGTATCGATGGGTTAACAATTCGATAATTATTTCTTTTCTTAAAGAAGAAAGATACTCCGAATACTGTTCTACCATCTGTTTGAATGCTTCTTCCTTGATAGCTAAATTGACTTTCTCGAAAGCTGCTCTCCCTACCAATCTTAGTTCCAGGGAATGTTCTTGAGCAAAAGCCTTGGATTGGGTTTGGGCGAATCTTATTGCTTCATCAAATGTATCTTCATCATCTCTTAAAAACTCTAAGTCATCATCATCCACATATTCAGACAATAAGGGAGAGCCGCTATCAAATATAGGGGCTAATATAATGTCTGCCTTTACTCGCATGAATTCAATATTTCTCATATGTCTGTCATAGTTATCAATAAGATAATCAAACAATATTAATTTATCGAGCCCCAATTTGATATCTTCAGATAAGTTAGTCAGCCGTTTATAGCGTTCCTCCCTAGTTATCTCGCTGCATAACAGAAGTTCTCATAAAAAAGCACTTGAAAAATAGTCAGGAAACGTCATTGGGAAAGATTGAATAGGTGTTTCACTTTACTTTATCAAATTATTAACATTGATATTAAAATTAATGTTAATAAAATCTATTAATTGTGAAATGTACCTTTTGCAAGAAATGATTAGAAAGGAACTATAACGTTCATCCAGATCATATGAAACGCATCCTATGCTATATGGAACAAGGCCAAATAAGATATATTTCTACAACTGAATACAGAAACAAGTTACTAGAAATGGAAAAAATAATGGGAAAGACAAGAAAGGTAGACAAATAGGAAACCCGGCTTATTACATTGTTAACGGTATTTTTAAAATGAGAATAGAAAATTATGCTTCCCAAACAAAATATAAATAAGTTTTTAGGGGTGTAGCTACAGCAGATAAATTTCAAAAATATTATGCTGTAGCTTTTTTGCTCTGGCATCTAGTTTAGATAGATTTGTATAGTTTATAATAAAGCTATTCACACGTATAAACTTATAGATATGTTGAATTTGACAGAATATTTAAAAGTAAAGGGTTATTCTCCAGTAAATCATTTATTATAGTATATTTTTATAGGAAGTTAATGCTGTTCTATGAAAATAGATGAAGTGAAAAATAGGAAAACTCAATTAAAGTATAAATTTGATGTAGCTCCGACGGGAATTTTCGTAGCAAAAATTGTTGGAATGGTCGCTCTTGTTAACTTATTTGCTTACGTACTTGCTATTTATGAAGGAATTCCTAACATTTTAGTCATTCTAGTCGTATTAATTGTTGCATATCGATTTGTTACAACAAAAATGAAAGCCGGCCGACACATTTACGCAATTGGTGGAAATGAAAAAGCGGCGCAATTATCAGGTGTAAAAACAAAACGTATGACATTTTGGGTTTTTGTAAACATGGGAGTTTTATCTGCACTTTCTGGACTTCTTTTTGCAGCTCGATTAAATGCTGCCACACCTAGAGCCGGAAATCTGTTTGAATTAGATGCGATTGCTGCTTGTTTTATTGGAGGAGCATCTGCTTATGGAGGAATTGGTACAGTTCCTGGGGCGATTATAGGTGGACTTGTTATGGGTGTAATGAATAATGGTATGTCTATACTTGGCTTAGGCATCGACTGGCAACAAGGTATCAAAGGATTAGTGCTTTTAGCGGCTGTAGCTTTCGATATTTATAATAAAAATAAAGCTTCATAAAGTCGTTTCGAAGGTAATCTGATTGCTATCAAGTTTCTTTTGGTCTAATTATATAGAGTTGGTATATATGAAAAATATATAATCGTCAGATTAGACGTAAGGACCCATTCAAACAACGCATATAAAAAGAGCTGCACTTCCTGGTACAATACATGTATCAAGCAAAGGAGGTGCTTTTCATATGCCACAAAAAAAATAACCATTGTTCCCGTTACATTACATACCGAAAACGAAAATACTTCTGCAACAAATCCAGCAGTGCGTTCCTCGAATCCTGCTTGCACGATTAAAACGGTAAACGCTGAAATTGTCTTCCTCAACGGCGTATTGAAAGAAAATGAACAGCTATTCCCTAAGACGAACAAGTAATAGATATACTAGAAGAAATAGAGGGTGGACAAATGAGGTTAGTTTCATGTAGTGTCGTATCCACTTTTGGATGTAACAGAAACAAGAAACGCTACTTTAATTTTACGCATCCAATATATAACTAAATTTTTTCTTTGTTATTAAAAAAATTATTATTTAGTTTGTAATTATTGAACCTTTTGTGGTTTTGTGCAATATTTTTCATGAATTAATGTATTATAAGTAATAATAGTTTGGATTTATCGAACTATTGTAAAGGAAGGAAAACAATGAAGAAGTTAAAAAAACGTGTGGAGAAAATATAAAATTATTTTTAAACATAAAAAAGAAAACATATTTGAGTAATAGAACGCACCTTCCACTTTTTATACTTCATCTAAAATCAAAACCATTCATATTATAACTTTTGAACAATTATTTCTTCTAATGACAGAGTTAGAAGGTACAGGGCTGTAAGCCTTAGAAATTTTAAAGGTTTTTGCCAAGAAAGTATCTAAGAAAGATCCTCAAGTGTATAAATAAGTTTCCGATCTTCAAGCAGTTGATATAGAAAAAATCTATACCATCTGCTTTTTTGTTTATAAAAATACCATTCAGGATTGATTTTCGTTAAAATAAATATTGTCGATTTTCACAAATTATAAATGTCCAAATGTACTTGTGTTTGATAATAAGTTATTAAGCATGATATAAGTGTAAAAGAAGTGGAACATTTGGCTTTATATTTTTTGACCGAGAGTTTGAAGTTTTATCCATAGTGAGAGGATTTGAGTTTGAAATGATAGATAATTTTTGGCGTGATTTACCACGACCATTTTTTGTACTTGCACCAATGGAAGATGTGACAGATGTTGTTTTTCGTCACGTAGTAAGTGAAGCCGGTCGACCGGATGTATTTTTCACAGAGTTTACAAACTCGGATAGCTATTGTCATCCAGAGGGCATGAAAAGTGTGCGTGGCCGTTTGACTTTTAAAGAAGACGAACAGCCAATGGTGGCACATATTTGGGGGGATAATCCCGAATATTTCCGTCAAATGAGTATTGGCATGGCAGAGCTAGGATTTAAAGGCATCGATATTAATATGGGCTGCCCTGTACCGAATGTGGCATCGAGAGGGAAAGGTAGTGGCCTTATTCTGCGTCCAGACGTTGCGGCAGAACTTATTCAAGCAGCAAAAGCGGGCGGACTGCCTGTCAGCGTGAAAACACGACTTGGCTATAAGGAGGTTCAGGAGTGGGAGGAGTGGCTAACGCATATTTTAAAACAGGATATTGCGAACCTTTCTATTCATTTACGTACAAGAAAGGAAATGAGCCAAGTAGATGCGCATTGGGAGTTAATTCCGGAAATTAAAAAATTACGTGACCGTATCGCACCAAATACGCTGCTAACAATCAATGGAGACATTCCTGACCGTCAAACTGGGCTGCAGCTTGCTGAACAATATGGTATTGATGGTGTTATGATCGGGCGAGGTATTTTTAAAAATCCTTTTGCTTTTGAAAAAGAGCCAAAAGAGCATAGCAGTAAAGAATATCTTGATCTTTTAAGACTGCAGCTTGATCTTCAAGATCAATATGCGGAAGCACTGCCACGTTCCATCACAGGGCTTCATCGCTTTTTCAAAATTTATGTCAAAGGATTCCATGGAGCTGGTGAATTAAGAAATCAATTGATGAACACGAAATCAACAGATGAAGTGCGTGCATTGCTTGATAACTTTGGAAAAGATGTTGATGGGACCGGGACAGTGAAATGATGTAACTCTCAAAAAGTTAGAGAAAAAATGAATCACATCAACTCATGTGTACTTATTTTATTCAGGTTCAAGTTCCTTTGCAGCTGGCAACTTTTGTTTTGATAAAGTCTGTAAAAAGGTCTTCAAAATGTAATAAACCTACCAGCACCCTTGTGTTGCCACATATACTCTGCACATATAGAGTGCAGGTCGCTATCTGTAAGAAAAGATTAAAATTAGATGTAATAGTGAGTAAAGAGCCTTTCTTAAGTTGGAAGGCTCTTTACTTTTGCTTGAACTTTACGCAGACTAAGAAGGGGCATCTGATCTCTAGGTTGCCAGTGCTGAAATCAAAATAGAAGTAAATAGAGTTTCTTCTACTATTAATTGATTAGGTCAATTATTTCTAAAATGTTGAAAAATTTCTATAACATTAAAGATTACTAGAAATTAAAAAAATTCTTGAAGAAAGAAACATATTGGGTAAAAGTATGGAATTTTTAATTCATTCTTCTAAAGTTACTATTTTATAGTGAAATGTTTCTATACGTGCTTTTCCAAAGGAAGAACAACATAATAGATATATTAGAAGTAAAGAAAGTGTTGACTAAAGAAATAGAAATTGTTATTATATAAAAGTTGCTCCTGAGAGCAGTGGAAATAAAAAACATACTAGATTAAATCATCAGCATGAATAAATAAGATGTTCCAAACATCTTAAAAAAAGTTGTTGACTTAATAAATGTTATTGTGATATATTATTAAAGTCGCTTCTGAGCGATAGAAACAAATTGCTCTTTGAAAACTGAACAAACAAAACGTCAACAATACTCGTTTTTATAACTTTGTTATAAAACGAAACAACAAGT
>NZ_PISE01000047.1 GCF_002835805.1 Niallia nealsonii | reverse complement strand
AGGAAGATTCTCTTCTTTCTTTAATTGCCTAAGATAGTAAGTTGTGTTGTTGAATTTTGATAAAGATTATTTTTCATAATAATCTGTTCTAGGGGATCTTTGCTTTTAGTTATTAAAATAGAAGAGTTCTCTATATTATAAAATTTATTAGAAGTTATATTAAAGTTGTCGATAGATAATTCTCCAGAGTCTTTATTTCCAGTTTCAAGATAATAAACACCATTACCCTCTATCTGTATCCCGACATAACAATTAATCATTTTATTGCCTTTAATTACGACATTGCTCCAGTTATATGCCTTAATAGCAGCAAGAGAAAGTCCTTCAAAAGTATTGTTGATTATTTTAATAGTAGAATGAGGATGATTATACAAAGCTGAGTGACTGCCAATCCCTACTCCCCATGGTTTCATGGTTTTTACATGGGAGTTACCGAAATAGTTGTTTTGAATTAAAATATTTTTAGTGACAGTAGAGTCTACGTCTCCAAATCTTCTGAAGGCTTTAGGTGAAATCATCCCGTCAATTTGTATTGCTTCTACATAGTTATTTTTCTCCGAAATGTTAAAGCCTAAGAATTTGCTGTCTTGTATAATAATATTTTTATTGCCTGCACAATCGATAGCATGTCCACCAGAAATGTTTTTTAAGACAACGTTTTGAATTAAAATGTTTTTACCATGGGCAAATCCAAAAACGGAAGGTGTCCAGACTGATGGATCAGCTCCTTCTGCATCCCAAATTCCGCCATCTACAATAATATTGGAATTCCCATTATATTTTTGATAGGAGGTATGGAAATCTCCATTAATTAGCATAATCTCGTGATGATTTTTAGTTTTGGTTAATAATGTGTTGTCAGAAAAATGAAGCCAAGTGTTGCTATAAATATGTAAGCTTTTCGTTAGTTTATATTTTCCTGAAGGTACTATAACTTTAATTGGCTCTTTTGAATTTTTAGCTTTATTTAGGGCATTTTGGATAGTTGTTGTCGGAGCCACATCATCAGAGAAGGTTACTTCTATCATTTCGTAATCTTTATCTAAAAGACCTAGTACTTTAGCATCAAAGGGTTTTATTTTTTTTATTGCAGCAGGCTTAGAAGTATTGGTATTAGGATAAACTATTATTAAGAGTAGTAAGCTGATAGTTAGTAGTAATAAAATCAAGAGTTTAAATTTGGTCAATTCTATTCATTCCTTTTAGTATGAAGTATAATTAAGAACTTTCGGATGAAACACTTAAATAAAAAGTATATATTAAAGTTACGGCCTTTTTAAGAGTAATTTGTATTATATCTATATATGTGTTACTTAATTTCTCGACATGGTTAAAGGACTCACCCATTTTCAAAATTACTAGTCATTCCATGTATCGCGTTTTTCGTCATGTCGAAGAATTATTTAGAATTTATATAATAGAAGCTTATATGAATTGGCAATAATTGTTGTAATATGCGTGGTTTGCTTTTATAATCCAAATAGGTTTCTTTTTATTTAGAGGAAGACTATTTGATACATTTTGTTGGACTCTAATGAAAGAAAGTTCTTTTATTTATATAACTAATAATATTTGGTGTATTGGGGTGCAAACAAGTTGGCAATAAAGACAAAAGAGGATTACTATATCTATTTAGAATCTGACCTTGAGTCATGGAAAGTAGATAAGTGGAAGCGAGAGTATAAAGTAATGCTCCCAGAACTTTACTATCAAAGGCTATTAAGAAAATCTGAGTATTTAAAGTCGCAAGGAAAGAAGAGTGCTTTTGCTTCCAAAAGATATAATTGGAGTCTGCGCAAGCTGAAACAAGTTGGTTCTAAATTAGGATTTTCTATCCATCCTCAATCATTTGGACCAGGATTAAAAATTCCTCATTATGGCTCAGTTACAGTAAATAAAAAAGCAAGAATTGGAAAAAACTGCGAGATTCATTCTGGAGTTAATATTGGGGCACATAAAGGAGTCGCACCGAAAATCGGGAATAATGTTTATATTGGTCCAGGTGCAAAAATATTTGGGAATGTAAAAATTGGAAATAATGTTTCTATCGGAGCCAATTCAGTTGTAACAAAAGATTTACCTGATAATGTAACGGTAGTAGGTGTGCCAGCTAAAATCATTAAAACAAATACAAAATCACAATCAAGACGTGGTTATGATATAGTAAAGGAAAGAAGACAAGAATCGATGAGCGAATCATAATGCTTTTTAAGGTTTTGCCGGAAGAAAAAAGGGAGAGTAATAGATAATATAAGAGAAGCGGCACATTTTTGTGGCGCTTTTTATTCTTTTTGGGAGGCACAGAACAATGAAGAAAAGATTAATGCTGATCGCTTTAGCATTTCTGCTGATAATAGGCGTGCTCCTTTATCTGCAGCATTCAAAAAAACCTGCAGTAAATGCAAATATAAGTGAAAAAGCGAATGGATTAGAGGAGAAGAAACTCACAGAAGAAGAAAAGGAAAAAAGGATTTATTATTCTCATAAAGGAGAGGAATTAAACTATTCTCCAATGGGGGACAGCTTAGCAGAGGGATATTATGCATCAGAACATAATAAAAGGTACGTGGAAGTGCTCTCGCAATTAATAGAAGAAAAATTAGGTTATGATGTTCAATTGAAATCTGGTGCAGTCAAAAGAGGAACAGGTCTTAAAGATACGGCTATCCCTAATCTGGATAAGATTGTATCAGAACAGCCTGATTTCATTACAATGGAGTTCGGAACAAATGATTTAAAGCAAAAAAAGAAAAATGCCTATTCCAACCCGGAAGATTTTAAAAAAAGATTAACGTATGTAATTGATTATTTAAATGATCATCTATCCAACAAACCGAAGATTATTTTAGTGACAACTTGGGCAAGAGAAAATTCGTTGGCATACGATGCAATTATTGAAGAAGTAGGCCAAGAGAAAAATCTCCCTGTTGTTAATATTGAATCTGTTTGGCAAAATCGCACAGACACAAGAGGGACAAAAGGTATACAAACCTATCTGGGAGTAAGCGATGATTGGCATCCAAATGATAAGGGGCATAAAGAGATTGCAAATGCTATTTTTCAAAAGGCATATGAAGTTTTACAATAATCATATATGATAAAAATCTGCGAGGAAAATATTGCAAAATGAAGCGCCAACTGCCGAATAAACCATTGATTTTGCCCATACTATCCATAAATAATCATTTTGCAGATGATAAAAATGAGTGATATCATCAAAAATATGGATATAGGCGCAAAAGGCATTTGGCTGCCATTGATTATGGCTTGTGCTTTGCTATTCTATATAATTTTTATGCCAAAAAGAGCATTTGGCTGGCGGGAAATTTATATAACAATAGGGGTTATTGGTCTGTACATGGATAGCAGACACGATTTTTGCTGATTATTGTGATTTAGTTGATGGCAGCAAAGCAGGACTAGGAGAGTTCATCAAGTATAGCTTTATTCCATCTTTTCTTGCAGTCATTTATTTGAATTATGTAACATCCACTCGGAAGTGGCGCCTTGTTCTTTTATTTTTGCTGCCCTGCTCCCCAAACTTAAACGGAGTAGAACGGATTTGGGGATGGCTTAAAAAGAGCGTGATTTCTAATCAATTTCATGCAACACATGCCGATATTCTCCGTTCTGTCCTTTCTTTTTTGGAACACATAGAAAAATTCTCGAAAAAAGTACTACGCTTGTTGGGTTCTATGGCTATGTCAGAAAATTAAAGCAAACTTATATAGATAGAAATAAAATGTTTACTATTTTACTATGAATGTTTAGCTGGATGACACAGTCTGCTCATTTCAGTGACGCTTGCTATTGAAATTTAGATAAAAAACTGATGGCATTTGACATGTATTGAAGCCATACAAAGGATTAGTTCTAATTAAATAAGGCTATCATGTATGCCTCTCCGTGTAAAAAGGTACACTTTCAACTAGAAAAAGTGTTTCTTCTTTTTCTAGCGGTTGGATTCACGTTCTGCTTAATATTCGTTTGTGTTCTAATGTTTGAAAATAGTATACTGCAGCATAATTTGTGATTATAATAATAAGAGTTAATTCTAAACGGGATATAACTAGCTATAATTATATTGGAAGTGTTGACCATCCAGTAAACGCCGGTCCACACCATTTTAACAGTATATATATTCAACTTATAAAATCGACATAATGGGGATCAGTCTGCGTGAAGAATCCTCTATTAAGCAGTAATAGTTAGATTACCAATAAAAAAATCGTCTTTTCTTAAATGGTGACTTAGAGGCTTCCATTTTGAAGAAAAGACGATTTTTTGTATGCTAAAATAAAAGATAGCTCTATTGAAATCAATTGTTTATTCTGGTATTAAATATTAATAGTTCATGCATTCTTTTATTAAGTTTATGACATTTTTGCTAGAATCCCCTCGAGAGTAGGTATTCCAATCTTTGTGGAATTTTCCAATTAACTGTAAATCAAATTGGTTTTGATTAATTATATTAATAATATCATGAGTTGAAAATGCAATTGGTCCTGGCACTAAGCTCTCATAAGATTGCCAGAATCCTCTAGATTGTTCATAATCTTTTAAGTCATATGGATAAAATAGCATTGGTTTTTGCATAAAAGAAAATTCAAAGGGAATAGAAGAATAATCTGTTATAAGAAAATCTGCAATAAATAATAAATCATTCATATTTGAATAGCTAGATAAATCTAATATGAATGGATTATTTTTTTTCATAATAGAAATGTTATCTGTTTTTACAGAAGGATGTAGTTTTAAAACAAAAACATACTTTTCTCCTAATCTGTCTTTAAGTAATTCCAAGTCTATTGGAAACTGGTTACTTTTATCATCGCTGTCCCTAAAAGTCGGCGCATATAAAATTACTTTTTTATTTTTAAGGATGGGATAACTAGCATAAAGGTTTTTTTTAAGAGAAACTTTTAATTCTTCTTGTAAGAATATGTCGGTTCTAGGTATACCGGTTCTTTTTATATTTTTTGTTGAGACATTAAAGGCTTTAATAAATATATCTTCCATTTTTTTTGAACCAACAAGTATATAGTCAAATTTTTGATAAACTTTATAAAAACGTTTAATAGCTCGCTTACTCCTATCTTTAATAGAAGGATCTTGAAGACCAAAACGTTTAATGGCTCCATTAGCATGCCAAACTTGGATGCAGTTTACTTTTTTCTTAAAGTTAATACTTGCTAGAAACCCATAATAATTATCAACCAAGACAACTTTTGCTGTAGCCAAATGATAAATGGATTGAATAAAGGAGACGACCTTTTTAGGCGAAAAATATAATACTTTACTGTTAGATGAAGCATTAGTTGAAAAAAATGAGTAGCAAGTCGAATTATTTGCTAAAAAAACAACATCACAACCAAGTTTTTGTTTGTTTAGTTCTTTGTAAATAAAATAATGATTCTCTGTAAAAGATGTACAAAAAACTATTTTATTTTTGTTTATCGGAAACAATTTAGAAAGGTTAAATAAAAACGAAAAGATGCAAAGATAAATGGAAATAAATACCTCTCTAACCATTTTGTAAATTCAATAAGTCTTCTTTTATTTTGGAAGTAGATATCCCCACAGTTCTCGGCAAATAAATTACTTCACAATAATCTTTTAAAAAGTCAAATTGTCCTTTCCAATCATCTCCCATTACAAAAACATCAATATTATGATTTTTGACATCTTTTATTTTTTGATCCCAAGAATCTTCAGGTATTACATGGTCTACATATCGAATAGATTCCAAAATAAACTTTCTATTTTCATAATTATGATAAGATTCTTTGCATTTTATGGAATTAAATTGATCAGTTGATAATGCTACTGTAAGATGATCTCCTAGTTCCCTTGCTCTTTTTAAAATACTAATATGCCCCCAATGCAGCAAGTCAAAGGTTCCATATGTGATAACTTTCTTCATGTATTTCCTCCTGAATAATTGCACTTTATTTCAATTTTTCTTATGATGAGCTTAATATTGAAGTAAGAAGTATATAATAAAATAATTCTAAGCTTTTTAATATCAAAAGACAAGGTAGTTAATGATAAGATCGCATAGGACGTTAATAAAGTTTTTAGCATCCCGAATGTTTAAGTTTATCATATTCATTTGTATAAAATAGTTGTTAAGCGTAATGAGGGAAACATTGAATGTTTTTAAATATTTTGGATAATATAGGTTGTGTAGTTTAGTGTAATTTTATCCTTGAGTAACCTATATCAGGAATTTGCCCCGGTTTAAGTGGAGTATAATTACTAATGCTCTCAACTTATAGCGTTCTTAAATTCAGTAGACATAAATTTAGATAAGTAATACAATATATACTAAAAAGTGCTGATCTGGAGGAATTTAAATAAATGGGTAAAGTAAGAAAAGCAATTATTCCAGCAGCTGGACTTGGGACAAGATTCTTACCAGCTACGAAAGCGATGCCAAAAGAGATGTTACCGATTGTCGATAAGCCGACCATTCAATATATTGTGGAAGAAGCTATAGCTTCTGGGATTGAAGATATAATTATTGTAACAGGTAAGGGAAAAAGAGCGATTGAAGATCATTTTGATAATGCCTGGGAATTAGAAGAAAACTTAGTAGCAAAAGAGAAGTTTGATTTGCTAGAGAAAGTGAAAGAATCTTCTAATGTAGAAATACATTATATTCGTCAAAAAGAACCAAAAGGTCTTGGTCATGCTGTTTGGTGTGCTAGAAACTTTATTGGAAATGAGCCTTTTGCCGTATTATTGGGTGATGATATTGTAGATAGCGAAAATCCTTGTTTAGGTCAATTAATGGCAGAATATGATCAAACACTTTCCTCTGTTATTGGCGTACAAGAAGTTCCAGATTCTGAAACGCATCGATATGGCATTGTGGATCCGATTGAAGGGACAGGTAGAAGATACCAAGTAAAGAAATTTGTGGAGAAACCTAAACAAGGGACAGCGCCTTCTAATTTAGCAATTATTGGACGATATATTTTCACTCCAGAAATATTCCGTTTCTTAGAGGAACAGGAAGTAGGAGCCGGTGGTGAAATACAACTTACAGATGCGATTGAAAAGCTAAATCAAATTCAGAGAGTTTTTGCTTATCAGTTTGAAGGAAATCGCTATGATGTTGGAGAGCAATTAGGATTTATTCAAACAACAATTGAATTAGCATTAAAACGCGAAGATATTAAAGAGCCGCTAAAACAATACCTTGTAGGTCTGGCAGACAAATTGCAGGAAGAAGTTTTAGAAAAATAATATATAAAAAGAAACTGACTAGGAACTCGTTTTTAAAACGATCATTACTAGTCAGTTTTTTTGTGGAAAAATAGAAAAAAGCAGGGAATGATTCAAAAGCAGGGAATTAATGGGTGAAATTTGTATTTTTAAAAAAAATGTAAGCGAACAGAAGACGAATGGTGTCGAAAATAGGGAATTTTGACTATTATTTTTCGACATTTTTTCTTAACATATCTACTATTTTCATAGATAATAATAGTATTGAAAATTTTTAAATATTTGTGGAGGTGTAATAAATAGTTAGTAGAGTTATGTACAATAAGTTGATTTTCTTTTTAGGTATAGTTTTATTTGTTTTTTTATTATATATACCTTTTGATAAAGCCGAGGCATCGTCTAATTGGTCAGGAGGATATTATAATAATAAAAGTTTAACAGGCAGTTCTATAGAACAAAAGTACGATTTTTTGCGTTTGAATTGGGGGACAAAAGCTCCGATAGAAAATATACATTTTAATAGATTTTCAGCAAGGTTTGAAAAAAGTTTAACCGTTGATGAAAATAAAGATTATTTTTTGCATGCTTATGCAGATGATGGGCTTAGAATGTATGCAGATAATTCAAAGGCTATTGATAGCTGGTCAACTGGCGGCAAGTTTAGTTCTGCTGTATTGCCCAATTTGACTAAAGGGAATCATTCAATTCGGACAGATTATTATGAAGATACAGGGAATGCGTCATTATTTGCAGAAGTGCTGCCTTTTGGAGAATGGATTGGCTATTATTATAATAATGTCAGCTTAAAGGGGGCCCCTGAAGATTCCAAGATATATCCATCTTCTAATGATTCACTGACTTTTGATTATGGATATGGCAGACCGTCAGATAAAGTAAAATATAATAATTATTCGGCCAAATTCTATACCGTTAAGCGAATGGAAGAAGGCGATTATCTCATCAAAGCGAAAGCTGATGACGGAATTAGGGTATATATAGATGGGGAAAAAGTGGTCGATGAATGGAAATCTGGATACAATGGCAATCTTGCGGTGAAAGTTCCAATAAAGGATACTAGTTCCTCTACAAAGGATATTCATGAAATAAGAGTGGAATATTTTGAGGGAACAGGCAAAAGTGCATTAGACTTTTCTATAAAACCATCTAATGCAGAGCTCTCTACAAAAGATTGGTATGCAACTTATTATAATAATACCAGTATTGGTGGAACATTTTATGAAAATAGAGTGGAGAATATCGCCTTTAATTGGGGGATAAAAGCTCCGATAGAAAACATACATTTTAATAGATTTTCAGCAAGGTTTGAAAAAAGTTTAACCGTTGATGAAAATAAAGATTATTTTTTGCATGCTTATGCAGATGATGGGCTTAGAATGTATGCAGATAATTCAAAGGCTATTGATAGCTGGTCAACTGGCGGCAAGTTTAGTTCTGCTGTATTGCCTAATTTGACTAAAGGGAATCATTCAATTCGGACAGATTATTATGAAGATACAGGGAATGCGTCATTATTTGCAGAAGTGCTGCCTTTTGGAGAATGGATTGGCTATTATTATAATAATGTCAGCTTAAAGGGTGCGCCTGAAGACTCCAAGATATATCCATCTTCTAATGATTCACTGACTTTTGATTATGGATATGGCAGACCATCAGATAAAGTAAAATATAATAGCTATTCAGCCAAATTCTATACATTTAAACGAATGGAAGAAGGCGATTATCTCATCAAAGCGAAAGCTGATGACGGAATTAGGGTATATATAGATGGGAAAAAAGTGGTCGATGAATGGAAATCTGGATACAATGGCAATCTTGCGTTGAAAGTTCCAATAAAGGATACTAGTTCTTCTACAAAAGATATTCATGAAATAAGAGTGGAATATTTTGAGGGAACAGGCAAAAGCGCATTGGATTTTTCTATAAAACCAGTTAAGGAAGAACTCTCTACGACAGACTGGTATGCAACTTATTATAATAATACTAGCACTAGTGGAACATTTTATGAAAATAGAGTGGGGAATATCGCTTTTGATTGGGGGAAAAATGCTCCTCTTAAAAATTTAGCAAAAGATAATTTTTCTGCTAGTTTTTATAAATTGTTACCAGGTGATAAGAAATACTTTATCAGTACGTTTGCTGATGATGGAATTCGAGTCCGTATTGATAATAAATGGTTAATTAATCGTTGGTCTGGTTCACAAGGGACTTACAATACTGCCATCTATGATGCCAAAAAGAATGGCAATCAAATTATAAAAGTAGATTACTTTGATAAGAAAAGCGATGCGAAAGTATTTGCTGATGTTGCACCACTAGGAGATTGGCTAGCCTATTATTATAATAATAAGAATTTAGAAGGCACTCCTGCAGCGGTTAAAACGATTAACACTTCTAACAGTATGACATTGTCGCAGGATTTTGATGCGAACTCTCCAGCAAGTGGAGTAAATAAAGGTAATTTCTCTGCTAAATATGTAACAGCCAAAGAGTTAGATGCTGGAGAATATGTGATTCGTGGTTTTTCAGATGACGGTATTCAAGTTTTAATTGATGGGGAAATAGTGATAAACCAATGGAGAGATGGAGCTTACAAAGAAAAAAGCACGAAGGTAAAAATAGAAGATACAGATAAAGGAAATATCCATTGGATTGAAGTAAGGCATTATACTAATAAAGCGAATGACAAGTTTAAATTATCTTTCATACCAGCTAAAGATAGCAATCTCGTTGATTCATCTGGATGGTATGCAGAATATTATCCTAAAACAATGGGGAAAGATGAAAATCCTATTTATAAGGTAAAGGATGCTCAGAAACCTGTCATAGTGGGCGGAAAAGATTCATTAAATACTATTACTGATATTAATTTTAATTGGAAAACAAGTTCTTCAGATTCGAATATTCCTACAGATCACTTTTCAGCTATTTTTAAAAGAGAGTTTGTCATCTCAGAAAATGCAAACTATAACTTCACTGTGAAAGCAGATGATGGAGTGATACTAGAAATAGATGGCGAGACAGTGATTGATGCATGGTCTGGAAAAATTAACAAAGGAACAAAAGCAGTTGGTTATTATTTGTCTAAAGGAAAACACCAATTTGTATTAAGGTATAAAGAAGGCATAGGAAATGCATCCATTAAGTTTTCTATGGAAAAGGCAAAAGCTGTATTTACAAGCTATGAGAATACAAACTATAGGCTTAATGAAGCTGTTAATATTCAAATGACTAAAAGCGCCCAAACAGATAAAAAATATACAACATATATGAGTGAAAATGCATTTCGTTATATTAGCAGTAAAAATGACTATGGATTAATAGACAATGGTACATGGAATGTCCGCGGCGGTCCATCAACCAGCTATTGGATAGTGGGCAAGTTGAAAGAAGGAGATAAAGTAACCATTAAATCTAAGGCGAAGGACAGTAGTGGTACTTTATGGTATGAGGTAGATTATTATAAATATTGGAAAGAGCTAAAAAAGGAAACTGCTGACTTTCCAGCAACCTATGGATTGGCCTATAACACCTGGGTGAATGCGGGACCAACTGATGTTAAGTATTATATGGACGCAGCTAACTTTATAAGTGATGAAAACCAAAAACTTCAATTTTTGGTTTTATCAAGCAGTGCAAATGTTAGCGAAAGTGAAGTAAATGCCAATATTCTTAAAGGCAAAGGCATACTTTCAGGCAAAGCACAGTCCTTTATACAAGCTGGAGAAAAATATGGAATAAATGAAATCTATTTAATTTCCCATGCTTTATTGGAAACAGGAAATGGTACATCTACTTTAGCAACTGGCATAAAGGTTTCAGCAGTAGATGGCAAAAAAGTAACACCGAAAACTGTATATAATATGTATGGAATTGGAGCCTATGATGCAGCACCAATAAAAGGCGGCTCTGAATACGCTTATAAACAAGGATGGGATACTCCAGAAAAGGCGATTATTGGAGGGGCAGAGTTTATTGGGGAAAATTACATCAATCACCCTACTTATAATCAAGATACCCTTTATAAAATGCGATGGAATCCACTAAATCCAGGGGTGCATCAATATGCAACAGATATTGGATGGGCAAGCAAACAAGTAAATAAAATTAGTTCTTTATATGGAATGCTTAGTTCCTATCGGATGGATATAGAAATACCAACATATAAATAGCGTAAGAGCACCTTTTAATAGATAATTATTTGGGCATTTTCACTTGACAGGGCGAAGGAAGTGAAAATGCTTTTTTTTAGCTCCAATAAAGTGAAATTTCAATCAGTGGGGGCTTTATCCCTTGCTAATTGTTAGATGAGGCAAGATAGAAGAGAGTTTAGGTGACACAGACGTTGAGACGTTGCCACAGGAGGTGAGTGCTGCTTATAGTCAGTCTGTGTTTTTTCTATTAGACTTTTACGGGCAAGGTTATGTCCACCTAGATTTCTCGTTTTCTCTTATCATCTCTTAGGTGGGGGGCAAAAGTCCGTTAATGCATGATAAATGTTATTTTAAAATATTACACAGCTATAAGTAAAAATAACTAGAAGACGGCTATTATCTCTATGCTGTATAATGAAAAAATAAATAATATAAAAGATTATGTGACAAAAATGTAACAGTAAAAATCCTACTTTTGCAGTAATTTCAATATAGTTTGAAATCCAGCTTTTTTATCTATATAATGTTTCATAGATTTATAAATAGTAGGGAAAATGCTTATAATAATAAATATCTTACTACATATTATCTTTTTTCACATATTTCGAGAGGAGTTACAGGATGCGTGAAGCGGAGGTTAGTAACAAACAAATAAAGGGAATCGAAATAAAAAATAAGGATTTAATTATTCAGTTTTATTTCGACGAAAATTTGTTGTTGAACAAGCAAAATAAATCGCTCCTTTTTCGTTTAAGAAATACAGATACAGTTATTTCCTTTCCTTTTACACAAGTCGCCTCTCTCAATGGCTATGGTGTGTATGAAACGGCTGTTGATTTGAACATCTATAATAAAGACTTTTCTCAGAAGGCAATTTGGGATCTTTATGTTCAGTTAGGAGATACAGCTAATAAAAAGAAGTATAGACTTAAATCCAATAAGCAACCTTTTGCATTAGTCTACTATTTATTTGAAAAAGATAATTCTCTTTTTACTCCATATACTACTAAAGAAGGCGGCATTTCTTTTAAAACAACGCCTCCTTATATATTGGCTAGTGTTGATGAAGCTTCTTTACAAAAGGATGGAACGGTTTATTTATCAGGATACTCTTTTTATCCTTTGCATAACAGTTTGCAGATTGGGAATATAAAGAGAACATTAATAGTTTCAAACGATTTAAATGAGAAAAAATTTAGATTTCCTGTAAAAGGAAAAATGAGAAAAGATTTAACTGAAAAATATGGATACGGCTTAAACAACTATGATAATATTGGCTTTGAAACGATTGTCAATATTAAGCAGTGTTTAGAGCATAATCGGGCTGTCAACTTAAGATTTTATTTGGAATTTTCTTTTTCTGATTCTGATGCAGTTGATCATATAACAAGCCCAAGACTATCCTATCAGCCACTTATCCATAAAAATGTTCAATCAAAAGTTTGGAAGATTGGCAAAGCAAAAAAGAAGGTAACATTAAAAGCGACAAAACAAAGAGGGTTTTTAACTGTTTCTGCTTCTGTATTTTATTTGAATCAGGAAATACAAGAAAGAATAAGAAAAATATTTTATAAATGGAAACAAGCAAATAAAATTGTAGTAGTTTATAAAATATTATTTCAGCTGGTAGGCTATCTGCCTGCTAAAAAGAAATCGATCATTTTTGAAAGCTTTTTAGGAAAACAATACAGCTGCAATCCTCGAGCAATTTACGAGTACTTAAAAGAATATCATCCAGAATTTGATATGTATTGGAGTGTGGATTCGAGGTTCATTGAAAATTTTGAAGAAAAAGATTTAATGATTGTTCCTCGGTTTTCTTTAAAGTGGCTGTTTAAGATGGCACGAGCTGAATTTTGGGTGAGCAATAGCAGGCTGCCTTTATGGATACCGAAGCCAAAACACACTACTTATTTGCAAACATGGCACGGGACACCTTTAAAGAAATTGGCAGCAGATATGGATGAAGTGTATATGCCTGGAACAAGTACGGAAAAGTATAAAGAAAACTTTTTATTTGAAGCAAGAAATTGGGACTATCTTATCTCTCCAAATGCCTATTCTTCTAAAAATTTCAGAAGTGCATTTCAATTTGATAAAAAAGTAATAGAGTCAGGCTATCCAAGAAATGATATATTATATGATCATGGGACAAAAGACAATATGGATGAGTTAAAGAAAAAATTTAATCTTCCGTTAAATAAAAAAGTGATATTATATGCACCAACTTGGAGAGACGATCAATTTTATCAAAAAGGCAAATATAAATTTGATTTAGAATTGGATCTTAAGAAATTAAAAAAGGAATTAGGCAATGAGTATGTAGTGATACTAAGAATGCACTATTTAGTGGCAGAAAACTTTGATTTGTCGCCATATAAAGGTTTTGCCTATGACTTTTCCAATTATGAAGATATTAGAGAACTCTATTTAATTGCAGATCTCTTGATAACAGACTATTCTTCTGTATTTTTTGATTATGGCAATTTAAAGCGACCTATTATTTTTTATGTATATGATATTGAAACATATCGTGATAAATTGCGCGGTTTCTATTTTGATTTTGAAAAAACTGCTCCAGGTCCACTAGTCAAAACAACAGAAGAAGTAATTGATTATATAAAAAATGTGGATAGCATGGAGTTTACAGAAAAATATAATGACTTTTATAACACATTTTGCTATTTGGAAGATGGAAATGCCTCTAGCCGCGTAGTCAAAGAGGTTTTTCTAAAATAGATGAAATCCGCAGATATACACTTATATCATGCGTTTTCGAATTTATAAAGAAGGGCACATATATTATGGTTTCTATGTTTAAAGTATTAAAGGAACAAATCGATAATTTTCATTTAATTAAAAGACTTTCGATGTATGAATTAAAAAGCGCTAACCGAAATAATTATTTAGGCATACTTTGGGAATTGATTAATCCAGGAATTCAAATTGCCATCTATTGGTTTGTATTTGGGTTTGTCCAAGACAGAGGGACAATACCAGGAGAAAATGGTAATATTCCTTATTTAGTCTGGATGCTGGCCGGAATCGTTTTATGGTTTTTCATCTACCCATCTATCACCCAAGGATCAAGGTCTATTTATGCTAGATTAAGGATGGTTTCAAGGATGAATTTTCCGTTAAGCGCCATTCCTTCGTATGTTATTTTATCGTTATTATATCCGCAATTGCTGTTAATGGGGATTATTATCATTATTTTTCAATTTACAGGATATCATATTTCTATTTATTACCTGCAGTTGCCATATTTTTTATTTGCATCACTTATCTTTTTATTTGCATTATCATTAATTACATCAACGATCTCTACTATAGTTCGTGATTTTCAGATGCTTTTGCAAGCAGTGATGAGAGTGCTGCTGTATATTACGCCAATCTTATGGTCGCCAGAACGTTTAGGAGAAACATTTGGATTTATCATGCGTTTAAATCCAGTTTATTATTTAATAGAAGGCTATCGTTATGCACTTCTTGGAGAAGGCTGGTTTATTACGGCACATCCAGCGATTACGGTGTATTTCTGGATATTGGTTATTCTACTGCTGGCGGTTGGCTCCTATATGCATGTAAGATTCAGAAGACATTTTATTGACTTTTTATAAATGGACGTGGTTCTATGAAAAAATCTGTAGTTGTAAAAAATTTAACCAAAAGATATAAGCTGTACGCAAATAATACGGAAAAGTTAAAGGATATCTTTTTGCCGAAAAATTATGGGGAAGCTTTTTTTGCTTTAAGAAATGTCAGTTTTGAAGCAGAACAAGGGGATGTTATTGGTTTTGTTGGCGTAAATGGATCAGGAAAATCAACTTTATCCAATATTGTTGCAGGCATTGTGCCCCCTACCTCTGGTGAAGTGGAAATTGATGGGCAGGCTTCTTTAATTGCTGTTGCAGCTGGAGTAAATGGAGAATTAACAGGCAGAGAGAATATTGAATTAAAATGTTTAATGATGGGATTCAGCAAAGAGGAAATTACAGCATTGGAACCGGATATAATTGAATTCTCGGAGCTTGGAAAATTTATTGACCAGCCTGTAAAATCCTATTCAAGTGGAATGAAGTCTCGTCTTGGTTTTGCAATTTCTGTTAATACTAATCCAGATGTACTGATAATAGATGAGGCACTGTCTGTTGGAGATAAGGCGTTTGCAGATAAATGTTTAAAAAAGATGGAAGAGTTTAAAGAGCGCGGAAAAACCATGTTTTTTGTCAGTCATTCGATCGGCCAAATGAAACAATTTTGCCAAAAAGCAATATGGCTAGAGCATGGCGAATTAAAAATGACAGGCAGCATTGCAGAAGTTATCCCTGCGTATGAAGAGTTTTTAAAAGAATACAATAAGCTTACTGCTAAACAGAAAAAAGAATTCCGTGAAGAAGGATTTAAAAAGAGAAGCGATCCTAATTTTGCAGGAAAAGTATAATATATTGAGGATAAACAGCCATATTTGAAGTAAATTGGCTGTTTATTTTATATCTGTTTATCACGCATTAACGGGCTTTTGACCCCCACCTAAGGGAAAACCCCCACTGATTGAAGTTTCACTTTATTGGAGGCAAGACCTTAATTTAGGGGGGGGGCGTCCATGACATTGTTTTACTTTCATCTAATTAGTCTATACTAAATAAAGCCATCGTTTGTTAATATAGAAAAATTAGCAGCATGGTATAAAAAATAAATAGACTAAATATATGCAACTTTTTGTTTTGTTTATACGTCTTAGTTTATAGGATGGTTAAGGAAGTATTAAAAATATTATTTGTTTGTAATATAATTGTAAAATTAGGCAACAAATATTATGCACCAAGCTTGGATGGATTGTGCTATAATAAACCTCGATATATATTCAGAAATGATTATGCCTGGATTTGTTAGTATAGTAGGGCATTAGGGAGGCTCTCTATGATTTATTTTATACTTATTATGTGTTTTTTTGGTTCTATCGTACTAACACCTCTTGTGAAAAAACTTGCATTTAAGGTAGGAGCTACAGATAAACCAAACAAAAGAAAAGTTCACCAAAAAATTATGCCTCGAATGGGCGGTTTAGCCATATATATAAGCTTTCTTATTGGTGCGCTCTTAGTTAATCCTGATAAAGCGTATCACTATCCAATTCTGCTTGGGAGTCTTATTATCATCATTACTGGTGTACTTGATGATATATATAATCTTAATGCAAAAATAAAATTTATTGCACAAACAGCTGCAGCAGTTCTTGTTGTTGTGTGGGGCGGGGTTCAAGTTGAATTTATCAACTTGCCATTTGGCGGCCAGCTGCAATTTGGATTTTTAGATGTACCAATTACTATTCTTTGGATTGTTGGAATTACAAATGCTATTAATTTAATTGACGGACTAGATGGGTTAGCAGCAGGTGTTTCCTCCATTGCATTGTTTACCATTACTGGAATGGCAATGATTATGGGGAATGGCTATGTTATTGCATTATCTTCTATCGTTTTAGCTAGTACATTAGGATTTTTATTTTTTAATTTTTATCCTGCGAAAATATTTATGGGAGATACAGGAGCCTTGTTTCTTGGTTATATAATTGCCGTTATGTCCTTATTAGGGTTTAAAAACGTAACGTTAATTTCTTTTGTTATTCCTGTCATTATTTTAGGGGTGCCAATTTCTGATACTTTTTTTGCGATCATTCGCCGATTAATCAATAAACAGCCGTTGTCGGCGCCTGACAAGTCCCATTTGCATCATTGCCTAATAAATATTGGGTTTACTCATCGACAAACAGTGATTATTATTTATGCAATGGCTACATTTTTTGGACTGGTTGCGGTTATATTCTCTCAAGCAAAAGTATGGGGGGGCATTTTATTAATTGCCATTATGCTGCTAATCATTGAATTATTTGTAGAAAAAATCGGACTGGTCGGGAAAAATTATAAACCAATATTAAAATTTATTAATGACTTGCGATATACAACGGAAAAAGATAAAACATAAAAAAGATGTTCCTTTATCGGGAACATCTTTTTTATGTTTAAAATTGTTTAAAGTGATAAAAAAAAGGGAAAAACTGAAATATAGAGTAAAAAGCAGGTTTCCTATTTAAGAGGAGACCTGCTGCTTAAAATATTAGTTGCTAGTAGTGCTGTTTGTCGTCGTTGTATCAACAGATGTTTCTGTTGAATCATCTGTTATTGTTCCAGTTGTTTCACTATCCGTTGTGGAATCATCATCACTATCAGTGAGGCCTAAATGTTCTTTTAAGATAGACTGTGTTTCAGCTAATGCTGTTTGATCTAATTGATAAATATATTTACCATTAATATAGCTATCACTTCCTGTCAAAGTGAGACTATCTACTTGAAGACCATTTTCTGCTGTTGCGTAGGATAAAAAGGATTGAATATCACTAAAAGATAAATCTGTTGTCATATTATCTCCAACAGCTTCCATTAGATTTGTATATTTTGTAATAGCTTTAGCAGATACTGCTTTGTCCATAATAGCTTTTAATACAAGCTGCTGGCGTTTGCCGCGTTCAATATCATTATCAATTTTACGAGTTCTTGCAAGTGCTAATGCTTCTTCACCGTCTAATGTTTGCAAACCTTTTTCTAGATGAACGGCACCTTTTTTGTCTTTTGAATTTTGTTCAGTAAAAGTAACTGGTACATCTACTTCAATTCCATCTAATGCATCTACTGTATCCATAAAAGCGTCAAAGTTCATTTTTACATAATAGTCTACAGGAATATCGAGCAATTCTTCTACCGTTTCTAAAGTAGAGCTAACTCCCCCAAAGTAATGAGCATGGGTAATTTTATCGCTGTAGCCTCTTTCGGGAATATATACATAAGAATCCCTAGGGATACTTAGCAATTTAACTGATTTTTCTTTTGCATTTAATGTTGCAAGCATCAATGCATCTGATCTTGATCTCGTGGTGCCTGATTTGGAAGAACGCTTTTCACTGTCGTCTACCCCAATGAATAGAATCGATACATCATCAATCTTTGGATCTACTTTTGTTGTTCTTTTTGTTTCTCTATCAATTGGCTGATAGGAATCATCTGCAACGGATTTCGCTTTTGTATAGAGGAATGCTCCATAACTTACACCGCTGACAGCCAAAACCAAAAGCGGTACAAGGATAAAAGTGAAAAGCCTTTTCTTTCGTTTACGTTTATTATTATTTACATAGGACTCTCGATTAAGTGCCATTTATTTCTCCTTTGATAAAAGAATTTTGTCGAAATATCAATATGAATATTGTACTATCGAATTGTGATTACGTAAATCTGTGTCTTATTTCTTAATGGGGAATTTTTTAGTATTTTTTGCAGAAATTTCATCGCGTTTAATTAACCCTCGTTATTTTTAGACAACAGGGTTTCTAAATAGACTTCTCCAATTTCTTTAATTTTTCCTTGACCATTTGTCAAATCTGTTATCCAGTCGATAAATAATTGGGTAGAACCCATGTCGATATATGTTTCAATTTGTACATTATCTACATAATGAATATCTTTTATCTGATAGGAAGAAGATCGAAGCTCGTTTTCCACTTTACCAAGGAAGGTGTAATCGATGCTTGTCTGGATAATTTTCATTAATTTTCTTTCCACTACACCAGTAGAGGATATTCCTTCTGAAGTAGCTTTGCCATATGCCCGAATCAAACCTCCAGCGCCAAGCTTGATTCCGCCAAAATAGCGAGTGACAACAACAGCTGTATCCTTTAATTCCTTTTTCTTCAGAACTTCCAGAATAGGTACACCTGCTGTTCCACTAGGTTCTCCATCGTCATTAGCCTTTTGAATATGGTTGTTTTCCCCAATTAAATAAGCAGAACAATTATGAGTGGCATCTTTATGTCTTTTTTTTATTTCTTGAATAAATTCCTGTGCCTTTTCTTCTGTTTCTACTCTCTGAATATGTGCAATAAAACGTGATCTTTGAATAATCAGTTCATGTTCACCGTATCCTTGAACAGTGTGGTAGCAAGGAAGCATAAAACATCGCTCCTTCTTTTACAAGTGATAGAAATTTCGTTGGGAAATATTGATATAATTTGTTTAGAAGACTTCTGTTGATTCTTTGTTAAAGTATTCACTTTAATGCCTTCTTTCATTATAATTCGACATGAGTTTTTCTTCAATTCTTGAATGGTTTGTAATGAAATCTTAATATTAGCAGCTAGGACACATGTTATAATAAATAAAACTCGATACTCAAATAGTCCTTTTATTAATTAATAGAAGTTTTTTGCGGAAAAAATTTAAAAAATCGTATAATAACATTACATGACGGATTGATGACTTATATTGTCTTTAAGTTATTAGCATATTAAATGGGAGAAAACGCCTGTGAAATTTTATACGGTTGGTGTTTATTTTAGTTATTATTATGTTAATCGCTATAATTTTTATCATAAGGTTTTAATGAAATATATTTTAAATAGGTAAAAAGACTTATTAAAATAGTTATTAATATAAGAATAAATAACGATTTTTTTATTATTTTCTATTGTAAAATATATATTATATACTTTCACGCTAAAATAGAATGGATACAGGAAGGGTTTTCAGTCCTTTTGGAGGAATTGTATATATGGTAATAAGGAAATTTGAGACAAAAACACTAGATTTGATTTTAGAGCAAATGGTCGAAACGGTTGGCTTTAGTAAAGACGAGATTTTTCGTATTGGGGAACAATGCCGACAAGACTATGAACAATTAACAACAGAATTAAAAGAGATAAAAACACTAGTGTTACAGGCGATAGAAGAAGGGGATAAGCTAGAAATTCAAGCAAGATTTGCAAGAAGAAGATTGTCTGAAGTCAGTAAGCATTTTAATGAATATACGGAAATCGAAGTAAGAGAAGCGTACGAAAAAGCTCATAGTCTGCAAATGGAATTAAGCATCAATCGTTCTTTGGAAAAACAATATCGTGAGCGTAGAGATGATATTGAGAGACGCTTAATCGGATTAGATGAAACCATTGAAAGAGCAGAGCATCTTGTCACACAGATTTCCGTTGTTATGAACTATTTAATTAGCGACTTAAAGCAGGTTGGCGAAGTGCTTGAGAACGCTAAGCAAAAACAAGACTTTGGTTTAAAAATTATAGGCGCTCAAGAAGAAGAGAAAAAACGTCTTTCTAGAGAAATTCATGATGGACCAGCGCAAATGATGGCCAATGTAATGATGCGTTCTGATTTAGTGGAAAGAATTTATCGGGAAAAAGGTGCAGAAGAGGCTATTTTAGAAATAAGAAGTTTAAAAATGATGGTACGAAGCGCTTTGTATGAAGTTCGGAGAATTATTTATGATCTTCGCCCGATGGCTCTTGACGATTTAGGACTTGTGCCGACTCTAAAAAAATATCTTCAGACTACAGAAGAGTATCATGAAAAAACAAGGATTGTCTTTTCAAGTTTAGGAAATGACACGCGTCTGCCTAGCAAATATGAAGTAGCTTTATTCCGTCTTATTCAGGAATCTGTTCAGAATGCATTAAAACATGCGGAAGCAAAAGTGATAACGGTTAGAATAGAAATACGCAGAGATCAAGTGATTGTCATGATTAAGGATGATGGCAAAGGATTTAATAAAGAGCAAAAAAAAGAGGAATCTTTTGGAATTATTGGAATGAGAGAAAGAGTCGAGCTCTTAAATGGAGAGTTAACGATTGATACGAAGATAGGAACAGGAACTGTTGTAATGGTAAGTGTTCCTATCAATGATTAAAGAGGGAAGCTTAGGGGAGGCGAAACAATTGGCTACAAAAATTCTTATTATTGATGATCATCAATTGTTTAGAGAAGGGGTAAAACGTATTTTAGATTTTGAATCAAGTTTTGAGGTAGTTGCTGAAGGGGATGACGGTTCTCAAGCAATTGACCTAGTAGATAAATATGAACCAGATGTAACGATTATGGATATAAATATGCCCAAAACAAATGGCGTAGAAGCAACAAGACAGCTGTTAGAAAGATTTCCAGATAAAAAAGTCATTATTTTATCCATTCATGATGATGAAAATTATGTAACACATGCTTTAAAAACAGGTGCGAGCGGATATCTATTAAAAGAAATGGATGCAGATGCTTTAGTGGAGGCGGTTAAGGTAGTATCAGATGGAGGTTCGTATCTTCATCCTAAAGTAACCCATAATCTGGTAAATGAATATCGCCGTTTAGCACAAGAGCAATCAGGAAGCGGCGACCACTATGTTCAAACTATTGAAATCAGAAGACCACTTCATCTGCTGACAAGAAGAGAATGTGAAGTATTACAGCTTCTTGCAGACGGAAAAAGCAATAGAGGAATTGGAGAAGCTTTATTTATAAGTGAAAAAACAGTAAAAAATCATGTCAGCAATATTTTACAAAAAATGAATGTAAACGATCGTACACAAGCTGTTGTTGTTGCAATAAAAAATGGCTGGGTAGAAGTTCGATAAAAGAGTGTCCCAAAAGATGGGACGCTTTTTTTTATAATCATGTATAAAATATTGAAAATTCAGATAAAAAACATAATTTATAAGGAAATAGCTAAAATGTACTAGTATATGCTTGCGTAATAAAATCATTTCAGGCAAACTATTGATAAATAGATGGATAGGGGTGTTTGGGATGAATGGAATAAATAATCTTTCAAATGCTGAATTAATACAAGCTTTTCACCTAGCAATTTCTTTAAAGTTGGATGCAGATTTTATAGAAATCTTATCCAAAGAAATCACAAAAAGAAAATTGCAGGAAATAGATAAAAGAAAAGTCAAATAAATAAAAAGCTATTATTTCCTATCAATATGATAAAGAACAAGATAAATTACCTTTTTTCGCATTCTATTAAATAAAAAAGGCGAATATAATGCAAGGCAGCCTTTTTTTAGTTAAAATGAACATACAATTTGAATAGATAGGAAGGTAATTATTTAAATGAGAACAGCTATTGTAACAGATAGTACTGCATATATATCAGATGAAATTAGAGATGCCTATAATATACATATGATTCCTTTAACGGTTATACTAGGAAATGAAATTTATGAAGAAGAAATAAATCTAAAGGCTGAACAGTTTTATGAAGAAGTTAAATTAAAGGATCTGCCAACTACTTCCCAGCCGCCAATTGGAAAGTTTGTTGAACTATTTGAAAAGCTATCTGCCGATTATGATGAGGTAGTCTGTGTCCATTTATCAAGTGGAATTAGTGGGACTTATCAAGGAGCGGTAACGGCAGGGACTATGGTAGAAGGAATTAAAGTATATCCTTTTGATAGTGAAATCAGCTGCATGGTCCAAGGCTTTTTTGCTGTTGAAGGGGCCAAGCTTGTGAAGGAAGGAAAATCAGCTGCCGAAATAATCAAAATATTGGAGGAGCTTAAGAACTCCAGCCATGCTTATTTTATGGTAGATGATTTGAGCAATCTGCAGCGGGGCGGGAGACTTTCCAGTGCTCAAGCGTTAATTGGCAGTCTCCTTCAAGTAAAACCGCTGCTCCATTTTTCAGACAAAGTAATTGTTCCCTTTGAAAAAATCCGTACAAAGAAAAAGGCAATGAAGCGAATGGTAGAATTGTTGGCTGAAGCAACTAAAGGCGAACAATTCCAAGCAGTCCTTATCCACGGAAACCGAAAAAAAGAAGCAGAAGAGTGGAAAAAAGAACTAGAAGTAGAATTTCCAAATATAGAATTCAGTATAAGCTATTTTGGCGCTGTCATCGGCACACACTTAGGAGAAGGCGCTATGGGTATGGGCTGGATCCGAAAAAGAACCTCTTGATGGGGTTTTTTTATTTGTGGGCTAGTAACGGATTTTGTCAAAAAATCGATAAATCATAAAAACTGAAAATAAATCTACTAAAAAAGAAGATAACCAACCGAATTTGAAAATAAAAAATATTTATTAAAAATTTTTCTCCTAAAAGCAGGAACTTTTAAGAGAAACCTCTAATATATAAAGCAAAATAAAAAAGGATGTGGTCTGTTGATTGTCAAAAAACTTAAAATCCCCGAATCTATTCTTCAGTTAGAAGCATTATTGCGAAGATTGCCCTCCAATCATTCAAAATTCCCTCTCGTAAAAAAAGAACTCAATATGAAATTAGCCGGTTACCAAGGAGAAAAAAATCTACTATTTCCACTTAGCTTTATAGATGATAAAAAGTATTCTATTTTACATGATTTAAGATTGTCTGACGGCAACCATTATTTTCAAATCGATGTTTTAATTCTATCCAAAAAGTTTGCTTTACTTTTAGAAGTAAAAAACTATGCTGGAGAATTGTATTTTGATACAGAGTTTCATCAATTAATCCGCAAGAAAGAAGAGTCAACATCAGCACTGCCCTATCCATTAACTCAGTTGAAAAGGATAGAATTTTAATTGAATAATTGGTTGAGTAAATATACTTCGATTCCACTGTACAGTATGGTTGTTGTAAGCAATCCCACGGCTTTTATCCAAACAAATTCCAAAGATTCCTCGATATTGGAGCAAATAATCCACCAAAACTATCTTTCTTTTCAGATTAATAAAATAGATGATTCCATTTTCTCCGAAAGTCTATCAGACGACGGATTAACAGCACTAATAAAGGCATGGAAGAAACAAAACAAGCCATTAGCTGTTTCTATTCTAAAAAGGTTTTCTATAGAAAAAGAAGAGATTACAAAAGGAGTGACATGTAGCCACGGCAACTATACGCCTTTAGAAAGAATCAATGCGAGTTGGTATTGTCCTTTATGCAAGAGTAAAAATAAAAACGAACATATTCATGCTTTAAAGGACTATTATTATTTGTTTGGAAAAACAATTAACAATAAGCAGGTAAGAGAGTTCCTCCACATACAGTCTTCCTCTTTGGCTACAAGAATCATGTCCAAAATAGAGCTAAAGAAAAAAGGCACAAGAAAAGATAATGAATATTATCTTGATATAAAAATATTAAACAAATTAACCAAAGGAGAACTCCAATGCGTTTCCTCATCCAAAATAACCTATTAACGCCCGCCACCAAAGCAATCGAACAAACGAAAAGAATTGCTGATATTACAAACGTCAACCCTCAGCCAATCAACCCCATTTTTAATTACAACTCGAATCTCCAATCCCTTCTTCAAGGCAAACAACTCCTGTTAGAGGAAATTCCTTTCTCTATAAAAGAAATTCACAAACATTATATAAATGGATACTGCCTTTACAACAAAGGAGTAGAAAAACGACAAGCTTTTTACTGCTGCAATCGCTGTGGAAATACAAATCAACACTATTTTGCATCATTTTACTGCGCAAGATGCAAGGAGATCTGTTTTTATTGCCGCCATTGCATTATGATGGGGCGAATCAGCGAATGTACCCCACTTATTAGCTGGATAGGTCCAAGTGTTGTGCAGAACACAAAAGATACCAAACTCCAATGGGATGGAGAGTTATCCTATGGTCAACAAACAGCCTCAGAAAAAATGGAGCAAATAATAGATCAACAATCCGAGCTCCTAATCTGGGCAGTGTGCGGAGCTGGAAAAACAGAAGTATTATTTAAAGGCATAGAAAAAGCATTACAACAAAATAAACGAGTATGCATTGCCACACCAAGAACCGATGTAGTATTAGAACTTGCCCCTCGCCTGCAAGAAGTGTTTCCAGATATCCAAGTGCTCCCCATATATGGAGGAAGTGAAGATAGACATCTTTACAGTCCCCTTATTATTAGCACTACACACCAACTGTTTCGATTTAAACAAACGTTTGATTTAATTATTTTAGACGAAATGGATGCCTTTCCCTATTCGTACGATACAAGTCTTCAATATGCCGTACAAACATCTCGCAAACCAAACTCCGCCATGATCTATTTAACAGCAACCCCTAATAAAACCTGGAGAAACAAATGCCAGCAAAACAAAATCAACTATGTCACCATTCCCGCAAGATACCACAAGCAACCTCTCCCTATCCCACAATTCACTTGGTGTGGAAACTGGGAGAAGCGGCTAGAGAAAGGCAATCTTCCTCAAGTTATAATTGATTGGATAAAACAGCGTATCCACTCTCGCAAACAAGTTCTTCTTTTTATTCCAAAGATTGCGTATATGAAAAAAGTAAAGACTATCTTTGAACAATGGACCCCTCATGTAGAAACCGTTCATGCAGAAGATCCTTTCCGCAAAGAAAAGGTGCAGAAAATGCGCAAAAAACAATTGGAGTTGCTTATCACAACAACGATTTTAGAACGAGGTGTAACATTTTCTAATATAGATGTTGCCGTACTCGGAGCGGAGAATCAAATATTTACCGATAGCGCTCTTGTCCAAATTTCTGGAAGAGCAGGGAGGAAAAAAGAATATCCAAAAGGCGATATTGTCTTTTTTCATTATGGCAAAACAAATGCCATGCTATCAGCAAAAAAACAAATGGAAAACAGCAATAAAGAAGCAAAAGAAAAAGGGATGTTGATTTAAATGATATACTGTGTCATTTGTTTAACAGAAGTGACTCCTGTTTTTAACTGGACCTATTTTTTATCAAAAGAACCAAACTTTTATTTATGTGATGGCTGCAAACAAAAATTAGTGCCGATTACTGGGGAATGCTGCACGATTTGCAATCGGCCCTTAATAGATTTAGATGCTGCGTTTATTTATGATGGCATTTGCCATGATTGCAAAAGATGGGAGGAAAATCCAAAATGGAAAGGCGTTTTAATACAAAATTATTCATTATTTTTATATAATGATTTTTTAAAAGAAGTGATTGCCCGATTTAAATATCGAGGAGATTATCTGATGGCAGGCGCCTTTTCTATATATATTCCTAAAAAGCTATTTCACGATAAAGTTGCCATTCCCATTCCTTTAAGCGAAGTTCGTTTGTATGAACGAGGATTTAACCAGACGGAAGCTATTTTGCATGTTGCCGGCATTCCTAGTACAAATTGTTTAACAAGGATACATAGTGAAAAACAATCAAAAAAAACACGTGCTGCAAGGTTAGAAGCAGACACTGTTTTTGCTGTAGAAAATAACGAGCAGATTATTTCTCAAGATGTGATCCTAGTTGACGATATATATACTACAGGAGCAACATTGCATAATGCAGCACTGGCTATTAAAGAGGCAGGAGCAAAATCTGTTGTCTCTTTTACCATTGCAAGATGATCAAATGCGAAAGTGGGGAAAAGAGTTATGGCCAATCTAGAGAATTGTCCAAAATGCGGGGAATTATATGTAGTCAACAGCTTCAGAGAAACATGCACAAAATGCTGGAAAGAAGAAGAAGCTGATTTTGATAAAGTGTATCAATTTATCCGAAAAAAGCATAATAGAACAGCAAAAATGGATGAGGTAGTAGAAGCAACGGGCGTAAAAGAAACTCTTATTTATAAATTTATTAAAAAAGGTAGAATAACGCTTGCTCAATTTCCAAACCTAGGTTATCCGTGTGCAAAATGCGGAACAGAAATACGAGCAGGAAAACTATGTTCAAAATGTTCAGCTGATATGAAAACAGGTCTAAAAAGTTTAGAAGCAGAAGAAACTCGGAAAAAAGAACGGACAAAAAGAAGTTCGACGTATTATTCAGAAAAGGAATAAAGGGAATAACGATATACGTTATTCCTTAGACAACTCCATCCATAATCCACTTTATTATCCACTTCTCTAAATAAAAACAGTCCAAATGTATTTATTATAAATTTTATATTAGGTAAATATTCTCTATTTAATCTGCATTTGTTTAGTTAATTTGGCGTATTTTAAGAAAATCAACAGGAAATGTTTAAATGGATAGCTAATCATCCGATAATAGAAGTAATCATATATTTTGTTCGGAATCGAAAGGGAGGAGTACACGATGAAAATTAATAATTTTGGAACACAAGGTATTAATCCATATAAAAATTCAGTTAACAAAATCAACGCAGCAAATAAAACAGAAGCCGCAAAAGGAACAGATAAAGTAGAGATTTCTGCAGCAGCAAAAGAATTGCAGCAAGTTTCACAAATTTCTTCTGAAAGAGCAGAAAAAATTGAAGCACTGAAAAAACAAGTGCAAAGCGGAACCTATGAAGTAAAAGCACAAGATGTCGCAAAAGGCATTGTAAATTTCTATTCTAAAAACTAAGCTGTTTTTGTAAAGTCTATTGCCTTTTATCATGCAATGAAGTTTAACAAACTGAGTGGATTGGAGCGGAGGGCATTCCTCCCCGCGAAAAGCAAGTGCCAGAAGCGGAAATCAACGGGCTTCATTTATAAGCGTAAACAACAATCTTTGAAAAAAGAGAAAAAAATTAAAAAGAAAAGGAGGGGCAGCGATGTCTGAACTATTATTAATCGATATATTGGAAAAAATGGTGAAGCTGCATAAAAGTTTACATGCAATTGCCGGGAACAAAACAGAGGTTATTAAAAAGGGGGACATTGAGCCTCTTCAGCAAATCATGAAAGATGAACAAGCTCATATTATGAGCATTCAAAAACTTGAAACTGCAAGGCAAAATGTGGTGAAACAAATCGCACCAGAACTTTTACAGCCATCACTTACTGATTGTATCCAGCGTTTAAATCAGGAAGAAGCAGCAAAAGTGTCGGGATCAGCAGAACATTTAAAACAAATTATAATGGATTTAAAAGAAACAAATACATTAAATCAGCAGCTGCTGATACAATCGCTGCAATTCGTCAATGTTTCGTTAAATGCATTAAAGCCAACAAACAGAAGCATCAACTATGGTAAACCTTTAAAAGGAGATGCGATCAGAACGGATACAATTGGCAAACAATCTATGAGTCTATTAAATATAAAAGCATAGTGGAGGAACGGTTATGGCATCAACCTTTATGGGGCTAGAGACTGCAAAACGAGGTTTAGTGGCCCAACAAAGCGCCTTATATACAACGGGCAATAATATTTCCAATGCAAATACACTTGGCTACACAAGACAGCGTGTTGATCTGCAGCAAACGACAGGCTATCCTTCTGTGGGCACGAATGCTCCAAAGATAGCAGGGCAAATTGGCACAGGTGTGGAAGCAACAACGGTTACACGGTTAAGAGAGGGATTTTTAGATACGCAGTACCGCTCAGAAAGCAGCAAACTTGGATATTGGGAAAACCGATCTTCTGCATTAGGCAACTTAGAGACGATTATGAATGAACCATCCGATTCAGGATTAGCAGCTTCAATGGATTCTTTCTGGTCTTCCCTGCAGGACTTTGCATCAGATCCGCAAAATTCAGGAGCTCGCGCTGTTGTGCGCCAAAGAGGAATTGCGGTTGCTGATACATTTAACTATTTATATAAAACTGTTTCAGCAGAAAAAGGCAATGTCGAAAATGAAATCGGCGTTTCCGAAAAAGCAGTGAACACAATTTTGTCTCAAGTGGATGCATTAAATAAACAAATCGCAGCAGTGGAACCAAACGGATATTTGCCAAATGATTTATATGATAAACGGGACAGCTTGTTGGACGACCTATCCACTTATGTCAAAGTGAAAGTAAGTTATGAAAGTACAGGCGGAAATGGTTTAGCACAAGCAGAAGGAAAAGCGATTGTCAGCTTAGTAAATGATGATGGCACAGAAGTTGCAAAATTAGTGGATGCCAATGGCTACAACCAATTAAGTGTCAATAAAAATAGTGCAGATACAGCTGTTGCTTCTATTTCGGTTGGAGGCACAACAGTAGATATAAACAATTTTGATTCAACAGGCAAATTAAAAAGCATTGTCGAGTCTTATGGCTATGAAGATAGTAATGGTGATATTAAAGGAATCTATAATGATATGCTAACAGAGCTGGATAACTTGGCCTATACATTTGCAACAGCATTTAATGCGGTTCATGAAGATGGAATGAGTCCAAATGAAATAACAGCAGGAGCAAATCAAGATATTTCTTTTTTCGCTGATTCCAAAAGTACAGATGGTTCCATTACAAGCCGTGACGGTTTTGCAAGTCGGATTGCGATATCAGATGCTATTACAAGCAGCTTAGATAATATCGCCAATGCTTCTGGTGCGAATCCTAGCTCTGCCACTTTAGGAGATGCAACGGTTGCTAGTGCACTTGCAGAAATCATCAATAATAAATACGATTATGGCGATAGTTCGGAGCAGGCAACATTCCGCAACTATTTTGAAGGAGTTATTGGAAGCATGGCAGTAAGCGCCCAAGAAGCGTCAAAAATGTTTTCCAACTCTACGACATTACAGCAAACAGTTGAAAATAAACGAATGAGTGTCAGCTCTGTTTCATTGGATGAAGAAATGACCAATATGATTCAATACCAGCAAGCATATAATGCATCGGCAAGAATGATTTCTTTAACCGATGAATTATTAGATACGATTGTTAATGAGTTAAAAAGGTAGGTGAGAAGTAAATGCGTGTTACACAATCAATGGTTTCAGCCAATTCCCTGCGCAATATAAGCAGCAGCTATAATAAATTAAATGATTTATCCAACCAAGTATCATCAGGCAAAAAAATTACAAAACCATCTGATGATCCAGTTGTTGCGATGAAAGGAATGTTCTACCGTTCTAATGTATCAGAAGTAGAACAATACCAGCGTAACCTGTCAGAGGGTTATTTATGGATGGATAACTCGGAAGCTAGTTTGGAGCAGGCGAATACTGGTTTGCAGCGTATACGTGAGCTACTAGTTAAAGGGAAAAACGATACAAATAGTGAAGCAGAAAGAACGGCTATTGCCCAAGAGATAGAGGAAATAAAAAAGGATCTTGTAACAGTCGCAAATACAAAAGTAAATGGGAAATATGCATTTCATGGAACAGATATTTCTACACCTCTTGTAACAGATGGAGATCCGCCACAAGTTGCCGCAAATGTTGCTGATCCTAGTATTGATAATTATACGGTACAAGTATCGAGCGGAATAAATTTGAAAATTAATGTCAGTCCAACCGCATTCAGTCAAGAGATGTTTGATGTAGTGCAGGGGATTCAAGAAAAAATGGAAAACAACGATACAGATGGATTAGACGATCTTTTATCAAGATTAGATACAGTAACAAATAATCTTACAACAGAACGATCAGAATTAGGAGCACGCTATAATCGTTTAGAATTAGTGGAAACAAGACTTGATTCCCAAGAAGTATTGGCAAATAAAGTGCTGTCCGATAATGAAGATGTCGATATGGAAAAAGCCATTACCAATCTTTCGGTGCAGGAAAGTGTTCATAACGCAGCACTAAGCGTTGCCGCAAAAATTATTCAAACATCGTTGATTGATTTTTTAAGATAATCATTTGAAAAAGGGTTAGATGCCTATAACTACACTATAGATTTTAGTTGTAGGGATAGTTGTCTAGTCCTTTTTTTATAGTATAGAATGTTTTCATAAATTCTGGCTCTATGAAACAAGTGGGTGAGTTCCGCTGCAGGAGGCTCGCTTTCCGCGGGGCCGGCGGTGAGCCTCCTCAGGTCGCAGCCTTGCGGGGTCTCACCTGTCCCGATATTCCCGCAGGAGTCTCCTATATCCGCTCCAATTAACCTGTTTTCATAATCTTTTTTAGCCATATAACCTATTTAAAAACAACAGTCTTTAAAACAACACTGTCATATAAAAAGAAAAGGAGCAAAAGTGTATGTTCCCGCAAATCAGATTACAGTCAACTCCAGCTAGATTAGATATCCATGTTGAAAAGGGTTCATTAGAGATGGAGCAGCCAAAAGCAGACCTAGAAATTGAACAGCCGAAAGCAGAAGTAACGATAGATAGAAGACCTGCAAAACTAACGATTGATCAAACAAAAGCAAGAGAAGATGTCGGCTATAAAAGCATTCCGCGAATGATTGAAGATGCCGCAGCAGAAGGAAAACAAGCATGGTTAGAAGGAATTGCCAGAAGAGCCCAAGAAGGCAGGGCATTGATGCAAATTCAAAAGGGCACAACAAATCCTATTCCTCAGCAAGCGAAAAGAAACAGTGAAGGAGAACTGAAGCAGTTTGGCATTGCGTGGATTCCATCGGCAAATAGTGTGAAATTAGACTATGATCCAGGTGAAGTAAAAATAAATGTAGAAAGAAAAGATCCAATTATTAATGCACAAGCGAATAATCCTATTTTTAAATATAATCCATCCAAAGTGTCTATTATGTTAGCACAATACCCATCATTAGAGATAGATTTTGAAAATTTAAAGCAGGTTGGGGTAAACTATGAACAATACATATAAAGGACTGATAGATAGTGAAAATTAATACAAAATATCATGGTGAAAAAGATATAAAAGAAAAAGAAATAGTAGCCTTTGTTAAACCAATACCAGGTTTTCCTGATGAAGATAAATTTATTGTACTGCCATTGGATGAGGAAGGAAGTTTTTTTGCGCTCCAGTCTATTCAAAATGAACAACTTGCATTTGTCATCTCTAATCCATTTTTATTTTGTCCAAACTATGATTTTAATTTAGAAGAAAATGTAGCCGATCAATTGGAGTTGGCCTCTGAAACAGATGTTATTGTATTTGCCATTTTAACAGTGCAAGAACCATTTGAAGAAACAACTGCAAATCTGCAGGCACCAATTATTATCAACCAACAAAAAAATCTCGCAAAACAAGTGATTTTAAATCAATCTGACTATACAACAAAGCATCCTTTATTTCCTAACAAAAAATCTGTGGTGAAAGGGTGATAAGATGCTAGTTCTATCACGAAAAAACGGCGAGGTAATTAAAATTGGCGAAGATATAGAAATAACAGTAATTGCATCAAAAGGAGACCAAGTAAAAATCGGCATTTCTGCACCAAAGGATGTTGAAATATTCCGTAAAGAAGTTTATGAGCAAATTATACAAGAAAACAGAAAAGCATCTGTAGACATTTCAGCATTCCTAAATTTATTCAAAAAAAATGAAAAAAAATAATAAAATCTCTTAAACTTATTCTCTTGAAGTCGATATAGAAAGTAGAGAGAGGGAGGGCGGCCGACCTTCCTTAACTCCTACTAATTTAACGTTCACAAGGATGTGAACAACAACTTCAAGGAGGAAATTTAAAATGAGAATTAATCATAATATTGCTGCTCTTAACACTTATAACAAATTAAGCAGTGCAAACGCAGCGCAAAGCAAATCAATGGAAAAATTATCTTCAGGTCTTCGCATAAACAGCGCAGCTGACGATGCAGCAGGTCTTGCAATTTCTGAAAAAATGCGTTCACAAATTCGTGGTTTAGATCAAGCATCAGCTAATGCGCAAGATGGTATCTCTATGATTCAAACTGCTGAAGGTGCATTAAGTGAAACACAAGATATTCTTCAACGTATGCGTGAACTAGGTGTTCAATCTTCGAATGATACTAATACGGATGAGGATCGTACCTCGATCCAAACTGAAATTTCTCAGTTGAAGGATGAAATCGATCGTATTGGTAATACTACTGAGTTCAATACAAAGAAACTTATTGATGGTTCTATTGGGGCAAAAAAACTAGCAGGTGCAGATAATGCAGCAGTTATTAGCTCGGCGCTTGGAAAAGAAACAGCAGCAACTGCTACTAGCGTTTCTACATTAGCAACAGGAGATATAACTGCTTCAGGTGCGACAACTCTTAATCTTAAAATTGACGGAGCAAATATTGATGTAGCATTGGATGGAGACACATATGCTGCATTTGATGACAGTACTGACGTTAATAGCAAAGATTATGCTGCTAAGTTGCAAGAAGATATCAATAAAGCAATTGCTGATTACAATAAAGCAAATGAAACTAGTATTGCGAATGTTTCAGTAACTGCTAGTGCTGACACAAATGGAAGTATTAGCATTAAATCAGGGTCAGTAGGAGAAACTTCTACTGTAGATATTATTTCTAATGCTGCATCTAAGTCTTTAGGTGTAACAGATGCAGATGATGGTACTGATACAGTTTCAGCAAAAGGTAGTGAAGGTGTATTTAGTGTAGCAGGAGCTGCGGCAGTTAACGCAATTGGTGCTACTGACAAAATTAACTTAACAGTTGATGGAACTGAGATTGAAGTTGCTTTGGCTACTGTTGGAGCGAAAAGTGGCTATGGAACTGGTTCGGATACAATGGATCAATTAGCGACAGACTTAGCAAAGGACATCAATGATAAAATCACTGCATACAATGGTACTGTGTCAACTGACAAGGCACTTGATAAAGTTTCTGTGTCAGTAAAAGATGGTGCCTTGGTAGTCGAAAGTGGCTCAGAAAAAGCTACAAGTAGTATTAAATTTGATAACAGTGAAGCTGCTCAATTATTAGGCTTAGCTAAACAAAATAGTGCAACTCAAGGCGGCGGAGTGGACTTCCAAATTGGAGCTAACCAAACGCAAACAATGAAAGTAACAATTGAAGATATGCGTACTGATGCTTTAGGAATTAAAGATATTGATTTATCAACTAAATCAGGTGCTCAAGATGCAATTACTAAGATCAATGATGCACTTGAAAAAGTATCTACACAACGTTCTAATCTTGGTGCATTCCAAAATCGTTTAGAACACACAATTAATAACTTAGGAACGTCTTCTGAAAACTTAACAGCTGCAGAATCACGTGTTCGTGACGTTGACATGGCAAAAGAGATGATGAATCAAACTAAAAATTCAATTCTTGGTCAAGCAGCACAAGCAATGTTGGCTCAATCAAATCAATTGCCGCAAGGAGTTTTACAACTTCTTCGATAATTGAAAGAGGGCGTCTTACTTGGCAACGAGTAAGAGTATAACTGGGTGAATTGCTGGGACTTCCTAAAGCTTCATCAACCAAAGCGAAACTGGAAACGGTAGGCGTAAAGGTTTGACAATGATGGATATATTACAATGGATAATCAGCAGCCAAGCTCCTGTGAGGAAACTCTGGAGAAGGTTCAACGACTAGGGAATACGGTCTAAGGCAAACGCTATGACTATGAATCTCGTAGGGCAATAAAATTTGTTCGAAGTGCCCAGCTCCTAATAAATTTAGGATGAAGATATAGTCTATTCTATGATCGAAAGACATAGTCGCAAAGCAAGCGAACCAACAACCACAAGGCGTACTTCAATTATTACGTTAATAGATGGTTGCAAAAAGGGTATCAGCATTTTGCTGGTATCTTTTTTTGTACAAATAAAAAACAAGAACGAGCTTTTTAAAAAGCATGTTCTTGTTTTCTTATAATCATCTCTTAAACCTCGACAGTCATATCACCCTAGACAAACCAGCGCTGGCTTTTTCTTTTTTCACCATATTCTCGCCAACTAATGCAATATCATCGGTAGTGCTGACTACTACAACATCGTCTGCGATTTTTACATCGGATGCGACTACTGCATTTTCGATGATGACATTTTCGCCGATCACTGCACCTGGTAAGACCACTGAGTTTCTAATAACAGATCCTTTGCCGACTTTTACGTTTGTGAAGAGGATGGAGTTTTCTACTGTTCCGTACACTTCGCATCCTTCACTGATTTGGGAGCGTTTGACTTGTGCGTCTTCGTCCAAATATTGTGGTGGGTGTGTTTGTTCTGCTGTGTAGATATTCCAATCCTTGTCGTTTAGGAAAATATTTGTGTCTTTGTTAAGCAAGTCCATATTTGCTTCCCAGAAGCTGCTGATTGTACCTACGTCTTTCCAATAGCCTTGGAATTCATAGGAGAATAACTTCTTATTATCGAATAGCATCGCAGGAATAATGTCTTTGCCGAAATCTTTGGAAGACAATTCATTTTGTTCTTCGCTCTCTAAATAGCTTTTTAATGTACTCCATTTAAAGATGTAAACACCCATAGAAGCTAAGTTAGAGCGTGGATTTTTTGGTTTTTCTTCAAAATCTACAATGCGATTTGTTTCTTCATCCGTATTCATAATGCCAAATCGACTAGCTTCATCCCAAGGAACTTCTGTTACGGAAATCGTAGCATCTGCGCCTGTTGCGATATGCTGATCAAGCATTTTATTGTAGTCCATTTTATAGATATGATCACCGGAAATAACCAGTATGTATTCTGGATTATATTGCTCAATTAGAGGAGCATTTTGATAGATTGCATGTGCTGTGCCTTCGTACCAATGATCTTTGTCGTTGCATTGGTATGGAGGAAGAATGCTTAATCCACCATCGCGTCTATTTAGATCCCATTCTTTTCCGTCGCCAATATAATTTTGGAGAATATGAGGTTGATATTGTGTTAATACACCAACAGTATCGATGCCTGAATTACGGCAATTGCTTAATGTAAAATCGATGATGCGGTATTTACCACCAAAGGGTACTGCAGGTTTTGCTAATTGTTCTGTTAATTTTTTTAATCTTGTTCCTCTTCCGCCAGCTAAAAGCATTGCAATACATTGTTTCTTCAAAAATATTCCCTCCTGTGTGTGCTCTTTCGATATTATTGATCCCTTTTACGGGCAGTAAACCCTCTGTTGGTGTTTGCGTCTATTTATCTACAATCTGTCGTCTTCCCACAGCTTATAGTAATATTCATGTTCCTCTTCATTTTCGAAAACCTTTTCATTTTCCTCTTGTAATTCCGCTAAATTAATATATTTCATGGTTGTCCTCCTCTAATTTGTTGTTGTCGTTAATTTAATGTTAATTCTATCAAAATATGGAGTTAAAATAATAAAAATATTTAGAGTAATTTAGCTATTCATCGACATTTTGAAAGCCTTAACATGGTTTATTACCCAGATTTACCTCGAAAAAACAAATATAAGGATGGTTTTTGTCGAAATATTTTTGTTTATTTTATGTTTAATGATTAAGTACCCATGAAAAATAATTTCAAAACCAAAATGGAGAAAAATCAGAGATAGAATATTCTATTCCGAATTGGGACTAGTAGAACTAAAAAAATAGATGAAATAAAATATGGTATATAATTCCTGGTTCCATTTTCTTAAATCTATTTTCTTTAATATTCATTATTTAAATTCCGTTTATATGGACGATATAACTAGTAGAATTCTAATTGGTCGTAGGAGGTAAGATGATTGGGCGCAATATAATATATCCTATCTTTCCTATATCGAGAGCAATTAGCACAAATGAAATGAATATTAAGTAATGAAATGAGAGAAACACAGATAACAAGTTATGATTCCTTAGAGAAAAAATGAGGAAGATATGCTAACTAATATGGTTCAAGAAATGAATGAAGCGTTTAAACTAACACAAACTTCTTTGAAATTTGAAATGCATGAAAAACTAAATGACTACTATGTAAAAATTATTGATGATACAACAAAAGAAGTAATCCGCGAAATTTGATCCAAAAAAATGCTGGATATATATGCAGCAATGAGAGAATTAATGGGGTTCGTTATGGATGAAAAAATATAAAAAGAGGTGACGGCCAAGTGGTATTACGAATAGGCGGACTCGCAAGCGGCATGGATATTGATTCACTAGTCGAACAATTGATGACAGCAGAACGAGTGCCGTTAGATAAGATAGAGCAAAAGAAAACATATACAGAATGGCAGCGGGACGATTACCGCGAGATGAATTCTTTATTATTAGACTTAGATACTAGTATTTTTAATGGAATCAGCAAACAGGCATCTTATATTAAAAAGACCGTTAATGTGTCTGATGCTGATGCACTTTCTGTGAAAAATGTGAATTCTACGATTGATTTTTCAGGATCAGTAGAAATTGGTTCATTAGCAACTTCTGCTAAAATGATTAGTAAAAGTACATCTAAAATTACTGATTCATCCGCAAAATTGCCTATTACAGAAGAACAAACAATAAAAATTAGTGCTATTACAAAAGATGGAGTAATGCAAACAGAACCTTATGAATTAAAAATTACTTCAGATGATACATTAGACAGTATTATTGCCAAGATTAATAAAGACTCCGGTGTTACTGCCTTTTATGATGCAAATAGCAAGAAACTATCTATTACTGCTAAAAATACAGGCGATCTTACAACTTCTGCAGAAATTATCTTATCTGATGATGGTGGTTCTGGAGAAAAGTTTTTCAATGATATATTACAAATAAATTCGACTAGTGATATAGCAGCATCTAATGGCTTTGGAAGCCAAGGTACTAATGCGGAGGTTACTTATAATGGACTTAGCATTACTCGTCCTTCTAACACGTTCACAATCAACGGAGTAGAATTCACTGCCAAAAAAGTAACAACCGATGCTGTTACCTTTTCTTCTACAGCTGATGTAGATGGCATTTTGGATACTATCACACAATTTGTTGATAAGTACAACACAGCCATTGAAAAAATCCGTTCGAAATTAAGTGAAACAAAGTACCGCGATTATGCACCATTAACGGATGCACAAAAAGAAGACATGGAAGAAACAGAAATTGAAAAATGGGAGAAGCTTGCGAAAAGCGGAACATTAAAAAATGATTCCATTTTAAACTCTGTTTTAACAAAAATGAGATCTAATTTTAGTACTGCAGTTAGTGGTACAAATGGTTTTAGCCAATTATCGCAAATCGGCATTACGACAACTTCCAACTATTTAGATGGCGGAAAGTTAACGATAGATGAAGATAAATTACGTGCAGCTATTTCAGAAGATCCTAATGCTATCTATGAACTATTCCAAAAAAGTGGCGCAACTCCTTCAGAACAAGGAATTGCTCAGCGATTAAGGGCAAGTTTAAAAACAGCAATGACTGATATTACAGCAAAAGCAGGGAAAACTTCGAGTGTAAACAACACTTTTTCTTTAGGGAAAATATTGAATAATTATACTAGTAAAATCTCTAGCTATGAAGATAAATTAGAGATGATAGAAGATCGCTATTGGTCGAGATTTACGGCGATGGAAACAGCAATTAATAAAGCGAACAGTCAGTCTACTTATTTGACTAATATGATGAGTTAATAAAAGGGGGAAATAAAAATGGCTACTACAAATCCGTATCAATCTTATCAGCAGAATTCCGTTAATACAGCATCACCAGGTGATTTGACATTAATGCTGTATAATGGCTGTCTGAAGTTTTTGCACTTGGCAAAAAAGGCAATCGATGAAAAAGATATTAGTGCAAGAAATACAAATATCCAAAAAACACAAAATATTATTAAAGAGTTAATGGTGACATTAAATATGGATATTGCTATTTCACAAAACTTAATGTCGCTATACGATTATATGAATCGTCAGTTGATTAAAGCCAATATTGATAATGATAAAAACATTATTGCAGAAGTAGAGTCTCTTATAACAGAATTCAGGGATACATGGAAAGAAGCGATTCAATTAAACCGTAAGCAGCAATATGGCGGGGGCGGCCAAATTTAATGGAAAGCTATAAACAATTGTTTGCCGTTACATCACAATTGATAGAGCTTGTAAAAGAAAAAAGTGACCAAGAAGATTTTATTAAAGAAATGGAAGAACTTTTTACTAAAAGACAAGCATGTCTATCATTACTTTCTCCACCCAAAACGGATAGTGAAAAAAAACTAGGTCAGGCTTTAATGCAGCAAGATCAAGAATTAAAAGAAGTTCTGCAGCAGGAAAAACTGACAATTCAACAAGAACTAAAACAGTTAAAAGTAAAAAAAACGTCCAATCAAAAATATGTTAATCCCTATCAAGCGCTACAGACAGATGGCATGTTTTATGATAAACGGAAGTAATTCTGAAACCGTCTTTTAATAAGGCGGTTTTTATTATACTTATTTTTATTATAAATATGTGTTCAAGTGGTACTTTTCTAAATAAAGCTATGTTAAAGCTTATTGTTGATTTTGCTACTATATTGATTGGAAAGGAAACCATCTATTATTTGGAGAGGCGCCTATCCGACTCCTGGGGGATTAGCGAGACAGACGAGATCCTGCAGGAGCAAAGCGACGAAGCGGCTCGAAGCTCGCCCCCCGGAAAGCAAGTGCCTGAAGCGGAAATCAACGGGTGCACATACAGAGAAGTCTTAGGAATGCCAATAAAAAGGTGAAAGTTTAGAATGGAAATCAACAGGCAAGTTTTAAAGCAAAAAAATAACCAGTTCACATATTTGTCGAAATTTTTAAAAGTTTCAGCAGGAAATTGCCAGGGTAGACTAGAAGTATAAGGTATAGTCAAAATTGTTCTCATAAAGAATATTCTAGTTGCTCTTTAGGGAAAATAGACTTGCACTGGAAATTATAAAGGAGGAGTAACTTATGCATTTCAACATAAGAGGAGAAAACATTGAGGTAACTCCAGCTATACGAGAATACGTAGAGAAAAAAATTACGAAATTGGAGCGTTATTTTTCCGAATCACCAGATGCGAATGTGAATGTCAATTTAAAAACATATAACGATAAAACGGCAAAAGTAGAAGTGACTATTCCAATGAGTCAATTGGTGCTGCGTGCCGAGGAAGATCATGTCGATATGTATGCTGCCATTGATTTGATAACAGATAAATTAGAACGGCAAATTAGAAAACACAAAACAAAAGTTAACCGCAAATTCCGCGAAAAAGGCAGTGCAAATGAGTTTTTTGGATCTTTTGAAAGTGCGGCTGCTACTGAAGTAGAAGAGGATGAATTAGAAATAGTTCGTCAAAAACGATTTGATCTAAAGCCAATGGATAGTGAAGAAGCTATTCTGCAAATGGATTTATTAGGACATAGCTTCTTCATTTATACAGATGCCGAAACAAATTCTACTAATATTGTCTATAAAAGAAAAGACGGCAAGTACGGGCTGATTGAAGCAAAATAACAAATAAAACGCAGGGGATTGTCTCCTGCGTTTTTATTTGTTTGGAATGAATAAACGTGATTTTTTATCTGTTGTTTATGGATAAAAAAAATAAGTGCATAATAGTAATAATATAGGCCCTACTAATCATTACATAAGTTGTCACACTAGTATGGAAATGGTAAGATAGATAAGATAAAGAATAAACGGAAAAAGAGGCGATTTTTTATTGTCGCTAACAAGATTTTCCCTGTCTATTTGTTAACAAAACTGCCAAATCATTTTCATCCATTTTTAATAATAACGAAGTATTATTAATCGGATATAACCAGAGTTTCTATAAAAAGTATTATTTTGCAAAAGAAAAAAGCAAAAGCAGTTGGTGGAAAAAAGCGGTAAATGATAATGCTTGCCATCGGATAAACAAGATTTTTTTTCCCATAACCATAATAAAGGAGCGTTATTTAATGCTTGGAATTTTAAATAAAGTATTTGATCAAAATAAGCGGGATTTGAAAAAACTCGCAAAAATTGCCGAGAAAGTGGAATTGTTAGCAGAGGAAACCGCTAAATTAACGGACGAGCAATTAGTAGAAAAAACAGAAGAATTTAAAGAGCGCTATCAAAAAGGCGAAACCTTGGATGATTTGCTTGTGGAAGCATTTGCCGTAGTTCGTGAAGGAGCAAAACGTGTACTAGGATTATATCCATATACTGTTCAGCTGATGGGGGGAGCGTCCCTTCATGATGGAAATATTTCCGAGATGAAAACAGGGGAAGGGAAAACATTGACGGCTACTTTGCCTGTTTATCTTAATGCCCTTTCTGGAAAAGGAGTCCATGTTATAACAGTCAATGAATATCTGGCAACACGTGATGCTTCGGAAATGGGACAGCTATATGAATTCCTTGGTCTGACAGTTGGTTTAAACTTAAATGGCATGTCAAAAGAAGAAAAACAAGCTGCTTACAATGCGGATATTACGTACGGAACAAATAATGAATTTGGTTTTGATTATCTCCGTGACAATATGGTGTTATATAATGAGCAAAAAGTGCAAAAACCATTATTTTATGCCGTAATTGATGAAGTGGATTCCATCCTAATCGATGAAGCGCGTACACCATTGATTATTTCCGGTTCTGCCCAAAAATCTACACAATTATATGTTCGAGCAAATACGTTTGTTAAGAGCCTAAAAGTAGAAAAAGACTATATTTATGATGAAAAAACAAAAGGTGTGCAGCTGACAGAAGAAGGAATGTCAAAAGCAGAACGTGTTTTCCAAATTGAGAACTTATTTGATGTATCCAATGTGGCCATTAACCACCATATTTCTCAAGCATTAAAAGCAAATGCCAGCATGCATAATGATGTCGACTATGTGGTGCAAGACGGAGAAATCGTTATTGTAGACCAGTTTACAGGCCGTTTAATGAAAGGCCGCCGCTATAGTGACGGGCTTCATCAAGCAATTGAGGCGAAGGAAAATTTAGAAATTCAAAATGAAAGCATGACGTTAGCTACCATCACTTTCCAAAACTATTTCCGTATGTATGAAAAATTAGCGGGGATGACTGGTACAGCAAAAACGGAAGAAGAAGAGTTCCGAAATATTTATAATATGAGTGTTGTTGTTATTCCAACAAACAGAGACATTGTCCGTGATGATCGTCCAGATTTAATTTATGCGAGCATGGATGGCAAGTTTAGAGCGGTAGTAGAAGATATTGCCGAAAGACATAAAAAAGGACAACCAGTATTAGTAGGTACGGTTGCGATTGAAACATCCGAAATCATTTCCAACTATCTTTCTAAAAAAGGCATTCCTCATAATGTCCTGAATGCGAAAAACCATGAAAGAGAAGCAGAAATCATTGCAAATGCCGGGGAAAATGGTGCTGTAACAATTGCAACAAATATGGCCGGCCGTGGTACAGATATTAAATTAGCTGAAGGCATCAAAGATCTTGGAGGTCTTGCCGTAATTGGTACAGAACGTCATGAAAGCAGACGTATTGATAACCAGCTTCGCGGTCGTTCTGGCCGTCAAGGAGATCCAGGTGTGACTCAGTTTTATCTTTCTATGGAAGATGAATTGATGCGCCGATTCGGTTCAGATAATATGAAAAACATGATGGCAAGATTAGGCATGGATGACACTCAGCCTATTCAAAGCAAAATGGTTTCACGTGCCGTAGAATCTGCTCAAAAACGAGTGGAAGGCAATAACTTTGATTCTCGTAAACAATTGCTGCAATATGATGATGTTCTGCGCCAACAACGGGAAATCATTTATACACAGCGTAATGAAGTGTTAACTTCCGACAATTTGCGTTCGATTGTAGAAAAAATGATTAAATCTTCCTTAGAGCGTAATATAGGGGCACATACACCAGATCATGAAGATCAAGAAGCATGGAACCTGCAGGCAATTGTCGATTATGCGAATGGAAATCTTCTTCATGAAGGAGAATTGGAAGCTAGTGAAATTCGCGGCAAAGACAGTGAAGATATTGTTGAAATAATCTATGCAAAAGTAGTAAAAAATTACGATGAAAAAGAAGAAAAATTATCGGCAGAACAAATGCGTGAATTTGAAAGAGTTATTGTGCTTCGCGCTGTTGACAGCAAATGGATTGATCATATTGATGCAATGGATCAGCTGCGCCAAGGGATTCATTTACGTGCATACGGTCAAATTGATCCGCTTCGCGAGTATCAAGGTGAAGGTTTTGCAATGTTTGAGGAAATGATTATTGCAATTGAAGAAGATGTTGCTAAATATGTCATGAAAGCAGAAATCCGCAACAACTTAGAGCGTGAAGAAGTCATGAAGGGCCAAGCCGTTAATCCAAAAGAAGATGGAGAAACGACACCGAAAAAACGTCCTGCTACGAAGAAAATGGATGTAGGCAGAAATGCACCATGTTTTTGTGGAAGCGGAAAAAAATACAAAAACTGTTGTGGGAAAAATGTACAATAAGTGTTAGAAAACTTGTCTCTTCTTGCAGGAAGAGACAGTTTTTTTGTTCATAAGAATTTATTGGCTAAAAAAATGATCAGAAATTGGGGAACTTTTCACCAGTGCATGCATTTTTTTGTGAAAAGCCATATAATACTATAAGGTAGAAAACTACAGCCATTAATGGACTATATTTAAATAAAGGGTGACAGTAAATGGAATTAGCAGATATTCGCAATGAGTTAGAAAAGATAGAGGTAACACTAGAAAACTTTAGGGGGTCTCTTTGACTTAGAAAATAAAGAGGCTCGCATCGCTGAATTAGAAGATGAAATGCTTCATCCAAATTTTTGGAATGATCAGCAGGCAGCACAAACGGTTATTTCTGAAAGTAATGCATTAAAAGACCAGGCACATGAATTCTATAAATTATTTGAAGTATATGAAAACCTGGAATTGACATATGAGCTAGTGAAAGAAGAAGATGATGCAGAGTTGCGAAGTGAGCTAGAAGAAGAACTAAAAGATCTAGTAAAACGTTTAAGCGATTTTGAATTAAATCTGTTGTTAAGTGAACCATATGATAAAAATAATGCAATTCTAGAGCTTCATCCAGGTGCTGGAGGAACAGAATCCCAAGACTGGGGCAGTATGCTTCTTCGCATGTATACTAGATGGGCAGAGAAAAAAGGCTTTAAAGTAGAAACATTGGATTATCTTCCTGGAGATGAAGCGGGAATTAAAAGTGTAACATTAGCGATTAAAGGACATAATGCTTTTGGCTATTTAAAAGCGGAAAAAGGGGTACACCGTCTTGTTCGCATCTCTCCATTTGATTCATCAGGCCGAAGACATACAAGCTTTGTATCATGTGAAATAATGCCTGAATTTAATGATGAAATTGAAATTGAAGTGCGTACAGAAGATTTGAAAGTTGATACGTACCGTGCAAGTGGAGCTGGTGGTCAGCATATCAATACAACAGATTCTGCTGTTCGTATTACCCATATGCCAACAGGAGTCGTGGTTTCTTGTCAAACAGAACGTTCTCAAATTAAAAACAGAGAAACAGCGATGAAAATGTTGAAGGCAAAATTGTATCAAAAGAAAATTGAAGAAAAAGAAGAAAAATTAGCAGAAATCCGTGGCGAACAAAAGGAAATTGGCTGGGGAAGCCAAATTCGTTCTTACGTGTTCCATCCATATTCGATGGTAAAAGACCATCGTACGAATACAGAGGTGGGCAATACCCAATCTGTAATGGATGGCGATTTAGATGTGTTTATTAATGCTTATTTGCGTTCAAAATTAAGTGTAAGTGAATAATAATCGATTAAAGTCATCGCTATGTCAAAGCAGCGATGGCTTTTTCCTTTTTTTGAAGGCTCTTTTCTAAAAGATTGTTGTTTTTAAATAAGCTTTGTTTACTCAAACCGCTGCTGATAAAGAAGATGATTGAAGCGGAAGGTGCGAGACTCCTGCGGGAATGGCGGGACAGGTGAGACCCCGCAGGCGTGAAGCGCCGAGGAGGCTCATCGCTCGCCCCGCGGAAAGCGAGCATCCTGAAGCGGAAATTACCTAATCTTTTTTAAATAAATAGCAACAAAGTTACGAAAATAGCCTTTTTGAAAAAGATACATAATCATGTCTCATCAGTAAAAAAGAAGAAAAATAGCGGTTTTATCCCTTTACCACGCTAATTTAATGCGGTTTACACCTGTTTTAATGGATGATATACTCTCTGCTTGGGAAATGATAAGAAAAGAGAGAAGTCGGTATAGCAATGTTTTAGCGTGTTATCTGTCAAAGAAGACGTGCTTAACCTATCTATATCGTCCATTATTTAAAGAGGTGTTAAGGAAAGTGAAAGTTCGTGAGTATATTTATGTGTTAATTGGTGCGGCAATTGTTGCGTTAACCTTTAATCTGTTTTTATTGCCAAACCAAATTGCATCTGGTGGAGTAAGCGGGATCAGCACCATTTTAGAAGCGAAACTTAATTGGGAGCCTGCTTTTGTTCAGTGGGCATTTAATATTCCATTATTTATAGCAGGGATTATCTTATTAGGGAAAAACTTTGGAGTAAAAACATTGGTTGGAACGATATTTCTTCCCTTTGTTGTATATTTATCAAAAGATTTGGAGCCATGGACACACGAGCCCCTTTTAGCTTCTATTTATGGGGGAATTGGAATTGGACTCGGCATTGGTATTGTTTTTAAGGGGAGAGCCTCTACCGGAGGAACAGATTTAGCGGCGCAGATTATTAATAAATATACCGGAATATCATTAGGCAATTGTGTTGCCATAATTGACGGTTTGATTGTTGTTACGGCAAGCATTGTTTTTAGCATTGAGCAAGGTTTATATGCACTGATTGCCTTATTTGTAACAAGCAAAACAATTGATTTAGTGCAAATTGGAATGAGAAACTCGAAAATGGCGCTTATTATAACAGAAAAACAAGAAGAAGTGCAAAGCGGAATTTTAACTAAAATCGATCGTGGTGTAACAAAATTAACAGCACATGGTGGATATACAGACTTTGAACGGCCAATTTTGATGTGTGTTGTTGATCAATCAGAATTCACCAAATTAAAGTCACTTGTTCAGTCTATTGATTCCACTGCATTTGTTATTGTAATGGATGCATCAGAAGTATTAGGCAAGGGTTTTAAATAATGGAGGAATTGGTATAATAAAGACAAGATCTGCTTAAAAGGGAGATGCTTGCATGAAAAAATTAATGATGCCAACCATTATCTTTGCTTTTTTTCTTTTAGCTGGCTGCGGCAATAATGAGGATTCATCTTCAAGTTCTGCAAAAGCAGGAGATCCAGAAAAGCTGTATAATCAAAAATGTTCCGTATGCCACGGCAGCAATTTAGAAGGCGGCGGCGGTCCTAATTTACAAGCTGTTGGGTCTGAGTTGTCAAAAGAAGATATTGAGAAGATTATTCTTGAAGGCAAGGGCAATATGCCTAAAGGTGTATTACAAGGAAAAGATGCAGAAGCAGTGGCCGAGTGGCTGGCTGACAAGAAATAAGGAAAAAAAGTTTTATTTTTAAAATGGCAAGTTTGCTATTTTACAGAATAAAACTTTTTTTATTTAAAGGCTGCTTTCTAAAAAAATGTTTTTTTTTGGATAGTTTCCATGAGTAAATCCATAGTTAAAATAGGTTAATTGGAGTGAAAGGTGCGAGACTCTGGGATTAGCGGGACAGGCGATACGACGAGGAAGCCACCGCCCGCCCCACGGAAAGCGAGCATCCTCGAACGAAAATCAACCTGCTCCGTTAAAAGCAACAAAGTGTACGAAAACAGCCTATTTAAAAGAGTTGGTTATAAAAATAGGATGGATAAAAGGAAGCAGGAGATAAAGGGAACGGAGGTATTTAATAGATTAGGCTGAAGAAAGAGGTAATAAATGATATGATATTTGTTAAAGCGTGCATGTAAATATTACCTTTTTATTACAAATGAATAAGGTCTAAATACCTATAATTGTGCAGAAATAAGGAGAAAATAGATGGAATATGGTGTTATTTACATGGTAATATTAATTAATTATTAAAAAAAAGTATATTAATAGATGTTTGAAAAGAAAATGTAATAATTTTTTCCGTTAACTTGTTGTAGGTTAATGATATAATAACTTGAGTAACGAAGGGAATTTGTTTTTTTATTCCTTTCTTTTGACTGGAATTTGTCGAATGATGTATTTATCGTGTAAACTTTGTCAGTAAGACTTTATAGAAAAATAGAAACTTAACTCTCGGCAGCTTAACAAGCCAACAGGGAGAAGGCTGGTTTCTTTTATCGTGCAAAAAATTCAGGAATTTATATAGCAAATGTTTCTAACAAATAATAATCAGGTGTGATAATAGATGATAGAAATGAAAAATGTAATGAAAAAGTATCCTAATGGCGTAATTGCTATTAATGGATTAGATATTAAGATCAAACAAGGTGAATTTGTTTACGTTGTAGGTCCAAGTGGCGCAGGGAAATCTACTTTTATTAAAATGATGTATCGGGAAGAGAAGCCGACACAAGGAACGATTATGATAAATGGCATTAACTTGGCAAAGTTAAAAATGAGCAAAGTGCCGATGTTAAGAAGAAATATTGGAGTTGTTTTCCAAGATTTTAAATTGCTGCCGACATTAACGGTATATGAAAATGTTGCTTTTGCGCTTGAAGTAATTGAGGAAAATCCAAAAAATATTAACAAAAAAGTAATGGAAATATTGGATCTAGTTGGCTTAAAGCATAAAGCAAAAATGCTGCCAACAGAACTGTCTGGTGGGGAGCAGCAGCGTGTCTCAATAGCACGATCGATTATTAATACACCAAAATTGGTTATTGCAGATGAACCAACTGGTAACCTTGATCCGGAAACATCTTGGGATATTATGAATCTGCTAGAGGAAATTAATAATAGAGGAACAACAATTATTATGGCAACACACAATAAAGAAATTGTTAATACGATTAAGCATCGTGTTATTGCCATTGAAAGTGGAAGAATTGTTCGGGATGAGCAGCGAGGTGAATACGGATATGAAGGCTAGAACGTTTCGCAGACATGCAAGGGAAAGCTTTAAAAGCTTATTTAGAAATGGATGGATGACATTTGCATCCATAAGTGCTGTAACTATTACGTTAGTACTTGTTGGCGTCTTTTTCGTCATTATGATGAATTTAAATAAAGTAGCAACAACGATTGAAGAAAATGTGGAAATTCGTGTGCATATTGATGTTGCAGCAACAAAAGAAGAGCGGGCTACACTTGAGGAACAGATTAAAAATGTATCAGAAGTCAATACGGTGAAGTTTTCTCCAAAAGAAAAAGAATTAAACAATTTAATTGATAGTTTAGGAGAAGACGGAGATGCCTTTAAGCTGTTTGAACAGGATAATCCATTAAATGATGTATTTGTTGTCAAAACAAAAGATCCAGCAGATACCATTAAAGTGGCGGACAAAATAAAAGGTTTTGATCATGCAGCAAAAGTGAAATATGGACAAGGATCTGTTGAAAAACTATTTAAAGTGACAAGTGTCAGCAGAAACGTAGGAATCGTGTTGATTATTGGACTGTTGTTTACAGCCATGTTCTTAATTTCTAATACGATTAAAATTACGATTGTTGCAAGAAGACGCGAAGTTGAAATTATGAAATTGGTAGGTGCAACAAACTGGTTTATTCGCTGGCCATTTTTCCTTGAAGGAATGTGGTTAGGTATTTTAGGTTCGCTTATACCAATTGGAGCAGTGTCAACCATCTATTATTATTCATACCAATATTTACAGCCAAAATTGGCTTCAAACTTTATTCAAATACTTGATTTTACTCCATTTGTTTATCAAGTATCTGCCCTATTGATTGTAATGGGAGCAGTAATTGGAGTATGGGGAAGTGTAATGAGTATCCGCAAGTTTTTACGGGTTTAATAAATTAAGAGTAACTATTATGCTAAAGAATGTGTCCCACATTATGGCTATTTTATAATGTGGGACATTACTTAGTGCAAAAAATGTCGAAAAGTACGCTTTTTTAGCGATTAAATAAAGTGAGAAAATAGCAACTCGGTTGAAAGGAGATCTCAGCTTGAAATCAACAGTAGTTAAATTATCAGTAGTTGCTGCATTAGGAATTAGCGGCATACTGACACAGATGCCAATAAAAAATGTATATGCAGCAAGTTCTTTAAATGACCTCAATGAAAAAAAACAAGATATCGAAAATCAACAAAATGATGTCCATTCCAAATTGAATGATGCCAATGAAAAAATAACAGATGTACAAGAGCAGCAAACAGATGTAGAAAAACAGATCGAACGATTAAATACGGAAATTTCCAGTACACAAGTGAAGATTATCGAGAAAAAAGAGCAAATAGCAGGCACGAAAGAAGAAATAACAAAACTAGAGGCACAAATTAAAGAAGTGAAAAAAAGAATTGAACAACGAAATAAATTGTTAAAAGAAAGAGCAAGAGCATACCAAGAAACGGGTGGTGCTGTTAGCTATGTTGATGTATTAATGGGTTCTCAAAGCTTCAGTGACTTTATCGATCGCATGGGAGCAGTTGCTACAATAGTAGAAGCAGACCAAGATATACTTCGCGAGCAAGAGGCAGATAAAAAGCTATTAGAAGAATCACAGGCGGAATTGAAAACAAAGTTAAGTTCTCTTGAAACATACTTAAGTGAATTAGAAAGCATGAAGTCTAGCTTAAATGCACAAAAGAAAGAAAAAGATGAACTAATGGCAAAATTAAAAGAAGAAGAAAATCATATTCATGCAGAAATGATGTCATTAGAAGAAGAAGAAGCTATTCTTGCTAGCCAAAAATCAGCGATGGAAAAGGCGATTACACTAGAAAAAGAACGTATAGCGGCTGAAGCAAAAGCTGCAGAGGAAGCAAGAAAGAAAAAAGCGGAAGAAGCGGCGGCAGCTGCAGCAGCTGCTGCGAAAAAGGCAGCAAGCACTCCTAGTCCTAGCAGTTCAAGTTCTAGCAGCTCTGCAAGCACAAGCAGCAATTCAAGCGCATCTAGCAGTTCTGCAAGCACAAGCAGTTCCACAACAGCATCCGCACCGGCAGTATCAGCCGGCAGCTTTACAAAACCTGCAAACGGCTATCTTTCATCAGGTTTAGGTCATCGTTGGGGCACTTTTCATGCTGGTGTAGATATTGCAGCAAGTGGTACTGTACCAATCGTTGCAGCAGCAGATGGTGTAGTTATCCGTTCCTATACATCTAGCAGTTATGGAGAAGTAATTTTTATCTCTCATTCAATAGATGGACAAGTATATACAACAGTGTATGCTCATATGAGATCTGGAAGCAGAGTTGTAAGTGCTGGCCAAGTAGTGAAAAAAGGACAACGAATCGGGACAATGGGCAATACAGGAGATTCTACAGGGCAACATTTGCATTTTGAATTGCATAAAGGACAATGGAATGCAGCAAAATCCAACGCGATTAATCCAGTAGGTATTGTTCCTCTTTAAAAGAGCGCATTTTATGAAAAAAACAGTCTATAATATTATAGGCTGTTTTTTGTTGTTCTTATTTAGTAACATACCCTTATTCCGCAGAAACTACACATAAAAAAAGGGAAAGTAAATAAAAGGAATGGTTTTGGATGGTAGCAAGCTTTCAACAAATAGTTTGCAAATCATCTTATGTTATAATAAAAAAAATGCTTTTTTGAACTACCCACCACTTAGCTAATGCTTGAAGTAGGGGATTCCTACGAATACCAGTGTATCCACCAGTTATGGAGTAGACTCTACCCGTAGTCCCTACGGTGAAAACTTTTAGCATCTTGTACGCTGATTTCTCATGCAGCCTACTTTAGCTTGGTTTTCACAGTTTCGGTATGCGTGGGCAATTCGAATGTGGAAGATTTTACCTAGCAGACGCTTTTCCTGCTAGAACCCCTATATCCGTTTTCAAAGAACAACTTACGGAAAAAAACATAGCACGTTTGTTTGTATTTTTCAACCGTTTAGGCTTAAGCCTACCGACATTCATCTCCCGCTTACTCATCGGGCTACGCCATTCGCATTCGTTGAAGTGGGAGTCTTTTGTCGGGAAATGATAAAAAGAGGAGTTATAGTTATGAGCAACTTCGATAATGAGGAACAAAATCAGCCGATGGAAAGTGGAAATAAGCGACTGGATGAAGAAACTTTATTCATCGTGTCGCAGACATTTAAAGCTTTGTCAGATCCGACAAGAATTAAAATTCTTCATCTATTGTCAGATAAACCCCATTCTGTTAACGAAATAGCAGAGAACTTACAGATGCTGCAGTCAACTGTTTCTCATCAATTAAGGTTTTTGAAAAATCTTCGACTAGTAAAATATCGCCGGGAAGGCACTACCATGATTTATTCTTGTGATGATGAGCATGTAATGAGTGTTTTGCAGCAAATGATTGACCATGCAATGCATCACTAAAACTAGGTGGTGAAAGATAAATAGGATTATAAGGAAAGAACTAGGGGAAAGGAAGAGTTATAGACCTTTTCCTTTTTTATTTAGGCTGTTTTCTAAAAGATTGTTGTTTCTCGGATAGTTTCCATGAGTAAATCCATGGTTAAAACAGGTAGATTGGAGGGGAAAGTGCGAGACTCCTGTGGAATTAGCGGGACAGGTGAGATCCCGTAAAAGGCCACAGCCTGCGGATGCTCACCGCCCGCCTTACGGAAAGTGAGCATCCCTTCACTGCAATCAACCTACTCCTTTAAAGGCAACAAAGTTTAAGAAAACAGCTTTTATTTATCACGTATTAACGGGCTTTTGGCCCCTAGCTAAGGGATGATAAGAGAAAATGAGAAATCTAGGTGGGGAGAAACTTACTGAGTAAAAGCCTAACTGAAGTGTCACTTTCATAAGTAGTAAAATTCCACTTGATAGGGAGAACGAATGAATAATGTTTAGAAAAATAAAAATAATAAGGGATATTTATTGACAATTTTCATAAATGTTTCATATAATAAATATGAATATATGAGTATTTGTTCATATAATGAAAACACCTAATAAAAACGGATTTTTTATAGATGGATGTAAAACCAAATTCTGTGAGAAAGAGGAGATTATTGTGGAGGAAGGGAAGCAGTTAACGAAAAAGGAATTTACTTTAGCTGGACTTGATTGCGCCAATTGTGCAATGAAAATTGAAAAAGGTGTAGCCTCCATTTCAGGTGTGGATAAATGCTCTGTAAACTTTGCAACACAGACTTTGTCCTTATCAATGAAGCAAAGAGATGAAGCAGAAATTATAGAAAAGGCGCAAAAAGAAATTAGACGCTTAGAACCCCATATTAAAGTGGAGGAAAAGCAAAAAGGGCATATATCCTCGGCAACTTTTTTACTTGAGGGATTAGATTGTGCTAATTGTGCGGCGAAAATTGAAAAAGAAGTAGGAAAACTCGATGGAGTTGCATCAGCTTCAGTAGATTTTGTTTCTAAAAAATTGACGATAGAAGCATCTAATCACCAGTTGGAGGCAATGCAAGAACAAGCGGAGAAAGTAGTTGAAAAGTTGGAACCCCACGTACATGTTCTGCCATTAGAAAAGGAAAAACATCATCATACACATGCTCACGATCATAGCCATGAACATGGGGCAGGACATACGAAAAAGATGATAGTGCGCTTAAGCGTGGGCAGTATAGTAGCCGCCATCGGAGTATTTGCTCCATTCTCTGTTCCTTTAGAATTTCTTTTCTTTTTCGCTGCTTATTTAATTATCGGCGGAGATATTGTATGGCGTGCAGTAAAAAACATTATTCGCGGTCAAGTGTTTGATGAACATTTTTTAATGGCAATTGCAACAATTGGAGCATTTGCTGTCGGGCAGTATGCAGAAGGTGTCGCGGTTATGCTGTTTTACCAAATTGGTGAATTATTTCAAGGAATTGCCGTCAATCGTTCCCGGAAATCAATCAGCAGTTTAATGGATATCCGTCCAGATTTTGCAAATGTAAAACGAGAGGAAACATTTCAAAAGATTTCACCTGAAGATGTGAGAATTGGCGATATTATTCTTGTGAAACCAGGTGAAAAAATCCCCCTTGATGGCAAGGTAATAGAAGGAGCATCCATGGTTGATACTTCTGCATTAACAGGCGAATCTATTCCACGGGATATAAAAGCAGGAAGTGATGTGTTAAGCGGATTTATTAATAAAAATGGCGTTTTAACAATAGAGGTAACAAAAGAGTTTGGAGAATCAACTGTTTCAAAAATTTTAGATTTGGTGCAAAATGCGAGCAGCAAAAAGGCTCCTACAGAAAACTTTATCACAAAATTTGCCCGCTATTATACACCAGTTGTTGTTATTATTGCTTTTTTATTAGCTGTTGTTCCACCATTAATTATAAGTGGGGCAACATTCTCCGATTGGGTATATAGAGCGCTAATCTTTTTAGTGATTTCATGTCCATGTGCCTTAGTTGTTTCCATTCCCCTTGGATTTTTTGGAGGAATTGGAGCCGCATCAAGCAGAGGAATTCTCGTGAAAGGAAGCAACTATTTAGAAGCATTAAACGATGTGAAATATGTTGTTTTTGATAAAACAGGAACATTAACTAAAGGTGTTTTTGAAGTAACAAAAATTCATGCTGTCGAAGGTGTGACACAGGATGAAGTGCTGCAAAATGCGGCATTTGCAGAAGTGCATTCCAATCATCCTATTGCTGAATCGATTAGAAAAGCATATGGAAAAGATATCTCAGAAAACAGCATCAGCAGCTATAATGAAATTTCTGGCCATGGAATGGAAGTAGTGATAGAAGAAAAAGAAATACTTGCTGGCAATCGGAAATTAATGAGTAAAATGAATATTCCGTTTTTAGAAAGCGAAGAAGTTGGCACAGTTGTTTATGTTGCTGTGAATAAAATCTTTATCGGCTATATCGTAATTTCTGACCAGCTAAAAGATGATGCGAAAAAGGCGATTCAATTGCTGAAAGAGCTGAATATGAAAAAAACAGTCATGCTGACAGGTGATGCATTGGCTGTCGGAAAAAAAGTCGCTAAAGAACTGGCGATGGACGAAGTGTATGCAGAGCTATTGCCCCAGCATAAAGTCGAACAAATGGAACAATTGGATAGAACCAAGCAAACAAATGAAAAGATTTTATTTGTAGGAGACGGCATTAATGATACACCAGTTTTAGCGAGGGCAGATGTTGGCATGGCGATGGGAGGATTAGGATCAGATGCTGCCATTGAAGCAGCAGATATTGTCATTATGACAGATGAGCCTTCTAAAATAGCGACAGCAATCAAAATTGCAAAGAAAACGCGCAAGATTGTTTGGCAAAACATTATTTTTGCCCTTGGAGTAAAAGCTGTGTTCCTTTTGCTTGGAGCATTTGGTATTGCAACTATGTGGGAAGCTGTTTTTTCAGATGTTGGTGTGACATTGCTTGCTGTTTTGAATGCAATGAGAGTATTAAAAACAAATGATCTATAAAAAGAGTTATCCAATAAGCCGATGTTTGGTCTATTGGATAGCTCTTTTTTAGATTTTAAGCTTATATTCACTTAATTTAAATACGAATAAAAGGAGGGGGACGGCGAATAAAAGGAGAGAGATGGCGAATAAAAGAAAGGGGACGGCGAATAAAAGAGGAGGACAGCGAATAAAAGAAAGGGGACGCAACTAAAATGGGAGCTCAGTAGGACATCGGAAAGTTATTTGTTGGGTGAATGAGGTTTTGCCATCCCATAAAATAATAGCCATTTCTAGGAGTATTTCTTTTTTCATTCAATAGATTTTCCCCTTTTTAATAGGATTACATGTATTTCTTCATAACTTGTCCTTTTGGATCATATACATGAAACAATATGTTTTTAGAGTTTGATTTGCAGAAAGGACGATTAAGATGAATCGAAAATGGCTGGCAGTTTATATGACAGGTTCCCTTCTTACAGGAGCAGGTGGTGCCTATATTGGAATGAATGTGATATATAAAGAAAAGTTAGAATCAACATCTTCTTCTTCTCATAAAGAGAATGAAGCTTTATCTAAAGCAGAAACGGCATATGATTTAATTGTAAATAATTATGTGGAAAAGGTGGACAAAGAAAAGCTAGAAGAAGGTGCTATTAAAGGCATGCTTTCTACATTGGATGATCCTTATTCTGTTTATATGGATAAAGAAACAGCAAAACAATTTGATCAGGCCCTTGATCCCTCATTTGAAGGGATTGGAGCAGAGGTAAGCACCGAAGATGGGAAAATTGTAATTGTTTCACCGATTAAAGATTCTCCTGCAGAAAAAGCTGGTTTAAAGCCAAATGATGAAATTGTTAAAGTAGATGGCAAAAGTGTAGAGGGACAAGAATTATATGAAGTAATTAAGAAAATCAGAGGAGAAAAGGGTTCGAAGGTTAAGCTAGAGATTGCTAGGTCAGGCTTAGATAACCCTCTTACAATATCAGTAGTTCGAGACGAAGTGCCGCAAATAACTGTATATTCTTCTATTAAAAAAGATGGCGGCGAAAATATTGGCTACCTGCAAATCACTTCTTTTTCAGAAGATACAGCTGGAGAATTCAAAAAAGCGTTAAAGGATTTAGAGAAAAGCGGAATTTCAGGATTGATATTGGATGTGCGGGGCAATCCTGGAGGACTTCTCACCAGTGTAAACAGCATTTTAGAAGAGTTTGTCACAAATGATAAGCCATATGTGCAAATCGCGGATCGTAATGGCAAAAAGGAGCAGTTTTTTTCTTCCTTGACGAAAACCAAAGAATATCCAGTAGTCGTACTTGTTGATAAGGGAAGTGCATCTGCATCTGAAATATTGGCAGGAGCATTAAAGGAAGGCGCAGATTATACGTTAATTGGAGAAAAGACATTTGGAAAAGGAACAGTACAGCAGGCGGTGCCAATGGATGATGGCAGTAAAATTAAATTAACATTAGCGAAATGGCTGACACCTGATGGCAACTGGATTCATAAAAAAGGGATTGAACCGAATTTAGAAGTAGAGCAATCGGCTTTATATCAAACACACCCATTGCAAATTGACGAAACCTTAGTGCAAGAAATGAACAGTGAACAAGTAAAATATGCACAGGAAATACTAACAAGCTTAGGATATACTACGGATAGAAAAGATGGATATTTCAGCAGTCAAACAAAAACTGCCGTAAAAGCATTTCAAATGCAGCAGGATTTAAAAGCAACTGGAAGAATTGATGCAACAACAGCCAGCAAAATGCAGGAAGCAGTCCGAACTGCAATGAAGAAAGAAGAAAATGATATCCAATTGCAGACAGCCCTTCATTATATTGTGAAATAAAGTGGGATTTCAATCAGTGGGAGAACTCTAACTCCCACTAATTGTCGCCTAAAGTAAGATATTACAGGCCATACAGATGTTGCTACTATAGTCTGTGTTTTTTTCTATTGGACTTTTACTCAGCAAGTCTCTACCTACTATAGATAATTTTTTTCCTCTCTAATTTGGAGGTGGAGGTTAAAATTCTATTAATAAAAGATAGAAATTTTTACACATAAGTTAAAAAAAGTCAGTTATTCATCTGCCATTATTGTATTTTCTTGGCATTATATAATGAGTCTATTCATTATATAATGCTAATTATGGCGGCGAGGAGCTGGCTTTTTTTGTGTATTCAACGTCATTACATAATCAAGCTGTACAATGTAATCACTAAGTGACACATTTCACAAACAGGTATTGGAGATGAAAACGCATACATTTACTTTTTTTTTCATGCTACAATAAAATCAAGTTAAGGGGGAATCACAAATGTACCTTGATGAGAGAAGTAATACACTTCTTAAAGAAGTAATTGTAAACCCAAATACCTCTAATATTAAACTAGAAAAAAAGTTTAATTTATCAAGGAGGCAGGTCAGTTACAGTTTTCAAAAAATCAATGATTGGCTAGAAGGGAACAACTATCCTCCAATAAAAAAAACTAATAGCGGCAAATTTATTATTAGCCCAGTAGTGATGAAAATATTTGCAGAAAAAGTTGATGAAAATAGGCATAATCAATATATTCCTTCAGAAAAGGAAAGGGCTCAACTGATTATCTTGCTTATCATCAATAATGATAATGATTTATCTCTATTCCATTTCACCAGTGCATTAAAAGTCAGCAAAAATACGATACTTCGCGACTTAAAAACGGTGCAGAAAATAATTGAACCCTATCATCTGGCCATTAGCTATTCAAGATCTAATGGTTACGAATTAGCAGGAAAGGAATGGAATATAAGAAAGCTGGCAATTGATGTATTGCAAAATATGTTATCTATGTATCATGCAGAAGCCCATATCTTAGATTGTTTAAATGTAAGAAGTGAGGAAATACAAGCAGTAAAAAAACAAATGGAAGAAATAGAAACAAAGCTAGAACTTCAATTTATTGATGAGAGCTTCAGATTATTGCCATTTATTATGGTAATTATCCTAAAAAGGATGAAACAAGGAAAATTTATTAAAGAGCAACATTCATTAGACTATGAAGCATTAGCGGAAACAAAAGAGTATCTTGCAGCAGAAGTGCTGGTAAATGAAATAGATAATATTCCGAAGTTAGAGCGTTTGTTTATTACATTGCAGCTGTTGACATCCAAAATATTGACATCCCATTTATCAGATAAAGAAAGTCTACAATTAAAAGAATCAATAGCACAAACACTTGAGATATTTGAAAATAAGGCATGCATTAAAATGAAAGAAAAGGAAGTGCTGCTTAATAAGCTTATGCTTCATATGAAGCCTGCTTACTATCGAATAAAATATCATCTTACAACTAATTATCCCACCCTAGAAAAGAGCAGCGAAGAATTGGAAGAAATCCATTTTATTGTGAAAGATTCTGTAGGACCTCTTGAAAACTATATAGGTGGTGAGATAGAAGAAAATGAACTGATGTTTCTTACTATTTTAATAGGGGGACATTTATTAAGCTCAGGAGATACGATTCAAAAGAAAATGAAGGCAGTGGTTGTTTGTCCTAATGGAGTATCTATTTCGAAGTTAATGGAAAGTACTTTGCGGGATTTATTTCCAGAATTTTATTTCTATCATGCTTTATCCATACGAGAATTCCAAAAATTAAAATTTGATTTTGATCTTATCTTTTCACCAGTGCCATTACAAACAGAGAAGAAATTGTTTATTGTGGAAAGCATTATTTCTGATATAGAAAAAATGCAGCTAAGACAAAGAGTATTAAATGAAATTCTTGGATTAACTACTAATATCATCAATATAGATCAATTAATGAATACGATTCAAAAATATGCAGTGATTAAAGAGAAGCAGCGATTGACAAACGCTTTACAAGAGCATTTTTCACTTAGCCATGCCAATCAAGATAATATAGTGGAGACTCGGGGCAATCTATCATTAGCTACTATTTTAACCCCAGATATGATGGTGGTAAAACGCAAGGTAGCTAGTTGGGAAGACGGATTAAAAATAGCAGCTGCTCCCTTGTTGCAAAGTGGTGCAATCACAGAAAATTATGTAGAGGAAATGATTAGACAATATCCAACTATGCTTCCACATATTGTTTTAAGAAATGTTATTGCCCTTCCACATGCAGGTCCTGACTGTGGTGTTAATAAAATTGGCATGAGTTTATTGAAAATAGAAGAAGGGCTGCCTTTTAATGAAGGGGAAAGAGTCTGTTTTATTGTTGTATTAGCTGCAACAGATAAAAATAAACATCTGCAAGCATTAAGGCAATTGATAAATCTTTCTAAAAATCTAGAAGAAATAGAGCAATTAAAAGCAAAAAATAATTTAAATGATCTTTATGAAGTCATAAAGAAATATTCATAGCAGGATGAAAGAAGGGAAAAAAATGACAGTAGTTTCGTTTATTAAAGAAAATTTGATAAAAGTGAACCTCGAGGTAGAAAATCAGGATGAGTTATTCCAAGTGATGTATCAAGAGGCTTATGATCAAGGATATGTAAAAGATACCTTTTTAGCAAAAATCAAAGAAAGAGAATCGATTTTTCCAACAGGGCTGTGCATGGCTGATTATAGTGTGGCCATTCCACATACAGATCCAGAACATGTTATAGAACAATTTATTGCAGTGGCTACCTTAAAAAAACCTGTAGCTTTCTCTTTAATGGAAGATAATACAAAAACTACAGATGTAGATGTAGTGCTTATGCTTGGATTAAACCAGCCACATAGTCAACTAGAAATATTACAAGAATTGATGCAAGTCATCCAAATAAAGGATAATTTAATCAATATCATCCAGGCAAAAAATGAAAAAGAAATACTTACTATCTTTGAAAATATAAATATCGCTATTATAGGAGGTGATTGATTTGAATAGGACATCTGTGCTTGTAGCATGCGGCGCTGGGATTGCAACATCAACAGTAGTAATGGATCATTTAGAAGAATTATTCAAAAAAGAAAATCTAGATGTATCTCTTGTGCAATGTAAAATATCCGAAGTCGCTTCTTTGCAGTCTGAAGCAGCACTTATATTGTCCACGACTATTTTGCCTACGAGCTATATTACACCAGCACTAAGTGCTACACCGTATATTAGCGGCATCGGAATGGAGGATTTAGATAAAGAGATCATCGATTATATAAAAGCATATTTAAATTCATTCATAATTAAAATGTAAACGTTTAATAAATAGGTGGAAAGCAAAATAATCATTGCTTCTAAATAGATAATATACAAAAAAGGGAGAGTATTAATATGAAAAAAGGAAAAATTCTAGTAGCGTGTGGAGCAGGTATCGCAACATCAACGGTTGTTTGTAACAGAGTGGAAAATTTAGTAAGAGATAATAACATTAATGCAGAAATTGTACAATGCAAAATTGCTGAGGTTGCAACTCTTCAAGGCGATGCTGACTTAATTGTTTCTACTACTATTCTGCCAAAACAGTATGATATTCCTGCAATTGTTGCAACAGGGTATATTAGTGGAATCGGCATGGAACAAATTGATCAACAAATTATTAATCACTTTAATAAATAGGCATGTTCTATCAAACCTTTCCTTGTAATTTCTATTGAAGGTTTATCCGGCACTAACGGGCAGTAAGACCCCTACCTCAAGATGATGAGAAGAAACGAGAAATCTAGGTGGGGGATCACTGCCCGTAAAGGCCCGATTGGTTCAACTAACAATCAGTGGGGGATGAAGAGAGCTCCCAATGATTGAAGTTTCACTTTATGCAAAAAGGCTGGGTTGGAAGTAGATTTTGTCTCATTGTTATTAGTAATTAAATAGATTGCTAGAGATACTAAAGCTTTTTTAGGAAAGCAGCAATGAGAAAAGATACTTTTAACCTGACACTAATTTTCAACTAGGGAGGAACTTCCATATGAAAGAGCTTTTAGATGGCGTTCAGTATGTACTTAGTTTAGGACCTACTGTTATTTTGCCTCTTGCGATTCTTATTATTGGTTTAATATTTAGAACCGGTTTCAAAAAAGCGTTTCGTTCAGGATTAACAATTGGAATAGGATTTGTTGGGATTAATTTAGTAATTGGTGTTCTTACAGGAAGTTTAGGACCAGCAGCACAAGCAATGGTTGAAAGATTTGGTCTTAATTTAACTGTAATTGATGGAGGGTGGCCAGCTGCAGCAGCAGGTGCTTGGGCGTCGCCAGTTGCAGCGATTCTTTTACCGGTTCTTTTAGGTGTTAACCTTTTAATGATTTTTCTAAAACTAACTAAAACATTAAATGTGGATATATGGAACTATTGGCATTTTATTGCTGCTGGAGCAACTGGCTATATTTTAACAGACAGTTATCTTTTCGCTATTATTTGCGCGGTTGTATATGAAATTATTGTCCTTATAATTGCTGATAAAACCCAGCCGATGGTGGAGAAATTTTATGGCCTTCCAGGAATTACATTTCCAACGGCCTCAACAGCTTCTTTTGCACCACTTGGCATCTTGCTAGGATATTTAATTGAGAAAATTCCAGGCTTGCAAAAAATAAAAGCCGATCCTGATACGATTCAAAAAAGACTTGGGATTTTTGGCGAACCGATGATGATGGGTTTCATTTTAGGAATTGTTATCGGAATATTAGCTGGCTATAATGCGGGAGATGTTTTCCAAGTAGGAATTTCTATGGGAGCTGTTATGTTGTTATTGCCCCGTATGGTAAAAATTCTGATGGAAGGTTTGCTGCCAATCTCAGAAGCAGCTCGAGACTTCTTAAGAAAACGCTATGAAGGAAGAGAATTATATATTGGTTTAGATGCAGCACTAGCGGTAGGACATCCTGCTGTTATGTCTACAGCGTTAATTTTAGTTCCTATTACATTGGTATTAGCAGTTATTCTTCCAGGCAATAAAGTGTTGCCATTTGGAGACTTGGCAACGATTCCATTTTTGGTGGCATTTATTGTAGGATCAAGAAAAGGAAATATTATTCACTCTGTTATTGTAGGAACAATAATGATTGCGCTTTCCTTGTATATGGCAACAGACTTTGCCCCTGTATTTACACAAATGCTTGCAGGCGGTTCTTTTGAAATGCCTGGCGGAGCTACTCAAGTATCAAATTTAGATACTGGCGGAAACCTTTTAAACTGGCTGGTTCTTAAAGTATCTCAGTTATTTCAAAATATCATTTAGATTAATCTGAATAAAAAATGGGGAGGTAGTAAGATGAAAGCAGTAAGTAAGTTGGCACCTGGCTATGATAATATGTCCTTAGTGGAGTTGGAAGAGCCCATTGCCTCTGAGGATAAAATTAAGATAAAAGTTGCTTATACAGGTATTTGCGGATCAGATATCCACACATTCAAAGGGGAATATAACAGTAAAAATACTCCTGTTGTATTGGGGCATGAATTTTCAGGGATTGTTGTGGAAGTAGGGCAAAATGTCTCAAAGGTTCAAGTTGGAGACAGAGTAACAAGCGAAACAACTTTTACAACGTGCGGACAATGCATATATTGCCAAGAAAAAGATTATAATTTATGCCCACATCGCACTGGAATTGGCACACAAGTCAATGGTAGTTTGGCAGATTATGTAATTGCGAGAGAAGAAAGTGTGCATCTTATTCCTGATAATGTAAGTCTAGAAGCAGCTGCATTAACAGAGCCCATAGCTTGCTGTGTTCATGCAGCATTAGAAAAAACAACTATTCATTCTGATGATAAAGTTTTAGTTTTTGGACCGGGTCCAATTGGCTTATTGCTTTGCCAAGTGGTAAAATCTCAAGGCGCCTTTGTTATTCTCGCTGGAATTACCAAGGATAGTAAACGATTGGAACTGGCTAAAGAGTTGGGTGTAGATGTAGTCGTAGACACGTTAAAAGAAGATTTAGCTGAAATAATAGCGAACTATACGGATGGATATGGTGCTGATAAAGTATTTGACTGTTCGGGAGCAGTTCCAGCAGTAAACCAAGGCTTGTCTCTAACAAAGAAAAAGGGTACTTTTGTTCAGGTTGGCCTATTTGCAAATAAAAAGAATGAAATAGATCAAGAATCGATTATCCAGCGTGAAATAAATTATGTCGGATGCCGCTCGCAAAAACCAAGCTCTTGGAATCTAGCGTTAGATCTTTTGGCATCTGGAAAGATAAATACAGATAAAATGATTACAAAAGTTGCAGAGCTTGATGATTGGCGAATAGCATTTGAAACGGTAATGGCTGGGGACGAAATTAAAGTATTGATTAAATCATAAGGTTGTTTTCTAAAAGATTATTGTTTTTCGGATAGTTTCCATGAGTAAATCCATGGTTAAAACAGGTTGATTGGAGGGAAAGGTGCGAGACTCCTATGGGATTAGCGGGACAGATGAGATCCCGCAAGGCACAGCCAAGGCTGCTGAAAAACTTACTATTTTTATATTTGTATGTGATGGAAGGGGCAATTAAAGGAAACCATCTATTGTTTGAAGAGGCTTACCATTCGCCCCCCCGGAAAGCGAGCATCCCTTCACTGCAATCAAAATAAGCAATAAAGTTTACGAAAACAGCCAATCATAAAACAGCAAAAACCCCAACTTATGCATATTGGGGTTTTTGGCAGTTATTTATTTAAAATACTATCCTCTAGCACTAATGTTTTATCTCCATACACTTTCGTAATATGTTTTTCTCCCCAATTGCATAATGCTGTTAATATACTTTCTAGACTTTTCCCATATTCGCTTAGTTCATATTCTACTTTAGGAGGAATTTGCTGATAGATGATTCGGTTTATCACACCATCATTTTCTAATTCTCGAAGCTGCTGTGTCAGCATTTTTTGTGTAATATTTGGCATTAATCGTTTTAATTCACTGGTTCTTTTTTTTCCATGTGTTAAGTGACAGAGGATTACACACTTCCATTTTCCACCAATTACTTCAAGAGTTGCCTCCACGGAAATATTATATTTTTTATTATCCATCTTTTTTCTGTCCTCCTACGTATATAGGCACTAAAAAGTTCCTATATACCTTTTAGGTTCCTACATTACTTTAAAGTACGTACTTTTTTATTTGGTCTATATAGTTCATAATAACATTTGCCGGTGAAATTGCAATTTGTATTTTATCGTAAAAGCCTATTAGCGGCTTTTGAAAAAATACTTTCATTAAAAATAGCATGCGCATGCTTTCATTAATTAATAAAGATAAAGGACGGAGGAAATATGAGTTTAAATAAAAAAAGTACACTTGCATTGCTGGCATTAGCGATCAGTGCTTTTGCAATTGGTACCACAGAATTTATTAGTGTCGGCTTGCTGCCCCTTATTTCGAATGATTTAAATATATCCATTACAACAGCTGGGTTAACGGTGTCTATCTATGCTTTAGGGGTTACAGTAGGAGCACCGGTATTAACATCGATTACATCTAATATGCAAAGGAAATCACTATTGCTTTGGATTATGGTTATTTTTATTCTTGGAAATAGTATTGCTGCATTGGCAACAAATATTACCGTTTTATTATTTGCCCGCATTATTGCTGCATTTTCTCATGGGGTGTTTATGTCAATCGGTTCAACTATTGCAGCAGATCTTGTTCCAAAGGATAAGAGGGCATCTGCCATTTCCATTATGTTTACAGGATTAACGGTGGCGACCGTAACAGGTGTGCCATTTGGAACATTTTTAGGTCAGCAATATGGCTGGAGATTAGCTTTTGCTGTGATTGTTATTATTGGTATTGTCGCATTTATCGCTAATAGTATCCTTGTACCAAATAATTTGTCTAAAGGAGACAAGGTGACATTCAGTGATCAAGTCAAATTAGTGAAAAATGGCAGGCTTTTGCTAATCTTTATTATTACGGCACTAGGATATGGGGGAACGTTTGTCATCTTCACGTATCTGTCTCCTTTATTGCATGAAGTGACAGGTTTTAAGGAAGAAAGTGTGGCATTTATTTTATTGGCATATGGGATTGCAATTGCCATTGGAAATATGATTGGAGGTAAACTTTCCAATCTAAATCCGCTTCGCTCCCTATTTTATATGTTTCTTGTACAAGCGCTTATTCTATTTATTTTACTGTTTACGATACCATTTAAAATAGCAGGATTGATTACGATTATTTTTATGGGACTATTAGCTTTTATGAATGTTCCTGGATTGCAGGTATACGTGGTAATGCTTGCTGAACGATTTGTGCCAAGTGCTGTTAATGTGGCATCAGCATTAAATATCGCAGCATTTAATGCAGGCATTGCCATAGGCGCCTATTTAGGTGGAGTGGTGACAAAACAGATGGGAATAATTCATACAACATGGGTTGGCGGAATAATGGTTGTGCTGGCAGTTATTCTTACTGGATATAGTTTAATGCTAGAAAAAAGATCAAAACAGAATGAAAATATAATTAAAGGGGATATATAAATGAACTTACAATCAACAGTTGCACTAGCTAATGGAGTAAAAATGCCTTGGTTAGGTTTAGGGGTATTTCAAGTAGAGGATGGAGAAACAACGATTGCTGCCGTTCGCACAGCTATCAAAAATGGTTATAGAAGCATTGATACAGCTGCAGTCTATGACAATGAAACAGGTGTTGGAATAGGAATCAAAGAAGGAATAGAACTTGCTGGCATTACAAGAAAAGATTTATTTATCACTTCGAAAGTATGGAATGCGGATTTAGGTTATGAAGAAACATTAAAGGCGTTTGAAGTTAGTTTAGAAAAACTAGGGTTGGATTATTTAGATTTATACTTAATTCATTGGCCGAAAGAAGGTAAATATAAAGATGCATGGAAAGCGATGGAGCGTCTTTATAAAGAAGGAAAAGTTAAAGCGATTGGTGTAAGTAATTTTCAAATTCATCATTTAGAAGATCTATGGAAAGATGCAGATATAAAACCAATGATCAACCAAGTAGAGCTTCATCCACGCTTAACACAAAAAGAGCTAATCAAGTACTGCCAAGAACAAAATATACAAGTGCAGGCATGGTCACCGTTAATGCAGGGCCAGCTGCTGGATAATTCTGAGTTGCAAGAGATTGCATCCAAGTATAATAAATCAGTAGCACAAGTTATTATTCGCTGGGATTTGCAAAATAATATTATAACCATTCCCAAATCTATTAAAGAGCATCGAATTATTGAAAATTCCCAAGTCTTTGATTTTACTCTAACAAAAGAAGAAATGAAACAAATTGATGGGCTGAATCTTGATCAACGTGTCGGTCCAGATCCAGATAATTTTGATTTTTAAGGTTTAAATTTAGGCTCCTGCTATAAGAGGAGCTTTTTTACGTTTTTTAGGAAAATAGCAATAAGTTTGGCATATGGGGATACCAATATTCAGAATTTTCCTTTATAATATCTGTTGTATGACCAACATGATTTGAAAATAGGAGGAATTACTTTGAAAGTTGGAGTAATAGTATTAGGCACCTTACCAGCTGGGGTTAAACAGATTCTTTTTAAGCTTTCGAAAGAGCTGTCACCACAGCATAAGCTAATTGGATTAGAAGTAGCTAAAGATGAGAAGGTTATATACCATGAATTAAATGAATTAAGTGATTCCCCTTATTTAGGAAATACTTATTTAAAATTATCTGTAGCAGATCATCTTCAAAATTGGGAAGAATTATTTATAAATATGGATGTTGCGATTGTTATTGGAGATCAAAAGGCAAAAGCAGCATGGGAAGAAAAACTTTCAGACAGTGAAAATATTTGTTCCTTATTTGTTCCTGTATCTATTCATAATAATATAAAAGGTTCAGACTGGTCATTAGGTTATGATACTGCTTTAAATAGCATTACACAAAATGTTTTGAAGGTAAAAGATACCATCCATTCTTTAAAATATGATAAACCGAGATTGTTTGGCTTCTCTATAGAGGGACAGCCTCCAACATCTATGCTTCAAGATATTGCAATTAGTGTGGATGGACATTTTCTGGCAAATGATTTGGAAGAAGACGAAGTGAAGCAATTAATAAATAACATCACAAATTCTTTCACTAATCAAAATACGTCGAATGTACTGTTGTATAGTGTCGGATTGGCAAATGTGATAGAAAACGAAGTAATAAGCAAAATAGATGCAGACTGGAAATATGCTGAAATAGACGAAGCGTTATGTATGGGGACAAACCCAACAGCAATTGACCGAATTTTAGCAAATGAATTAGCGGCGGAAATCTTATTGTGGGTTGCAAATGAAAAGCAAACGGGTCAATTAAAAGTGCTGAAGGATGGCATTGTTTTTCAAGAAAATAAAGTAGTAGTTAAATGATAGCGTTAGTGAAGGGACATCCCATAAGCTGTTTTTGCGGCTAGGGGATGTTCCTTTTCTTATCGGCAATTGATTATATTTGCCAAAATGTTATAGATAGGCTTTCTATTAATTTCCCAGTAGAATATAATAGAATCAGAATGTTTTAATAGGAATCATCTATTCAAAATTTACTAAGATTCATGCTGCAGATGAAGCAACTAACAAGTATGTAGAAGGTGGGATGTTCAAATGGGACAAGATGTTCTATTTGAGATTTTTAAAGGAGCAGGAAAGTTATTTTTAAATCCAATATTTTATCTTTCGTTCTTTTTTGCTGCATACCTTGGGGTAGCTAGAGTAAAAAGAGAAAGAAAGCAGTTTACTGTAAGGGCAGAAAATGCTTATTTTGAATTAAAGCAAGTTTTGAAAACAGGATTGATTATTGGTTTATGTTTATCTGTTTTATCGATTCTTTTTGTTGTAGTTGTTCCAATGGAAATGATTATATATATAGGCTTATTTACATGCTTATTAAGTTTAATCAGTAAAACAAGATTTCTGTCATCTGTATATACAGTTGGATTGGGTATTTTATTAAGTATTCTTTCCTTGTATTTAGACTGGGACTTTTTCTTATTTTCTAAAAGTAATCTAGATTCAAATCTCATTATTTTTCCAACTGCTATTATTCTATTAGGACTATTGATTGTCGCAGAAGGTATTCTTATAAAGAGAAATGGCGCGCATAAAACATCGCCTCGTTTAATAAAAAGCAAGCGGGGGCAATATATAGGAGTGCATCTTTCAGAAAGAATCTGGTTATTGCCGCTTTTTTTATTTATTCCAAACGGCATTTTAACCAGCCCGATTGAAGGATGGCCTATATTTACAGTGGGAAATCAAACGTATTCCTTATTGCTTGTCCCATTTTTATTAGGGTTTAAACAAGAAGTTCAAGGAGTACATCCAATTACTGCTATTAGGACGGTCGGGAAAAACACCATATTTTTAGGTGTGATTATCACGTTAAGTGCTATTGGAGTCTATTTCTATCTACCTGTTGCTTATGCAAGTATCCTCCTGGCTATTATTGGGCGTGAATGGATAACAAGCAGACAAAAAAATAGAGAAAAAACGAAATCCTTTTATTTTTCAAGAAAAAATAATGGGGTAATGATTTTAGGAATTGTCCCTGATTCTCCAGCAGATAAAATGGGCTTAAAAATAGGTGAGTTGATCACCAAGGTAAACAGTATTCCTATTCACGATGAAATCGAACTGTATAAAGCGCTGCAGAAAAATTCTGCTCATTGTAAGATAGAAGTCCTTGATGCTAGAGGAGAAAATCGTTTTGTACAGCGAGCGTTATATGAAGGCGATCACCATGAATTAGGGCTGCTTTTAATTCAAGACCATAAGCAAGAAGGAAATGCGGCAGTATAATTTTTATGCATCTGTAAAAAATCTAAAGTTTTTCAAAGCAAGGTAGGGGCAGAGAAATTTGCACCCTTCTTGCTTTTTTATGTCCATGCAGAAAGATTATGCTGCATTGCAGGCGTTTGGGATGGAAGGTTATCAGCAGCTTCTTGGAAACTATGTAAGAGTAAATCTTGCATTTCGCAAAAAATTAGAGAATACATTTACTAATGCAGCAGTAATTAACCCGTGTGATATTGGGCCTATAATCGTATTTAGAATTTATGAAAATCAGGCATGTTGGAAAGAAGAAATTTCAGGAATGGCAACTAGTGAGGCGATCTAAGCAACGAATCAATTAAACCAAAAGCTATTTGAGCTGTTAGGAAACGATAGGGATGAAGTCTTTTTTTGGGATACCAAAAAGAACGTTTGATCTATTTTTTAATTAGTGGAAAAGGTAGGTGATGACAAGAAAAAAGGAAGAAACATTCATATATCTCTCTTATTCCTTTCCTTCCTTGAAGATAGGGTCTTCTCGCCTATTCAAGATAAAAAAGAGGTTATATGATGGGAGTCTATAAGGAGTAAAATCACAAGAGAAAAAGTGTATAAATAGGATCCTTCTTTTGTGTAGAGAATAAAAGAAAATTTAGTTTTTTAAGGAGAAGTTTATGGATTTGCTAATGACTATTATATTGCTGTTATCTTGTTTATTAATTTCAAATATTACTAGTCACTATATACCGTTTATTCCTACGGCATTAATTCAAATAGCATTTGGTGTTATCATTGCTTTAGCATTTAATGATTTTTCTTTAGAGATTGAAACAGAATGGTTTTTGCTGCTGTTTATCGCACCCCTTTTATACAATGATGGAAGATATTTTCCTCGAGATGAATTATGGAAGATGAAGGCACCTATTTTTGGCAACGCAATCGTTCTTGTTCTTTTAACGACTATTGGAGGAGGATATTTTATTCATTGGATGATAGCAGATATTCCTCTTGCTGCAGCTTTTGCTTTAGCGGCAATTCTTTCTCCAACAGATCCAGTAGCAGTAAATGGCATTGCAAAGCGTATACATATTCCAGAGAAAGTGCTGAATTTGGTTAGAGGAGAATCATTGATTAATGATGCTTCCGGTTTAGTTGCGTTTAATTATGCAGTTGCAGCCGTAGTAACGGGAGTCTTTTCTTTGCAGAAGGCAACATTTGATTTTATGTATATGTTTATTGCTGGAGCTGTTTTAGGTGTATTACTTAGTCTTATTATAATATGGATCCGTTTTACATTGCGCAGGCAAGGAATTAATGATGTAACATTTCATTCATTGCTGCAAATTATTGCTCCCTTTATTATTTTTATTGTAACAGAAGAAATGCTGCATGCTTCAGGCGTTATTGCAGTAGTAGTGGGCGGCATTATTCATACTATTGTAAGGGAAAAAACTGAAATTATTATGGCAGAGGAGCAAGTGCTCACGGAAAATATTTGGAGCATTATTTTATTTATTTTAAATGGAATAGTCTTTTTATTATTAGGTTTAAATATTCCTTCTTCTATGGTTGAAACTGTGGCAAATCCGAATTTAGGTAATTGGTTAATTATTGGATATGTTGTGGCGATAGGCATTGTTATTTTAGGGATTCGTTTTATTTGGTCATATTTGTTTGCTTATTATGAATATCGATCCCTTCAAGTAAAAAAAACAGAAAAACCTACTATAAAAACAGCCTTGTTAATAAGTTTAACAGGTGTTCGTGGGGCAGTTACAATGGCAGGGATACTCTCCATTCCCTATTATTTGGAGAGTGGGGATCTGTTTCCTGAACGCTCGTTACTGCTTTTTTTAGCGGCAGGAGTTATTTTATTTACTTTATTGGCTGCTACCTTTATTCTGCCATTAGTAAGCGGAGGAGAAGTAGTAGAAGAAGGAAAGGAAACGGGAATAAATTTGCCGGAAGCGAAAAAGGTGCTTTTATTATCTGCAGTAGCAGCATTAAAGCAAGAATTAAATGAGGAAAATAAAACAGCTGTATATCAGTTAATTGGAGAATATAAATTTAGAATACAGCAAATTCAGCAAGGGCTGAATCAAGAAGAGTCAAATGAGAGATTACAAAAAAACAAGGTAGAACTTGGCTTAATGGCATTGAAGATGGAAAGAAAATATATTCAGGAAATGTTTGGAAATGAGAAGCTAGATAGTGGGTTATATGCAAAATTAGAGAAGTCATTGAATTACAGAGAGGAAGTGCTTTCTAATAATTTGAAATCGGCAACAAAATATTTTATTGGAATACTGACTAGAGGTTGTAAACATTTAGTAGGAAGACTTCGCAAAGATTATGATAGACAAAAGTCTCATTTAGCAATTGGCCGTGGTATTCAATTAAAAGCGATGAAATATGCTCTTAAAAATCTTGAGGCATATGCAAAAGAGCAAAAAGAAAAAGAAGCTTTCGCCGCAGTGATTCTTGATTACAAAAGAATGATTAATCGAATGAAACTGCCAACTATCAAAAATAATGAACGAGTGGAAGAACAAAAAGAAGAACTTCGCATAAAAGTGCTTGATAAAGAGCGGTCAGAAATTCGCAGAATGTATGAAATAGGAGATATTAATAAAGATCAAGTAAAAGAATTAAGAAGATTTATCAATTATATGGAGAGTGTTACCTTGTTTGAACATGTAGAGTAGTGATTATTTTGAAGTGGGTGCCTAAAATGTAGTGACTATATCTTAGGACACTCTTTCTCTTTTTATTTATAAAAAGGAATGGTATTTTATGTTGTTAAAAAATTTATAGCAGAAAAATCATAAGACAACCTATTTCATACATAGCATAGAAAAATAATAAGGAGGGTACAAATGGATACAATAAAGGAGAATAAGAGTAGTGTTGTAGTGTTTATTCCATTTACAGCAGTTAAGCGTTTTTTTATTTTAGATTTGACAATAGGAACAGTCGTTTTTTATGGATGCAAAGCAGTTTATGATCATGTGCTCATAGATAGTGTTAGCACAATGGCAGTTACAGAGGCGATAAAGAAAATCCAAAAGTATTTGGCTGAATTTAAATAGAGTGATTATAGAATGACTCTCCTCGCATACTTTCTTCATTATTTCATCCCTCCTTTTGTGTATTAACTCTTAGTTCAACATATTTTATTCGATTGCGGCATTGGTGAAACGAACACCTTTATATAATAGTGCATAAATATAATTTGACGTATTTTTGTCAGGTGTATAAAATGTTTCCTATAGGAAACATTTTTATGTAAAGTAAAAAAAGACTAATGAATGATAAGGCTATGTTAAGGGAACTGGCGATATTGACGGATTTGAATGGAAAATATATTTTAAATAAATAGTTTCACTCCTGTTTTGTCAAAGCATTCTTAAACATAGTTAAGAATAAAGATATATAAAGGGGGGTAAGGATGCCAGATAATTTATTATTAGCATTTGGTTTAACATTATTAGCAGGACTTGCAACAGGTATTGGGAGTGTACTCGCTTTTTTTACCTCTACTACTAATACTAAATTTTTATCTTGGATGCTTGGCTTTTCAGCAGGTGTGATGATTTATGTTTCTATGATTGAGATTTTTTTTAAAGCCAAGGTTGCACTTGTTGATTCTTTAGGAGATCATTTAGGAAATTGGTTAACAGTAGGCGGTTTTTTTGCCGGTATATTACTTATCGGTCTTATTGACAAATTTGTACCAGAACAAAACAATCCACATGAGTTAAAAAAAGTGGAAGAAATGAATGCAGTAGATCTGGAGAAAAAAAGGGATCATGCATTATTAAAAATGGGGACATTTACTGCGTTAGCTATAGCTATTCATAATTTCCCAGAAGGTATTGCAACATTCACCGCTGCGCTGCAAGATCCAGGGCTTGGCGTCGCAATTACTGTTGCGATAGCTATTCATAATATTCCAGAAGGTATTGCAGTAGCGGTTCCCATTTATTTTGCAACAGGAGATAAGAAAAAAGCTTTTAAACTTTCCTTTTTATCTGGTTTAGCAGAGCCAGTAGGAGCACTCGTTGCTTTTTTACTATTAATGCCATTTTTAAATGATATTATGTTCGGCCTGATATTTGCAGCGGTTGCGGGAATCATGGTTTTTATCTCTTTAGATGAACTTTTGCCAGCAGCGAAAAAATATGATGAAGGCCATCTTTCGATTTATGGATTAGTTGCCGGGATGGCTGTAATGGCAATCAGTTTACTATTATTTATTTAGGATGCGCTGTATTCATTCATGTAAAATAATTGGCCAATAAAAAAGAAACAATTAAGTATGTCGCTTAATTGTTCTTTTTTATTGGCTCTTTTCTGAAATATTGTTGTTTTTCGGATAGTTTCCATGAGTAAATCCATGTTTAAAAAAGGTTGATTGGAGTGAAAGGTGCGAGACCCCTTAGGCTCACGGAAAGCGAGCAATCAACCTACTTCTTTAAAAGCAACAAAGTTTACGAAAACAGCCTTATTTATTTAGCAGGGATTAGGAGGCCTTTTTTTGTTGTCGTTTTTCCATTTTTAATGAGGAAAACCATCGCCAACCTGTCAAAGAAGCGGCTAATAAACAAAGAATGCTCGATCCGATAAACACAACATGCATACCATCTAAAAAGATATCCGGTCTGTCTGAAATTAATGCTGTCACTCTATAGCCGGACTTTTCGCTCATAACGGAAAAAAGTGTGCTTGTTGCAAGGGATATACCCACAATCATTCCTAAATTTCGAACAAGGGAGTTGATGCTGCCTGCAATCCCTAGCTGCTGTTTGGGAACGGTAGACATAACCAATGAATTATTAGGAGACTGAAATAAACCAGAACTTGCCCCAGATAGAATAATTAATAATGCTACATTAATAAGCGAACTATTTTCATGGAGGAAAGTCAGCCCAATTTGTGCTGCCACTAATAATAGCAGCCCGAAAAATGTAATGATTTGCCCGCCGATTTTATCGGAAAGGCTGCCGCTTAATGGTGCGACAATTGCCATTGTGATTGGAAAAAGCATCAGCAAATATCCAGCTTGCAATGGAGATAAATGTAAAATGCTTTGTGTATAAAAGGGTGCTAATATATTAAAACAAAAATTTACGACAAATACTAAAAAGCCACAAAAAATACTAATAGAAAATAGCGAGTTTTTAAAAATGGCCAAATGAAGCATTGGACTAGCAGATTTTGTTTCAAAGATGATAAATATTATGAAAGAAATAATTCCAAAAATAAATGAAATAATAATCCACCTATTCGTATAGCCTATTTGCTGACCTAATAAGAGTGCTGCAAATAGTAAAAGGATAGAAAGAGCAAATAATAAACTGCCAGGTATGTCTATTTTGTTTTTTGCCATTATACGATCTGCGGGCAGCAAACGCCATGCGAGTGGAATAGCAATAACGCCTATAGGAATATTTATCCAAAAAATATATTCCCAACCTAGACTAGAAAGAATAATTCCCCCAAGACTTGGACCTGCTATGCTCCCTAAAGAAACGAAGGTGCCAATAATTCCTAATGCTTTCCCTCTTTCCTTTGGCGGGAAAATCTCTGTTACAATTCCTTGGCTATTGGCCATTGTCATCGAAGCACCGATAGCTTGAATAAAACGAGAGAAAAGCAGGAAAAATAAGGAATGACTTAAGCCACAAAAAAAAGAACCTATAATAAAGATAATAGCGCCATATTTAAATATGTTAATTTTTCCATATATGTCTCCAAGCTTGCCGAAAAATAGAATAGCCATACATATTGTCATTAAATAAATGCTGACAATCCATTGTGATTCGGATAAGGTAAGGCTTAAAGTTTGAGAAATCGTAGGCAAGGCTATATTCACAATACTTCCATCTAATGTAGACATAAATGTAAAGATGTTAAGAACAATTAGTATGAGCCAACGTTTATTATAAACAGCTTCATTATTAGCTGCTGCATTTTTTGCTGTAATCAAATTTTCACCTCATTTTAATAGTTGCGTACGCAACCTTTTCGTTTATATTGTAAAAGAATTTAGTTGCTCGTGCAACTAAATTTTTGTATGCTATTATATGCGAGAAAAATATGTACGAATAACATCAAAGAGGTGAAATAAATGAAGGATGTACCATTAGGAAGATTAGTTTCATTAATTCATCGCCAAAATCAGAAATTCCTTGCAAAAGAATTAAAACCATATAATCTTGGCAATGGTGGGCAATATGCTTTTTTTAAAAAAATTCTAGGACAGCCAGGCATAAATCAAGATGAACTGACTTCTGTATTAAAATTTGATAAAGCAACAACGGCAAGAGCAGTTAAACAATTAGTGGAAGCAGGCTATATTGAGAAAAAAATAGATAAACAAGATCGTCGTTCCAATAATTTATATCCAACAGCAAAAGCCATCGATATTTATCCTGCTATTCAAAGGGTACTGGAAAATTTGAATGAAGAAATTACAAAAAATTTTACAGAAGAAGAAGAAATGCAACTGATACGGTTATTACAAAAAGTTTATCCTGAATGAATCTAGCGTAAGTTTATCATTTAATGTTAATAAGGATAGATGGTTACTGATAAAGTAGATAAAACCTAAATGTAAATGATGATGATAGCAGTACGGTAGAGCATAGAAGTAAAAAATCATGTTTCTGATACAAAATATAGTGTGAATAAGTGGATAAAAACTATAAAAGAGATCCTTTTAGATTCTCTTTTTTTGGTGCGGCACTAAAGGATTGGAAAATTTATGCTATAGAGTAGGTGAATAAGAAAAAAAAAATTAGAGAACATAAAAGGGGCAATAAAAAATCTGTTTAGAGGATGTGTTCAAATGACTGTTATTAATAATGTAAAGCAAACAATTGCTGGATTAAAAAGTGCACAAGCGAGTTTAGAAACATTTGCTCTTGCAACAGATAATCAATCAGCAAAGCAGTTGTATCAAACTGCTGCACAACAAACACAGCAGGTTATTGATTCTCTAAACCCACGAGTTCAAGAAATTGAACAAGAAGAGCCGCAGTATTCTGGACAATAAAAATAGCGGGTATGGTTGGCAGATGTTGCCAATCATGCCATTTAAAGAAAGGTGAGCTTTTAGATGACTGTCGCATCTAATGTAAAACAGACATTAGCAAGCTTAAAAGGATTAGAATCACAATTATCGACATTTGCTTTAAATTCAATGGAGGAAGAAGCGCAAAAAAAATTCCATGAGGCAATGGTTTTAGTCGGTCAAATAAAAAATGATATTCAGCTGAGAGTTTATGCAATGGAAAGAGAAGAAAATGAATACAGTTCGTCATAAGGAGTTAATGATATGTTAACTGGCATGGAAGTTGTACTCCGAGCATTTTTATTTGTAATTATTTTATTTATCACTGCTAAACTATTAGGAAAAAAGCATATTTCTCAATTGTCATTGTTTGAATACATAGCAGGTATTACACTTGGAGATATTGCTGGTGAAGTAATCTTGAGTGGAGAAGCTAAAATATCACATGGCATACTTGGGATATTTGTATTTGGCATTGTTTCCTATTTCGCAGATGTGATTTCACTAAAAAGCAAAACCTTACGAAATATTATTGAAGGAACAGGCACTGTACTTGTAGAAAACGGAAAGCTGTTAGAAGAAAATCTAAAAAAAGAAAAATACACGATAGATGATTTTTCAAGTTTATTAAGGCAAAAGGATGTTTTTAGTTTATCAGAAGTAGAATATGCAGTTCTTGAGCCAAAGGGCATGTTGAGTGTTATGCTAAAAAAGGAAAATCGGCCGATAACGCCAAAAGATATGAAGATGAAAATGCCAAATGAAAAAGTGCCGCAAACTGTTATTATGGATGGAAATATACTATATGACTCTTTAAAAAAAGCTGGAAAAACGGCAGCATGGCTTAATGAAGAACTGACGAAAATTGGTGTGATATTAGATAATGTTTTTTTAGGCCAAGTAAATTCATATGGTGAACTGACTGTTGATATTTTTGATGATAAACTGAAAATTGCTTCTCCACAGGAGCGTCCATTGATGTTAGCCACTATCAAAAAAATACAGGCAGATTTAGAAATATATGCTTTGCAAACAGATAATAAAGAGGCGAAAGCAATGTATAATAAGAATGCGACAAAAATGCTAGAAGTACAAAACCTAGTAAAAATATATTTGGAAAACTAACTTTAATTTATAAAATTTGGTGCATATTTCGATATGTGCCAAATTTATTTTTTCTTACAATTAAGCCAAAATAATCATTTGGAAAATGTAAGTGTTCTCAATAGAATTTTTCTCGTAAATGTATTACTATAACGGTAAGAACGATAGCAGCTCAATAAAGTAGAAGAAAAATATCTCAGGCGAGGAGGGAGTTTCTTGAATGAGAAAGCAGCAGTAGGAGAACGAGCTGCAGAGGAATATATTAAGGATGGAATGGTTGTAGGCTTAGGTACAGGTTCAACGGTTTATTACACAATTGTTAAGATTGCAGACATGATAAAAAATGGCCTAACTATTTCTGGTGTGGCAACTTCTGTTCAAACAGAAAATTTAGCGAAAAGCTTAGGCATTCCACTGCTAGATCTTAATACGGTGCAAAAGATAGATATAGCAATTGACGGTGCAGATGAAATTGATCCTCAGTTCTGTGCTATTAAAGGTGGTGGAGGAGCTCTTTTGCGCGAAAAGCTTATCGCAAAACATGCAGAAAAATTTATTGTTGTTGTGGATTCTCATAAGATTGTCCAGCAATTGGGAGGTTTTCCTCTGCCTGTTGAGGTCGTTCCTTTTGGTGCCAAACTAACGGAAAAAGCTATTCAAAAATTCGGCTGCAAAACAGTATTTCGGGAAAAAGAAGGAAAAGCTTTTGTGACAGATAACGGGAATTATATTATTGATTGTTATTTTTCTCGAATGGAAAAGCCTAAAGAATTAGCGATGGCGCTTAATGGTATTCCTGGGGTAGTGGAAAATGGTTTGTTTATTAATATGGTTCATCATGTTATTACAGTTGATAAGAAGGATAAAGTTATTGTTTTATAGAATAAGTTAAAAAGCTTACAGAGAATTGGAAGCAATAACTGCATAAAACGGCGGATGGATTCAAAAATTGGTTTATTATGAAATCCCTTCTATCAACAGAGTCATTTAATAATAGATAAAAATAAATTAATTAGTGCAAACGCAGATCTTAGAAAGAAGTTGACATGATTCCTTTAAATGGATTTATGAATAAACGCTTTCTTTTTTTTCATAATGCATTTTTCTTTTTGGCTGTTTTCGTAAACTTTATTGCTTTTAAAGAAGTAGGTTGATTCCGTTCCAGGAGTCTCGTACCTTTCACTCCAATCCACCTGTTTTAACCATGGATTTACTCCTAGAAACTATCCGAAAAACAACAATTTTTTAGAAAACAGCCTTCTTTTTTAACGTTTCATTTTCTTACACTTAGTTAATAGCATCATAGAGAGAAAAATGAAAAAGGCTAGATGGCCGATAAAAGCTTTAGTGGTCAGTGGAGAGGAAGAAAAAACTTGCTGATTAACGTTTCATTTTATAATCATTATGAAGCATGATGATGGAAGAAGGATAATGTGCGGAAAAAGGAGAGAAATAAATGACGTTAAAAAAAGAAGCACTTCATATGCATCAAGAGAAACAAGGGAAATTAGAAATACAGGCAAAAGTAGAGGTGAAAAATGCCTATGATTTAAGTTTGGCGTATTCACCAGGAGTGGCAGAACCTTGTAAAGCAATTTATGAAAATCCAGAAACTGTTTATGAATATACAATGAAAGGAAATATGGTTGGAGTTGTTACAAACGGTACAGCTGTTCTTGGTTTAGGCAATATTGGAGCTGCTGCATCATTGCCTGTGATGGAAGGAAAAGCCATCCTATTTAAAAGCTTTGCGGGAGTAGATGCATTTCCCATTGCGCTTGATACAACAGATGTAGAGAAAGTTATTGAAACAGTTAAATTATTATCTCCAACATTTGGAGGCATTAACTTAGAAGATATTGCGGCACCACATTGTTTTGAAATTGAAGAAAGATTAAAAGCGGAGTTGGATATACCTGTTTTTCACGATGATCAGCATGGAACGGCAATTGTTACATTAGCTGGGCTAGCAAATGCTTTAAAAATAGTCAAAAAAGAAATGAAGGACTTAAAAATTGTTTTAAATGGCGCTGGAGCAGCAGGAATTGCGATTACAAAGCTATTATACTCATATGGTGTAACAAATATGATTATGTGTGATACAAAGGGAGCTATTTATGACGGAAGACCTGAAGGAATGAATAAAGTGAAAGCAGGCGTAGCTGCATACACAAATATTCAGAAAGAAAAAGGTTCTTTAAGTGAGGTTATTAAAAATGCGGATGTATTTATCGGAGTTTCAGTTGCAGGGGCATTAACTGGCAAGATGGTTGCTTCTATGAATAAAGATGCTATTATATTTGCAATGGCAAATCCTGTGCCTGAAATAGATCCGAAAGATGCAAAAGCGGCAGGAGCGAGAATAGTAGGAACAGGCCGTTCTGATTATCCTAACCAAGTAAATAATGTTTTGGCATTCCCTGGAATTTTCCGTGGTGCATTAGATGTGCGTGCTAAAAATATTAATGAAGAAATGAAAAAAGCAGCGGTAGAAGCTATTGCTAATTTAATAATCGATGCAGAATTGCATGAGGATTATGTTATTCCAAGTCCATTTGATTTGCGTGTTGCTCCTGCAGTAGCAAAAGCAGTGGCAAAAGCAGCTGTTCAAACAAATGTTGCGCGAATCAAAGTGGAGCAGAAATAGTAAAGAAACAAAGGTGGGAGCCAGATAGAATGCATTTTCCTTAACTTATTATAAGGAGCTATCCAAGAAGTTGATTTTTCGGCTATTGGAGGCTCTTTTTTAGATTTAAGCCGATATTCGCCCATTATGGAATAAAAGGGAGGTGCCTTGGTTTCAGGCATCTCCCTGTTTTTAATGTGCTTCTGCTAATGTGTCAGCTTTTGCAGTCTTTTCATTTTTTGTCTTCATATTAAACAACAAGTTAAGAAGGATGGCACATAAGCTTCCAGTAATAATGCCGTCACTTACGATAATGCGAAGAGCAGATGGCAATTGGGCAAATAAATCAGGCACAGCAGTTGCACCTAAGCCAATGGAAATTGAACATGCCATAATAAGCAAGTTAGATTGTTTTGTAAAGTCAACGGTACTGAGCATTCTAATGCCAGAAGAAACAACCATACCAAACATAACCACTGTTGCTCCTCCGAGTACTGGTGTAGGGACGATTGTTGCAAAAGCAGCGACTTTTGGAATAAGCCCTAAGAAAACCAGGATTCCACCAGCAGCAATAACTACATTTGTTGTTTTTACCTTCGAAAGCTGTACAAGTCCAACATTTTGTGCAAATGTATTATATGGAAAAGCATTAAATATTCCCCCAAGTGTAATCGCCAAACCTTCAGCGCGGTATCCTCTTGTTAAATCTTGTTCGCTTAATGGCTGATCACATATTTTGCCTAGTGCAAAAAATACACCAGTAGATTCAATGATAATGACAAGCCCAACAATCAACATCGTAAGAATAGGTCCAATTTCAAATGTAGGGACTCCAAAATAAAAGATTTGAGGCAAATGAAACCAGCTTGCATCTGCTACAGACGAGAAATTTACTTTGCCAGTCATTGCTGCTACAAAGGTACCTGCAATGATACCGATTAAAACAGATAAAGATTGTAGCATTCCTTTTGAAAAACGATTAAGGATTAAAATGAACAAAAGAACCCCAAAAGAAAGCGCTAGATTTTCTACTGAACCAAAATCTTCGCTTGCAGCACCGCCGCCCATGTTTTTTATTCCTGTTGGAATTAAAGATAAGCCAATAATGGTAACCACCGTTCCCATTACAACAGGTGGAAAAAGCTTTGTGATTTTACTGAAAAATGGAGCGCAAATAACGATAAATAAACCAGTGACAATAATGGCGCCATATATCGCTGTAACACCGTATGTAGTACCGATAGAAATCATTGGAGTTACAGCAACAAAAGAACTGCCAAGCACGACAGGAAGTCCGATTCCTAAATATTTGTTTTTCCAGGCTTGCAGCAATGTTGCTAATCCGCATGTTAATAAATCAATTGCCACGAGATAGGCTAGCTGCTCTGTTGTTAGGTTTAAAGCCCTCCCAACTAATAACGGAACTAAAATAGCTCCTGCATACATAGCTAGAACATGCTGCAGTCCTAAAGAAAATATTTTTAAACGCCCATTTTTATTATTGCTCACCATAATCTCTCCTTTTATTTAAACGGTGTTAATTTTTATAACAAATAAAGTTATCTTAATTAACATAATAAATAGAGGTTAGGGAGAAGTCATTGGTTAATGTAAACAAAATATTTCGACAATATCGTATACATTTGCTATATTGCCGAAATATTTAATGATTATTGTGTTTGTAAAATGGTTTTAATTCGAAATGCTAATCGTAAATGAAACGTTGTATCAGCATCTTTTAAACTTCTTCCTAGTATTTCTTCACATTTTTCTAAACGATAGATGACCGTATTGCGGTGAACGAATAATCGTTTTGCTGTTTCAGAGATTTGGCAATGTGTTTCTAAGTATACCGATAGCGTATTTAACAAAATTTGTTCTTCCTCTAACTGATGATTGACAGTGAATCCTTGGAAGATATGATCATAAAATTCCTGAAGATCTTTTGTTGGAACGATACGCAAAATTTCTGAAACATCTTTTGGTCGATGCACTTGGATAAACTGTTGATTGCCAGAAAGCTGTCCGGTATGAATGGCGCTTACTGCTTCAATATAAGTTTTTGGAATATTTATTAAATGATGACTGATGTTGCTGATGCCAAATGAAATTGTCTTTTTGAAAATATTAGAAACGTATGTTTGTATATCCTTTAAATATGGAATAATAGCGGAATCTATCTCATGACTTGTTTCCTCCACTTCTACTAGAAGAATGCACATATCTCCTTTTATAAATAGATGGACGAGGAATGGTGCCTTATTAATCTCCGTTTCTAGAAATTCATAAATATACTCTGTCTCTAGCTGATATTGTGTAAAGCTTTTTTGTTTACCTTCTTGGTCGATTTTTCCTAGCACTGTAATAAATGGTTGTTCACTTTTTAAGTGGAATTCCTTTGCCCTATTTTCAATTTCTTCTTTTGATGTAAATGTGCTATCAACAAGATTAATAAAAAACTCATTTCGGGCACGTTTGGCATATTGTTTAACCGTATATTCTCGCATTAATTCAAAAGAAAGAACATTTGTTGCTTGTTCAATAATTAACAGTAGACTTTGATCATGGATTGGAATATGTCCAAGTATGACTAAATAAGCGGGTTTTCCTATATGGGTAGGAATAGGAAAAATGCAAACGGTCTCTTCTGTATGGCGAATGGTGAAACATGTATGGCTTTTCTTTCCTAATAGTAGCTGAAAACCTTGAGAATGCAGTAGTGAAATTTGATTTTCAATAGGGTATTTTGATTGAGAGGACAAATGAATATGAAAATGCTGATCAAATAACAATACTTTTTGACCAATCATGGCTGATAGATCATCAATCAGTTTTTTTATCCCTTTCCCTTTTAAAACATCCTGTGTGAATTTTCGGTGGATTTCAAAAGCTGTTGTCAGCTCTGTTGTGCGTTGATCCAAAATATATTGCAAGGATGCATTTACTATTTCCCCTAAAGAAATCTCTAATGGTATTTCTAATATAGGAAAACCATACTCATTGGCATACTCAATCGCTTCTTTTGGTATGTCATTTAAAAATCGTTTAGTTTTAATGCCTAAAGCTGTGCATTTTTGTTTATGCATAGTTTGTACAAGTTCGGTAATGCTTGCAGGATCGTCCTTTAAATGATAAGCGGTAGTTACAAGAAAATCATTTTCATGAAGATAATGCAAAATATCCGGCGCATCCATCATCGTAATATTTTTTATCTGTTTGTTTAAGCCGGATTTTCCTGCTAGTACATGAAAGTTTTGGAATAAAGGTTTTTTTAAAATATCGATTAATTTCATTTAGTCCTCCAATTTGTGTTAAAAAAAGTTACATATAAAATAGTTGATATTTGTCATTATAATCTATTAGTTAGTTAATGTGCACAAAAAAATGTGACAATTCTAACATTTTTTCCAATGTATTGGATCTGTATCCTTATTAAAATGAAAAATAAATGTTATAAAACATAACAAAAAACGAATTTAAAACTGGGGATTTTAAAAATAAAGGCGGTTTGGTTTAGATATCTAGCGAGAGGAAGGTTAGCATGCAAACAACGATTAATATGGAAACCGTTAAGGTGGAAAAATGGCTGAACTGGTTAAGTTGCTTTGGGGCAACAAAAAATGATGGAGTAACAAGATTATTATACGATGATTCCTGGAAAACAGCGCAATTGGCTCTAAAGGAAAAAATGGTTGATGTTGGATTACAAGCGAGCTTTGATAGTATTGGGAATTTATTTGGAAGATTAGAAGGAACAGAGATAAAAGAAAAAACGATTCTTACTGGTTCCCATATTGATACAGTTGTTGATGGAGGAAAATATGACGGGGCATATGGCGTTATTGCTAGTCTGCTTGCAGTCAAATATCTATATGAACACTATGGTTTCCCGAAAAAAACAATTGAAGTAGTTTCTTTATGTGAAGAGGAAGGCAGTCGTTTTCCATTGGCTTTTTGGGGTTCTGGATCTATTACAGGAAAATATAAGCTAGAAGATAGCAAAGAGCTAAAAGATGCTAGTTCCATTCCTTTTCATACGGCCATGGAGCTTGCGGGATTTCCTCCTTCTAATCAATCAGCAGCTCGTGATGATATTGATAGTTTTATTGAGGTTCATATTGAGCAAGGAGCGGTTTTAGAAAAAGAAAAACAATCAGTAGGAATTGTGACACATATTGTTGGACAGCGCAGATTTAATATAAAAATTATTGGCGAAAGCAATCATGCAGGCACCACGCCAATGAGTTACCGCAAAGACAGTATGCATATAGCATCGGAATTCATAGCATATGCAATGAATAAGGTGAAAGAAATAGAGGAGAGTTTAGTAGCAACAGTTGGAAAATTGACAGTTTCACCAAATGTCCCTAATGTTATACCAAATGAAGTAGTGTTTACATTAGATGTCCGCCATCATCAAGAGGATATATTAGATCAGTATTGTGCAAAGATTTTTTCTTATTTTGAAAGTATCTGCCTAGAAAAAGGCGCAGGATTGGATATTTCTCAATGGGTAAATGTAAAGCCAGTAAAAATGGATGAAAATCTTATCGATACTGCGGATTATGTTTTACAAGGCTTGTCTTTGCCTTATAAAAAAATGATTAGTGGAGCAGGACATGACAGTCAAATGTTCGGAACATTTTGCCCAACTGCATTGTTATTTGTTCCAAGTCAAAAGGGAATTAGTCATTCACCGCTAGAATTTACAAAAATAGAAGATTTAAAAAATGGAGTTATTGTTTTAATTAAATTGCTGCATAAATTAGCCTATTAAATAGAAGGGATGAAAATAAATGAGCTATCGAGAAATTAATGCACCATTAAGAACCATTATGACACCAGGACCAGTGGAAGTGGATCCAAGAGTATTAAGAGCAATGAGCACACCAATTCTTGGACAGTTTGACCCTGCTTTTACTTCTATTATGAATACAGTAATGAGCATGATTCGTGAAGTATTTCAAACAAAAAATCAATGGGCATTTCCAATTGATGGTACATCTAGATCAGGATTAGAAGCAGTACTTGGCAGTGTGATTGAGCCAGGAGATAAAGTGCTTATTCCTATTTATGGGAGATTTGGACATCTACTGACAGAGATCGCAGAAAGACACGGAGCAGAGCTTCATTTATTGCATTGTGAATGGGGAGAAGTATTTGACCCTGAAGTGGTTATCAATGAAATGAAAAAAGTAAATCCAAAAGTAGTCGCAATAGTGCATGGAGAAACATCAACAGGATGTATGCAGCCTTTAGAGGAAATTGGAAAAGCGTGCAGGGAGCAAGATGTGCTTTTCATTGTAGACGCTGTTGCAACTATTGGCGGTGCAGATGTGCAAACAGATAATTGGTATATTGATGCGGCTATCGGCGGAAACCAAAAATGTATTTCTGTTCCTTCTGGAAATTCGCCAATTACGTATAATGAGCGAATTGAAAAAATCCTTCTTGATCGTAAAAAAGTAGAAAGAGGGATTGCAACAGATAAAGAGCTAGCGGAAAAATCTTATCATCATCCAATTAAAAGCAATTATTTAGATTTAAGCCAATTGCAGGATTATTGGAGTCCAAGAAGATTAAATCATCATACAGAGGCAACTTCTATGCTGTATGCATTGCATGAAGGCTTAAGGATTTTGCTTGAAGAAGGGTTAGAAAATCGTTTTGCTCGCCATAAATTCCATGAGAAAGCATTAATTGCAGGCATAGAAGGAATGGGCTTAGAGCTGTTTGGTGACAGCCGCTGGAAATTGCCGACAGTTACTTGCGTAAAAGTTCCAGAAGGTGTCGATGCAGAATCAGTCCGTGCAATGATGCTAAATCAATTTGGTGTAGAAATTGCCAGCAGTTTTGGGCCATTACACGGGAAAATCTGGAGAATAGGAACAATGGGATATAGCTGCCGCAAAGAAAACGTCCTATTTGCTTTATCAGCTTTAGAAGCTAGCTTGATTAGACATGGAGTGAAAGTGCAAACAGGTGCGGGAGTGCAGGCTTCATTAGATATTTATACAAATGGCCAATAAAGCCATTGCCGATTTAATTTATCACGCATTAACGGGCAGTAAAGCCCCCACCTCAAGATCATAAGAGAAAACAAGAAATGGAGGTGGGGGATAACTGCCCGTAAACGCCTGATTAGTTCAACTAACAATCAGTGGGGGATGAAGAAAATCCCCCACTGATTGATGTTTCCTTTTCTCCTGTAAAGCCTGATTGTTAGTTGCGCTTTATTTTTTTCTAAGGCTGTTTTCTAAAAGATTGTGGTTTTTCGAATAGTTTGCATGAGTAAATCTATGGTTAAAACAGGTTGATTGG
>NZ_PISE01000046.1 GCF_002835805.1 Niallia nealsonii | reverse complement strand
GAAACGCTTTTTATAATGGATAAAAAAGTAGAATAGTTCTTCAAAAAAAAGTGTTTTGATGAAAGGGTATACAATCCTTTTGTTAAAAGGTTTTTGAGTTTTTAGATAAAAATAATTATTTTGAATATATAAAAAAGTGTGTCAGAAAATATAACAAGTATATTAAAAACATCTTTTCTCTGTGTTAAAGTAGAGGAAACTTCTTGGGGGAGGAATTATGGTGAATAAAAAGAAATTGATTCTTGTTGGAAATGGAATGGCAGGGGTAAGAGCAATTGAAGAAGTATTAAAAATTTCAAAAGATGAGTTTGAGATTACTATCTTTGGAAGTGAGCCACATCCAAATTATAATAGAATTTTATTATCAAAAGTTTTACAAGGAGATACAAAGCTTAGTGATATTACCTTAAATGATTGGGATTGGTATAAAAATAACAATATTACATTACATACTGGTGAAACGGTAACAAATGTAGATACAGAGAACAAAAGAGTTATTACAGATAGTGGAAGAGTAGAAGAATATGATGAATTGATTTTAGCAACAGGTTCCGTGCCATTTATGCTTCCAATTCCTGGGGCAGAAAAAGAAGGGGTAACAGCATTCCGTGATATAAAAGATACAGATATTATGTTAGAAGCTTCACAGAAATATAAAAAAGCTGCAGTTATCGGTGGGGGATTACTCGGATTAGAAGCGGCAAGAGGGTTACTTAATTTAGGAATGGATGTAACAGTTATCCACCTTGCTCCATTTTTAATGGAACGTCAGCTTGATCCAACTGCAGGAAAGCTATTACAGCAAGAATTAGAAAAACAAGGAATGAAATTTTTATTAGAAACACAAACAGAACAATTTTTAGGAGAGGAAAGAGTAGCTGGCTTAAAGTTTAAAGATGGCACTACTCTAGACGCTGATTTAGTAGTAATGGCAGTTGGAATTAAACCAAATATCGAATTAGCAAAAGCGAGCAATATTGCAGTAAATCGTGGAATAATTGTAAATGATTACTTGCAAACAGAAACTCCACATATTTATTCTGTTGGAGAATGTGCAGAACATAGAGGAATACCATACGGATTAGTGGCACCACTTTATGAGCAAGCAAAAGTGTTGGCAAGCCATTTATGCGGGACAGACACAAAACCATATGAAGGATCTGTTTTATCAACACAATTAAAAGTATCTGGTGTAGAAGTATTTTCAGCGGGTGATTTTACTGAAGATTCAGATAAAAAAGCGATTAAAGTATTTGATGAACAAGATGGAGTCTATAAAAAGATTGTCCTTCGCGGAAGTAAAATTGTTGGAGCAGTGCTGTTTGGGGACAGCAAAGAAGGAAATCGTTTGTTCTCGATGATACAAAAAGAAGCGGATATCTCTGATACGGAAAAAATTACGATTTTACAGCCAATTGGGGAAGACGCTGGAGTGAGTTTAGTTGCAAGCATGGGTGCAGATGAAATTATTTGCGGATGCAATGGGGTATCGAAAGGAACCATTGTTGAAGCTATTCAAGGAGGCTGCACTTCTGTTGATGAAATTAAAGCATGTACAAGTGCTTCAAGATCTTGTGGTGGATGTAAAGGGCTTGTTGGAGAATTATTGCAGCACACACTTGGTTCTGATTTTGACGCATCACAGCAAAAAGAAGCAATCTGTAGCTGTACCACTCTTTCAAGAGATGAAGTAGTCGAAGAAATCAAAGCAAAAGGCTTAAAACATACAAGAGAAGTAATGAATGTTCTAGGATGGAAGAGCGAAGAAGGTTGTTCTAAATGCCGTCCAGCACTTAACTATTATTTAGCAATGATTAATCCGATTGAATATAAAGACGAAAGAGATTCTCGTTTTGTAAATGAACGGATGCATGCAAATATCCAAAAAGATGGAACATACTCTGTTGTGCCAAGAATGTATGGTGGTGTAACAAATGCAAATGATTTAAGAACAATTGCAGATGTAGTAGACAAGTATGAAATTCCTTTAGTAAAGTTGACTGGCGGTCAGCGTATTGACTTAATTGGTGTGAAAAAAGAAGATTTGCCGAAAGTGTGGGGCGATTTAGATATGCCTTCAGGATTTGCTTACGGAAAATCATTGCGTACAGTTAAAACATGTGTAGGCGAGCAATTCTGCCGATTTGGCACACAAGATTCTATGGGACTGGGTATTCGTTTAGAACAGAAATTTGAAGGATTGCAAACACCGCATAAAGTGAAAATGGCTGTATCCGCTTGTCCGAGAAGCTGTGCAGAGTCTGGCTTTAAAGATATTGGCTTTATTGGCATTGATGGAGGCTGGGAAATTTATGTTGGCGGAAACGGCGGTACTCATGTACGCGGCGGAGACTTATTATATAAAGTTCAAACAGAAGAAGAAGTAATGGAAGTAACAGCAGCTTATTTACAGTATTACCGCGAAACAGCTAATTATTTAGAAAGAACGTCTGCATGGATTGATCGTGTTGGTTTGGCACATGTCCAATCGATACTGGATGATAAACAAAAGCGCAAAGAATTAACAGCAAGAATGGAAGAGACATTGTCTGTGTACAAAGATCCTTGGAAAGAAATTGTTGAAAGTGAAAAGACGACAAAAGAATTATTTGCAAACGTCGTAATGTCTTAATCCTATCCATACATCAAAAGGGGGAAAATACTATGGTAAATAAAGAATTAACAAAAATGGTTGTAGGAAAAATAGAAGATCTTCCGAAAAGCTTAGGGAAGACAGTTCGCTATAAGGATAAAGAAATTGCGGTGTTCAGATTATCTGGGGGTTCAATTAGAGCAATTGAAAATCGCTGTCCACATAAAGGCGGGGTTTTAACAGAAGGCATCGTAAGTGGAGACCATGTATTTTGTCCGATGCATGACTGGAAAATATGTTTAGAGGATGGCAAAGTACAAGAACCTGATACAGGATGTGTAAAAACATACAAAACAGCTGTGGAAGGGGATACTGTTTATCTTTTAATAGAAGATTAACAGTATAAACTCCATTAAAACAGTGAATCTATTAATAAATAGCAGTAACGCTAAAACCAAAAAATTCATATCCTTTTTCTATCAATAAAATGATATAGTAAATTTATAACATATGGATTTGGAGGAATAAGCAATTGAAACGACTAGAAGGAAAAAGAATTGCTTTAGCAGGACAACGAAAAGTGGAAGAACTTAGTAAATTAGTAAGCAATTTAGGCGGGATTCCACTATCACGTCCTACACAAGGAACGACTTTTTTAGATGACAGTAATTTGGAAGAAGATATAAAAACATTATTAGCAGGAAATTACGACTGGTTTATTTTTACAACTGGAGTAGGGACAGAAACTTTATATAAAACCGCAGAAAAAATGGGGATGGGAGAGACATTTATTCAAACCATTCAACAGTCTAGAGTTGCGGCAAGAGGATATAAAACGGTTAATATGCTAAAAAAGCTTAACATCACCCCAGATGTACGGGATGATGATGGCAGTACGGTTGGATTAATAAGGTCCTTTGCGCCTTTTGATTTAAAAGAATGTAAAGTAGCATTGCAGCTGCATGGAGATCCTGCGCCGAAATTAATCGAATATTTGCAGGAACAGCAAGCAGAGTTTAAAGAAATTCTTCCATATAAGCATATACCGCCACAAGCAGAAGTGTTGGAGCAGCTTGTAGAAGAAATTTTAACGAATAAAGTAGATGCAGTTAATTTTACTAGTACGCCACAAGCGAGATTTTTATTCTCCTATGCAAGAGAGAAGAAAATATATAATGAATTATTGGAAGCTTTTGAAAATAATGTGGTAGCTGTTGCGGTTGGAAAGGTAACAGCAGCTGCGTTGCGGGATGAGGGTGTAAAGAGGCTAGTGATTCCGAAAGAAGAAAGAATGGGCAGTGCGATTGTAGCGCTTGAACACTTTTATAAAAATGACGCTCAAATTAGTTGATAAGCGGGACTAAAGGATAACGAGCAAAAGGCCAATGCTTTAAGGAATTGAACTCTATTGATTTTTGGTTCATTTAGCTCAAATGAACCAAAAATTGTTTTATTTACTATATTTATTAACACATAACGAAAAAAGAAATTTGCCTGAATGATAGAGAGGATGACTGCAGATGCAAAAGGGAAAAGTTTATTTAGTAGGAGCGGGCCCAGGAGATGGGGATTTAATTACAGTAAAAGGGCTTGAGGCCATCAAACGGGCAGATGTAATTCTTTATGACCGCCTTATTAATCCAACTTTATTAGAACATGCACATGCAGGATGTGAATTTATCTATTGTGGAAAACTTCCACATCGGCATTTTTTAAAACAAGAAGTAATCAATCGTCTATTAGTGGAAAAAGCATTAGAAGGGAAAATCGTTGTCCGTCTTAAAGGCGGGGATCCAAGCATATTTGGGAGAGTGGGAGAAGAGGCGTTATCTGTAAGTGAACATGGTATTGAGTTTGAAATGGTGCCAGGCATCACCTCTGGAATAGCAGCACCTCTTTATGCAGGCATACCTGTGACACATCGGGATTATGCTGGGTCGTTTGCTATTGTAACCGCACATGATAAAACGCCGAATGGGAAACCTGATATTGATTGGCAAGGATTGGTCAATAGCGTCCAAACGATGGCTTTTTATATGGGAGTAAAAAATCTTTATTATATTTGCGAGAATTTAATAAATCACGGCAAATCACCGGATACACCTGTTATTCTTATTCAATGGGGAACATGGGGGAGACAAAAAAGCGTGCAAGGAACATTGGCTACTATCCCGCAGCTTGCAGAGCAGGCGCAGATTACCAATCCAGCCATTACCCTGGTAGGAGAAGTAGTTGCCATAAGAGAAAAAATCAGCTGGTTTGAGAAAAAAGCATTGTTTGGCAGGCAAATAATGCTTGTCAGAACGGGAACAGAAGAAAGTAAATTAGCAAGAGAATTAAAAGAAAAGGGCGCAGATGTAATAGAGTTTCCTAAATGGAAAAAAGAAAAAGCAGCTGTTGATAAAAACACAATAAAAAATATAGACGTGTATGAAAAGATACTCTTTACTTCATCAGAAGCAGTTTATGATTTTTTTGCGATTCTAGCAGAGAATAAAATAGATGTTCGTTCCTTAAGAGGAGTCCTTTATGGGCTATCTAGTAAAACGATAAGAGCGTTAGAATCAAAAGGATTTGCTTCATTTCTTTGTACAGAAATGAAGCAGGAAGGCAAATTGCTTATTGTGGGAGATAACCAAATAAAAGAGGAAGAACCTTTGTATACTGTTCAATATGGAAAATGCGACCTTTTTATTACAAGCAAAAAGACGGCCGATACAAAATTTGAGGATATTATGAAGCGACAGTTAGAGGAAGCACAGCTCGATACTTTATTATTTCCGAGCAGCTATTCAGTCCAAGTTTTTCTAAACGAGGCAAGCAAGTTTGGCTTAGAATCTTTAGTGGATAATGTAAAAAACGTTGTGTCGATGGGGATGAAAACGAAAGAAATGGCTGAAATGTACGGAATACGCACACATAGAATGCCGGAAAAACCTACTGTTGAATCCCTAATTCACTGTTTAGCATCAGAAAAAGAATTAATGAAGATATAAAAATAAGCATCCAATCACCTCGATTGGATGCTTATTTTTTATTGATTGATAGTTTCTGCTTTTGTTTCGACAATGACGATGTTTCCATCTTCTATTTTTGCTGTTAAATCTGTCGCATCTTGTTTGTCTAAAATAAAGTCAGCTAAATGATCTTCAAGATGTTCTTGAATGGCGCGTCTTAATGGACGAGCACCAAAGCTTGGATGTGTTCCTAATGCCACTAGTTTTTCTTTTACATCTTCTGTAATATGAAGCGTAATCTGCTGCTCTTTTACTGTTTCTTTTAACTCTGTTAATAATAAATCAGTTATTTGTAAAAGATGCGGTTTCTCTAAAGACTTAAATTCAATAATTGCATCAAATCGGTTTAAAAACTCCGGTTTAAAGAAACTGCCCAATGACTGCAGTAAATTGCTTTCTTCCATTGCGGCATTTTTTTCAAATCCAACCACAATGTTTTTATGGCCTACTCCTGCATTGCTTGTCATAATGATAACAGAATCTTTAAAGCTGACTGTACGCCCTTGACTGTCTGTTAATCTTCCATCCTCTAAAATTTGCAAGAAAATCGATTGAACATCCGGATGGGCTTTTTCAACTTCATCGAGTAAGATAATGCTGTAAGGATTTCTTCTTACCTTTTCTGTCAGTTGTCCCGCTTCTTCATGTCCTACATATCCTGGAGGAGAACCAATAATTTTTGCAATGCTGTGTTTTTCCATATATTCGCTCATATCTAGGCGAATCATGCTGTCTTTTGTGCCAAATAATTCTTCTGCTAAAGTTTTTGTTAGTTCTGTTTTCCCAACACCAGTCGGTCCAACAAATAGGAAGCTCCCAATAGGTCTATTTTTTGCTTTTAAACCAGCGCGGCTTCGTTTAATTGCTTTGGAGACTTTTATAACTGCCTCATTTTGGCCAATGACTTTTGCCGCAAGATGTTCTGCTAAATTTTTCATTTTCTGCTGTTCATCCTGCTGTAATTTACCCACTGGAATCCCTGTTTTCTTTTCAATTAATTCTTGAATTAAAGTGCTGTTAACAACTGGTTTATCTTCTGTATTAGGATTGTTTAAAGCCTTTTCTAGCTGCTGTTCTTCTTTGCGCAGTAATGCCGCGTGCTCATAATTTTCTTCTTTTAAAGCCGCTTCTTTTTCTTTGGCAATGTTTGCTAATCTATTTTCAATTTTTTCTGTATTGGTGTAATTAGATGCAAGATTCATTTTTGAGCCCGCTTCATCCAATAAATCAATGGCTTTATCTGGCAAGAATCGGTCTTGGATATAACGATGAGAAAGCTCTACACAAGCCGCTATTGCTTCCTCTGTATAAGTGACTTCATGGAATTTTTCATATTTATCTTTAATGCCATTTAAGATAGCAATTGCAGATGATATAGATGGCTCTGCAACCTGGATAGGCTGGAATCTGCGCTCTAAGGCCGCATCCTTTTCGATTTGACGATATTCCTTTAACGTAGTTGCTCCAATGATATGAAGTTCTCCGCGGGCTAAAGCAGGTTTTAAAATATTTCCTGCATCCATAGACCCTTCTGCAGATCCTGCCCCCACAAGCTGATGGATTTCATCGATAAATACAATGACATTTTTTCTTTCTTGAATTTCTTGGATAATTTGTTTCATTCTTTCTTCAAATTGTCCGCGAATACCTGTGTTTGTTACAAGTGATGCTACATCTAATAAATAGATTTCTTTATTCTTTAATTTTTTTGGTACAGAGCCTTCCACAATTTTTAATGCTAACCCTTCAGCAATAGCCGTTTTTCCGACACCAGGCTCACCAATTAAAACAGGATTATTTTTATTTCTTCTATTTAGTATTTCAATAACTCGTTCTATTTCATTTTCTCTACCTATTACAGGATCTATTAATCCAGCATTAGCTAGATGGTTTAAATTTTTGCCGTAATTATCTAAAATGCCTTTATTAGTGGAAGGAGCTTGGTTAGCTGACTTCATTGCCCCTGATGGATTTTGATTAAATGACTTGAATATCTCATCAAAAGGGGAGGGTTGGAAAAACATGCCGTTAGAATTAGATGTCATTTTTTGTTTTTCTTTTTGATAACAACTATGGCAAATGTTCAATTGATGACTTTCATTGTTTGTAAAGAATTGTAGACTCACGTTTGCGTTGTTTTCTTGACAAATTTGACATTTCATAAATAGTTCCTCCTTTTGAGTTTGATCAATTTTGACCTTTATGATGTTATTATACTTTGACCTTTTTCGATCTTCAACCTTTTTGCTTGTGGAAAATTGTAGAATTATTGGGAAGAAAAACGAACTTCCCTGAAATCTTTGTTCTATTATGTAAAAAAAATCAGAATTAATCAACAAAAAAGCTCGTCTTTGTTTGTCCTCTCCAACATATAGTTAAAAGAAGGAGGGACTGAAGTGAAAAATAAATGGAGCGCAGCCTTTCAATTAGCCGCTGTATACGTTGGAACAGTCGTTGGTGCCGGTTTTGCTACAGGAAAAGAAATAGTAGAATTTTTTTCTCAGTTTGGCTTTATCGGACTCATTGGCATTTTAATCAGCGGCGTTATCTTTAGTTATTTTGGATCAAAATTAATGAGAATTTCTGTAAAAATAAAAGCAAAATCTTATCAAGAGTTCACTATTTTTTTATTTGGAAGATGGATGGGGACATTGATTAATATCATTATGCTTATTATGCTGATTGGTGTTTGTGCAGTCATGCTGTCTGGTGCTGGGGCAGTTTTTGAAGAACAACTAGGTTTTTCTAAAGCAACTGGCGTTATTTTCACAATCATTTTATCGATCCTTGTGATGACGGTAGGCATGAAAGGATTATTTGCTGTTAATACATTTGTCGTGCCTATCATGATTAGTTTTAGTTTTATTTTGTTTTTCTACACTGTACAAATGCCTGATTTTGTTTCCCATATACTGATCGATAAAAATAGTAGTTTGAAGGCTTTTGCTTCTCCATTTTCTTATACAGCGCTAAATTTATCGTTGGCTATTGCTGTATTAGTACCTGCCGCATCTGAAATAGGGGATGAAGATACAGTGAAATGGGGTGGGATTTTAGGTGGATTTGCCTTAATGCTTATTTTAATTTCCAGTCATTTTACTCTTATTATGCTAGAGGATGTCGATCGTTACGCGATACCTATGGCGACTATTATGAGGACACTTGCTCCAAATCTTTCTTGGATTTATATTCTAGTGATTTATGGAGAAATATTCACATCTGTTATTGGCAATGTTTATGGATTAGAACGGCAATTAAGAGGATATATTAGACTTCCGAGTATTTTTATTATTGCCTTTATTTTTTTTATTTCGTATGCAATCAGCTTTATACACTATGGAACGTTGCTTTCTTGGTTGTATCCATTATTTGGATATATCAGTTTAGTTTTTCTTCTGCTATTAATGGTAAAGCCTATTCCGGAAACTTAAGTCTTAACTATACATAAAAAAAACAGACAAAAGAAGAGAAGCACCCTAAAGAAAGAAATGTAAGATGCTTCTCTTTCATGTATTTTAGTTAATGAGTGCTTGCAGTGGTGAAGGGATACGTCCGCCTCGGTCAATTAATTTAGCTGAACTAAAAGGGTTTACTCCCATAACTGGAGCACGTCCTAATAATCCGCCAAATTCAACCATTTCGCCTTCAGTTCTTCCTGGAACAGGAATAACACGTACAGCGGTTGTTTTTTTATTAATCATGCCGATTGCTGCTTCATCAGCTATTATAGCAGACAAAGTTGCAGCTGTTACATCACCAGTCAGGGCAATCATATCAAGCCCAACAGAGCATACACATGTCATTGCTTCTAATTTTGATAAAGTTAAGCTGTTATCTGTTATGCCACGAATCATGCCATTGTCTTCACTTACAGGAATAAAGGCACCGCTTAAACCACCAACATAAGAACTAGCCATCGCTCCTCCTTTTTTGACAGCATCATTCATTAGGGCAAGTGCAGCAATTGTACCGTGTGTTCCAACACGCTCTAAGCCGATTTCTTCTAAAATCTCTGCAACACTGTCATTAATGGCGTTTGTTGGAGCAAGAGAAAGATCCATAATTCCAAAAGGAACTTCTAGCCTCTCCGCAACAACGCGGCCGATTAATTCGCCTGCACGAGTAATTTTAAAGGTTGTTTTTTTGATGATATCAGAAACTTCTCCTAGATCTGCTTCTGGGTATTTTTTTAGTGCATTTAAGACAACTCCAGGACCGCTCACTCCGACATTAATGACAACTTCGCCTTCACCGGCACCATGAAATGCCCCAGCCATAAAAGGGTTATCTTCAACAGGGTTGCAGAAAACAACAAGTTTAGCACAAGCCAATCCATTGGTATCTTTTGTTTTTTCTGCTGCTTCTTTAATAATGATTCCCATTTGTTTAACTGCATCCATATTAATACCAGTTCTTGTTGTCGCAACAGAAACAGAAGCACAAACTCTATCTGTAACTGTTAACGCTTCTGGCAATGCATCTAAAAGGGTTTGGTCTGCTTTTGATATGCCTTTATGAACAAGCGCAGAATATCCCCCAATAAAGTCAACATTTAAATCCTTTGCTGCTTTATCTAAAGTTTTTGCCAATTCGATTGCTTGTTCGACTGTCGCATGTCCTAGAATTTCTGCAATTGGTGTAATCGATATGCGTTTATTGATGATGGGAATTCCGTATTCTTTTTCAACGGCTTCTGCTACAGCTGTTAAATTGTTTGCATATGTAGTAATTTTTTTATAGACGGCAGCATTCATTTTATGGAAATCAGAATCTGCGCAATCATATAAACTAATTCCCATGGTAACAGTCCGGATATCAAGGTTTTCCATTTGAACCATGTTTATGGTTTCCATCATTTCGTTTAATGCTATCTTCATTTAATATCCTCCTTTCTTATACGCGGTGCATAGATTGAAAAATTTCTTCTAGCTGAATATTGATCTTTAATTGAAGTTCACTGCCAAGTGTGTCAAATTGACTGCGCAATTCATCTAAATTTCCATTATTTGTAATGTCTACAAGCATCATCATTGTAAAAAAATCTTGCAGTATAGTTTGGCTAATATCGAGAATATTAATATTATTTTGAGAAATTACAGTTGTTACTTTGCTGATGATACCAACTTGATCTTTTCCGATTACACTTACAACTGCACGACGCTGCTGCATAAAAGTCACCTCATTTAAATTTCTTTTTTGGCTAAAAACTTTATTAGAATAGCATTATGTTTAACCAAACCGAGTATAATTATTTGTTATAAGATCATATAAGTACATGAGTTTGCAAATGGATGTGTTTACTATAAAACAATGGACATGAAAAAAGATTGGAGCATCTCCAATCTTCTAGGCAGGGCAACATCCAGAATAACAAACCATTACAAATTAGTATGTATATGTTACTCTTCTGTCCTTTTACCTGAGATTGTGAATCCTTCGGTGCCGACTTTGCGGTCTCTCCAGAAGCGGCTCCTGTCATAGTTTTATCCACAACAATCATCGCTAAAACTTTATATATGAAATATAAAGTGATGTTATCAGTTTTTCTTGATATGGTCAATAATAAAAGAAAAACAATTTAAAAAAGTGAAAAAATAAGAGGGGTTAGAAAAGGAATAAAAGAGGATAAAAAAACAGCAAATGGTTCATTCTAATAAAAACAGAAAGGGGGATGAATGATGTCTAAATCACAGAGAGAGCAAGAGAGGGAATGGACTGTGCGTAAGCAAAAGCAAAAACCTCATGGGAAAGTAAAAACAAAAAAAGAACTTGCGGAAGAATAGCTATTGTAAAAGCTTTCCTAATAGTCTTTTTATTAGAACAATAAAAAGAAAGAGGAACATTAGAAGCGGGGAATTTTTCATCCCCGCCAAATATCAGATAATCTTTTATAGTTGTTTTTAAATGTTTCACGCTGCAAATTAGGATGGACGAAAATCAGTCCATATTTTATCCAACAATAAAGAGAAAAGCGTTTACATTCAATTATTTTAAAGAGAAATATTTCTGTTTTTTTGGAGCATTATTTAATAACTGTATAGTTTTTATGATTGACAACTGTTCTTTGCTCTAATTCAAGATCACGATAATTGTCCATATAGGTTAAATCGACAATTACAGAATTTTCATTAACCTTTTCTACAATACCTTGTAATCCTCTAAACTCAATTATATTTCCAACCTCGGCTCTTTTCACTTGCTTTCCACTCCTTACATTCAAATTGTATATAAATTCTGTATTTATAGTTTGCACTATAAGAATTTATTCGTAAAGAAATATGAATTGCTTGCAATCTCAGTAACAATTAAAATATGTATATACTATGATAATATGATACATTTGGTGCACCTATGCTGATTACTGAATAGTATGAATTAACAAAAGAAACTTTTTTACTAAAATGATATTAAGGTTAATTATACCATAAGATGACAGTTGAATTTCTTCTGAAAGGTCGACAATTATCAACAATATTCTACACGAAAGCCAGGAGGTATTTTATATGGAGGCGAAAGATATCCACTTTTTGCTAGAAAAATTAAAAAATGGAGAAGTAGAACAAATTACAATAAAAAAGGAGGAATTCCTGCAATTTCGCAAACAACTTATTGAAAGAAGTGACTTTAAATATTTTAGAGGAATTGCCTTAAGAGGTGGAGATGTGGCATATACTTATTTATCGACACCAAGAAGCTAAATGGCCGTTGCAATAAAACCATCATCATGAAGAATGGGAAGTTTCATTCTTCATGGATTTTAAAATATTTAACTGCCATCTTTTAAGAAAAATAATGGCTAAAACTTTTAGTGGAGGGCTTGCAGAACATGCAGATGCTTTAAAGTAATAGCTTAGTTGTCTTTTAATCGAGCTTTTGCATATTCTTTTAGCTCTTCAATAATTTCTTCTTGTTTTTCTTGAGCATTTTGAGCTTGATAGCCATATATATATTGATTTAATTGTTTTTTCTTCCAAGTAATATTGCCTGGAATGGAAATTTTTTTGTTTTTGATAGAAAAGGTAATATAAAAAAGAATACGGTCATCATTTACTGGTAAATCTAAATGGGAAGCAAATTTTATACCATTTGGACTAATATCTCTAATAGTTGCTTTTCCTATATTAAAAGTTGTTTCATCATCTAATTTTTTTAAAGTAAGCTCTCCGTCAATTGGATCTGGGAATGAATAGCGAAATGGCTCTTCCCGTTTATACTTCATATCTTTTCACCACGGCTTTTTATTTTGTTATTAAAAGGCTGAATAAACCAAATCATTTAGTTGTTTTACATACGTGCGACTTGTTAAAAGTTTAGCCGAGTTTCGAAGTTGTCTCTTTTAAATATATGACAACTTCGTTAAATATAAAATGATTATTTTTCATTGAAAAAGATTTTTTGATTGTCTCCTAAAGAAAGAAATGCTATTCTTTTTTTGAGATGTTATTAAGATAAACTTAAAAACCTACATAATAGTTTTAAATTCCCTACATTATTTCGGGGAATAAGAAGAAAATATAATAGTCAAATGAAAAGATTTGATAGAGAAGCTAAATATAGGACATAAATTAAAAATAAACGGCAGTTTACAAGGGTATTTGATTAATTATATAGTATTTAGTGGTTAGAATAAATCTTGACTAGTATATAAGGGGATTTAAGTTTAGCTGTTAAGATTACGCAATACATCTTATTTAATTTTTTATAAAAGGAGTTTGATTTACTAATGATAGTAAAAGAATTTAAAGTTATAGCAGATACAGGAATTCATGCTCGCCCAGCAACACTTTTGGTACAAGCCGCAAGCAAATTTGATTCTGAAATCCAATTGGAATATAAAGGAAAGAAAGTGAACCTTAAATCTATTATGGGTGTAATGTCATTAGGTATTGGACAAGGGGCAGATATTTCAATTAGTGCTGAGGGCAACGATGAGCAGGATGCAATTAATGGTTTAGCAGAAACTTTAAAAACAGAAGGCTTGGCAGAATAATGAGTTTCTTACAAGGAATCGCAGCATCCAGTGGAATTGCTATTGCAAAAGCATATCGTCTAGTAGAACCAAACCTTTCATTTGAAAAAACAACAATTGATAATGCTGAAAATGAAATCAATCGTTTTCAAGAAGCATTAAACAAATCAAAAGGTGAGTTAGACGCTATCCGCGAAAAAGCAAACAAGGAGCTTGGTGCGGATAAAGCCGCTATTTTTGAAGCCCATTTATTAGTATTAAGTGATCCTGAACTAATTGCACCTATTGAAGACAAAATTAAAACAGAATCTGTGAATGCAGAAGTTGCATTAAAAGAAACTACTGATATGTTTATTACTATGTTTGAGTCAATGGATAATGAATATATGAGAGAACGTGCAGCGGATATTCGCGACGTTACAAAACGTGTGCTTGCCCATTTATTAGGCGTGCATTTAGCAAATCCAAGCATGATTTCTGAAGAAGTGATAGTAGTGGCAGAGGACTTAACTCCATCTGATACTGCTCAATTAAATCGTGAGTTTGTTAAAGGTTTTACAACAGATATTGGCGGAAGAACATCACATTCAGCAATCATGGCTCGTTCATTAGAAATTCCTGCTGTTGTTGGAACAAAAAAAGCAACAGAAGAAATCCAAAATGGCGATTTAGTTATTGTTGATGGATTAAAAGGTGAAATTCACATTAACCCAACACCAGAAGTAGTGGCAAGCTATGAAAAAACAGCTGCACAATATGAAGAGCAAAAAGCGGAATGGGCTAAACTTGCAAACGAAAAAACAGTTAGCGCTGACGGAGTTCATGTTGAATTAGCAGCAAATATTGGTACACCAAATGATTTAGAAGGTGTTATTAATAATGGCGGAGAAGCTGTTGGGCTATACCGTACAGAATTCTTATATATGGGAAGAGATCAACTTCCAACAGAAGATGAGCAATTCGAATCTTATAAAGCTGTTCTTGAAGGTATGAAAGGGAAACCAGTAGTTGTTCGTACATTGGATATCGGTGGAGATAAAGAACTTCCATATTTAGACTTGCCAAAAGAAATGAACCCATTCCTTGGTTTCCGTGCAATTCGTTTATGTTTAGAGGAGCAGGATATTTTCCGTACACAATTAAGAGCATTGCTTCGTGCAAGCTCATACGGTAATTTAAAAATCATGTTCCCAATGATTGCGACATTAAATGAATTCCGTGCTGCAAAAGCGCTTTTAGAAGAAGAAAAAGCAAATTTAATTGCAAACGGAACAAAAGTAGCAGATAAGATTGAACTTGGAATTATGGTAGAGATTCCTTCAACAGCAGTTCTTGCAGATCAATTTGCTAAAGAAGTAGACTTCTTTAGTATTGGAACAAATGATTTGATTCAATACACAATGGCTGCAGACCGTATGAATGAAAGAGTATCTTATTTATACCAACCATACAATCCTTCTATTTTACGTTTGATTAAAATGGTTATTGATGCTGCACATAAAGAAGGCAAATGGGCTGGAATGTGTGGAGAAATGGCTGGAGACGAAACAGCAATTCCATTGTTGTTAGGTTTAGGATTAGATGAATTCTCTATGAGTGCTACATCTATCTTAAAAGCAAGAGCTCAAATCTTACATCTTTCTAAAACAGAAATGGAAGAGTTAGCAGAAAAAGCATTACAAATGTCTACTACAGAAGAAGTAATGGAAGCTGTTAAAGCTGCTGCAAAACTTTCATAAAAATAGTACAAATAATGTTTATTTATAATAAAAAAGGGTAAAAATATAACAAGCATAGGCACTTATCAATTTTTAAAGTTGCCTTAGAGCTATTCTCATTTTCCCCTTTTTGAACGACTGATTTTAGATAATCAGTCGTTTTTTTTTTTTTTTTGAGGGAAATTATTCCTTTTTAAGATTAATTCGTTTATGGAATGTTCATATTCATAGAAGATGAATCATGCTATCATTAATTAGAATACATAAAAAGAAACAAATATTACTATTAGGGAGTGTGAAGTAATATGGTGTCACAAGAAAATAGTATAATTGGATTTGTCGGTACAGGAGTTATGGGAAACAGCATGGCAAAAAATTTGCTTGCAAAAGGATATCGAGTTTTTGTTTACAATAGAACAAAAACAAAAGCAGAAGAATTGCTTTCTTTAGGTGCAAAATGGGCTGATACGCCAAAAGAAGTTGCAGAAAAAGCAACTATTATTATTACGATTGTTGGGTATCCATCTGATGTAGAAGAAATTTATCTTGGAGAAAACGGTATTTTATTTCATGCTAAAAAAGGCAGTTATACGATTGATATGACAACTTCTACACCAAGTTTAGCAAAAAAACTGTTTGAAGAAGGAAAAAAGCGTGGTATTTACGTAGTAGATGCACCTGTTTCTGGTGGAGATATTGGAGCTAGAGAGGGGAAATTATCCATCATGGTTGGTGGGGAAGAAGCTGCTTTTCAAGCATTAGCGCCAGTTTTTGAAGTATTAGGTACAAATATTGTGTATCAGGGAGAATCAGGTGCAGGTCAACATACAAAAATGTGTAATCAAATAGCAATTGCATCTAATATGATCGGTGTTTGTGAAGCGATTGTTTATGCTGAGAAGGCAGGCTTAAATCCAGATACCGTACTAAAAAGTATTTCTACAGGGGCTGCAGGCAGTTTCTCTTTGAGTAATCTTGCTCCTCGTATGATTAAAGGGGACTTTGAGCCTGGGTTTTATATTAAGCATTTTATAAAAGATATGCGTATTGCTCTTGAAGAAGCAAAATTCATGGGAATGAATGCACCTGGTTTACAGCTTGCAGAGAATTTATACAGTAGACTTTCAAAACTCGGAGAAGATGAAAGCGGCACGCAAGCACTTTATAAATATTATCAACACTATAGCAATTCGGCTATATAAGCCGAATTAAAAAAGGAGAAGCAGTGAGATTTGTCTACTGCTTCTCTTTTTTTGGTATGAGACTAACAGAAAAGGTTGTTTATTACATAAAAATTTTCTTTTTTTGCCTCGGTAAAAGCTCTATCAGTGTAAATGAGCAGTCTGGAGAAAAAGAACGTAATTAATTAAAGTAAAAATCGATGGAAATTCAGTAGCCGTAATCCCAATCAATTTCATCTTGACAAAAATAGGACAATTTTGCAGCTTGTAAAAGAATCGGTTGTTTATTTTTTACAGTCTGCAATAATTGATAGTCTGTTATATCGATGTTTTCTAAAAATGTAACAGATGAATCTTCATGAAAAAGAATAGCTGTGCCTGTCATTGTTTTTCCCCTCTCTTTATTTAATATGGTGTAGAGCATTCTCTCCCTAGTTAATGGGAGGGAAAACACTTGTTGATTAGAAATGTTGCTTTATATATGTATCGTATTCTGCTTGCGTAAAAACGTCTAGATGATTGTTATATAATTCACAAAATAGTAATTAATTTAAAAAAAAGTAATTAAAAACTTACATATTATGAAAATAACAGAAATTTAGTAGAAGCTAATACTTTGAATGAAGAGGAAAAAAGCTTCTTTTGTAAGTTCACATGAAGAGGAAAGGAATTGAATAATATAAATAAATGGAGTGAAAATATTAAGAAGAACAAAGGAGAAATGATGATGGAAGAGCAGCTAAATAAAAAGAACAATAAAAAAGGATTAGCTCTATATTTTTCTTTGCCTGTATTATCTTGGGCTCTATATGATGCAGCAAATACAATTTTTTCCTCTAATATTAACACCATTTTTTTTCCGCTTTATTTACAAGAGACGATTGGTTCAAATGAAGTGCAAACTCAACTGGCAAGTACGTTTATTTCTTATGCTAATGCAATAGCTAGCTTTCTATTAGTTATATTTTCTCCCTTATTTGGTGTAATGATGGATCGTACTGGAAAAAAGAAGAAATATATTATTGTATTTACGCTGTTTGCAGTGTTTTGTACTGCTGGGATGGGAGTGATAGCAAAAAACAGTAATTTTTCTACAACAATTTTATCAATGCCCCTGTCTTTATTACTAGTTATTATTTTATTTGTATTGGCTAAATTTTTTTATCATTCTAGTTTAGTATTTTACGATAATAGCATTTCCGATTTAGGAACAAAAGAGCAGATTCCAGTTATCTCAGGATTTGGTGTTGCAGTAGGGTATTTAGGGACCTTAATTGGATTAATTGTCTATTTATTTGTGGAAGACGGCAAATTCCATCAAGCTTTTCTTCCTACTGCTTTTTTATTTTTCCTTTTTTCCTTGCCTTTGTTTTTCTTTATGAAAGAAGCACCAACCAAAAAGCAAACGTCATTCTCCTTTTTTTCTGGATATAAGGATATTTACGAAACCTTTAAACAAATCAAAACTTATAGGAAGATTTTTCTTTTTATGATAGCCTACTTCTTCTTAAATGATGCGATTGCAACAACGATAGCTATGATGGCAGTATATGCAAAAGCAGTTGTTGGATTTAGTACAGATAAATTTATTTTTCTTTATTTAGTTTCTACCGTTTCGAGTATTATTGGCTCCTTTGTATTTGGGTATATTACAAAATATAAAGGAGCTTACTTGTCTGTTAAATATGTTGGTGTGTTACTAATAGTTGCATTAGTTATGGCAACCTTTGCTTTTAGCGAGTATTTGTTTTGGATTGCAGGAAGCTTGTTTGGAATAGCCTTAGGGAGTATGTGGGTTACTACTAGAGCTTATATTGTGGAAATAACGCCAGAGAAAAAAAGAGGGCAGTTTTTCGGCTTATTTGCTTTTTCAGGAAAAGTTTCTTCGGTAGTAGGCCCTTTTTTATATGGTACAGTAACACTCCTTTTTGCAGATTTAGGTGCACTTGCTAGCAGAATAGCTTTAGGTTCTCTTATTTTATTAACTGTTATTGGCTTATATATACATTCTTTAATTAAGGAATAGTGAGTAATTAGTTGAATGTTCTTGTAATTTCCTTGAATTTTGACAAAGAAAGACAAAATCCTTCTTTAGAAACATAGAAACTAGTCGATAAAAAGAGTATATATTTCTATTTTGCAACACTTATTGTATCAACAAGAGAATGGTATTAATAAGCAATGAAAAATGATTTAAATAGTATCTATAAAGTGAAACTTCAATCAGTAGGATTTTTTTCAATCCCTCTCCTAATCTTTTAGGCGGGGGGGCTTACTGTCCGTCAATGAGGGATAAAGTTTCTAAAAAGGGAGTAGAAGAATGAAAAACGAACGAGGAATTTTATTAGAGAGTGGTACAAATGAGCTGGAAATCGTAGAATTTACAGTTGGCAATAATAAATTTGGTATCAATGTCATTAAAGTAAAAGAAATTATTAACCCAGTCTCAGTTATTCCAATTCCTCACTCACATCCATATGTGGAAGGAATTATGGAGTTAAGGGGAGAAGTGCTGCCGGTTGTCAATTTAGCTAATGTATTAGGTTATCCGCCTTCAAGCACCTCAGAAAAGGATAAGTTTATTGTTTCTGAGTTTAATAAGATGAAAGTTATCTTTCATGTTCATCATGTGAATCAAATTCATCGTATTTCTTGGGAGAATATTGAAAAGCCTACAGGGATGTATCAAGGTGCAGACAGTCAAATTATTGGTGTCATTAAATTTTCAGGAGAAATGATTTTATTATTAGATTTTGAAAAAATATTGGTCGATATTAATCCAGATTCAGGCATCAATGTGCAGCAAGTAAAAAAACTAGGGAAAAGGGAACGAAGCAACAAACGATTAGTAGTTGTTGAGGATTCTCCGCTGCTTAGAAAATTGTTGGAAGATACACTAGTGGAAGCAGGGTTTTACAACATAGAATTTTTTGAAAATGGTTTGGATGCGCTAAACTATTTAGAGAAGGAAAGCGGGGATAAAAATACCCAAGATGTTGTACAATTAGTCATTACAGATATTGAAATGCCGCAAATGGACGGGCATCACCTAACAAAACGAATAAAGGATAATCCTCAATTAGCACATCTTCCAGTTATCATTTTTTCTTCTTTAATTACAGAAGATTTAAGACATAAAGGGCAAAGAGTTGGAGCGAATGGGCAAGTGAGCAAGCCGGAGATTGCTGAATTAATTTTACTAGTGGATGAACATATACTATAATTTTTTCCTTTGTGGCATTGTAAAAAAGCTGCTGATGTTGACATAAAAATATTTGTTTTCACAGTTGAACTAAGCACTGTTTTATCTAAAGCTTATTTATTAATTTAGCAACTAAAACATACGGTGAAAGTTTAATAGCTTTCACCGAGTTTTTTAAATATAGGTTTTTCGTATTTTTTCCTCCTTAAATTGTTGTCTGGAGATGATTCTTTTAATCCTGTGTAATGAATGAGAAGTTTTTTTGCTTGATTTAAAGAAAGAGTTGATTTTGGATTTCGGACGTCAGTACGTAAGGAACCTAAATGAGGCAAGTCACGGAAATCTTGTTTTGTGGGAGGTAAATGAAACATGTACTTTCCGCATTCGACTAAAATGTCTGATTGTTGCTGGCTATTTTTTGGGTTGCTGGAGAAGTGGAGCCCAACTTTTTTTGCTTTCCCTTCTTTCAATAACTTTTCCAAGCTATTTTGTTTTAATTTATAAAGAAATTTTGGATCAGTAGCTGTTTTTGCGTGACGATTTACAACAAAAATTGCCTGTGTAAGATTATCGATTGTTGGCTGTAAATTTGTTTTGTATGGCTGATGTCTATTCATTTCTTTGATAACTCCTTTCAGAATAGGTATAGAATACAAGCTATTATACTATTTTTATAAAAGAAAAGAAATGGCTTAAAAAGTGCGCTCTAAATATTGAGATCTATTAAAGAATGGTGTTTGGTCCGTTCTTTAGCATAGATTAGAAACTTAATCAGTCATCATATGTTATCCATCCTATTCATTAACATAGCTACTTGGTGGAAATGGTTCCCCTTGTGTGATCCAACTAGAAGAATATACATATATTTTAACATCGTGTGGAAAATATGCCTAATTAACTGGAAAAGGAAATGTTGCCAGCTAACGATAGAATTTTGCACAGACTATAAGGGTGAGTTTAAGTGAAAGAAAATAATAACCTAATAGAACATTTAAATAAAAAAGACGCTATATCATGCAAATTAGAGCGGATTGTGTTTGAAATTATGTTTAAGCATATAAAAGATAGGATTTTTGTCATGAAGGCAGAAGATGGGCCAATTTTTCGTTATGTTTTTGTAAATGAAGAAGCATATAAATGTACAACCATTCCTCTAAACTATATTGGTAAATCAATGAAAGAAGTATTAGAAAAAAATGTATACGAGAGGCTTCAGGAAGCATATAGCAAGGTACTGTATCAAAAAAAAGAGCATGTTTTTATAGAGGATTTTACAATAAACGGAAATTGTTATTATGGAGAATGTGTTTTAACGCCTATATCTGATGAGAATGGCGAAGTGAGGTTTATTGTTGGAGTTACAAGAGATATTACCAAGCTAATCATAGAGCAGAAGAAACTAATAGAAAGTCAACAGCATTATCATTCTATTGTGGAAAATAATCTAGATGCAATAATTGTAGTTGATTTAGATGGCAGCATTCATGAAATCAACCCTGCTGGTGAAAAAATGATAGAGGGATCTTATGATCAAATTAAAGATCAAAAAATTTTTAACTTGATCACAGGAGCAAATTTCTCCTTATTTGAGAAGCTGTTTGCTGTATGCCAAGCAACAAAAACTTCCCAATCGCTAAACTGTTTATTAAGTCGAGAAGGTAGCAATTTACCTGTTCATATTAAAATGATTCCAAGCGTTGTCCATCAAAAAATGCGTGGCATTTATCTTATGATGAAAGATGTATCAGAAAAAACAAAATCAGCTGAAAAAATTCGTTTTTTAGCGTTTCATGATCAATTAACAGGTCTTTATAATAGGAGAGCACTGTTAGAGGATTTGCAGCTGGAAATTAAGAAGTCCAAAGAAACAGGCAGGCAATTTGCTTTGCTGACAATTGATCTAGATCGTTTTAAATATATAAATGATACTTTTGGACATATTGTCGGGGATCAAATTTTAATAAAAGTTGCAGAACGTTTGTTGGAGTTTGCTGATTACCGGTCAATCGTATTTCGTCAAGGCGGCGATGAATTTAATATTTTGCTTATTGAGGCATCTAAGGAAGAGACAAGCCTTCTTGCGGAAAACATTCTGTCTCGGTTTACCGAATCTTTTTCTCTTCATTCACAAGAATACTATATTACTCCAAGCGTTGGAATCAGCATGTTTCCTTTAGATGGTAATAATGCAGAAGCATTAATTAAAAATGCAGATGAAGCACTTTTTCGAGTAAAGGAGCGAGGAAAAGCCCATTATCAATTTTATCGTTCTGAAATGAATATGAAAGGGAAAAATGTAGTATCCCTCGAAACAAATTTAAGGAAAGCTATTCAACGGCAGGAGTTAACCTTGTATTATCAACCGCAAGTGGATCTTAAAAACAAAAATTGCAACAGTTTTGAAGCACTTTTAAGGTGGCATAGCCCAACAATAGGTTTCATATCACCTGCTGATTTTATTCCATTGGCAGAGGAAACAGGATTAATCATTCCTATTGGAAATTGGGTAATTGAGACAGCTTGCAAACAAATAAAGAATTGGAGCGAACAGTTTAGTGCAGATATTCGCATTGCTGTAAATATTTCGCCCAAACAGTTTCAACAGCCGAATTTTATTGATATGGTCAAAGATGCTCTGGGAAAATATTCAATTCATCCATCTTCTCTAGAAATTGAAATAACAGAAGGGGCAATGCAAAATACAATGGAAGCTATTCCTGTTCTTAAGGGATTAAAAGACCTTGGGGTGATAATTTCGGTAGACGATTTTGGAACAGGATACTCCTCTTTAAGTTATATAAAACAATTTCCAATTGATGTATTGAAAATAGATCAATCTTTTGTAAAAGATGTTTTGGAAAATGATAAAGATGCTGCTATTACTACTACAATCATTCATTTAGGGCAAAATTTAGGAATGGAAGTAATTGCAGAGGGAGTTGAAAGGAAGGAACAGGCCGATTTTTTATTAGAGGCTAATTGTCATAAAGCACAAGGTTTTTATTTTTCCAAACCATTGCCTAGTGAGGAAATAAATCACTTATTTAAGCATCAAAGTTTTCCAAATAACATAAATATAAAGAGGAGAGAAGTATAAGTTTAAGGGTGTATTTTAATCAAAATAATAATGGATACAACCAAAAGCATTTATTCAGCAGGAATTTGTTCAGAGATTTAGAAGGTTAGACCTTATCTTCTTACACAAGCAGGATAAGGTCTAATCTGAACAATTATCATTTTTTAGAAATTTTGTTAATGGTAGCTTATTGCTCTTGATTTAAGTGCATGCCAAGATTGAATAAATTGATGTTTATCAACTCTAACATTTTTTCTCCCTGATAAAGGATCGTTTAAGAATACAAAGTTTTTATTATAGCCGACCAAAACAACCGCATGCAAGTCGAGTGGTGTTTTTATCGTTTTTCCTTTATGTTCCCACGACTCCCACCTGTCTGGAAGGCGATAATCTCCTGTTGTCCATACAACAACAGGAAACCCCTTTTTAACATGACTTTCAAGATGCGTGAAAGGTTTTCCAGTTAGATTAACAGCGCGGTTTGGAAGGTATGCATTTACTAAATCCTCCATAGGTTTATCAAAAACAGCATAGCCAGCATTTCTCCCTGTCATATCACCAACAAATCCTACAGCAGGATCTCCCCACTTTACAATATTTCCTTGTTTTTTTATAAGTGGATCAGAATCCTTTTTGATTTTTTTATATAACTCCATTTTGGATGCTTCTATTCCGGCATAATTTAAAACCATTGTTAAACTTGTTACTTCACAACCATATCTTAATTCAGGATTTTGTTTGACTAAAGGGACATTCAATAAGATTGATTCGTTTGCGGCTGTGATAGATGAATGCATAGTGCTCTCTTCCAGTTTAAAGGAGTGATTTGTTTCATTTACAGCATCATTTTCAATTGTTTTCCCTGCGAATGGAAGATTACTTAAACTTAAAGCCACACATAATAATTTTACTTGGTGCATAGGATGCCTTCTTCCTTATGCCGACTCCTGTATTTAGGATAGTCTATTTGCCTAATTTTTATTGCAAAACAATTTTTCCATTATCGTATTTTAGATCCTTTTTTTTTGTTGTAAAAAAGAAAAACAGAAAAAATGAATGCAAATATTGCAGAATATTGTGTTATTATCAGGTGAATTTCTGTAGATTTATGGTATAATTAGTCATTATTTAGAGGGAGGCTATCAAAATATGGACGCTTTGGATATTTTGACAGATTTAGACAATGTCATCCCTTTTTTTCAGGCGATATTCAGTGCAGATGAGCATACAGTAATTGGATATGAAATATTAGGGCGTTATCAAATAAATGGTTCATTTGAAAGTTTAGGTCCTTTTTTTATGGATGAAGAAATACCCGAAGAATATAAGCAGGAAGTTGACAATGTTGTCCTGACAAAAGCCTTAGATAAAGCATTGGAGCTTGATAAAGACGTTATGCTTTTCATTAATAGGGATGCGGGCTTATTGATGCAAGATGATGGAGAAAGTTTTTTGCAGATGCTTTTATCTTATGAGGAAAAAGGAATGGCTTTAAGTCGAATTGTTTTAGAAATATCAGAAAGGAATTATAAAGGCCAATCTGATCATTTGGATCATCTTCTTGTCTATTATAGAACATATGGCATTAAAATTGCTATTGATAAAATGGGAAATGATAGCGGTTATTTAGATAGAATAGGGGAACTTGCTCCAGATATTTTTAAAATCGATTTATCTGCATTACGTTCTACATCAACTTCACATACATATCAAAATGTTTTATATTCCTTATCGATGCTTGCCCGAAAAATTGGTGCTACCTTGCTGTTTGAAAATATTGAGATGGTGTATCAGCTTCAATTTGCTTGGAAAAATGGAGGGAGGTTTTACCAAGGGTATTATCTGCATTATCCAGAAGAACAGTTTGTTGATCGGAAATTGCAAAAAGAAACGTTAAGGAAAGAATTTCATGAATTTATTTCATATGAAAAAAAGAAACTATCCGTCATTTTTGAGTTCACGGAAAATTTACAGACTAATATACAAGAATTATTAGCAAGGCATAAAAAGTATAATGATTATGAAGAATTGCTTAAGTATTTGTCCGATGATCTTTCTCATGTAGCTTTTCGCATGTATGTTTGTGATGAGGATGGTTTTCAAAAATCAGATAATATCTTTAAGGAGAATTCCCATTGGGTACTGCAGCCAGAGTATAAGGATAAAAATTGGAGCTGGAGGCCTTATTTTTTAGAAAATATTATAAAAATGAGAAATGAAAAAAAAGGAATTCTTTCAGACTTATATAGTGATATTGAAACAGGAGAAACAGTACGCACATATTCTTTTCCCCTGAATAATCAAGATTATTTATTTATTGATTTGTCTTATAATTTTTTGGATCAAATGGGTGTTTTGATAAATTGACAAAAAAACTGACTTTAAAAGTCGGTTTTTTTGTGCATGTTTATGTATCAATCAATGGGGAAGATAAAAACTATATTGATGCTAATAAAATGAACAAACAGACTGAATATTGATAAAGGGAGAGAATATGAATAAATGAGAAAAGTAGCAACGTTTTTTATTGTTTGTTTCCTTTTTGTTTTTATTGTTAGCCCTAGGCCTTCTATCGGAGCAGAAAAATTATCCTCAAAAGAAGAAGTTATGCAATTTTTAAAAAATGCGTTTTATGCGCAAACCTCTTTAACAGAGAAGAAAAGAAGTTTACAGGAAATTCATGCTGTTTTAGCTCCTTATTTTACAGGTAAATATGAAAATTTATTTTTGCAAAAAAATTTAGTGGGACATTCTAATCAGTATCAAACATATGGAAGTGACTTCGCTCCATATTATATTCCTTTTTTTGACTTTGCAGATAAAACAACGGTTGACTTTGAAGGAAAAGTAATTTATGTATATGAATTATTTGAGCAAGATGAGGAAAATCCAACAGCTTATGAAAGGCATTATGAAGGCTTGCTATTGAGGAAAGAGAAGGATGGATGGAAAGTTTCAAAACTATGGAAGGATAATGAAATTCGTGCATATTTAAATCAGAAAAAAACTTCTGATAGGACAGGAATATATTGGGCCAGCTATGTAAGTACATTAGTTTTTTATCCAGATAAGACTAATATGGCGAGAAATTATAGTAAGGAAGGAAAAGCAGAAGAAAAAAGCTTTTTTTATTTTTAACTAAAACAGTTTTCTCCAAAAATAAGGCTTGGAGAAAACTGTTTATTTGTACCATAGAAATCAAACTTCAAATCCAAGTGCTGATTGTAATGCTTCTAGTTGAAAGCCGGTAATCACTGTTTCATCATCAATGACAAATGTAGGAGTAGAATAAGAGTTATATTTAGTCATTAATTCTTTTTTTGCTTTAGCATCTTTGTGAATATCTTTTAATTGAAAGGGGACTCCTTTTTCTTGCAAAAATAATTTAGCGTATTCACATGGAGGGCAATCGGGCTGTGTGTAAATAGTTATTTTTTTCAAATATTATTTCTCCCCAACATATTATTTACTCTATTTTACTAATTTAATTTTTTTATTTCAATTGTCTTGCTTGCATCTTTGTAAAATAAACTACTTTGAATATTCAAAGAAAATAATTAATAAAAAAAGATTGGCATATTTATCATTTTTACTTGGACAAACCTTGCACAATCTTTTATTCTGTTATTATTGGCATTTACACATAGAAAAGAAATTCTTAATTTAAAAGGAAAGTGTATAGAAAACTGCTAATAGTGAAACCTAGTTTAATATATGGGTTTGTTTGAAAGGAGAGAGAGTATGTCACAATTACAAGGCATTTTAACGCGTCTGAAAAATTTACAGGAACAAGCAACTGGGGGAGAACCTACCCAACGTTTTTTTGAGGTGAATGGTGAAAGAAAGTGTCAAGTTACATTCCACCCAAAAACAGTTACTTATGAATTAGAAGTGTACAATGATAAAGAAAAGCCAAAAAGATATCAGTTTGACAATATTGATATGATTACGATTGAAATTTTTGATCTAATTCAATAAGAGATTAGGGAGGAGCTGCTTATTTTCAGTGCAGCTCCTGTTTTTTTGCTGTTTTGACAAAGTTTGTTGTTTTTAACAGAAAAAATGAAAGAAGTAAGTTTCAACAGATGGAATACGCGTAGACTCCTGTGGGAATGCGAGAAAGACAAGGGGGCTCAACGCTCGCTTAATGGAAAGCGAAGTGTATTTTAGGCTGCTCGAGTATCTATACGAAAAAGGCTTTTTTTTAGACAAACTCTAAAATGTACATAAAATGGAATTCATCTGTTTATGCTAGCTATGAGGTGAAAAAAGATGATGCCTACTGTTATTTGTCCAAATTGTTTAAAAGAGAATGCGTTAGATCAAACATTAACAGCGCAATCTAATCAAAATATTATCTTTCATTGTCAGAATTGTGACTATACATTAAGAAATATTGAAACGAGCAAAGGCTAAAAAAAGCATAATGTCGAAGACTGTGTTAATATATTTATAGAAAATAATTAACCTGGGGTGTTTCGGCAATGATTAGAATTCACAGCGATGAATTTTTAGACAGCACATTAAAAGACTTAATGATACCGTCAGAGCGAGTAGCGCATGTGCAAATGGGAAATAATTTAGAACATGCTTTATTGGTTTTAACGAAAAGTGGCTATACGGCTGTACCCGTCTTAGATCCAACCTTTAAGCTGCATGGGTTGATTACTACTCCCATTATACTGGACAAAATTATGGGACTTTCAAGAATTGAATTCGAGAAGTTAGAAACGATAAAGGTGCAGGAAGTAATGAATACCGTATTGCCAAGAGTGAAGAGCAGTCAATCTGTTTTAGATGCTCTGCATTTATTAGTAGATCATCCATTTATATGTGTGGAGGATGATGCTTTTATCTTTGAAGGGATTTTAACAAGAAGAACCATTTTACAGCGTTTAAATAATCAACTGTACATCGATTCAACGGATTGATTCTTTCCTTTTCATGACTTTCTTCTCGTAAAAAAGTGAAAACGTTTTCTTTTTTGGGTGATTATTCGCATTAAAAAAAGAGGAGGCTGTCGTGTTAAAAAATACGATGTGAATAAAATGTTTTTGATTATTTTTAATCATTAAAAATGAAAGGCATTTATTGCAGAACTTTTAGAAAATGTGCTGCAATAAAAAGAAATATAAACGAGGAAGAATATGTCTACAATTTCTGAATTACAACTATTGACGGTGTTGGCGCAAGAAATGAATATGCGAAAAGCGGCAGAGCGGCTTTTTGTTACACAGCCAGCCTTGTCTCAAAGGTTGCAAACGATTGAAAAAGAATGGGGTGCTAAGCTTTTTATTCGCTCACAAAAAGGATTGGCGTTAACGGCTGCAGGCGAAATGGTAACAAAATTTGCAGCTGAAACAATTGCCAAAGAGGAAAAAGTCAGGGAAGAAATGTTTGCGTTGGAAGAGGAAGTGCATGGGACTTTAAAGATTGCCGTTGCCAGTATTGTCGGGCAAAACTGGCTTCCATCTGTTTTAAAACGGTTTGTAGAAAAATATCCTCAAGCAAAAATATCCCTTGTTACAGGTTGGAGCAGTGAAATAATCAAATCCATTTCAACAGACCATACCCATATTGGTATCATTCGGGGATCATCTGACTGGAAAGGCGCCAAAATGCATTTATTTGACGATCCCCTTTATTTTGTTGACAGCGAAATTTCAAGTTTTAATCAGCTATATACGACCAATAGGCCATTTATCCAATTTAAAAGCGATTCGAATTATTATGAGGAAATCCAAGTTTGGTGGCATCGCCAGTTTCAAATACCTCCTAAAAAAACAATTGTGGTCGATCAGATTGAAACATGCAAGCAATTATCGTTTCATGGAATTGGGTATAGTATTTTGCCTGCAATTGCCTTAAAAGAAGCAAATCAAAATTTGCATAAAATTCCTTTATGCAATGAATTTAATCAGCCAATTAAAAGAGAAACATGGTTGATAGGGTATGAAGCATCTTTTCGATTAAAGCAAGTTCAGGCATTTTTGGATATTGTAAAGGAATACATACAGGATACTTCTTCAAATGGTGATTAACAGTTTTTCGGAATTTTGTATTTGTAAGTAAAAAAGCTGGTCAGCATTAAGACTTGTAAGAATAAACAAATTTTTTTGCTTGTTTTCACTTCTGTTGTTTGGTAAAGTAATTTCGAGTGTTTCTATACATAATTGAAGGAGAGATAAGCAATGAAAATGATGGATGCAAATGAAATTATTTCATTTATACAAAATAGTACAAAATCAACACCTGTTAAAGTATATGTTAAAGGTGATTTAGCAGATATAAACTTTGGCGACAAAGTACAAACTTTTATTAGCGGAAATAGCGGGGTTGTATTCGGTGAATGGTCTGACATCAACGAAGCAATCGAAGCAAACAAAGGAAAAGTAACAGACTTTGTTGTAGAAAATGATCGTAGAAATTCAGCAATTCCTCTTTTAGATTTAAAAAATATTAAAGCGCGTATTGAGCCAGGCGCTATTATTCGCGATCAAGTAGAAATTGGTGATAATGCTGTTATTATGATGGGTGCTGTTATTAATATTGGCGCAAGCATTGGAGAAGGATCCATGATTGACATGGGGGCTATCCTTGGTGGACGAGCTACTGTAGGGAAAAATTGCCACGTTGGAGCAGGCGCTGTTTTAGCAGGTGTAATTGAGCCGCCTTCTGCTAAGCCAGTAATTATTGAAGACGATGTATTAATTGGTGCAAATGCAGTAGTAGTTGAAGGTGTATCAGTTGGTAAAGGTTCTGTAGTAGCAGCAGGGGCAATCGTTTTAGAAGATGTTCCAGCAAATACTTTAGTGGCAGGTGCTCCAGCACGTGTTATTAAAGAAATTGACGAAAAAACAAAATCAAAAACAGAAATTATGCAAGAGCTTCGTCAACTATAATGATAAAAGAAAAAGCGTAGGACAACCTGCTTTTAGTATGCAGGCAAATATAAAATCAACTAGTTGATTTTAAGCTTTCAAAAAAGTATTTTTGTCTGCAAGCTTTAGGCGTGGAATAGATTCCGCGCTTTTTTCGTATATTTTTGGAGGGATTTATATGGGGAATCGTTCTCAGTTTGTTGCAATCAGACGAGAGCTGCATGAAATACCAGAACTGGGATTTCAAGAGTTTAAAACACAAGCATATTTACTAAATACTATTCAAGCCTTGCCGCAAGAACGATTAGAAATAAAAACATGGAAAACAGGCATATTTGTAAGAGTAAAGGGGACTGCTCCAACGAAACTCATTGGCTACCGTGCAGATATTGATGGACTGCCTATTGTAGAAGAAACAGATTTGTCTTATGTTTCTAAACATCCAACTCAAATGCATGCATGTGGCCATGATTTCCATATGAGCATTGCGTTAGGGGTGTTAACAAGTGTCGTAAACACGCCTATTAAAGACGATATGCTCTTTATCTTCCAGCCGGCAGAAGAAGGTCCTGGAGGAGCAGAACCCATGCTTAAAAGCGATATAATGAAGGCGTGGATGCCTGATATGATTTTCGCATTGCATATCGCTCCAGAATATCCAGTTAGAACAATTGCGATAAAGCCAGGATTGCTGTTTGCTAATACTTCTGAGCTGTTTATTGATTTAAAAGGAAAAGGAGGGCATGCTGCTTATCCTCATGAAACAAATGATATGGTGGTTGCTGCCTGCGCTCTTGTTGCACAGCTGCAGACGATTGTATCAAGAAATATTAATCCTTTAGACAGCGCTGTAGTAACGATTGGAAAAATTACTGGGGGAACCGTTCAAAATGTAATCGCAGAAACAGCACGTTTAGAAGGGACGATGCGCACCCTTTCAAGTGAATCCATGGTAAAGGTCAAGGAGAGAGTTAAATCCCTTGTCAAAGGCATTGAAGTGGGTTATAGCTGTGAATGTTCGATTGACTTTGGATCCGGCTATTATCAAGTATACAATGAAGAACAAATAACAAAAGAATTTATGGATTTTGTTCAAAATCAAACAGAAGTTCAGGTTCATTTGTGTACAGAAGCGATGACAGGAGAAGATTTTGGCTATATGCTAAAAGATATCCCTGGATTTATGTTTTGGCTTGGGGTAGATTCCCCGTATGGTTTGCACCACAGCAAATTAAATCCTAATGAGGACGCAATTGATGTAGCGATATCGATGATCGCAAATTATTTGCAATTTAAAGGGAATAAGTAGCAAATGAAGGAGAAAACTGGAAAGTTATAGATGGATTTAAAATCTAACACGATCATTTTCCTGATCTTTTAGCAAATGACTTTTATCTGAAAGGCTGTTTTCTCAAAGTTTGTTGTTTTTTTACAGACAGAATGAGAGAAGAAAGAGAATACACTTAGACTCCTGTGGAATGAGAGGAGGCCGCTGAATAAATTTCCTTTTATATTTGTATACGATGGAAGGGGCATTTTAAGGAAATCATCTATTGTTTGAAGAAGCGGCTCGGCGCTTGCCCGCTCCCGGAAAGCGAAGTGTATTCAGGCTCATTTTTAAAAATAACAATCTATATGGAAACAGCCATTTGAAAAGGCAACTATTTTTACCTGGTTTTTGGTTTCGATAGTTCCTTTTTTAAATTCACTCTTTTGCTACTAATATTGGAGAAGCGGGTGGAAGCTTAACTCTATTTTTATCAAGTGCTTCTTTTATTTCTTGGCGAATGAGCCGCTCTATTCCCCATTGTTCATTGTTCACTGTTTTGGCAATAATTCGAATGGTAATGGTAGCTGGTCCTAGAGATTGAACTCCTACAACATTTGGTCCGTCTGTTATAACAGCATGATTAATTTTTATTGTGTCACAAACATTTTGCAGAATCTCTAATGTTTGAGCAATATTATTATCTGTTGAAATGAGTACATCCACCAATGCTTGCATATCTCCTCGAGAATGGTTGCTTAAAATAGTGATTTCTCTATTCGGCAAATAATTTAATGTACCATCTGGGGATCTGAGCTGTGTAGTACGGAGTCCAATTTGTTCGACCGTACCAGAAATTTCTCCAATTGTAATAGAATCGCCAACATCTAGCTGTCTTTCCAGCAAAAGAAAAAATCCAGTAACAATATCACTTACAAGACCTTGTGCCCCGATGCCAACTGCTACTCCAATGATACCAGCCCCTGCCAATATAGCTGTTGCTTTTATGCCGAATGTTTGCAAGATGGTTACAAATAATATAAATAAAAGCAAATAAGATACAAAATTTAAGGCTAAGCTTTCGAGTGTGTATGCTCTTCCTTGCGAAATAGAATGTTTTTTTTCAAAAGTGGCGAAAAATTTTTTTATAAAAGAGTTGGCCATTTTTTTTATAAGTATGTAAATAAGAATAATCAAGACAAGTTTTAATGCAACTGTTCCTCCTTTAATAAGCAGTTCTTGCCAATCGTACGCTGTTATATAATTACTGATGTCTTTTAATCTGTTCATAGGTACACTTCCTTTTTCATAAGCTTTTAGATTGCTGTCCATAATGGGTTTTCCTTTTAAAACAACCAAATATAGGAAGCGAATGTAGATTTCTATCACATATTCAGAGGTTTTTGACTTCCACCTCGAACGTATGAGAGAGAACGAGAAATCTAGTGGGGGAGAGAAATTCGCTCATAAAAGCCCGATATAAAAGAGAATAGAGGCTTGTAGTACGTGTGGTGGCCTTATATTTTGTTTTGCTTCAAGAAGATGTCAGTGGAAATCCTCATTGATGCTAGCAGGGAATTCTATTGATTTATTCCCATGTAGGGTTTCAATAAACATACAATTAATAATGAACGGATAAAGTGACCAGCTTCTATATATACAAATTACGATTGAAAAGATATTATTAATAATGACCCTTTTCGTAAACTTAGTTGTTTTGCAGCTAAAAGGCGGTAAAAAAATTTCTGTTTTACTGGAGGTTATGAAATGAAAGTGCATGATCAAATGCCTGAATTGAATGGTGCGACACAATGGTTAAATGGTGAATGGACGACAGCCGATTTATTAGGAGAAAAGCCGTCAGTTATTCACTTCTGGTCTGTGAGCTGCCATTTGTGTAAAAAAGATATGCCAGAAGTAAATCAGTTCAGAGATGATTATAGCAATCGATTGAATATGGTGGCTGTACATATGCCAAGATATAAAGCAGATTTAAATATAGAAGTTATAAAAAAAGCAGTAGAAGAACAAGGGATTATTCAATCAATTTTTATTGATAGTGAGCATATATTAACACAAGCATTTGAAAATCAATATGTGCCGTCATATTATGTCTTTGATAAAGACGGAGTATTAAGGCATTTTCAAGCAGGAAGTGGTAAAGTGGAAATTTTAAAAAAACGTGTGAATCATATTCTTGATGAAATGGTGAAAGTAAAATAATTGGTTTTTTGATAGAAGTGCAAAAAATGCAAGAACTTCTCCTATATTTTCAGGATGTAGTTAAAGTCAACAATAAACAAGTTCAGTCTGTTCGAAAAAGTTTGATTCATCGAGTTGTAAATTCTTAAAGAAGAAGTTGTCAAAGCAGATTTGGCATGAGAAAATGCTGAATAATGAAGAAAGTGGGAGCTTTCCTACTGACGAAGCATTGTATAGAGGTTAACAAATGCGAGGATTTGCTATTGTATTCTTTTATTATGGAAAAAGAGAAATACTATATAAATGGGGAATATAAGCTGATGGAAGAGACAAAAACAGTTTATCGACCCATCAACTAGGTATTTTCAAATAGATGGAGGATTATTGGTTTGAAGAAAGAGTTTGCGGTAATTGGATTAGGAAGATTTGGCGGCAGTATTTGCCGGGAATTGATTGAGCTTGGAATGGAAGTTATGGTTATTGATAAAAATGAAGAAAAAATTAATGAATTTGCCAATATTGTGTCACATGCGGTTGTTGGAAATTCGGTGGACGAAAATGTATTAAAAAGTTTAGGCATCCGTAATTTTGAACATGTCATTGTTGCAATAGGCTTAGATATTCAAGCAAGCATTTTAACCACTCTTATTCTAAAAGAGTTAGGAGTAAAAAAAATCACGGTAAAAGCCCAAAATGACTATCATGAGAAGGTATTAAAAAAAATAGGGGCAGATCATATTGTTCATCCAGAACGAGATATGGGAAAAAGAATTGCCCATCATGTTGTTTCTAATAATGTTCTGGACTATTTAGAGCTCTCAGATGAGCATAGCATTGTCGAAATCAAAGCAAGTACAAGATTAGATGGACATACTATGATGGATTTAGATATTCGAGCACGCTACGGAATTACAATTGTTGCTATTAAACGGGGGCAGGATATTATTGTTTCTCCACAAGCAACTGAGCCGATAAAGGAAAATGATGTGTTAATAGTAATTGGAGCAGATTCTGATATTAACAGATTTGAGAAAAAAGTAATGTCGTAATAGGGAATAGGGAAGAAAATAAGAAAAAGCACGCCTTATTTTAAGGGGTGCTTTTTTGTGGTAAAGAATCAATTAAACTTCCATGATAATTGGAAGAATCATTGGTCTTCGTTTTGTTTTTTCATAAAGGAAAGGAGACAATGTTTCAATAATTTCATTTTTAATTTCTGACCATTGTGTAGTTTTGCGTTCCATCACTTTATTTAAATGTTTATTAATTAAACTTTGTGCATCGTTAATTAAATCACCAGATTCACGCATGTAAACAAAACCTCTAGAAATTAAATCAGGACCTGCTGCAATTTTGAAATCCTTCATATTAATGCTTACAACAACAACTACCAGTCCTTCTTCTGAAAGAATACGACGATCTCTTAACACAATATTACCGATATCGCCGATGCCACTTCCATCAATATATACCGATCCTGAAGGGATTTTTCCTGCTATTTGCGCTGTATCGTTTGATAATGCAAGAACTTCTCCATTGTCCATAATAAAGCAGTTTTCTTCTAAAACACCACAATCAATAGCAGTTTCAGAATGGATTTTTTGCATTCTGTATTCACCGTGAATCGGCATAAAGAACTTAGGTTTCATTAACCGCAGCATTAATTTTTGTTCTTGCTGGCCACCATGACCAGATGTATGAATATTATTTAATGGTCCATGGATTACTTCTGCACCAGCACGATACAGCATATTAATCGTTTTATTTACACTGATTGTATTTCCTGGAATAGGTGAGGAAGAGAAAACAACCGTGTCGCCAGGAATAATGGAGATTTGGCGATGTGTGCCATTTGCTATTCTAGACATTGCAGCCATTGGTTCTCCTTGACTTCCTGTACAAAGAATAACTACTTGATTTGCAGGCAGGCGATTAATTTGCTGTGGTTCAATGAAAGTTTCTTTTGGCGCTTTAATAAAGCCTAATTCTAAACCGATATTAATGGCAGCCTCCATACTTCTTCCGAATACAGCAACTTTTTTGCCGAACTCCACTGCTGCATCTGTAACTTGCTGCAAACGATAAATGTTAGAAGCGAATGTAGCGAAGATAAGTCTGCCCTCTGCTTTTCGGAATATATCCTGAATACTGTTGCCTACAAGTCGCTCAGACATTGTGAAATTTGGAACTTCGCTGTTTGTGCTATCTGATAATAGACATAAAACGCCTTCTTTTCCTATCTCAGCCATTTTGGTTAAATTGGCAGGTTCTCCAACTGGTGTAAAGTCAAATTTAAAATCTCCAGTATGAACAATTTGTCCAGGAGGAGTTTTAACAACTACTCCATAGGAATCTGGAATACTATGGGTTGTTCGGAAAAAGGAAACCGATGTTTTTCGGAATTTAATAACGTCGTCTTCTTGTATTTCATGCATGGTAGTTTGACGCAATAGTCCATGTTCTTCTAATTTGTTTCTCACTAAAGCTAACGCAAGTTTTCCACCATAAAGAGGAATATTTACTTGTCTAAGAAGATAAGGAATGCCGCCGATATGATCTTCGTGACCATGTGTGATAAATAAGCCTTTGATTTTATCGACATTCTTCACAAGAAAACTGTAATCTGGTATTACATAGTCAATCCCTAAAAGTTCATCTTCTGGAAACTTTATGCCCGCATCAATCAGAATAATTTCATCTTGAAACTGAACTCCATAAGTGTTTTTACCGATTTCCCCTAGTCCGCCTAGAGCAAATACAGCTGTTTGATCATTTTTAACGAATTTCATTTACTCAATCTCCAATACTGTAAAATCTTCATTTTGTTGTTCATACTCTAAGAATGCACCATCAACAGCTGTAATAAACTCAATATTATATGGTTTTTCTCCCAATTTTGTTCTAACATCACGTTCTGAAATGCCTTTAACATAAATAGTTCTTGTATGTTCTCTAACAGGCACCTCTAATTTAGAATCTTGAAAATAAACTTTGAAAATCATTTGTAAATCGCTCCTTCATAGTATTATCTAATTATATTATATAAAAAGTTAACATGTTTTTCATGTTTTTTCTTTTATTAGTGTTTTTTGGTTAATCAAGTAAAAAATGTTCTCGAAAATAAAAGGTTTTTGCAACTAGTATCAAAATGGACAAAAATTAGGAATATCATACTAATTGGCAGATAGGATGATGAGTTTATGTATATTGCTATAATAATTAAAAAAAGTTTACCTAATAGATGATAGTACTGTTGGGAAAACTTTGCAATCATAACAAAAGGCAGACCTCATACCATAAATTACTTCCATCTAGCAGTAGTCGTTTACTGCTATTATAGGATGGCATGTGAGGTCTCGCCCTAATAGAAAGATTCCGTGTCATGTTAGGCAATTGTTTTTTTTCTTAACAAGTCTTTCCACTGTTTTAAGAGCTTCTTTTTTAGCTTCTTCAACATAGTGGATCATCTCCTTATCTTTATTTTAAACCATTCTTGTCCAAAGTAAAGCATTCAAGTATAAATAATAAGGATATTTGTCCAAAAAGAGGTTTTTAAAAATTTAAGGATTAATTAATTTTATAATAGTAGACTGTTGTTGTATTACTCTGTTTTTTTGTTTTCTAATCCTAATAGAAAAAAGTTATTTTACCATTATGATAGTAAAAGTTTTGTTTTCTATATGAAGAAGGAAGTCCGAACTTTTATTGGCACTTATATCCTTTAATATTTATAGTGCTTTTATAATAATAGTATATGAAAAAAAAGGAAAAGTTCTCATGGATAATAGTGGAAAAAATATAAAGGTAAGAGGAAAAGTAAGTAAAAATATGGTGGGGCACATGTTTCCCCACCATAAAAGAACAAGAGTTGTACAAGCAGTTTATCTTTCAACAGCAATGGCATTTGGAATTGGATTAAAAGGAGATGTCTGATCGATATGATCATAAAACATTACGCCATTTAGATGATCAATTTCATGCTGAAATACAATTGCAGGCAGCCCTTTTAATTTTATTTTAATTTCTTTATTGTTAAGATCCGTTCCTCTAATACCAATCCTAGCATAACGAGGCACAAAACCTGGAATGGATTCATCAACCGATAAGCAGCCTTCACCAGTAGTTAAGTAGGCTTTTTCCACAGAATGACTAATAATTTTTGGGTTGAAAAGAGCGTAGCTAATTTGATTGCCTGACTCATCTTTCACATGAACGGCAATCATTCGTTTAGAAATATTGATTTGAGGTGCTGCTAGACCAACCCCGCCTCTAAGTCCGTATTTTTCAGCCAGTTCTGGATTTTGACTATTTATTAAAAATTCCATCATTTCCTCAAGTGTTTTTTTATCTTCTTCGCTTGCAGGAAGAGGAACTTCATCTGCTACTTTTCGCAAAGTAGGGTGTCCGTCTCGGATAATATCATTCATTGTTAACAAATTAATCACTTCCTTATTAGGCATGGTAAACACTTTTAAGTCTAACAGACAATGCTTGAAAAGTTAATGATCTACAGCATTTAGTTAGAAGGAAACAGCAAATCATCTGTTTGAAATATTTCATATGTAATAAAAAAGAGGGGATTCCATATAGTGAGTATAAAGCCAAGCTTTTATTTAATAGTACTAGGAAGTTATGGTGAAAACTTTGTAGAACTATATGTCAATAGTATTAGTAGTATGAGAGTATTTTTTTCTGATTTATGTTGTTGGCTCCTTAGAGTCAAACAGAATAATAGGAATTTTATGAAGAAATTTGCAAAAAAGACCGCAGAAGACTTCAATTGTAAAACAAGAAAAGAAATTATATAGTGAGATAGAGAGTGAGGAGGAAAAAGATTGAAAAAGCAAAAATTATTACTTATTGTGGCAATGCTTATCGTGCTGATGTTTCTTGCAGGGTGCTCTACCTTCCAATCAACAAATGAGAAAATTTATAACAAGCTTGAGAAAGTGGTCACTTTGGAGAAGGATTTCAAAGAACAGCAAGAACCGTTAGTAACATTAGAAAAGAATGAACAAAAGATTTACTCGCAAATTGTTTCCTTAGACTTAGAAAGTATGGATGGAATCAACGAACTTGCTGATGAAGCGCTCGCTTCGCTAAAGAAGCGGAAAGAACTTATGAAAAAAGAAGAAGCGAGCATAAAAAAATCAGAAGAAACATTTAAAACAGTTCAAACAAATATAGAAGATATAAAGGATGAAGAGCTGAAAGAAAAAGCAGATGAATTATATCAAACCATGATGGCAAGATATGACGCACATGAGAAACTTTACAGCAACTATCTAAAGGGACTAAAAAACGATGAAAAATTGTACAAGCTGTTTAAAGCGGAAAATCTAAACATAGATGATTTAGAAAAACAAATTCAAACGATAAATGACATATATAAGGAAGTGCTTGATAACAATAAAGAGTTTAACGAGCTGACAGAAAAGTATAATAAGGAAAAAATTCACTTTTACAAACAAGCTGGAATGGAGGTAGAAGAGGAACAAAGTACACTGAATAATAAATAAGGATTATTTATTATTCATAATAACTTTGAATGCTTAATTAAAAATCAGGTTTTAAAATTTTTCTTATAAAACAATATTTTGAACAAAATGGAAAAAAAACATTATTTATAAGATAGAGAAAACCAGCTGAAACCAATAATGTTTCGGTTGATTTTTTTATAATGGAAGAAAAATAGAGCTCCATGGCAACAATCGACAACGGCAGGGATTTATTTCTAAATATTTTTTTATTATAAAACAGATAAAATAAGGGGTTTCTGTATGATACAGATGCTAAATAATTAATAATACAGATGCAACCATAAAAGAAATAAAAAAATAAAAATAACATAAAAAACATAGTACTTTAACATTGACTAATAATATTTGTGTATATTAAACTTATACATGTATTGAAAAGTTGTATTAATAATTGCTGTATATTTATTGATACAGAACATAAGGATACCGAATTATGTAATAGGACGTTTTTTCTGGCGGATTTTGTGGAAAGCTGTATAGGTATGGTTTTTTTTTGTTGTGAAAAGCTAAGTGGATGTAGTAAGCGTTCTCCTTTGGCTATTGAAACAATATTACGCAATAATTTTAGTTAGAGATGATTTCGTCTTTTAAAAAGAAAGGAAAGGGTGGCTTAAATGGCTTCTAAAACAAAGAAGGCACAGTTAGATGTGAAAGCACAACTTGAACAAGTGGAAAATCAATTCCAAACACTTCAGATTTTAAATGAAGAGGGCGAAGTTGTTAATGAATCTGCAATGCCAGACCTAAGTGATGAGCAATTACAAGAGCTTATGACACGCATGGTATATACACGTATTCTTGATCAACGTTCAATCTCTTTAAACAGACAAGGTCGCTTAGGTTTCTATGCACCAACAGCAGGCCAAGAAGCTTCACAATTAGCTTCACAATTTGCATTAGAGAAAGAAGATTTCATTCTTCCGGGATATCGTGATGTTCCTCAATTAATTTGGCACGGACTTCCATTATATCAAGCATTCTTATTCTCTCGCGGACATTTCTTAGGAAATAAAATGCCAGAGGGTGTAAATGTTATTTCACCACAAATTATTATTGGTGCTCAATATATTCAAACAGCTGGTGTTGCGTTAGGTATGCAAAAACGCGGCCAAAAATCTGTTGCAATTACTTACACAGGTGACGGTGGTTCATCACAAGGGGATTTCTATGAAGGAATTAACTTTGCTGGTGCATTTAAATCTCCTGCGATTTTTATTGTTCAAAACAACCGTTTCGCTATTTCAACACCTGTTGAGAAACAAACGGCTGCAAAAACAATCGCACAAAAAGCAGTTGCTGCAGGTATCCCAGGAATTCAAGTTGATGGAATGGACCCATTAGCAGTTTATGTTGCTACACGTGAAGCACGTGAAAGAGCAATTAATGGTGAAGGTCCAACATTAATTGAAACATTAACATACCGTTATGGTCCACATACAATGGCTGGAGATGACCCAACTCGTTACCGTACAGCAGATCTTGACAGCGAATGGGAAAAGAAAGATCCATTAGTTCGTTTCCGTAAATTCCTTGAAAATAAAGGCATCTGGAATGAAGAAAAAGAAAACGAAGTAATCGAACGCGCTAAAGAAGAAATTAAAGAAGCAATCAAACTTGCTGATGAAGCTCCAAAACAAAAAGTAACTGATTTAATGAACATTATGTATGAAGAGCTACCAGCTAACTTACAAGAACAATATGAAATTTACGCAGCAAAGGAGTCGAAGTAAGCCATGGCGCAAATGACAATGATTCAAGCAATCACTGATGCGTTACGCACAGAACTACGTAACGATCCGAATGTATTAGTTTTCGGGGAAGACGTTGGTGTAAACGGCGGTGTATTCCGTGCGACAGAAGGTCTACAAACTGAATTTGGTGAAGATCGTGTATTTGATACTCCATTAGCTGAATCTGGAATTGGTGGTTTAGCAGTTGGTCTTGGTCTACAAGGTTTCCGACCAGTACCTGAAATTCAATTCTTTGGTTTCGTTTACGAAGTAATGGACAGCATTTCTGGACAAATGGCTCGTATGCGCTATCGTTCAGGCGGACGCTACAACTCACCAGTTACAATTCGTTCTCCATTCGGCGGCGGTGTACATACACCAGAACTGCATGCAGACAGCTTAGAAGGGTTAATGGCACAACAACCTGGTTTAAAAGTTGTTATTCCATCAACTCCTTATGATGCAAAAGGTCTATTAATTTCAGCTATTCGCGATAACGACCCAGTTATCTTCTTAGAGCACATGAAATTATACCGTTCATTCCGTCAAGAGGTACCAGAAGAAGAGTATACAATTCCACTTGGAAAAGCGGACGTAAAACGTGAAGGTAAAGATCTTTCTATTATTACTTATGGAGCAATGGTTCAAGAATCCATTAAAGCTGCAGAAGAATTAGAAAAAGAAGGCTACTCTGTAGAAGTAATTGACTTGCGTACAGTAAGCCCACTTGATATTGATACAATTATTGCTTCTGTTGAGAAAACTGGTAGAGCAGTTGTTGTTCAAGAAGCGCAAAAACAAGCAGGTATTGCTGCAAATGTTGTTGCTGAAATTAATGATCGTGCAATTCTTAGCTTAGAAGCTCCAGTACTTCGTGTTACTGCACCAGATACTGTATTTGCATTTACTCAAGCTGAAACTGTATGGCTTCCAAACTTTAAAGATATTATTGAAACTTCTAAAAAAGTTTTAACATTTTAATTAATATCATTTATTTGGACTCACAAAATTTAGATAATAAATTCGTAACAACTGTAGGAGGTTGAATTACATTGGCTTTTCAATTTAGATTGCCTGACATCGGTGAAGGAATTCATGAAGGCGAAATCGTAAAATGGTTTGTTAAACCAGGCGACAAAGTTCAAGAAGATGATGTACTTTGCGAAGTACAAAATGATAAAGCGGTAGTAGAAATCCCATCTCCAGTTGAAGGTACTGTAGAAGAAGTATTAGTTGATGAAGGTACTGTAGCAATCGTTGGAGATGTGTTGATTACATTTGATGCACCTGGTTATGAAAACCTTCAATTTAAAGGTGACCACGGTGATGAAGCACCTAAAGAAGAGGCGAAAACTGAAGCTCCTGCGGCTGAACAAACTCAAGAAGCAGCTGTTGAAGTAGATCCTTCTAAACGTATTATCGCAATGCCATCTGTACGTAAATATGCTCGTGAAAAAGGCGTAGATATCCAAGCAGTAACTGGCACTGGCAAAAATGGAAGAATCGGGAAAGAAGATATCGATGCATTCTTAAATGGCGGCGCGCAACCAGCAGCTGAAGCAGCTCCTGTAGCACAAGCACAACCAGCAGCTGAAACAGCATCTGCTCCACAAGCAGTAGCTATTCCAGAAGGCGACTTCCCAGAAACACGAGAAAAAATGAGCGGAATTAGAAAAGCGATTGCTAAAGCAATGGTTAACTCTAAACATACTGCTCCACACGTAACATTAATGGATGAAATTGAAGTGTCTAAACTTGTTGCACACCGCAAAAAATTCAAAGATGTTGCTGCAGCTAAAGGAATTAAATTAACATTCTTGCCTTATGTTGTTAAAGCATTAACAAGTGCGTTAAAAGAATTCCCTGCATTAAATACATCATTGGATGATGCTACAAGCGAAATCGTTCATAAACATTACTACAACATCGGAATTGCTGCAGACACTGAAAAAGGTCTATTAGTTCCTGTCGTGAAAAATGCTGATCGCAAAGGTATCTTCAATATTTCTAATGAAATCAACGAACTTGCTGGAAAAGCTAGAGACGGCAAATTAGCTCCAAATGAAATGAAAGGTGCTTCTTGCACAATTTCTAACATTGGATCTGCTGGCGGACAATGGTTTACTCCTGTAATCAACCATCCTGAAGTTGCTATTTTAGGAATTGGACGCATTGCTGAAAAAGCAATCGTTAAAGATGGAGAAATTGTTGCAGCTCCAGTACTTGCTTTATCATTAAGTTTTGACCACAGAATGATTGATGGAGCTACAGCTCAAAATGCAATGAATCATATTAAACGTTTATTGAACGATCCAGAACTATTGTTAATGGAGGCGTAAGAACATGGTAGTTGGAGATTTTCCTATTGAAACAGATACTATAGTCATTGGTGCAGGTCCTGGAGGATATGTTGCAGCAATTCGTGCAGCACAATTAGGACAAAAAGTAACAATCGTAGAAAAAAATGTACTTGGCGGAGTTTGCTTAAACGTTGGATGTATCCCTTCTAAAGCATTAATCGCTGCAGGACATCGTTATGAAACAGCTCTACACTCAGATGATATGGGTATTACAGCTGATAATGTAAAAGTTGACTTTTCAAAAGTTCAAGCATGGAAAGCTAGTGTTGTTAAAAAGCTTACTGGCGGTGTAGAAGGACTTTTAAAAGGAAATAAAGTAGATATTGTTAGCGGTGAAGCTTATTTTGTTGATGCTAATACGCTAAAAGTAATGGATGAAAAATCATCACAAACTTATACTTTTAAAAATGCAATTATTGCAACTGGATCTCGTCCAATTGAAATCCCAACATTTAAATTCTCAAAACGCGTTCTTGATTCAACTGGCGCTCTTGCTCTTCAAGAAATTCCAGAGAAAATCGTTGTTATTGGTGGAGGTTATGTAGGTACTGAGCTTGGTGGTGCTTATGCTAACTTCGGAACACAAGTAACAATCTTAGAAGGCGCAGATGAGATTCTAGGCGGTTTCGAAAAACAAATGTCTTCATTAGTAACACGCAATTTGAAGAAAAAAGGTGCGGAAATTATTACGAAAGCAATGGCTAAAGGTGTAGAAGAGTCTGACACTGGCGTTGTTGTTAAATATGAGGTAAAAGGCGAAGAAAAAACTGTCGAAGCTGATTATGTATTCGTAATGGTTGGAAGAAAACCAAACACAGATGAATTAGGTCTAGAGCAAGTTGGCGTTGAACTGGCTGAACGCGGCTTAATTAAAACAGATAAACAATGTAAAACATCTGTAAGCAATATCTTTGCAATTGGTGATGTTATTTCAGGACCACCGCTTGCTCATAAAGCTTCTTATGAAGGTAAAATTGCAGCAGAAGCTATCGCTGGACATCCTGCAGAAATTGATTATCTTGGAATTCCTGCTGTTGTATTCTCTGAGCCAGAATTAGCAACAGTTGGTCACACAGAAAAATCAGCGAAGGAAGCTGGAATCGACATTGTTGCTTCTAAGTTCCCATTTGCTGCAAATGGCCGTGCATTAGCACTTAACCAAGCTGAAGGATTTATGAAGTTAATCACTCGTAAAGAAGATGGCTTAGTTATCGGCGCTCAAATTGCTGGTCCTAGTGCATCTGATATGATTGCTGAACTTGGTTTAGCAATTGAATCTGGAATGACTGCTGAAGATTTAGCAATGACAATCCATGCTCATCCAACACTTGGTGAGATTACTATGGAAGCTGCTGAAGTTGCAATTGGAAGCCCAATCCATATTATTAAATAAGGTTAATATAAAAAAAGTCCACTAATTAAAGTGGGCTTTTTTTATATTATATGGAGGAAAGGATAAGTGCTTTTGGATAAAATATTACCACTGCTTTTAACATATACTAATTATATCTACTAAAGAATAGATAATTGGAATGGCAAAATGAAGGTGGTGGCAAATCCTTGAAGGTTTATACTGTTATTCTCTTACAGTTAATATTATGGAGCGGCTATTCCATTACAGAATGGTTATCAAGGCATGATTTGATTCTTTATAAAGTATGTATGTTTATTGTTTTTTTCTACTTAGCTATTACCATTGGGAATTATATTGTGAAGTCTCCGAGGAAGACAATGTTTGCTACTTTCATTAGTCTTGGGATATATGGATCTTTTCAAATAATCATGAGTATTATTTATGTAGCATAATGAATGATAAAAGAGCAAACTTTACTGGAAGCATCATTAATCTTCTAAGTAAAAGAGAAGATTAATGATGCTTCTCTAGATAAATGGTGTTTTATTTGAGGGGTATTTGCAAAAGAGATTGGTATTTGCCTATTCTAAGACGTTTTAATAGGGATAGAATGATGTTTTATTATTGTCACAGTCCTTTTTCTCTATATAAAATAAAAAAGCGTCTATAAGCCAATAAAGACGCTTTTTTATTTTGTTAGTTGTTGACTTTTTCTTTTTTTTTCTTCGGAACCTTTTTTATATAGCTGGAAAAAAGGCTGAAAACAGCAAAAAGAAGGAGAAAAAAGCAAACAAATGTAAAAACCATTGGCAAAGGATGGAATATCGTATCCTTTGCCAATGGTGACTGAAAGCTAATAACAACAGGATATGCCTTCTTATTTGTCGGCAATTCTACTTTCTGTTCTGCAAAAGGAATAGGCCCGCCAAAGGTTAATGTACGTATTTGTTCAAGAGGTTTTTTTTCTATATATTGCTTAAACATAAACGGTGAACAGAAACTTAGGATAAGGCTTAATACACTTACAGCAATAACTCTTTTCAAGGAAAAAACTCCAATCCTATTTCAATTACATATTGTGACTTAAGTATAGGGCTGTGTTTTTGCTGTAACAGAACACAGCCTTTTTTTTATCGAATTGCACGATGCTCTTTTATGACACGGAGCTTTTTAAAGTCATAATCTTCTGGTCCTTGAACAGGCAGACCAGCTTCCATATTTCGTTTAATATACTGCAGGTTATCTTCTGTAATGATTTCTCCTGGAATAAAGATTGGAATGCCAGGAGGGTATACCATAATAAACTCAGCGATTACCCTGCCATCTGAATCATCAAAATCTACTAATTCTGTTTCAGAATAAAAAGCATCTCGAGGAGTAAGAGCTAATACTGGGATGTTTGGCAGCATTACTTTTGCCTCTACGGTACTTGCTTGATTGTGATATTCTTCTGCTAGATTTTTTAGTGCTTGTATGAGCATGTCTGCTTCTCTCAGTGTATCCCCTGGTGTAACAATACAAAGGATATTATACAAATCAGACATTTCCACTTCGATATTATAATTTTTTCGCAGCCATTCTTCTGCATCATGACCTGAGATTCTTAAATCCTTCACGGATATGATCAATTTAGTTGGATCATAGTCATAAGCGATATGAGATTCAACTATTTCTTTTCCGACACAATATAAATGATTTATTTCATTAATTTGTTTGCGGATGCTTTGAGCTAATTCAATGGTACGGTCAAGGAGCTCTTTGCCTTCTGTTGCCAATCTTTTTCTGGCAACATCGAGTGAGGCAAGCAATAAATAGGAAGTGCTGGTTGTTGTCAGCATGCTTAAAATAGATTGTACTCTTTTATGATTCACTAAGCTTCCGCGAACGTTAAGAATAGAACTTTGTGTCATAGAGCCTCCAAGCTTATGAACACTTGTAGCCGCAATATCCGCACCAGCCTGCATCGCAGACATAGGGAGTTCGTCATGGAAATGAATATGTACTCCATGCGCTTCGTCTACAAGTACAGGAATATTATAAGAATGCACTAATTCTACAATCTTTTTTAAGTCAGCAGATATGCCAAAATAAGTAGGGTTTATTACAAGTAAACCCTTTGCGTCTGGATGAAGATCTAAGGCATGCTGTACAGATTCAAGAGTAATCCCATGAGAAATGCCAAGCTTTTTATCGATAGCAGGATGGATAAAAACAGGAATGGCACCTGCAAATACAATGGCAGACATAACGGATTTATGCACATTTCTTGGTACAATAATTTTGTCACCAGGTCCACAAACACTCATAATCATCGTCATAATGGCACCGCTTGTTCCTTGGACAGAAAAAAATGTATGGTCTGCGCCAAATGCTTCAGCAGCGAGTACTAATGCTTTTTTGATAATGCCTTTTGGCTGATGAAGATCATCAAGTGGTCCGATATTAATTAAATCAATTGAAAGGGCATTTTCCCCAATAAAGTCGCGAAACTCGGGATCCATTCCATTTCCTTTTTTATGACCCGGAATATGAAATTGTATAGGGTCTTTTTTTGCATGCTCCAATAAACCGTGGTATAACGGTGTTTCGTGTTGTGACAATTTATTTCCACACCTCTTTATTATAAATATATTTAAAAGTAAACTATTTGTTTTTTGTCCCATTAACCTGAAGGAAACCATAAAACAAAAGAATTATAGCATTTTTTATTTTTTTTGCATACAATTAGTTTTTACTATAATTAAAAGAAATATTTTCCCAATGCTTTTTTATATAGCTGATTCCATGAACGAGCTCTGTTTTTCTCTATCTTGGCAAGGCTGTTATCCCACTAGCATGGACCAAAAATGGCTTTTATAACAAGTTTTTCTCTAAAAACTAGGTGGATTTTCATAAAAAAGCAAGCAAGTTTTACATTAGGAATTTCTTGATTTAAAATGATAACATTGGTTTTAAAAAGTTTGGCGATAAATATAGAAGAAAAGGGTGTTCATATGGAATATCAATATCCAATTGATATCGATTGGTCTACAGATGAAATAGTTGCTGTCATTAAATTTTTTGAATGCATTGAAAGTTGTTATGAAAAAGGAATAAAACGCAATGAATTAATGGAGCATTATCGAGTTTTTAAAAAAATTGTGCCAAGCATTGCCGAAGAAAAAAAAGTGTGTGGAGAATTTGAAGAAGTAAGCGGCTATTCTGCCTATAGAACAATCAAAAAAGCAAAAGAAGCAGATGAGCATCAGATAATAAAAATGCCGTAAAAAAATAAGCGAGTATAATTTAGCCCAATCATTTGCAAATGATTGGGCTAAATTGCTGGTTGGCAAGAGATTATCGGCTATTTAAAGATAGTTGATATAGGGGCAAAAGTGTTTCAAAGGTTTGTTCCGCTAAAGCCATAAATTGATCGCCATTCTCCAAAATTGGATCAGATGCTTGGATATGCTGTCCAATGAGAAACTCCGCTTTTTTTACATTACGGAAACGTTCTAATGTCTGCTGTAAATCTGTCTCTGCCACTTTTTTGGCATCTTTTTGCATATGATTGAATGAAATCATGTAATGATTGGGAATAGCTGCTTTTATCTGATTTAAATTTTCCAGAAATATTTTTGCATATTCTTCTTTTTGTGGCAATTCATAAATATAGGCAAGCCAGATGAACACATGGTCATCAAATAAGCCAATCTGAAAATGAGGATGCTGTTTATAGCCTCGTTTATTTGCCGCAATGGCAAGCCATGTGTCTTTCGGAGGATTTACCGTACGTCTTGCATGTTTAGCGATATGCAGAAACATTTCATTTCCTGTTTTGACAGATAATTCACTTGTCAATGCTTCGCCGATTATTCGGAATTTAGGCTGAATCCGCTCCTGGATTGCCTTCATTCGTTCCTCAAGACCTTCTATTGTAAAGGTATCAAAATCTTTTTGATTAAATCCTTTAAAGTTCATAATCTAACTCCTTTTACGTTTATAACAACGGTGTTTGGGTATTTAAAAATCAAGTAAGTGGAATAAACAAGCTGCTTTTCTTCCCTTATGTATACTCTACATATTTATATAGTTAACTATTTTCTCTTTGGATGGACAAATAAAATAATTGGCAGGAGACAAAGAGAATCATGGTACAAAAAAATTATTTTTCTAAGCTTCACCAAATGGGAATCTTGTTGAAAAGTCCATTTACTTGTTGTCAAATATTGTAGCATAAACGGGTATTTTGGTGAAGGAAAGGAACCTTTTAGGTGGGAGCACATATTTGTTGCAAGGAAAGTGATTTCAACATATGATATAAGAAATCATTAGAATTATAAGTCTATGGAAGGGGTGTACTGTCAAGTGAAACAATTAATGAATTTGGTAAAGAAGAATGAAGTGGAAAGAGAAAAAAAGGCTGTTCTTCGATTAGAAATGGATTATGAGTTGGCTACTTTATTTGATGCAATGAACGAACACAACGAAGCGCAGAAAAACATAAGTAAGCAAAAGCTTGAAAGAATTAGACAGGAACTTCTAAGACTTAAAGCTCTATAGGTGAAAAAACGTATTAAATCATAAATGCTCTCTCTTAATTTGGGAAGCATTTATGATTTTTGTTTTACATAGAATGTTGGCCATATAAAGAGGATATATTTGAAGAAATAGCATTTGATGCATGATAATGCATACAGTAAGCTAAAATATAGACAGACAAGTAAGTGGACTGCTCTCATATGATGATAAAGCGGGTGCAGAAAATATAAGGTAAGGATGGGAAAGATGACTAATTGGCTAGAAGTAGATACGTATGCTAAAGAATGGATAAAAGAAGCTGGAGAAAGAATAAAAAAGTCTTTTTCAAAAAAACTGTTAATTGAAACAAAGTCGAATAAAAATGATTTAGTAACAGAGATAGATAAGGCAACAGAAGAATTTTTTATTCAAAATATTAATAAGCAATACCCAAGTCATCGCATCTTAGGAGAAGAAGGGATCAGCTCATCTATTGAAGATTTAAAAGGAATAGTTTGGATTATTGATCCAATTGATGGAACAATGAATTTTGTACATATGCAGCGGGATTTTGCCATTTCTATCGGCATATATGAGGACGGGGTAGGAAAAATCGGCTTAATTTATGATGTAGTTGCTGATGAGCTATATCATGTTGTCCAAGGAAAAGGCGCATATATGAATGATATGCCGCTTGCTCCGCTAAAAGAAACTGCAGTAGAAGAAGCAATCATTGGTTTAAATTCTACTTGGGTAACGGAAAATAAGCGTATTGATCCGAAAATTTTAGCACCTCTTGCAAGAGATGCGAGAGGAACTAGGTCATTTGGTTCTGCATGTTTAGAGCTTGCATATATCGCATCAGGAAGAATGGATGCTTATATTACTTTAAGACTTTCTCCATGGGATTACGCAGCAGGAAAAATAATGGTGGAGGAGCTTGGAGGAAAGGTTACGTCCCTTCGTAATGAAAACTTAGACTTATTGACACAAAATTCGTTTTTTGCTGGGAAACCAGGAGTACATAAGGAAATTATGGAAAAATATTTACACAATGGAGAATGGTAAGCGAGAGGTGCAAAGCAATAGTGTGGAATTTTCTTTTATCCCATGCTATTGCTTTTTTATGCGAAAAATGTAAATTTAATTTAGAGCCTATTTTTAAGCTGCTTTTTTTTGTGGTTTATTCTTTTTCTCTTGTAAACAGCAAGAGCTATAATAAACAAAAATAAAAAAAAGGAAATAATGGCACCTTTTAAGCTTTTTTCTACTATACAAATGCCGATAGAAATAAAGGCAGAGGCAGCAAATATTTTATAATAATAGAATGGTCCTGTTTCAATATCCAATATGTATCATCCTTTATTTTTAAATAGATTTAGTTAAAGATGGAAAAAATAACGTTTACACCTGTCTTTTTTTATTTTACATGAAAAACCTTTTAGGTTTCTAGTATATTCTATGGTATAATGACTCAGTTATAATGTTAAAATAATGAAAAATCAGATAGACCATTTAGGTAGGAGTGAAATTTTTGAAAATTAGAGAAGATCTTCGTAATATTGCTATTATTGCCCACGTTGACCATGGTAAAACGACATTGGTTGACCAACTTTTAAAACAGTCTGGCACTTTCCGTACAAATGAACATGTAGAAGAACGTGCGATGGACTCAAATGATTTAGAAAGAGAACGCGGTATTACGATCTTAGCAAAAAATACTGCGATTCAATATAAAGATAAACGCATCAATATTTTGGATACTCCAGGACATGCTGACTTCGGCGGTGAAGTGGAACGTATTATGAAAATGGTTGATGGGGTATTGCTTGTTGTCGATGCATATGAAGGATGTATGCCACAAACACGTTTTGTATTGAAAAAAGCGTTAGAGCAAAAATTAACACCAATCGTTGTTGTAAATAAAATTGACCGCGACTTTGCTCGTCCAGCAGAAGTTGTTGATGAAGTAGTAGATTTATTTATTGAATTAGATGCAACGGAAGAACAATTAGAGTTCCCAGTTATTTATGCATCTGCAATTAACGGTACTGCAAGTGTAAATGCAGAGCAGCAAGATGAAAACATGCAGTCTTTATATGATGCAATTGTTGAGCATATTCCAGCACCAGTGGATAACCGCGAGGAGCCATTGCAATTCCAAGTATCTCTTCTTGACTACAATGACTATGTAGGAAGAATTGGTATTGGACGTGTATTCCGTGGAACAATGAAAGTAGGCCAACAAGTAGCATTAATGAAACTTGATGGAACTGTCAAACAATTCCGTGTTACAAAAATCTTTGGTTTCTTTGGTCTAAAAAGACAAGAAATTGAAGAAGCATATGCTGGCGATTTAATTGCAGTATCAGGAATGGAAGACATTAACGTAGGGGAAACAGTTTGTCCTTTTGAACATCAAGATGCACTTCCAGTACTTCGCATTGATGAGCCTACATTGCAAATGACGTTCCTAGTTAACAACTCTCCATTTGCTGGTAAAGAAGGTAAATATCTAACTTCAAGAAAAATTGAAGAAAGATTGCGTGCACAATTAGAAACAGATGTAAGCTTACGTGTTGAAAACACTGATTCTCCTGATGCTTGGACTGTATCTGGACGTGGAGAACTGCATTTATCTATCCTTATTGAAAACATGCGTCGTGAAGGATATGAATTGCAAGTTTCAAAACCAGAAGTTATTGTAAAAACAATTGATGGTGTACGTTGCGAACCAGTTGAACGCGTACAAATTGATGTCCCAGAAGAACATACAGGTTCTGTAATGGAATCTATTGGTGCTCGTAAAGGTGAAATGCTTGATATGATCAATAATGGTAATGGTCAAGTACGTTTAATCTTTAATGTGCCTGCACGTGGATTGATTGGTTATACAACAGAGTTCTTAACATTAACTCGTGGTTATGGTATTATCAACCATACATTTGACAGCTATCAGCCAATGGCATCTGGACAAGTTGGAGGACGTCGTCAAGGTGTGCTTGTAAGTATGGAATCAGGCAAATCATCTACTTATGGTATTATGCAAGTAGAAGATCGCGGAATTATCTTTGTAGAAGCAGGAACAGAAATCTATGAAGGTATGATCGTTGGGGAACATACTCGTGAAAATGATATAACGGTTAATATCACAAAAGTAAAACAAGCAACAAATATCCGTTCTGCAAACAAAGACCAAACATCAACAATGAAAAAACCAAGACTTATGACATTAGAAGAATCTTTAGAGTATTTAAATGAAGACGAATATTGCGAAATAACACCAGAATCTATTCGTCTGCGCAAAAAGATTTTAAATAAATCAGAGCGTGAACGTGTAACAAAAAAGAAAAAAATTGCAGAATAAGCTGAAAAAAAAGAAGCTAAACTTCATTAGAAGTTTAGCTTCTTTTTTACACGGTGCTAGTCTAGTGCCTTTTGCTTTTTGTATTATCTAGCTGCAGGCACTCAGCAACTGCTGAGTTTCAAACCATCTTTTAAGATAAAGTCAACATCGATTCACTATCGTTCAGCGTGCTTCCTATATCTTTAGTCGGTGTCTCTCTGACGTATAGGATGTATAAGTGCCGATGTTGCTGCAGGAGAACGCAGCGTACTTAATCGGCCAGTCCATACGGAGATAAACAGGTGCCTTGCGCTTTCCTTTTTGTCTAGCTACAGGCACCCAGCGTCTGAAGAGCTTCAAGTCCTCTCCCTAAGATAAGTCAACATCGACTCTCTAACGTTCGTCGTGTTTTCTTTATCTTTAGTCGATGCCTTTCCAGCTCTCACGCCGCTAACGGGGTGCCTTGCGCTTTCCTTTTTGTCTAGCTACAGGCACCCAGCGTCTGAAGAGCTTCAAGTCCTCTCCCTAAGATAAGTCAACATCGACTCTCTAACGTTCGTCGTGTTTCCTATATCTTTAGTCGATGCCTTTCTAGCTCTCACACCGCTAACGGGGTGCCTTCCTCTTTTCTTTTTACCAATCGTCTTCTGTGGTTTTGCTGCGGTATAGGGCGAAATTACCAGTGTCTACTCGTTTTTGAGTATTTTTTGTTATTCGCAATTCGCATTCTTTGCACATATACGTATGGATAGGCCTATTTCGCAGGCGCTTTGCTTGAAATGAGTTTTCATCAATATCTTCAATCTTATCGCATATCACACATTTTACTTTCAAACTGTGCACCTCTAATCATTAAATTTCCAATTGGATGATAGAGGTATTATAATATAATCAGCAGAAGAAAACGAGTTTAATCCCGAAGATGGTTATTTGATTGCTCATCTTGATCATTTTTTAATTGCTTTTCTTCTGAGTCATTTAATTTTTCATCAGGATTTTTCACTTTTGTTTTTGCATTAGGATTTATCATATCTGCGGGCACCTCAGGCATGATTCTACCTGTAATATCAGCTAATTCATTAAAAATTCCTTGAATAGGCTCACCATTTTTAATATCCTCCGCAATTTCTTTAATTCTAGCAGTTACATCTGGGTCAGCTACTATCATGGCATAAGCACCATTTGGATCATTTTTTAAACTTTCTGCAACAGAATATTTAATAGAACCAACTTCAGAACGATCTAAATTTGCTTTAATGTCTATGCCAACAATCGCATAATGCCCTAGTACAACAGCTGTTGCATCATTGACGTTTGGAATGCTGGTGGCAAGGGATACAAGCCGTTTTGCAATATCTTGCCCAGATTTTCGGTCTACTTCGTTAATCGTAGAGTTTTTCACATTTTTCACATGTGGATTTGTTCCATTCGATTGTGACACATTGTTATTGCTATCAACATTTGTACAGCCACAAAGAAGCATAAAGATCATGATTAAGGCAGCTTTTTTCATGAAAACACCTCCAAAAAAAGATAATTCATCACATTTTTTTACACTTTCTATCTTTATTGTGCAAAATATCTTCTATCTTTATGCGGTAAAACATATATTTAACCAAGGTTCCTTTCCGTAAAGCGGATAGCAAGCAATATATGACAGTAGAGCAGGAGGCATCAGTTTGAGTAAAATATATGTTTTAGATACGAATGTCTTGTTACAAGACCCATATTCCATCTTTTCATTTAAAGACAATGATGTAGTAATTCCCGCAGTAGTACTCGAAGAAGTAGACAGCAAAAAGCGCTATATGGACGAGATCGGGAGGAATGCAAGACAAATATCTAGGTTAATCGATAATCTAAGAGAAACAGGAAAGCTGCATGAAAAAATCCCTCTAGAAAATGGCGGGACTTTGCGGATTGAACTAAATCATCGTTCCTTTCATCAGCTGCAAGAAATTTTTGTGGAAAAGACAAATGATAATCGCATTTTAGCGGTAGCCAAGAATTTATCTTTAGAGGAACAGAAAAAGAAAGATGGACGAACCGTCGTATTAGTCAGCAAAGATACACTCGTTCGAGTTAAAGCCGATGCAATTGGTTTAGTATCAGAAGATTTTTTAAGTGATCGTGTAGTAGAAAATGATCACTTGTATACAGGTTTTACAGATGTACAAGTAACTCTAGATATACTAAATAAATTTTATGAAAAAGGAAAAATCCCTATTTCAGAAATAGGAAATGGAATATATTATCCAAATGAATTTCTCATTTTAAAAGATGTACTAGGATCTTCTTCTTCTGCACTGGCAATGGTGGATTCTTCCCGAAAGTTTATAAAAAAACTTGTATTTGACCATGAACATATTTGGGGAATACGACCGCGGAATGTGCAACAGACGATGGCTATTGAATTGCTTTTGAAAAAGGATCTTCCACTAGTTACTTTAATTGGGAAAGCGGGCACAGGTAAAACATTATTAGCATTAGCTTCAGGATTAATGCAAACAGAAGATTTTGGAGAATATAAAAAATTATTGGTAGCACGGCCAATTGTGCCAATGGGGAAAGATTTAGGCTATCTTCCAGGAGAAAAAGAAGAAAAGCTAAGACCGTGGATGCAGCCGATATTTGATAATCTTGAATATTTATTTAATACAAAAAAACCTGGTGAATTAGAAGCAATTCTTGCGGGGATGGGATCGATAGAAGTAGAGGCACTAACCTATATTCGCGGCAGAAGCATTCCTGATCAATTTATTATTATTGATGAAGCACAAAATTTAACAAAACATGAAGTGAAAACGATTTTAACAAGGGTCGGAGACGGCAGCAAAATCGTCCTGATGGGAGATCCAGAACAAATTGATCATCCATATTTAGATGCCTTTAATAATGGACTCTCTTATGTTGTGGAGCGCTTTAAAGATCAGCAGATAGCTGGACATGTAAAGCTAGTGAAAGGAGAGCGCTCAGGTCTTGCGCAACTTGCAGCAGATCTGTTGTAGCAATTTTGGGGTAGCTTAGGGCATTCATTGTATTGCTAATGAAAAAAGAGGGCATTTTTCCATCAGCCAAAATGCATTTTGGCTGATGGAGGAAGCTTTAATAAAAATATTTTCAAGCGATTACAAATGATTCTACATACTTAATGGGTTGTTGATCTGCTTTTTTATTTTTAAAATAAACATGAACAGGCCCATCACTTTTTAACGGTTTGCCATTTGCACAAAATAATAGCATAATCTCCTCTAGAGAGGAAAGGGGAAAGGATAGTGTTTCTCCTTGTGAAATAATTTTAATTTCTTTGGCAGAAATAATAGGTTCCGCATTACGAATAAATGGAGCAAGGGGCATAAAAAAAGTTCCTGAGAGAAGCTCCTCTTTTTTATATTTTTTTTCTGATTTTAAAGTGGGAGGAAAAACAGCTCCTTCTGAAATTTCTCTATCCCAATGTGCTGATACCTCTTTCGTATATTCTTCCATTTCATCGGTTGCTTGAATTGAACTAAAGAGTTGTTCTGCTGTTTGTTTGCGATCATCAAAAATCCATACACTTGGATCAATGGTAATTTGGAAGTTAACAGCGCCTTTAATTGGTATAATATCTTGCATTTTTTTCTCCTTTCCCTTCTTTATCCCTACTTAATGAGCTTTTGCCCTCTGTCCTGAGATTGAGGAGAGGAAATGAGAAGTTGCCCGCAAAAGCTCTATTGGTTTAACTGACAATCAGAGGGGAACTTGGAAAACTCCCTCTGTTTGAAATGTGAATTTATGGGGATTTTTCATTCCATACCGGAAAAAGAAGCGGTTACATTTTTCTGGTTTTTTAGTATCTTCTTAATAAGTATAGCTATCTTGCCTATATCTGTCATTTTTTATTTTTAATTTTAATGATATAAAGTAGAGATAGAAGATAAATTATCTCTAGGGATAATGCTGGTTAATAGAAGGTAGTTAAAGTTAAAGGAGCTTTAGCTCCTATTAACAGAAATAGAAGAGGAAAAAGAAATCTAGGCGGGAAAACGTTTGTCCGTAAAGGCCTGATAGAAAAGAACATGGATATAGTTTTCATATCCTGTGCAATGTCTGTGGGATATCTATAATCAGTGGGAGATGGAGGGACCCACTGATTGAAGTTTCACTTTATAATAGGATTGTTCTTGCATTTTTCTACTGATAAGTTTAAACTTTATAAATAGGATAATCGCTCGGAAACGGGGGGATAAGGTTGACTTCTGATATGATTATTAATCATAAAGACAAAGCAAATGCATTATTAAAAGCAGATGCAGACAAAATATTAAAGCTAATTAAAGTACAGATGGATAATTTAACAATGCCGCAATGTCCTTTATATGAAGAAGTTCTGGATACGCAAATGTTTGGCTTATCCAAAGAAATAGATTTTGCTACTCGTCTTGGTTTGGTAGATGAAACTGTCGGCAAAAAGATTTTAGATGAATTGGAAAAAGAACTTTCTGTATTGCACGAAGCATCTACAAGAAAATAAAAAAGCAAACTCAAACAAGAAATAGGTTGTTTGAGTTTTTTTAATCTGGGAAAAAAGAAAAGCAAGCATACATATTTGGAGAAGGCAACCAAGTTCTTCTTCGTTTTTTGCAGGAAACAAACAAATTTTAGCGAATGTATAATACAACCTAGAAATAGTAAGGGAAGCGGTTTGATGTTTAAAAAAATATTAAAATCTTATGATTACTCTTTAATTGCAGCAATGGTGATGTTGTCGCTTTTTGGATTGATTATGATTTATAGTGCCAGTATGGTAAGTGCTGTCCAATATTATAACCTTGGCAGCAGTGAATATTATTATAAAAAACAAATAATTAATTTGTTTGTTGCAGGTTTCGTTTTTATCATGGCAGCTATTTTCCCATATAAAGCGCTATTAAGCAAAAAAATATTAGTGCCAATGGTTGGTTTATCATTATTGGGGCTTTTGGGCATTTTTGTACTTGGGCATACTGCTGGTAATGCGCAAAGTTGGTATCATTTTGGAAGTTCGAGCTTGCAGCCTTCAGAGTTTGTTAAATTGGCTGTAATTGTTTATTTGGCAGCAGCATATGCAAAAAAACAATCCTATATTAATCAATTTAATAAAGGAGCAGCTCCTCCCATTGTCTATTTAATTTTAGTTTGTGGACTTGTTGCAGTCCAACCCGATTTTGGGACAGCTGCGATTATTTTTTTAATTGGCGGAACTATTATTTTATGTTCGGGAATGAATTTGCGAAATCTTCTAAGGCTTGCTGTTATGGGGCTTGCAGCATCCATTCCAGTGCTTTTACTATTGGGCGGGAAGATTTTTACGCAAAAAAAGATAGATAGATTTTTAGTGTTTTTCCACTCTCCATTTGCAGACGAATCTGGTTCAGGCTATCAAATGAGCAATTCTCTTATTGCAATTGGAAGCGGTGGATTAAAAGGTTTAGGCTTAGGACAAGGTGTGCAGAAGCTAGGCTATTTAACAGATGGCCATACAGATTTTATTATGGCAGTTATTGCAGAAGAACTTGGAGTATTTGGAGTCGGCTTTGTTATTCTGTGTTTAAGTTATATTGTGCTTAGAGGGATTTATATTGGACTGCGCTGCAAAGATCCTTTTGGCAGCCTTCTTGCGATTGGAATTTCAGGGATGATTGGCATCCAGTCATTTATTAATATTGGCGGTGTATCTGGAGTGATTCCACTAACGGGTGTGCCATTGCCATTTGTCAGTTATGGGGGATCATCGTTAGTCCAGTTGGCAATCAGTATGGGGATACTTGTTAATGTTTCTATGTTTGTGAGATTTGAAAAAGTGTATAAAAATAAAGATGAGGAAGTAGTGGCAGACATGTCCCCACAGCCTAAAAACGGCTTTTTGCAAAATAGACGGGGCTAAAAGAAGAGAACCATTTTACGGCTTGTAAAACGGTTCTCTTCTTTTTTGTGTCGTTTGAAAGAGGCATGAAACTGGTTATCTTTTTGTAACAATTATCCAAAAGGATGAATATATTTGGCTACTAGTGTAAAAACCGATATAATAGAGTTTGGAAAGAAATGAAAAGGAAAAAGGAGATAGTAGAAGTCTTGCTGTCTGTTATGATGGGATAAATGAGTTAGTAACAATTAAAGCGATAGTAGAATAATTTTTTGTAAAAAGATGCAGAAAATTAGCGAGAAATATGGTTTAATTACAGAAGGGCTCATTTTTAATATGACGATGTTGCTACTTGTGAAAACTGGCACAATCATATGAATAAATATTATGAAAATTGGATAACTGCCTGTTTTATATAAAGGGAGGAAAAAATATATGGCTAATTCTAGAGCTTATACGGAAGCTCAAGTAGAAGGAACGGTAGAAAAAACATCTGCACGGAAAGATTTTTTGGCTTTAATAAAAATTGGGATTGTCAACTCTAATTTAATCACCATTTTTACAGGATTATGGCTGGCTCTGCATTTTTCTGGAGAGAGATTTTTACTAAATATTGATATCATTTTGTATACTTTAGTTGGATCTGCTTTAATTATTGCCGGTTCTTGTGCGTTAAATAATTATATTGATCGTGATATTGATCCATTAATGGAGCGGACAAAAGGAAGGCCTACTGTTACAGGGAAAGTAACGCCGAAAAAAGTTGCATTCTTAGGATTTGGCTTTATTGGACTTGGAACATTGGCTCTTTTGATGACGACTATTACAGCAACTGTCATTGCATTAGTTGGTGCCTTTAGTTATGTGGTTGTATATACGATGTGGTCAAAAAGAAGATTAGTATCCAATACTGTAATCGGTAGCTTCTCTGGTGCAGTGCCGCCGCTAATTGGCTGGGCTGCAGTAGATCCAAGTTTGGATATAATGGCATGGAGTTTATTCTTAATTATGTTTTTTTGGCAGCCTCCTCATTTTTATGCATTGGCTATTAGAAGAGTAGAGGAATATAGAGCAGCAGGCATTCCGATGCTTCCTGTCGTTAAAGGTTTTCAGGTAACAAAAAAACATACTTATGCATGGGTCATTGCGTTATTTCCTTTGCCGTTTTTATTAACTTCATTAGGTACGCCATTTTTAATTTTAGCGACACTTTTAAATATTGGCTGGGTTGTAACTGGAATATATGCAAGCAAAAAAAAGGACGAGCTGAAGTGGGCAACTGCCATGTTTGTTTATTCTCTTCAATATATGACGATTTTATTTGTGGCAATGGTGCTTGTAACATTAATATAAAATGAAGCTTTTATGGATAGGGGCTTTTATTTAACTGATAGAGGCATGAAGTCAGTCACTGAGAGACATGCCAAAAGGTTGGCATAGTTTGTTGATTTGCTTTTATACAGGCAGGCAGAACAAAATTCCCTCCCCACGACGAGTATATTCTTTTATAGTTTGCATCAAAGTGGGGACTTATTGTCTTTTTAGGGTAATAGCCCGCTTGGTAAAAAGTTGAAATGATGACTTATTCGTATTATTTTAACGTACATCAAGTGAGGATGCCCCTGTTTTTAAGCAAAAGCAAGTGCTGCTCGATTATTTTTTTTGCTATACATAGTATGAAATAGGAAAGAGGTAATAGGTATATGGAATTTTCGTTGCCAATTCTGCCGACAATCAGTACGACATTTATTGTGCTTAGTGCAATTTTTGTAGCGATAGGGTGGAATCTCATTTTAAAAAGAAAGATAGCAGCACATCAAAAAGCAATGCTGCTTGCCGCTGTTTTTGCTGTCATCTTTTTTATTATTTATGCTTCTAGAACGATTTTTATAGGCAATACAGCATTTGGCGGTCCAAATGATATTAAAATTTATTATACGATTTTTCTGATTTTCCATATTACGCTTGCAACAGTGGGAGCAGTGATGGGAATAACGATGCTTATAACAGGTTATAAAAAAAATTATGCGTTTCACCGCAAACTAGGACCTGTTACTAGCATTATCTGGTTTGGTACAGCGATAACTGGAGTTATGGTATATTTATTATTATATGTTTTTTATCATGGTGGCGAAACTACATCTGTTATAAAAGCAATATTAGGATTTTAAAGGAACAGCAACTACTAAAAGGCGTGAAAAACATTTGTTTTTTACGCCTAAATTCAAAGTGGTTCTATAAACAAACTGAAATTGAAAAAAAGATTGTCAAATTGCTTGCTAAATAGATAGTGAATGGGCATATAATGATACAAATGATGCTAGAGAGGATGTGTACCCTCTGAAAACAGTAATTAGGATATTGGCTATTATTTCTATACTAATTGCGATTGGATTTTATTTGAATATAACAGATAAAGAAACTAATTCTGATGTGCTGGTGGAAGATGGAAACAATCAAGCGACAGAAAATGATAATATAAAAAAAAATTCGACTGATACAGTAGAAAGTCTTCCAGTCCCAAAAGTTGGACTAGCAACATTAATTGGCAAAAGCAGTTCTACACTAGAACAGAAATATGGCAAACCAGATAGAATAGACGCAAGTTCTTATGATTATAATTGGTGGATATACAATAACCAAGAAAAGGGGTATTTTCAGGCGGGTGTTTATCAAAATAAAGTAGTTACTGTTTTTGCAATAGGAGATGCAGTAAATATTGCGCCTTATAAAATTGGACAAGAAGTAGGCGATATATTTGCAAGTACCCCAATTGAAACCAATATTAGCTTCCGTTATGATAATTCTTCCTATCGATTCGAACTGTCTGAAGATGAAGTAAATAATCGGCCATTAATACGTATCGGCCATTTTTATGCACAATTATATTTTGATAAATTTACAGGAACTCTATCAAGCATCCGTTATATGGATGCCAAAACATTATTGCAGTTGCGACCATTCGAACTGGTGTATCGTGGAGAATTAGTGGAAACTGCTTCAAGCAAAAAAAGCGACAGTGAAGCAGTAGAAAAAGGAAATGAAAAACAAATTTTAGATATTACAAATGTTATTCGAAAAAGATTCCATTTAGCTTCTGTCAGCTGGGATAGAGAAACGGCAAAGGTGGCCCTTGGGCATAGTATAGATATGTTTGAGACGAAATCATTTTCCCATACTTCAAAAAAATATGGGGACTTAACACAACGTTTAAAAAAGGGAGACATAGTATATAAAGCAGCAGGTGAAAACATTGCTGCAGGTTATTTAGATGCAGCAGCAGTGATGGAAGGCTGGCTAAACAGCAAAGGGCATAGGGAATGTCTTTTAAATAAAGAATTTACTCATTTAGGTGTTGGCGTATACCAAAAATACTACACACAAAATTTTATAGAGAAATGGTAAAGCTGGTCAAGGAGCAATGTTTTTTAGAGGATTGCTCTTTGACCAGCTTTTTGTATGGGATTTATTCCGCATTAGAGTAGTGGTAACACATGCAAGTAATATAAAGGCCTACAGACTTATAATGCCCACGTATAAATGTCTGTGTGACTTTTGCCTCAAGAAGCAATCAATAAAGGAGGCAGGAAACCACTGATAATTGAAGTTTCACTTTATAAAGGCATAAAATTCTATACACCTTTATAGGGGATATTCATATGTTAATATAGGCAGAGGTACACGATAGAGGTGAAATGGTATGGCAAATAAAAAACTTCATCCTTCTGTAGAACAATTTAAAACATTCGTGAAGGTCAATCCGAAAATTATACAGGAAGTACGAATAGGAAAATCAAGTTGGCAGGAGCTATTTGAGGAATGGTATTTGTTGGGAGAAGAAGATGCTCGTTGGGACAACTATAGAAGTGAACCAATACAAGCAAAGGAAAAATCAACAGATAATGCTAATTCCAGTAAGTCAGTATGGATGTCTACAGTGATGGACTCGATTAAAAATATGGACCAAAATCAGCTTCAAGGATATATTGCTAATCTAAATCAAGCACTAGGGACCATTCAAGGAGTTATTTCTCAATTTTCAGCTGGCGGCACAACCGCTAAAAGTTCCAATAAAACGAGTGGAGAGAAAAAGCCCTCAGGACCTTTTTCATTCCGTCAAGATTAAGGATGTGTTAACGGATGCGATCGACGATTAAAGAGTATATTTCTCAAAATCCAGAATTGCAGAGGTTTATTCGCGAACAGCCACAGTGGTATCGAGAATTAAGCCGCAACCCTAATGAGCTAGAAGCATTTGAAATAGCTTCCTTACATTACTATAAAAAAACAATTCCTGACCATATTGCAAAATTTTCAAATGGTGTACAAATGGCTTCCATGATGGTCAGCATGTTTCAAGCAATGAATGCACAATCTTAAACACTAACATGTTAAAATTTTTATTTTTTTACAAAAATAGAAATTGTACAGGAAAGAGTAAAAAGGGGCACTGCAGAGAATACTAACAAAAAATGAAATTTTCAGGAGTGTTCTTATTGAAAAAACTACTATTGAACAGTATCCCTGTCTTGCTTCTTTTTACTGCCTGCAGTCATGACATTCCAGATAAGGACGTAAAGTCTCAAAAGGAGTCAGCAATAAATAGATATTCTTTCTCCCATGCAGTACAAGCATCAGCAGTTTCTCTTAATCAACAAGAAATAACAGTGCATCATGTTGTAAGAGGGCGCTCTGTGTTCATTGAATGCAAATTAAATTCTTTATCATTTCGGGAAAATAGTACAAAAAAACAAGCGAAGCTATTGTTAAAAGTAGATGGTCGATTAGTAAGTGAGTACCACTCTGCTGCATTTGTAGTGAGGGACTTGTCTATAGGAAAACATAAGCTAGTGGTAGAAGCAGTAAATGTCAATAATAAACCTTACCATCTAAGTGAAGAATTTACAGTGACTATTCAATAATGCCGTTTAAAAAAACTCAAGCCTTTTCTTTCCCAGCCATTTCAAGTAAAATATAGTTGGAGGTGAGCGGATACGTGCTTGCTACAACTGAAATAATTCTTATTCAAGAAGAAGCAGAGGCAATTGCTGAAATGATTGTAGAGTCAGATGTTGCAGAACAATATCGTATTTGTTTGTCCAATTTAAATACAAACAAAAAGACACAGCAAAAAATTCTTCGTTTTAATGAAATGAAGGACCTGTATGAAGAAGTTCAGCGTTTCGGCAAATATCATCCTGAATATAAAAGGGTAATGATGGACATTCGAGTGCTGAAGAGGGAAATGGATCTTGATCATCATGTAGCTGCGTTTAAAGTGGCAGAAAATAACCTGCAAAAGCTCCTTGATGAAATAAGTGTTATAATTGGCCGGTCTGTATCGGAATATGTAAAAGTTCCCACAGGCAATCCATTTTTTGATGAAATTTCTGGCTGTAGTTCTGGAGGATGCGGAAGCGGCGGCGGCTGCAGTTGTTCTGCCTAAAATAAAGGGTGGCGAAAGCATATATACAAAGCTATCGCCGCCATTTTTTATATTTCAGTTAAGGTTTAATAAGTTAAGTTGTTTGCCTGATCTTTTTAGAGAGAAACCAATAAGTTTGATATACAGCAGCTGATAAAAAAGGTATTAAATGGATAAAAGTACATAAATCATAATAGTAACCTATTCTGGTTTTCTATTGATGATATGGCAGGATAAATGCAAAATATAGAAATAGATGAAGGAGATATAACATGTTGGGGCAAAGACAAGGAATTATTGTTTGGTTATACTCGTTAAAACAAGCTAAAACATTAAGAAGATTTGGAAATGTTCACTATATATCCAAAAGATTAAAATATGTGGTTATTTACACAAATCAAGAGGAGGTAGAACAAATAATGGCAAAAATCAATACCTATTCTTATGTAAAAAAAGTGGAACCATCTTATAAACCATATTTGAAAGTAGAGTTTGAAAATTCTAAACCAGATAAAGCGAAAGAATATGATTATAAAATGGGCATATAAAGCGAAGGAGAGAACCCTTTGCTTTTTTTATGCATAAAAAAACCTGCAAGCAATAGTGCTTACAGGTTCCTTCTATATCCTTCAAAAAAGGAAAGAAGGTAAAGGGAGAGGAGAAACCGGAGGAAGAACTTATGGGGAAACGTAAGTCTTCTCCGCGGTTGGCAACAACATCCTCTTATTAGATGCTGTTGATTACAGTATTGCCAATGAACGGGTTCTTATACATTTTAATTTTTTTTTTAGAATGCTGAGCAAATAAATGTTCATTTTAAAAGTTAAGCCAGATAAAGTGAAACAAACAATCAGTGGAGGTTTTTCACGTTCTCCACTGCTTGTTTATAGCTTGAGGCCTATGGTATAGCTCACACAGACGTTGTATAGTCTGTGTACTTTTATATCACGCTTTTACTCAGCAAGTTTCTCCCCACCTAGATTTCTCATTTTCTCTTATCATCCCTTAGGGGGAAAAAGCCCGTTACTGCGTGATGAAAAATGCTTGTTTAATAACGGAATCATTTTTAAAGTCGAAAGAATATTGGCTGTACACTTTGTTTATGGTAGGATAGGGGAGGATAAAGTGAAAGTTAAAGATTTATTGACAGTTTTTATTGCTGCGCAATATAAAAATTAAGATTTCTAATAAGAATAAATAGTTTATTTATTAAAAGTATAGTGGTGATTACAATGAGAGTAGTTTCTGGAGAAAATAAAGGAATTCCGTTAAAAGCAGTCCCAGGAAATTCTACTAGACCGACAACGGATAAAGTAAAAGAAGCAATATTTAATATGATTGGCCCCTATTTCAGAGGAGGCATTGCCTTGGATTTATTTGCAGGCAGCGGCGGGCTTGGAATTGAAGGCTTAAGCAGAGGCTTAGAGCAGGTAGTGTTTGTTGATAGAGAAGGAAAAGCAATTGCTACAATAAAAGATAATCTTGCTGCATGCAAATTAGAAGATAAAGCAGAAATATACCGAAATGATGCGAATAGGGCAATAAAGGCACTCATTAAAAGAGAGCGCAGCTTTGATTACATTTTTTTGGATCCACCGTATAAGCTTCAGCAATTAGAGCAGCTACTTTCTACAATCGAGAAGGAACAACTACTTAACGCAGATGGAGTTATTGTTTGTGAGCATAGCTCTGATATCGTTCTTTCAAAAAACGTTGGTCGTCTAGAACAAGTAAAATATGAAAAATATGGGATTATTGCTGTTTCTATTTATCATTTTACATCTTGGGTGGAGGAATAAGGTATGGCTAGTATTGCAGTGTGCCCTGGAAGTTTTGACCCTATTACATATGGTCATCTCGATATTATTAAAAGAGGGGCAAAAGTATTTGATCAAGTGTCTATTTGTGTTTTAAATAATTCAAGCAAAAAACCTTTTTTTACACTGGAAGAGAGGCTTGCATTAATTAAAGAAGTAACAAAAGATATTCCTAATGTAACAGTGAATTCCTATGAGGGATTATTAATTGACTACGCCAAAAGCATTCAGGCCAATGCGATTATACGAGGGTTGCGGGCAGTTTCTGATTTTGAATATGAAATGCAGATTACATCAATGAACCGCGTATTAAGTGAGGAAATTGAAACCTTTTTTATTATGACCAATAATCAATATTCTTTTTTAAGCTCAAGCATTGTGAAAGAAGTAAGCAAATATAATGGCGACATATCGGAACTAGTTCCGAAAGTAGTAGAAGAGGCTTTAACGAAAAAGTATCAAGCGCTAAAAAAAGTTTGATGATACATAAAAAATCCTCCGTTCAAGATGGACAGGGTTTCAGAGTGTAGATAAAATCAAAAATGTATACTTTCAGGCTGATTGAAAACGTCTGCATTTCGAGGCGCGGAGTTACCAAGGTAGGTAATGAGCATCCGAACAAGGCGAGCAACAAAGAAAGCGGGCGTTTGTCAACAGCCTTAATCCCCCGTTCAAGATGGACGGGGGATTTTCCTATACCGTTCTGTTTTTCATGCGCCCTAGCAATATAAAACAATAAAGCAGTAAACAACCAATGGTAAATGCAGGACCGACAGTCGATAATTTTTCAAAAGCTGCTTGTATGAATGAAGAAGAACTTCCTAATAAATCAGGAACTGCCATTACTGGCTTTTCTGAAGTAAAAAAATACTTGACGAAAAAGTCCCATGAAAGAAATGTATAAAAGCATGCAAATAAAGCTTGCAAAATTCTTGCAAAGAAAAATGGTTTAAAGCGGATATCTGTTTGTGCAAGGATACTTGCTACTTGTGCTTGTACGCTTAAGCCGCTAAAACCGAGGATAAAGCTTGTAATAACTGCCTTATGCATCAGGGTGGCTGATTCTGCATCACTTGTTAGTTTGCTGCCTAGTGTGATTTCAAAAATTCCCGCAATAAAAGGTATGCTTAAATCGTCTGAAAAATTAAATAACTGAAAAAAAGACTGGAGAAATTGTGCGAAAAAAGATGTAATATGTAGGTGGAATAACAGACGATTGATGACGGAAAAAAGAATAATAAATCCACCGACCATAAGAAGAGATTGGATAGAAGAACTGACGGCATCGCCAAGAAGTTTTCCAATAGGCCGCTTATCCTTTAGGCGGGTATGATGCAGCTCTGTTAATGCTCTGCGCAAAGAAGGTCTCCTGATTTTTTCTACTTTTTTCTTTTCATCTTTGCTACCATAAAACCTCATACAAATGCCAACTGTAAAATTCGCTAAATAATGGGCAAATGCCAGCAAAAAACCTAATTTCGGATTATGAAAAAAAGCAGCAGATACAGCGCCGATAATAAACATGGGGTTAGAAGCATTGGAAAAGGAAGCAAGCCTTTCTGCTTCTATTTTTGTTAATTGTTTTTCTTCTCTTAGCCTAGCCGTTAATTTTGCCCCCGTTGGAAATCCGGATACCATTCCCATTGCCCAGACAAACCCTCCAACTCCCGGAACCCGAAAAAGGGGTCGCATCAAAGGCTCTAATAATACACCTAGGAAACGGACAACGCCAAATCCAATCATTATTTCTGAAAGAATCAAAAAGGGCAGCAAGGATGGAAATACGATGGTCCACCAAGTATTAAGCCCTTTTTTGGATGCGTCTACTGCAACAGCAGGAAAGGCTATTAAGGCAAATGCCAAAAGAGATGCAGATAAGGCCAACATAATGGTTTTTATTTTTGAACGGTACAAATAAGGACCCCTCCTTTTTAGTGAAATGATTTTATAAGTAGTGCCAAAAAGAACGAAATAAACGTAGTATAGTGCATAATAAAAAATAGAAGCAAATATACCTGTTATTTTTTCGTTTATCTAAGTTGACCTCGTCCTATTTATCTCCCTATCCTTCAATATACTCATATCTAAAAAAAAAAGACCATAAGATTGATATGCAAAGGTGTTTTTAAGATAAGGCGAGGAGAAAATATTTTCGATGATGGACCCTTTTTAAAGACTTAAAATAGAAGGTGTATCCCAGTATATCAAGATATCTTTAAATAAAAATGGAGAGGGGGAAAGAGGAATGGGGCCTCCAAAAATAGGGTTAGCGTTGGGGTCAGGCGGTGCAAGAGGGTTTGCTCATATTGGTGTAATAAAAGTTTTAACAGAAGAGAATATACCAATAGACTTTATTGCTGGAAGCAGTATTGGATCTATTATTGCAACACTTTACGGAGCGGGATTAGATATAGAGCGATTATATGATTTATCTAAATTTTTTAAACGAAAATATTTTTTAGATTTTACCGTGCCGAAAATGGGATTTATTGCTGGCAATAAAGTAAAGGAAATGATTCGTTTATTCACATTCGGGAAAAATATAGAAGAATTGGATATTCCTGTATCCATTGTCACGACAGACTTATTATCAGGGGAAAAAGTTGTGTTTTCAAAAGGTCCCGTTGCAGAAGCAGTTCGAGCAAGCATTTCCATCCCAGGGATTTTTATTCCTGAAAAAATTGATGGCCGCCTTCTTGTAGATGGCGGCGTTATAGATCGTGTACCAGTTTCTGTTGTCAAAGAAATGGGAGCTGATTTAATTATTGCGGTCGATGTTGCGAATGTAAATATAACAGCGGAAATTAACTCGATTTATGATGTGATTATGAGAAGCCTTGATATTATTCAAATGGAATTGGTGAATAGCAGAGAAATAGCCAGTGATTTTATGATTCGTCCTCCTGTTGAAATGTTTAATAGCAAAGCATTTACTAATCTAGAGAAAATCATTGAACTTGGTGAAGAAGAAACAAGAAAACAAATGGGCAATATAAAAAAAATGATAAAAGATTGGGAGCTGAAAAATGGTGTTTAAAGCTATAGTTCTGAAAAAAGGAAAGCAGGAGATAATGTAAGTCTCTCCTGCTTTCCTTTTTATAAATAAAGTTTCAGACAGCGGCAAATTAATTTCTCTATCGATAAATTTAAAAATTTTGTTCCCTTATTTCATAATAGGCGGCTGGCTATATTCTAATTTTGTTAATTTTTGCTGAAACGAAAGTGGGGCCCCCAGCGAATAAATGGCGGCTGCTTTACTGTCCAATGCGATTTGCTGATTCTGAAAACTAGATAGTTTGCTTACAACAGGAAGAAGAAAGTTTTTTTTCTTTTCTTTTAAATAAAGTCTCCCACTAGCTGTACTTCCTAATAGGCGAATATAAGTGGGTTCTGACATTTCTTTTATATCCGTTTTTTTTGTATTAGTTAAGACATGAGTGCAAATGCGCTGTAACCTTGTCCAAGTATATCGTTTTGTTTTCACTAATGTTAAAAAATGATGAAAAGAATCTGCTTTTTGAATACTAGCAAGCAATCGATGTTCCAATCCTTCTTCCACTTCGTATATGCCGGACAATTCGTTTGCTTTTATTTGCAGCAAACGGAATTTTAAATAAGGCCAATAATTTTCCCATTGCATATAAACTCCGTATTCCATTTGGAATGCTTGTAGAATAGCGTTTGTATGTGTAGGAATATAGGATGTGATTGTTTCTATTCCACTTTTTGCATCAAAGAGCTGTTTGCGAATACTAGTAGCACTTGCGATGGTTTCAGAAGAAAAATATGTATCATGATAATTGGCGTCTTTGCGGGCTATGGTGACTAATTGGATAGCTAGCTTAAGTGAACAAACTGCTTTTACATATTGAAATCCTAACATATTATTTGGTTTACTTAAATCTAGCATAGCCGTTTTCTTTTCTGTCAGCTGCAAAAACGCAAGGGAGGCAGCCTTAGGATAACTATTTCCTTCAGTCATAAAAGCTTTTAACCACTGTTCGTAATTTGTTTTATTCTCTTCAAGGAGAGAATAAGCATTGTAAAATGATTGAATATCCCCTGATTCACTTCCAAAACATATATAGTCGCATCTGAGGCTATCAAGGAGACGAACTGCACCATAAGCGAATATTTCAGCATGTTGTGTGGCAAAGGCATAAGGAAGTTCAATGACAAGATCTATTCCATGCTGCAAGGCCATATCTGCCCGGTGCCATTTGGAAACAACAGCAGGTTCTCCTCTTTGTAGAAAAGGACCGCTCATCACAGCAATCACAATATCTGCATTGGTTAATTCTTTTGCTTTTTGTATATGATATAAATGTCCATTATGTAGTGGATTGTATTCGACAATTACACCAACGGCTTTCATGTACATTCTCCTTTTTTTAATAGTACTGTTTATTTATTTTTTGCAATAATTAGTTGCGGGTGATGTGAAGAAATGGTTAAATATATGCAAATCTGCTAAAAATAGAATACAGGAAGTCCAAACAAGAAGCTAGTTTAGCGAAGTAAATTTTAGGAGATTGGTTTATTTTAAAAAAACAAATCCAATAATCGAGTCTCATTTCCCATAAATATTAGCTGAAAAACAGTAGACTTGCAATTTTTCCTATTATGGGTACAATAAATAAGAATGTATTTAATACATTAAAAACTAACATTTAGACTGTAAAGAAAAAATATTGACAAATAATTATATGAAAGCTATAATTACCTTTGTTGCCTTGAGGTGATATATATGAAATGGACGTTAAGCCAGTTACAAAAATATCGAAGTAAGGGATACCCAATTGATGAAACGATAAATGTAGACTTAGACAGTATTAGAAAAGTCGACCCATCGATTAGAAAGGTGTCGCCGATTCATCTACTAGGTCGTACAGATATTGATTCGACAAAAGTGACTTTTCATTTGCAAATCAAAGGGTCCTTAGTATTGCCTTGCTCTCGTACTTTAGTAGACGTGGATTATCCAATTAATGTTGAAACAACAGAAACTTTTCTCTTAAAGGTTTCCGAATATGAAACAGATGTAGAGGAAGTTCATCAAGTAAATGGTGATGTGATTGACTTAATGCCAATCATAGAAGAAATCCTTTTGCTTGAAGTACCTATGCAAGTTTTCTGTGAAGATAGCAAAGAAGAAGGTGCTCCTCAATCTGGTCATGATTGGGAAGTGATTCAAGAGCAAGATAAACAGGATAAAATTGATCCCCGTCTTGCTGAGCTTGCTAAGTTTTTTGAAAACAAGTAAATAATGCCCGATTATTCGATGGCAGAACAAAAGAAACATTTGAGAATAGAGTAATCTGCTCTCATTACTTTCTTAATACTCTTTAAGGAGGTGGGAAGAATGGCTGTACCTTTTAGAAGAACATCTAAAACTGCGAAAAGAAAACGTCGTACACATTTTAAATTACAAGTGCCTGGTATGGTAGAATGCCCTAACTGTGGTGAAATGAAACTTGCTCACCGCGTTTGCAGCGCTTGCGGAACATACAAAGGTAAAGAAGTTGTAAGCAACTAATTATCTTTTTGTTGGAAAAAACACAAGAACTTATTGTTCTTGTGTTTTTTTTGTTGACCGCTAGTAAACGGATATAGTTTACTCCTATGATATAGAGAGAGGATAACGCCTATTATTATTTCAAAGAAAAGGGGAAATAAGATGATTGTTGTAAGCTCCTGTTTAGCTGGGATGGAAGTTAGATATAATGGAACCCATTGTCTACATACTAAAATTCAACAGCTTATTCAAGAAAAAAAGGCAGTAGCTGTTTGCCCAGAACTGCTGGGTGGATTCCAGACACCAAGGGAACCTGCAGAAATTATCGGGGGAAACGGGTATGATGTACTAAAAGGAAAAGCAAAAGTAATAGAAAAGAATGGCAAAGAAGTAACAGATCTCTATATAGAAGGGGCGTATAGAACATGGGAGCTAGTATCTGAGCTTCAGGCATCTATCGTAGTATTAAAAGAAAATAGTCCCTCTTGCGGCAGCAAAATGATATATAATGGAGAATTTCTTCATAAAAGGATAGAAGGGGTCGGGGTAACGACGGCGTTATTACGAAAAAAAGGAATACAAGTTCTTTCAGAGGAAGAGTTATCTGAGCTAGTACAAACCTTCTAAAGGAAAATAAATAGAAGATTAGCTTATTGCTTAAATGAAGAAATGCCTCTTACCATAAGTTTGCAGATGAAAAGAACAAGTATAATTTAAATTTTTTTGACTAATCAGGCATGATATCAGTCTATCTTTTCTAGTAGATGCATATGTATGAATAAAAAACACTAGGGAGGAAAAGACAATGACAACAACAAGACAAGATGCTTGGTCAAAAGATGAAGATATATTACTAGCTGAGGTAGTATTACGTCTTATAAGAGAAGGCGGAACACAGCTTCAAGCATTTGAAGAAGTAGGAAAGCTACTCTCAAGAACAAGTGCTGCCTGTGGATTTCGCTGGAATTCATATGTTAGGAAGCAATATAAATCAGGAATTGAACTAGCAAAAAAACAACGGAAATTGCATAAAAAAGCAACCGTGCTGCTAGATGAAGAAGAAAAACAATTATCACAAGAAGAACCGCAAGAACAAAAAGAAACACTTCCATTAAAAGAATTTGATGAGGTTCTTTTATATTTAAAAGAAATGTATAATAGTGCCTTAAAATGGGAAACTGCTGCGGCAGATACTGATGCTCATCAGGAAAAACAACAAGCGTTAGAAGAAAAAATAACAAAGTTAACAGTTGAAAATGAAAAGTTGCAGCGTGAATTAAACTCGATTGAAGAGGCCTATAAAGCGCTAGTGGAATTAATGGAACAAGCCAGAAATATGGTCGTATTAAAAGAAGAGGATAAACAGCAGAAAGTTTAAATGTAAGATAGATGCGGAGGAATTTGATTCGTAGCCGAAAGACTAAATAGTGTAAAATTCCTTCGCAGGATTAATAGAATCAGAGATGAACAGATGCTTTCTTTATCCTCTAGCATAAAATGTATGAAGATTTTTAATCTCCTCCTTTTTTCCTCCCTTTATGGAATCCAAACATAGGATGTATTTGTTTCCCCCTTTACTGGCTGAAATTGAAGTTTTTCCCAAAAAGAATTTGTTTCGTTTAATGGGTATGTTTTTATAGGTTTGTTAAATTGTTTAACAAAAGAAATGAATTTTTTTCCAAGCCCTAATTTTTGATATTCTGGCAGTATTTCGACTTTGCATAATTCTAAATAATCATTTTCAGCAGAATGTTGTTCGACAGAATGATTCAGCTGCATTCTTCCGACGAGTTTATCTTCTTCGTATAATCCGAAGAAGGAGGAAGAAAGACTATTTTCGATTAAATCATGCTTCAATTCTTCTGTAATGGCTAATGGGTCTGAAGTCTTTTTATTAAATAGCTGAAATTCTTCTAATGTCTTATAATTAATAGTTAATTTTTTTACGAAAGTATTCATGAGATCCTCCTTGATGGTAATAGTCAAAAACGGAAAGCGTTTACAAATTTATTATACTATGATTTGGATATTTTTGCTTCTGCAAAGCATGGGAAAAGATGCATAAAATTATTTTAGAAAGAGGCAAATAAGCAAACAAGATAAACAATTTCGAAAATTAATGGTAATATGGAGTTATCAAAAAATGGTTAAGGATGATATAAAAGGAGTTAATATGAGAATAGCAATTATTGGCGGTGGTGCGATTGGTTTGCTCACGGCTTATTTTTTAGAAGAAAATTATGAGGTCACTATTTATGTCCGCAGTACAAAACAGCTGCAGCAATTATCCAATAAAGGACTTTGCTATAAAAGGGGGGACAAACAAGAATGGAAGCATATAAATATTGATCTGTTTCAAAATTGGCAGGCGAAAGAAGAGATAACATTTGTAACAGTAAAACAATATCATCTAGAAGCAATTTATAAAAAAATAAATGCTTGTGTTACAGAAAATAATGGTTTTGTATTTCTGCAAAATGGAATGAGCCATTTGCAGGAGATAAAAAAATTAAAAACGAAGCAAGTAATGGTAGGCATTGTGGAGCATGGTGCGGTGAAAGTAAATGATTATACAGTCGAGCATTTAGGAGTGGGAGCAATAAAGTTAGCTGCTCTTTATTCAGTCAATTCCTTTTTGAAAACTCTTGTAGGCGACAAAAATCCTTTTTTTGCTATTCAAGAAGAAAAAGACTATCTTGCTATCATGCAAAAAAAATTAGTTGTTAACAGCTTGGTAAATCCGTTAACGAGCATATTAGGTATTAAGAACGGAGCGCTTCTTGAAAATCCTTATTTTTATGGATTAATAACGGCTTTTATGGAGGAAATAGCTGTTATTTTAAACTTAAGCGAAATAGAAAAAGAGAATTATTTTTTTTATTGTGTGGATGTGATAAAAAAAACAGCCAATAATAAATCTTCTATGCTAAAGGATATAGAAGAAAAAAGAAGTACGGAAGTGGACAGCATATTAGGGTATTTGGTGCAAACAGCAAATAAACGAAATTTGTCTGCGAAGTTAACAGAGTCGTATTATAATATGGTGAAAGGAAAAGAGTCTAGTTAGAAAGGAGGACGGAGTTTGATTTCTTTTATAGCATCTACTATCAGTTTTTTTGTTTTATTTCCATATTTTTGTTATGTGCTTGTATTTAGTATTTGCAAACTAGTAACAAAAAAACACCGATTTTCCTTTTATCTTGCGTTAGATGCTAGTACGATTTTTTTTATTAGTTCTGTACATTTTATCATGCAAACCATTTGGGGGATATCCTTTTTAGGTTATATTTTGCTAGTGGTTGTTGTAATAGGATTAGTTCTAGTCATTTATCATTGGAGAATACAAAAGCAGGAAATCAATTATAAAAAAGTGCTTCGAGCATTTTGGAGAGTAAACTTTCTCATTTTTTTTTGTATTTATTTTATTTTAAGCACATATGGCATCATTTATTATATAACAGAATCTATTTAGTTTTTACCTTCGTACATAATGTTTTTTTTTGAGCAAGGATAACGATATTTTATTGGAGTGAGTGCTTGCTAATTTTTTTGAAAAAGGTAAGCAAAGTTTTTTTCTTTTTATTTTAGACAATGCTATACTCATAATGATGTAAATAAGGATAAATTTATTTTAATGAAGTTTAAGTTTTGTTTTCCATCGTCATTAACCTAGCCGAGCATTCTAGCATGGGCAGGAAAACTTATCGTGATAGAAGTTTCACTTTATAAAAAAAGTTTTTTAATAATAGGAAAATAACTGAAAAATTTTGCATAGAAGAAAGGGAGTACATAAATGGAGATGTTGAATCTCTCGTTGCAGTCAGGTAATTCATTTGTGACAGATTATTTATCGCAATCGAAAGGAATAATGAATTTTTTTCATTATTCGTTCTCTGATGATGCTAGTTATAAAGAACGAGTGAAAGAATTACAGTCTAGGCAATTTATGCGCAATGAAGTAGCCGATTATATACAGAAGTATATGGAGAAATTTCCCCAATCCAAGTCTGTTCAAGAATCAATCAGCAAGCTGCGTAAAAAAGATAGTGCAGTAGTGATTGGCGGACAGCAGGCAGGCTTGTTAACAGGGCCCTTGTACTCTATCCATAAAGTAATCAGCATTATCTTGCTTGCAGAGCAAAAGGAAAAAGAGCTGGGCATTCCAGTCGTTCCAGTATTTTGGGTGGCTGGGGAAGATCATGATTATTTAGAAATTAATCATATTTACACACCTGGAAAAGAAAAAATGAAAAAAGCAGTTTATCCAGAAAAAGTGCTGGAGAAGAAAATGGCTTCAGATATTTTGCTGAATAAAGAGGTTTGTAAAAGTTGGATAGAAGAAGTGATGGAGAGTTTTGGAGAAACAGAATATTCCCATCAATTATTGCACTTATTAAAAGAAGCAGTGGATAAAAGTGATACATTTGTAGACTTATTCAGTTATTTAACCATGAGTTTATTTCAAGAGTATGGCTTATTATTAGTAGACTCGGGAGATAAAAATATCCGCTTATTAGAAAAGGAAATTTTTCTTCAGCAAATTAATCAATTTCAAGGAATTGCAGCTAGTGTAAAAGAACAACAGGATATTGTAGAAAATAGTGGGTATTCTCTTGTTATTGAAATGAGCGACAACCCAGTTAATTTATTTTATTATGATGAAACCATACAAGAGAGAGTGCTTCTGCAATATGATGCAAAAGAGCAGCTTTTTATTGGAAAAAACAGCAGCATTCAATTTACCGTTTCCCAATTAAAAGAAATTGCAAGTGAGTTTCCAAGCAAATTAAGCAATAATGTAGTAACAAGACCAATGACCCAAGATTTATTATTTCCTACATTGGCGTTTATTGGCGGTCCTGGAGAAATTGCTTATTGGGCTGAATTAAAAAAAGCATTTGAGCACCTTGGCATTAAAATGCCTCCAATAGTGCCGCGCTTAAATCTTACGTTTTTAGAACGGGGAGTAGAAGCAGATATAAAAGAATTGAATTTAGATCTTCTAGATGTGTTGATTAATGGCACAAGTAAAAAATGTGGCCAATTTCTGCAGTCTGTTTCGAATGAAAAAGTGGAATCTTTAGTAAAAGATATCAAGCAGTATATTCAACATAATTATCGTAAGCTTGAAGAAGAAATGAGCAAAGAGGAAAAAGGACTGCTCCCGCTTTTAGCAAAAAATGAAAACTTTTTAATTAGCCAGCTTGAATTTTTTGAGGGGAAAGTAGAAAATTCAGTTAAATTAAAACATAAAGTGATTGTCAATAAATTTAATCGCATCGAAAGAAACTTAAAGCCAGAAGGCTCTCTGCAAGAAAGAATTTGGAATATCACATATTTTCTAAATAAATATGGTCTTGATTTTCTGGATAATATTATGGAGCTGCCGATGGAGTTTGATGGAAAACATAAAGTGATTAAGTTATAAGCAGCAGAAATGTTCCCTATAATCATCATGATTATAGGGTTTTTCCTATGTTTGAATAGTAGCACTTTTCGTGAGATATTTCTTCTTTTTTAATAATGTGATAGTATTTTTGATTGTATTCTATTTTTTAGCATGGGTGAAGAGTGTGCTAAAATATGCTTTTGCTTGCAGGAAATAATATAAATAGATAGAATTTATATTATTAGTGGTAGAGAGTGGGGGATTGTGGTACATTGAGGAAGGGAAATGAGGTTATTTAAGAGATGTTTATGGGCGAATATCATCATAATGTTGATGCAAAAGGTCGTTTAATTGTGCCTGCAAAGTTTAGAAGTCTTTTAGGAGACATCTTTATTTTAACCCGTGGACTGGATCAATGTTTATTTGGTTATCCTCTAAGTGAATGGAAAGTTATCGAAGAAAAACTAAAAGCACTTCCACTAGCAAAAAAAGATGCCCGCGCTTTTACCCGATTTTTCTTCTCCGGAGCAGCGGAATGCGAGCTGGATAAACAAGGCCGCATCCATATTGCCGCACCTTTGATTCAATACGCAAAATTAGAAAAAGAATGTGTGGTTTTAGGAGTATCCAATCGAATAGAAATATGGAATAAAAGTCTTTGGGAAGATTATTTTTCTGAGTCTGAGGATTCTTTTGCAAAAATTGCAGAAAATATGATTGGATTTGATTTTTAAAGTTTGCATGGATGAGAAAGTTTTAGCTATTATATGCTGAAACTAGGAGCTTTTCCTACTCCATGAACCTAGCGCATGATAAACAAGATAGAATTACTTTAGAATAATTTATAGACAGGTGGACAACATGTTTAATCACACTACAGTACTACTTAATGAAGCGGTTGATGCCCTTAATATTCAACCAGATGGCATTTATGTCGATTGTACCCTTGGTGGTGCAGGGCATAGTGAATTAATTCTTTCTAAACTTTCTAATCAAGGGAGACTAATTGCTTTTGATCAAGATGATACAGCAATCAGCAATGCATTAAAAAAACTAGAGCCATACAAAGATAAGCTAACCATTGTAAAAAGCAATTTTATTCATCTAAAAGAACAAATCAATCAATTAGGCATTACCCATGTTGATGGCATTTTATATGATTTAGGCGTTTCTTCTCCTCAATTGGATACACCAGAGAGAGGATTCAGCTACCACCACGATGCTCCTCTTGATATGAGAATGGATCATGATGGAGAAATAACAGCATATGATGTGGTAAACAATTGGAGTTATGAGCAATTGGTAAAAATCTTCTTTCGTTATGGAGAAGAAAAATTTTCTAAACAAATTGTAAGAAAGATCGAAGCGGCAAGAGAAGTAAGCCCAATTAAAACAACTGGCGAGCTTGTCGAGTTAATTAAGGAAGGAATACCTGCTCCTGCAAGACGCAAAGGCGGGCATCCTGCCAAAAGAGTGTTTCAGGCAATTCGTATAGCAGTAAATGATGAGTTGGGGGTATTTGAATCTTCTCTCACGCAAGCAATCTCTTTATTAAATAAGGGCGGGCGCATCAGTGTTATTACCTTCCATTCTTTAGAAGACAGAATTTGCAAGGCTACATTTAAAAAAGAAAGTGATTTGCCGAACCTGCCAAAAGGTTTGCCGATGATACCAGAAGAATTCAAACCAGAGTTAAAACTTATTACCAGAAAACCAATTTTGCCGTCTGAAGAAGAATTAGAAGCTAATAATCGAGCAAGATCTGCAAAATTACGGGTAGCTGAAAAATTATAAATGGACCTACAGGAGGTAATAAAATGAGCAATTTAGCTAGAAAGCTGCAACAACAAGAAACATATCAAGTGCCAGAGCAGAAGCATACGGTTAAACAAGCGATTATTCGTACAAAATCCTTATTATCTCCTGGAGAAAAATTTCTTGGAGTGGCATTTGCGGCAGTTTTATGTTTTGGAGCGGTGAAAATTGTCGGAAATCAGGCAGAAATTTATCAAGTAAACAAGGATATACAAGTTGCTGAGAGCAGTGTTAGTAAATTGGAAAAATCGAATAAGGAATTAGATATTCAGGTAAAAGATTTAAGCAGCTATGAACGAATCAGGGAAGTAGCAGAAAAATTAGGTTTAAATTTCAGCAAAGATAATGTGAAGGTTGTGCAATAATGTCTCGTAAACAGCCAAATATTAATTATGGAGCAGCCGGTTTGTTTATTCTTTTCTGTCTGCTCTTTTTTATATTGATGATCCGTTTTGTTTATATTCAGGCAACAGGAGAAGTGTCAGGTGAAGTGCTTGCAGCAAAAGCAGAGAAAAAATATGCGACAAGCAAAGTTCTAGAAGCATCTAGAGGAAGTATTCTTGACCGAAATGGCGAGGTAATTGCGGAAGATACTTCTTCCTATAAATTAGTAGCTATAACGGATGCAACTTTAAGCGAAAATGATCCGAAACATCCAGTTCATGTAGCGGATCCTGAAAAAACAGCTGAAAAACTTGCTAAGTACATAGATTTAGATGAATCAGAGATTTATAGAATCTTAACGAAAAAAGGGGCAAAACAAGTAGAGTTTGGCACCGCAGGGAAAAATCTTTCTTACGATGTAAAAAAGAAAATCGAAAAGTTGAAACTTCCTGGCATTGCCATTGTTGAAGGGAAAAAACGCAATTATCCAAACGGAACATTTGCTTCCCATGTTGTTGGTTTTGTGGAAGAAAAAGAAGATGAAACAACAGGAGAATATACGGAAACTGGAAAACTGGGGATTGAACAAAGCTTAAATAAACTGTTGACTGGAAAAAATGGCAGCATGTCTTATGATAGTGATTATTGGGGCTATATTATTCCAGGAAGCAAAGAAAAGGTTACACCCGCTCAAAATGGCGATAATGTGTATTTAACATTAGATCAAAAAATCCAATCCTTTTTAGAAGATACAATGAAAAAGGTAGCTGCTGAGTATAATCCTAAAAAAATGATTGCGATTGTGGCTAATCCGAAAACAGGGGAAATACTTGCTATGAGCCAGCGTCCAACCTTTAATTCTGCAACAAAAGAAGGATTGGCAGATTCTTGGCATAATGAAGCAATTGAGTCTTCCTATGAACCCGGTTCGACGATGAAAATTTTTACACTTGCAGCAGCTGTAGAAGAAGGCGTTTTTAACGCAAATGAAAAATATAAGTCAGGCTCTTATAAAGTAACAAAAAATTCATCGCCTATCCATGATCATAATCGAGTTGGCTGGGGAACGATTACGTATTTAGAAGGAGTGCAACGTTCATCAAACGTAGCATTTGCGAAAATTGCTAAAGAAAAATTAGGATTTGAAACATACCGAGAGTATTTGACGAAATTCGGTTTAGATAAAAAAACGGGCATTGATTTGCCGAATGAAGCAACTAGTTCGATCGCTTATAAGTGGCCGATTGAAAAAATTACAACTGCATATGGCCAAGGCACAGCTATTACACCAATTCAGCAGATTCAAGCAGCAACAGCTGTTGCGAATGATGGGAAAATGCTCAAACCATATGTGATTGATAAAATTGTTGACGGTTCAACAGGTGATGTTATAAAAAAAACAAAAACAGAAGTGGTTGGCACGCCAATTTCTGCTGAAACGGCAAAAGAGGTCCGGGATATTCTAGAGACCGTTGTAACAAGCAAAAATGGCACCGGGCAAAAATATGCGATTAAAGGCTATGATGTGGCTGGAAAAACAGGAACGGCTTCTATTCCAAGCAGCGGTGGCTATTTATCAGGGGATAATAATTATGTCTTTTCTTTTTTAGGAATGGCGCCAAAAGATGATCCAGAATTAATTATGTATGTAGCGGTACAGCAGCCCCAATTAGCTGCAGGAGAAACGGGATCAGATCCAGTGTCTGCGATTTTTACTGCTGTGATGAAAAGCAGCCTTCAGTATATGGATATTACTCCATCAAACAAACCGAAAGTCCAGTCCATTAAAGTTCCGGATTTATCGGGATTATCTATATCTGAAGCAAAACAAGAACTGAAAGAAAAAGGTCTTACAGCAGTGGTAATTGGAAAAGGAGAAAATATTACAGAGCAATTGCCAAAGGCTCAGGATACGTATCTTGAAGGAGAAAAAGTCATTATCAAAACAGATGGAGAAAAAACGATTCCAAATATGAAGGGCTGGTCCCTCCGAGATGTTTTAAAAGTAACAGAGTTATATGGAATCAAATTAAAGAAAAATGGCAACGGTTATGTTTACACGCAAAGCATTAAAGCTGGTAGCACGGTGAAAGAGGATACAACCCTTACAGTGACATTAAAAACACACTAACAAAAGCTGCAAAACAATAACTCTTTATTGTTTTGCAGCTTTTTTACATGTTGATTTTTGTCGAAAAATAGCTATTGTAAAAAATGAACCAAAAGGTTAGAAAATAGAACGAAAGGAGGAGGAACTCAAAGCAAAATTAAAAGAAATCGAACCAAAGGGAGTGCTTTTCCTTGTATTATAGAAGGTAGTGTTCTATTACTAGTAGTACAAGCATATATTGAAGGGAGCCATTTAAAGAGGGAGGGTTCTTTCATTTATGCGTGTATCCAATGTTACCGTGCGAAAACGGTTGATGATAGCATTAATAGCCGGTATAACAATATTTTTTATTATTGATTTACGATTAGCTTATGTTCAATTTTTTCGTGGAGAAGAATTAACAGAAAAAGCAAAAAGTTTATGGAGCAGGCAAATCCAGTTTGAACCAGAGCGGGGAGAAATAGTGGATCGAAATGGTGTAGCATTAGCAACGAATATTAGTGCACCAACTGTCTATATTGTGCCTAGGCAAATAAAAGATCCCGCAGATGCAGCGGAAAAATTAGCAGATGTGTTAGAAGGGGACAAGGAAAGCATTTATAAACAATTAATCAAAAAAGAGATGAGTGTTCGTCTTCCAGAAGGCAGAAAAATCACCCATGCGAAAGCAAAAAAAGTACGAGCACTTGATATAGAAGGAGTTTATATTGGAGAAGATTCGAAAAGATCTTATCCTTTCGGCAACTATTTATCTCATGTACTCGGATTTGCTGGAATTGATAATCAGGGATTAATCGGATTGGAATTAGAATATGATGATGAATTAAAGGGGAAAAAAGGCTCTGTACAATACTATTCTGATGCAAAAGGTCAAAGAATGAATGATATGGCAGATGACTATGAAGCACCTGAAAATGGTAATAATTTAGAACTTACAATTGATACAAAAGTGCAGACTATCATCGAAAGAGAGCTTGATATTGCGGAACAAACGTATAATCCAGACTCGCTTATTGCTATTGCAATGGATCCAAATACAGGAGAGATCTTAGGAATGTCGAGCAGACCAGGTTTTGATCCTGCTGACTTCAAAAATGTTTCATCTGAGGTATATAACCGAAATTTGCCAATCTGGAGTGCTTATGAGCCAGGGTCAACCTTTAAAATTATTACATTGGCAGCGGCATTGGAAGAAGGAAAAGTCGATTTAGAAAAAGATCGCTTCTTTGATTCAGGTTCTGTGGAAGTAGGGGGAGCAAGATTAAAATGCTGGAAGCGGGGAGGACATGGCTCTCAAAGTTTTTTAGAAGTAGTTCAAAACTCCTGTAACCCTGGATTTGTAGAACTAGGAGAACGTTTGGGCAAGGAAAAACTATTTAATTATATCCGCAATTTCGGTTTCGGAGAAAAAACAGGCATTGATCTTCAAGGAGAATCAAAAGGCATATTATTTAATATAGATCGAGTTGGTCCTGTTGAGCAAGCAACAACCGCCTTTGGGCAGGGGGTTGCAGTTACACCTATTCAACAAGTTACCGCCTTATCAGCAGCTATTAATGGCGGTACATTATATACACCGTATGTCGCTAAGAAATTAATTGATCCCAAAACAGGGGAAGTAATTATGGAGAAACAACCTATAGCAAAACGAAAAGTCATTTCCAAGGCGACATCGAAAAAAATTAGAGAAGCATTGGAAAGTGTTGTCGCACAAGGGACTGGGGGGAAAGCCTTTGTTGAAGGATACAGAGTTGGAGGGAAAACAGGTACTGCTCAAAAGGCTTCTGGAGGCAAATATTTAGAAAATAATTTTATCGTTTCTTTTATTGGATTTGCCCCGGCAAATGATCCAAAACTTGTCGTTTATGTTGCAGTCGATAATCCAAAAGGAACAGTGCAGTTTGGTGGTACGGTTGCGGCTCCGATTGTCGGGAAAATAATGGGAGATAGTTTGCGGGCATTAGGAGTAAAGGAACAGAAAAACCAAATTGAAAAGGAATATAAATACCCAGATACCCCGTTAATTGAAGTCCCAGATTTAGTAGGAATTTCAAAAAAAGAAGTGAGTGAAATTTTTCTGAATTTAAAAATTGACTCTAGTGGAAGTGGAGATACGGTTATTAAACAATCTCCAAAACCTGGAGCAAAAGTAGCAGAAGGTTCTACGATACGTATATACTATAATGATTAAGAGCGGAATTTGCACCGCTCTTTTTTCTTAGAAATAAAATTAGGACGATTGTCTTAAAAAAATGGGCATGTTAGAAAATATAAGAAGGTTCTTTTTTGTTAGACAAGATAACATACATAAATCGTTTTTTTTGTTAGAGAGGGATTGATTTATAAAGCTAGATGTAGGAATCTCTTGCTTAAGTAGAATAGTTTTATAAGAGAAACAAATAGATTAAAAAGTGGGGAAATGGGAAGTGAAAAGATGTTTTTTCAAAAATGGGAAAATAATAATGAACATAGCGTAATTGTCAACAATCATGTAAAATAAAAAACGCTAATGTATGTTTTGTTCGGGCACATTGTTATCTTTTGATATAATATATAGAACTGTACCAATTAAACTTATTAGTACAGTGAATCCGAACCTGGGGTTTGAATGTCTTGATGTGGGGACTACTATTTATGAGTGTTTTAACTTTACATACGAAAGTGAGAGAAAAGAGGAATCAACAAACATGCAATTAAAAAAGTTAATCGAAAGTCTTCACCCATACACATTATATGATGGGGAAGATATCGAAATAGTATCAATTGAAAATGATAATCGTAAAGTGAAAAAGGGAAGTCTGTTTATATGCATTAAAGGATTTACAGTAGATGGACATTATTTTGCCCAAAATGCATATGAAGCAGGTGCAGCAGCTATTGTGGCAGAAAAACCATTAGATTTGCCTATTCCTGTGATTATAGTAAAAGATACGAAAAAAGCAAGCAGCATTTTAGCGGATGCTTTTTACGAACATCCGACCCAAAACTTGCAATTAATCGGCATTACAGGCACAAATGGAAAAACAACAACTAGTCATCTAGTCGAAGCTATACTAAAAGAAGCAAATCAAAAGACTGGCATTATTGGTACGATGTATACAAAAATAAATGATGAAATCCAAGAAACAAAAAATACAACACCTGAACCGGTGACATTGCAAAAGATTTTTCATCAAATGGTAGAACGAGAGGTAGATACGGCTGTAATGGAAGTATCTTCCCATGCTTTAGTGGAAGGAAGGGTACACGGTTGCGACTATGATGTGGCAGTTTTTACCAATCTTTCCCAAGATCATTTGGATTTTCATGACACAATGGAAGAATATAAACGAGCAAAAGGGTTGTTGTTTACAAGACTCGGAAACACTTTTTCCCAAGAAAAACCGAAGTATGCTATTCTTAACAGTGATGATCCGGTAAGCAAGGAGTACGAACAGCAAACAGCTGCCCTTGTTTTAACATATGGAATTGACAATGAAGCAGATATTAGAGCAAAAAATATTCAAATTCATGCTCTAGGAACAACTTTTCAATTGGAGACACCATTTGGAGAATTTCCTGTTTCGATCAAAATGATCGGCAAATTTAATGTATACAATGCCCTTGCAAGTATTGCAGCAGGAATAGCTATTCGTATACCAGTAAGTGTCATAATAAAAGCTATCGAACATGTAGAAGGGGTATCTGGAAGGTTTGAAGCAGTCTATAACGGGCAAAATTTTGCTGTTATCGTTGATTATTCCCATACACCAGATAGCCTTGAGAATGCGTTGAAAACAGTAAAAGAGTTTGCCAAAAAGGATATTTATGTAATAGTGGGCTGTGGGGGAGACCGCGATAAAACGAAACGGCCGCTAATGGCAAAAATAGCCTGTGAACATGCTAAACATGCTATTTTTACGAGCGATAATCCAAGAAGTGAGGATCCAGCGCAAATTTTAAATGATATGGAAGAAGGTGTGCGAGGCGAAAAGTATACATTAATAGAAGATCGAAAAGAAGCGATTTTTTATGCGGTGGAGCAAGCAAAAGAAGGGGATGTTATTTTAATTGCTGGGAAAGGCCATGAAACATACCAGCTAATTGGTTCAAAGGTTCTTGATTTTGATGATAGACTAGTAGCGAAAGAAGCCATTGAGGAGCAAAAAAAATGACATTGTCTTATAAGCTTATAAATGAAGCAATTTCAGATGCAAAAGGATTTAAAGAGGAAACAATGATGTTTCATACCGTTTCTTTTTATGCCGATGTTGTACAGCCAAAAGGGCTTTTTGTGCCTTTTTATGACAACTCATCAGGTTCATTGCAAGAAGCCATTGCCAACGGAGCAATTGGCGCTATTTGGGAAGCGGGAAAAGGGATACCATCCTATACACCAAATCATTTCCCTATATTTTATACTAAAGATATAAAGAAAGGCTTAATTAAAATGATTGAATTAATGAGAGAAAACGTACAAACACAAAGTAGTGTACATACAAAATTTATTTACAAAAAAGAAACAAGTCTGAATACAGTACTTGAAACATATGATGTATCGGTAATGGCTAAATGGCTGGAAAATGAACCAGAACAGAAAGGAGGGGAATAAAATGTTGGAGCAAGTGATCTTTTTTACGATTATATTAGGCTTTTTAATAACAGTGCTATTGTCTCCAATTTTTATTCCTTTCTTGAGAAGATTAAAATTCGGACAAAGTATTAGAGAGGAAGGACCAAAATCCCATCAAAAAAAATCAGGAACACCAACGATGGGTGGGTTAATGATTCTTTTATCTGTTACGATCACAACATTGGTGATGACAGGAAAGTTTTCGGAGCCAACAAGTAAAACTTTTATTCTTTTATTTGTTTTATTAGGTTTTGGTTTATTAGGATTTTTAGATGATTTTATTAAAGTAGTAATGAAACGTAACCTAGGGTTAACATCTAAGCAAAAGCTCCTTGGACAAATTATTATTTCAGTTGTTGTATATTTTGTGCTAAAGCAAACAGAATTTTCTACAGCAGTATCTATTCCATTTGTGGATAAGTCGATTGATCTTGGCTTTTTTTATGTGTTGTTTATCATCTTTTGGCTAGTTGGATTTTCTAATGCTGTCAACTTAACCGACGGACTCGATGGTTTAGTTTCCGGAACTGCCGCAATTAGTTTTGGAGCATTTGCTGTACTTGCATGGAGTCAGTCCCAATATGAAATCAGTATTTTTGCTGTTTCCATTGTTGGAGCTGTATTAGGATTTTTAGTATTTAACGCTCATCCAGCAAAGGTATTTATGGGAGATACTGGTTCCTTGGCATTAGGAGGAGCGATTGCTGCTATTGCTATTCTGACAAAATTAGAAATCATCCTTATCTTAATTGGCGGTGTGTTTGTTATCGAAACACTTTCCGTTATTTTGCAAGTTATTTCTTTTAAATCGACTGGCAGAAGAATTTTTAGAATGAGTCCCCTCCACCATCACTATGAACTTGTCGGCTGGTCTGAATGGCGAGTAGTTGTTACATTTTGGAGTGTTGGTTTATTGTTTGCGGCTTTAGGAATCTATATCGAGGTGTGGTTATAAATGAAACAAATTAAGGATTATCATCATAAGAAAGTATTAGTGCTTGGTTTAGCAAAAAGTGGGGTTAGTGCTGCAAGCCTGCTTCATAAATTAGGAGCGTTTGTAACGGTAAATGACAGTAAACCACTAAATGAAAATCCAGAAGCGCAAGAGTTGCTTGAACAAGGCATTACAGTTATTTGCGGAAGCCATCCCATTGAGTTATTAGATGAAGGATTTCAATTAATTGTGAAAAATCCAGGGATTCCTTATCATAATCCAATGATACAAAGAGCAATGGAAAAAGGTATTCCGATTATAACAGAAGTGGAGCTTGCTTACTGTGTTTCAGAAGCGCCGTTTTTGGCGATCACTGGTTCAAACGGAAAAACAACTACTACAACGCTTTTATTTAATATGTTAGAAGAGGACAATAAAAAACCTCTTATTGCAGGGAATATTGGTACAGTTGCATCAGATGTTGCACAAATGGCAGAAAAAGATAATAATATTGTCATTGAGTTATCTTCTTTCCAATTAATGGGTATCGATCAATTTAAGCCGAAGATTGCAATCATCACTAATATTTATGATGCGCATTTAGATTATCATGGAACTCGTGAAGAATATGCAAAAGCAAAAGGCTATATCACTAAAAACCAAGAGGAAGCAGATTATTTAATTGTTAATATCGAACAGGAGGCAGTAATGGATATTGCTCGCCGCTCCAAAGCAACGATTATTCCTTTTTCAGCCCAACGTGAATTAAAACTTGGGGCATTTGTAAAAGATGGAAGCATTTATTTCCATGATGAAAAAATAATGGACGTAAAAGATATTGTGCTGCCAGGCGCTCATAATTTAGAAAATATATTATCATCTGTGGCTGCAGCAAAATTAACTGGAGCAAAAAATGAAAGCATTATTGCTGTGTTAAATACGTTTGAAGGGGTTAAGCACCGCCTCCAATATATTGGCGAAATAAAAGGGCGCAGATTTTACAATGATTCAAAAGCAACCAATATATTGGCAACAAAAAATGCTTTAGCAGCATTCAGTGCGCCAACTATTTTGCTTGCAGGGGGTTTGGATCGAGGCAATGAATTCGATGAACTATTGCCTGCTTTAAAAAATGTAAAAGCAATGATCACATTTGGCGAGACAGCCGAAAAGATGGAGCGCTTAGGAAAGATGGCTGGAATAAAAAACATCCAACGTGTCGATAATGTGGAAAAAGCAGTACCAGCAGCCTTTGACTTTTCTGAACAAGGGGATGTCATTCTTCTTTCTCCAGCGTGTGCAAGTTGGGATCAATATAAAACTTTTGAGGTAAGAGGAGACATTTTTATAAATGCGGTGCATAAGCTTAAATAAGGGCTTGTTTTGCTACCTACATAAGATATGAATGTACACCACGATTGATAAACTTGCCTTTCTTTTATAAAGCGAAGTTATAAAGAATAGCGTTTTTTCTAAATAACTTGACGCATTTATAAAAGGAAGAATCAAGTCTATTGCAAGCCCTAATACTTGCAGCTCGAGGTGTGGAAAAAGTGCCGACAAAAAAAACGACTCCAGATATAATTTTAATCATTATCACATTTACATTGCTTGCGATTGGATTAATTATGGTGTACAGCGCTAGTGCTATATGGGCAGACTATAAATTCGACGACTCCTTTTTCTTTGCGAAAAGACAGATGCTTTTTGCAGGTGTTGGAATTGTGGCCATGTTCTTTATTATGAATGTAGATTATTGGACATGGCGAACTTATGCAAAAGTGATGGTGATTGTATGTTTTGTTTTATTAGTGCTAGTATTGATTCCAGGCATCGGGAATGTACGAAATGGGTCAAGAAGCTGGATTGGAGTAGGAGCATTTTCCATTCAGCCTTCAGAGTTTATGAAAATAGCAATGATTGCTTTTTTGGCTAAATTTTTATCGGACAATCAAAAAAATATTACTTCTTTTAAAAGAGGATTGCTTCCAGCCTTAGGTATTGTATTTTTAGCATTTGGCATGATTATGATGCAGCCTGATTTAGGAACAGGTACTGTTATGGTCGGGACAAGTGTTGTAATGATTTTTATTGCAGGGGCACGAATTCGCCATTTTGTCATATTAGGATTAATTGGACTGGCGGGGTTTGTTGGCCTTGTGGCAAGTGCGCCATACCGGATGAAAAGGATTACTTCATTCCTTGATCCTTGGTCTGATCCACTTGGGAGCGGATTTCAAATTATCCAGTCTCTTTATGCGATTGGTCCTGGCGGATTATTTGGTTTAGGGCTCGGAGAAAGCAGACAAAAATTCTTTTATTTGCCTGAGCCGCAAACTGATTTTATTTTTGCCATTCTTTCGGAAGAGCTAGGTTTTATTGGAGGATCATTAATTCTATTGCTTTTTGCTTTGTTATTATGGCGAGGAATCCGTATTTCACTGGGAGCACAAGATTTATTTGGCAGTTTTTTAGCGGTAGGAATTATTGCAATGGTAGCTATTCAAGTAATGATTAATATAGGGGTAGTATCTGGATTAATGCCAGTAACTGGAATCACCCTGCCTTTTTTAAGCTATGGAGGTTCTTCTTTAACCCTTATGCTTATCGCGATCGGAATACTGCTGAATGTCAGTAGATATTCCAGGTACTAAGTTGACTATATATATTAAAGATGTTTCTATGGAAAAGTATATAGAAGCATCTTTTTTGTCTTGGCCATTACAAAAAGATGTGAAATAAGACAGTTTTGTAATAAAAGCCTAAAAACTTTAACAAGAGGAAGTTGAAAGAGGAAACTATCTTGTTCTTTTTTATGATGGAGAAGAGATAGAGAAATAAAGGGTTTAATAAGCATGCACCCTATCCTCTTCTCTAAATATATTACAAATAGTTATCAATTTGTTATTCGAGTAAAAAAAAGTTTCATTTATAGTACAATGGGGTATGTTACTTAGTGGTCTTTGTAAACTTTTTAAGGTTATTCATTATCTGTAGGGGACAGAAGGCTTTGCTGATGGAAATTTCCCTTTATCCAAATTATTTTTATGTTATAATAAAAAGTTGAAAAGTGCAGATCAATTGATCAATTGATCCATTATCCAATATACATAGCAGGTAGAAGAAGGAATTGGCAAAGAAAAAAAGAAACTAGTAGTGATAGATTTTTTTAAGATTCTTTTTTACAAGCGAAGGAGACAAGCACTTATCCAGTTTTTTATTTTTGAGGTGATTATTTTTTGGAAAAAAGCAAAGTGGTTTCCATAGAAGATAGAATTCCTAAATTAAAACAACAGCGTCGAAAGAAAGCAAATCGTCGACTGATTTTTTTACTTCTTCTTTTTTTTCTTTTAATTATATGCATTATTTATTTTCAATCTCCTCTTAGTCGTGTTAAAGCAATTGAGGTAAAAGGAAATAGATTGATTCAAGATGAAGAAATTGAAAAATTAAGCGGTATAACAAATGATGATAATATTTGGAAAATCAACAAAGAAAAGGTAGAAAAAAAGATTAATGCTTTTGCTGAAGTGAAGGATTCAGAGGTGTCTATTTCTTTGCCAAACACTCTTGTGATTCAGGTAAAAGAACATAAAAGATTAGCCTATTTAGCTAAGGGAACATCTTATATTCCAATTGGTGAATCAGGCAAGATGCTAAAAGAGAGCAGTACAGAAGAAACACCTTCAGATGCTCCTATCATCGTTGGATTTAAGGAAGGGAAAGTATTAAATAAAATGGCTGAAGAGCTAAACAAGCTTCCAAAAGAAGTTTATAACACAATCTCTGAAATTCATTCTACGCCCAAAAAAGCAGACGCTTTTCATATTAATGCTTTTATGAATGACGGATTTGAAGTTTCAGCTTCACTAGATACCTTTTCTGAAAAAATGGAGCATTATCCATCAATAATAAGTCAATTGAATCCTGAGAAAAAAGGCATAATTGATTTAGAAGTAGGTTCTTATTTTAAAGCGTATGAAGGGGAAGGTGAAAAGGAAAAGTGAAAAAGAAAAGGAAGGGAAGCCATGTCATATTTTCCTTTGTATTTCTTGTTTTAGGATTTATTGTTTCTTTTGCCTACCAAATAGCCCGTGAAGATAAAGAAAAACCAAAAATCAGCGACAGCCAGTTTGAACGAGATTTAGCACTGCGAAATGAATTAATTGCTCAAGAGAAGAAAAACAATGACTTAGAGCAGCAGTTAAAAAAATCGCAAACAAAATTAGTCAGCTATGAAAAAGAATTATCGAATGAAGCAAAAAAATTTTCTGTCCTTGCAAGCGAGGCAAAGGATTATCGGATGTATGTTGGAAAAGTGCCGGTGAAAGGGGAAGGCATTTCAGTCACTCTTGAAGATGGCGACTATATTCCGAATAACGAAAATGTCAATAACTATTTAGTTCACGAACATCATATTTTTCAAGTTGTTAATGAATTATATGTCGCAGGGGCAGAAGCTATTAGCATTAATGGGCAAAGATTGTCCCGTGATTCTTATATTATTTGCAATGGTCCTGTTATTGAAGTGGATGGATATCAGCATCCTGCGCCATTTGTCATTACAGCCATCGGGGACTACAATGTACTTGCCGATGCTCTTAATATAGCAGGTGGGATAAAAGATTTATTAGTAAACGAAAATGTAAAATTTACCCTTGAGAAAAAAACAGCGATTCAAATGGATGCATTAATTGGCAGATAAATAAATCCTGCGATACAAGGTAAGTCATATATCCTTTTTGCATGTTAGCCTATGAAGTTGGATTATATTCTACTGAAAAAACTATGTTAACTAATGAGTTCATTTTATTTAGCGTTCCTCAAGCTAGAAAGGAAAGGTAAAATGAATATTTTTAGCACAGAGGGCTTAGTTTATAAATGGTTGCAAGAAAGTTGGAAGAAGTGTGAATAAGCAGCTTTTTACTATAACTTTCATTTCTTTAATTATTGGCTTTATGATTGCGGTTCAGTTTCAAACGATAAATGATGAGCCGAAAGTTCGTGATACAAGAGACAACTTCCAGCTTAGACAAGATTTATTAAAAGAAAAGGAGGCAGAATTAACCCTCCTAGAAGAGATTCGTTCGACAAATGATAAATTGGATCAATATGCCAATGATGAACGGAGAATAAAAGAAAAGGTATTAGAAAAAACCATCATAGAGTTAAAAGAAGCGATGGGACTAACAAGTATTAAAGGAACAGGGATTATTTTGACCATTGATTCTATTGATAAAGAGCTATTATTGGGAGAAAAAGCAGGCAAAGTAAACGCTGGATTGATAAGAAGGCTGATTAATGAATTGAATATGTATGGAGCGCAAGAAGTATCGATTAATGGAAACAGACATGTTAATACAAGTGCTATTAGAGATATTAATATGGAAACGAAAATAGATGGAAATGCATTAAATACTCTTCCTTTAGAAGTAAAAGTATTGGCAAAGGATGAACAAGCTGCAGGAGAATTATATAATCGAATGAAGGTTTCTAATTCAGCAGATGACTTTTTTGCTTATAACCTCCTTATAACAGTAAAAAAATCAGCAGAAATTACGATTCCTGCCTATAAAAAAAATATGGTCATTCGTTATATGGAGCCGGTTATGGATAAAGGAGGAGATTCCTAATGTGGCTACCTTTTTTTGGCTTAATTGTAGGAATTGCACTTGGTTTGCTTTCGGATATTACGATTCCAAAGGAGTATGAAAATTATCTATCGATTGCAGTGCTTGCAGCACTTGATACTTTATTTGGAGGAATACGGGCACATTTGCAAAACTTATATAATGAAAAAGTATTTGTTTCCGGTTTCTTTTTTAATATTTTATTGGCAGCAAGTTTAGCTTTTCTCGGTGTTCATCTTGGTGTAGACTTATATTTAGCTGCCATATTTGCGTTTGGTGTACGCTTGTTTCAAAATATTGCAGTGATAAGAAGACTTATTTTATCAAGGTGGGAAAAGAAACACGAAAACTAGAAAAAAAATAATTGATAAAAAAGGGAATACATTAATTTTTGGCGAATAGTTACTGTAAAATAAATTTACAAACTGATTAGGAAGGACAACCTTATCTTTAGTGAAGCAAAAGGTGAAGGATTTCCCATCAAGTAAAACGAATTGTTCGTCCAAATAATATAATTTGTTGTTCACTTATATTTAAAAGCAAAAGGAGGTGCCCGAGAATGAACAGCAATGAATTTTATGTAAGTCTTGACATCGGTACATCCAGCGTAAAGGTAATCATCGGTGAAATGATGAATGAATCTTTAAACATTATTGGAGTAGGCATCGTACCTTCTGAAGGATTAAAAAAGGGTTCCATTGTGGATATAGATGAGACAGTTCATTCCATTCGGAAAGCAATAGAACAAGCAGAAAGAATGGTTGGGATAGAAATTAAACAAGTAATTGTTGGCGTTTCGGGAAATCATGTTAGTTTGCAGCCTTCACATGGGGTTGTAGCGGTATCAAGCGAAAATCGCGAAATTACAGTTGATGATGTTATGCGAGTAAAAGAGGCAGCACAAGTAGTTTCCATCCCGCCTGAAAGAGAAATAATTGACATCATTCCAACACAGTTTATCGTTGATGGATTAGAGGAAATTACAGATCCAAAAGGAATGATTGGTGTTCGGCTGGAAATGGAAGGTATCATCATTACAGGAAGCAAAACAATTTTACATAATACATTAAGATGTGTAGAAAGAGCAGGACTTGAAATTGTTGATATTTGTTTGCAGCCTTTAGCTGCTGGTTCCTTTGCATTATCCAAGGATGAAAAAAATCTTGGAGTTGCACTTGTAGATATTGGGGGAGGCTCTACTACTGTTGCAGTTTTTGAAAATGGTTTTTTAAGAACTACAAGTGTTCTTCCACTTGGAGGAGAACATATAACAAAAGATATTTCCATCGGACTCCGCACAACTACAGATGATGCGGAAAAAATTAAAGTGAAGTATGGTTATGCCTTTTATGATCATGCGTCTGAAGATGAAGTGTTTAGTGTTCCAATTATTGGGAGCGATCAGCATCAACAATTTAATCAATTGGAGATTTCTGATATTATAGAAGCTAGAATAGAAGAATTATTTGAATTAGTTGTAGAGGAATTAAAAAGATTAAGAGTATATGACTTACCTGGTGGATTTGTATTAACAGGTGGTGTTGCTAATACAAAAGGGATTTTAGAACTTGCACAAGATGTATTTCAAAATCGCGTTAGAATAGCCATTCCTGATTATATCGGAGTAAGAGAGCCTCAGTATTCAACTGCAGTTGGTTTAATTAAATTCTCCTATAAAAACAATAAGCTTCAAGGTGGGCACATTCATCAAGCGGTTCCGGTGGCTGCTCAAGAACACAAAGAAAAAAGAATTCAAAAACAAACAAACGAAGCCCCTGTTTATGAAAAACAGGCACAAGAAAAAGGATCATCAAAATTTAAAAAGTTTATGGGGTATTTTTTTGATTGATGCGGTAAGGTTTATAGCCTGCTAAAATTAAAATAGTACTTCATAATATTAATACCTAGAAGAGGCGGACAGTTCGATACTGCAGAATATCGACGAATTAGGAGGATTTGTCATGTTAGAATTTGATACAAATATAGATACGTTAGCGACAATAAAAGTTATAGGGGTTGGCGGCGGCGGAAACAATGCGGTTAACCGAATGATTGAACATGGTGTTCAAGGAGTGGAGTTTATCGCAGTTAATACAGATGCTCAAGCCTTGAATCTATCAAAAGCTGAAACAAGAATGCAAATTGGCGGCAAATTAACAAGAGGACTTGGTGCTGGCGCCAATCCAGAAGTGGGAAAAAAGGCTGCAGAAGAAAGCAAAGAACAAATTGAAGAAGCTCTTAAAGGAGCAGACATGGTATTTGTTACTGCCGGTATGGGCGGCGGAACAGGTACTGGTGCTGCACCAGTTATTGCACAAATTGCAAGAGACTTAGGAGCATTGACGGTAGGTGTAGTAACAAGGCCATTCACTTTTGAAGGAAGAAAACGTTCGACACAAGCTTCTGGCGGAATTTCTTCTATGAAAGAAGCGGTAGATACACTGATTGTAATACCAAATGACCGTTTGCTTGAAATCGTAGATAAGAGCACACCGATGCTTGAAGCATTTAGAGAAGCAGATAATGTGCTGCGACAAGGTGTGCAAGGTATCTCAGATTTAATTGCTACACCTGGATTAATTAACTTGGATTTTGCTGATGTAAAAACAATTATGGCAAATAAAGGGTCAGCATTAATGGGAATTGGGGTCGCTGGTGGAGAAAACCGCGCCGCAGAAGCAGCAAAAAAAGCTATTTCTTCTCCATTATTAGAAAAATCAATTGATGGTGCACAAGGAGTATTAATGAATATAACTGGTGGCACAAACTTAAGTTTATATGAAGTGCAAGAAGCTGCCGATATCGTTGCATCTGCTTCTGATCAAGAAGTTAACATGATTTTCGGTTCTGTTATTAATGAAGATTTAAAAGACGAAATTGTTGTTACTGTTATTGCAACAGGCTTTAATCAGGAAGTAATCCCTACTTCCACACAAAGACCATCATTTGGCGGAGTAAAGCCTACAAATACTAATAGTACACCTGCACCTAATACAAGGGAAAGAGAAACAAAAAGAGAAGAAACACAGCAACAGCATGCTTCTACAAAAGAATCTGCTCCACGTCGTGATCCTATGCCGCAAGGGGAAGAAACTTTGGATATACCAACATTTCTTCGCAATAGAAACCGCCGCAGATAATGCAAGAGTTTTAAGAAAAGAGGCTTTCTTTAAAGAAAGCCTCTTTTCTTGCTTTTTTATAACCTGGGAAGTATCGGTGGAAATAATTTAGTGTTTAGACTTTTTTAAAAAAAAAGCACCCCTCATTAATTAAAGACGTAATAAAATAAAACATAAACCTCTTTTATTCCTCATTAATCGACTTTTGACCTCACCTCAAGATTAGGAGAGAAAATAAGAAATCTAGGTGGAGAGAAACTGATTAAAGTTTCTCTTTATTAATTTTCCTCTAGCAACTTATCCCTACTTTAATAACTCGACAATTCATCAGTAGTACTTAAATATTTGTGAGAACGATAAATGTTGACAAAATCCATGAACAATAGTGAAAATTTCTGCTTTTTTGATTACAGGAAGTGACACACTTTCATAGGGGATGTAGGTTATACTTTTTCGTAACAGATTAATAGAGTTTGATTTTTACGAGGGGAGGCTTAAGGAGGTGTGGCCATTTATCTAGATGTAATATGGCTATTAAATTTTTTGTTTGACAGTCTGCTGCTCTACTTAACAGCCATTGTTTTAAAAAGACAGGTTCCATTGTGGCGTGTATCGATTGGGGGTCTTATTGGAAGTCTTATCATTTTATTTGCGATCACCCCGTTCTCCGTCTATACAAGTCACCCTATTTCTAAATTGCTTTTTTCGGTTGTCATGATTTTAACGGTATTCGGCTATAAAAAATTCCGTTATTTTTTTAGTGGACTAATGACTTTTTATTTTGCAACATTTTTAATTGGCGGCACGTTAATTGGTGCTCATTATTTTGTTCAATTTGACTTTGAAATGTCTTCCTCTGTTTTGCTTGCAAGTGTAAAGGGATTTGGTGATCCTATCAGCTGGTTTTTTGTGATGTTAGGCTTTCCCCTTGCTTGGCATTTTTCGAAACGAAATGTGGAAAGTATTGAAATGACTAAAATAAAGTATGATCAAATGGTCCAAGTTTCGTTTCGACTAGGCAATAAGAAATTTTCTATTAGAGGATTAGTGGATAGTGGAAATCAAGTATATGATCCTATCTCAAGAGTCCCGGTTATGTTTGTTTCTCTCCATAAAATTATCGCAGATATTCCTAATGACTTGCTGATGCTGACAGAAAATGCTGAAGCAGTCATTTATGGAACGGAAAAAGTATCAGAGGAGTGGGAAAGTAAAATGCGCATTATTCCATATAAAGTAGTAGGAAAGGAACACCAATTAATTATTGCGGTAAAACCGGAAGAACTTTTGATTGAAAGAGAGGGTGAACTGATAGTTGTAGAAAAAGGGCTTATTTCCTTTACAAAGCAGCCATTATCATCTGATAACTCCTTTGATTGCATCGTCCATCCTAAAATGTTAACAGGTAAGAAAATCTTACAAAGTGAATTAGTCAGTTAATATAGTATACTCGTAAAAATCATCTTTTAGAAGGAGGATAATGATGAAAAAATTTATGCTTCGATTAACTTATTATTGGTATAAATTACTAATAAAATTAGGGCTAAAATCAGATGAAGTTTTTTATATTGGAGGAAGTGAAGCACTGCCCCCTCCATTAAGCAAAGAAGAAGAAGAAAAGCTATTAGAAAAGCTGCCAAAAGGAGACGAAGCAGCAAGGTCTATTCTAATTGAACGAAATCTACGCCTTGTCGTTTATATTGCAAGGAAGTTTGAGAATACGGGAATTAATATCGAAGACTTAATAAGCATTGGCACAATTGGCTTAATTAAGGCGGTGAATACCTTTAACCCTGAAAAAAAAATAAAGCTTGCTACATACGCTTCGAGGTGCATTGAAAATGAAATTCTTATGTATTTAAGAAGAAATAATAAAACTCGTTCAGAAGTATCCTTTGATGAGCCATTAAATATCGACTGGGATGGAAATGAACTTCTATTGTCCGATGTAATGGGTACAGAAGATGATATTATTACAAAAGATTTGGATGCTAGTGTCGATAAAAAATTATTAGTGAAAGCATTGCAGCAACTGTCTAAACGAGAGAAGCAGATTATGGAATTGCGTTTTGGTTTAGGCACCGGAGAAGAAAAAACACAGAAAGATGTGGCAGATATGTTAGGGATTTCTCAATCCTATATATCCAGATTGGAAAAAAGAATCATTAAAAGATTACAAAAGGAATTTAATAAAATGGTGTAAAAATTTTTAGTTGAAAAAACCCTTGTTCTATAAGAGATGAACAGGGGTAATTTTATGAAATGAAAATAATGGCAATTTCATTATGCATATTTTTCCTTCTCAAGGAAATACTGTTTTTTGTACAGCAGCTCCTATGAGGAGGGAAATAGATTGACTCGAAATAAAGTAGAAATTTGCGGTGTGGATACATCAAAGCTTCCAGTGTTAAAAAACGAAGAAATGAGAGAACTCTTCAAGCAAATGCATCAAGGAAATATAACCGCTAGAGAAAGTCTAGTGAATGGAAATCTACGCCTTGTCTTAAGTGTTATTCAACGATTTAACAATAGAGGCGAATTTGTAGATGACTTATTTCAAGTTGGTTGTATTGGTCTTATGAAATCTATTGATAATTTTGATTTAAGTCAAAACGTAAAGTTTTCCACCTACGCTGTCCCGATGATTATTGGAGAAATACGCCGTTACTTGCGCGACAATAATCCAATAAGAGTATCCAGGTCTCTTCGCGATATCGCTTATAAAGCACTGCAAGTAAGAGAGCGGCTTATGAGCAAAACATCCAAAGAACCGACAGCAGAAGAGATAGCGAAAGAATTAGATATTCCCCATGAGGATATTGTGTTTGCCTTAGATGCTATTCAGGATCCTGTTTCGCTATTTGAGCCTATTTATAATGATGGGGGGGACCCAATCTATGTGATGGATCAGTTAAGCGATGAGAAAAATAAGGATATTCAATGGGTAGAAGAGCTTGCTTTAAAAGAGGGCATGAGACGGCTGAATGACCGTGAAAAGCTCATTTTAAGAAAAAGGTTCTTTCAAGGGAAAACACAAATGGAAGTGGCAGATGAAATTGGAATATCACAAGCACAAGTTTCAAGACTAGAAAAAGCTGCTATTAAACAAATGAATAAGAATATTCAAAGCTGATTGCTTGGGGCATATCATAAGTCGTTTTTCGGCTATTGGATGCCCCTTTTCATGTTCAAATGAATATACCTATACAGATTTTGATTGTCGATTTTCATGGTTATTTCCTTGTAGCTCTCGTAGAAAAGTGTAGGCTTGCTAACTTTGTCTTCATTAGAAAAAGTGAAAACAAATCCTTCTCCTCTTGTTTTAGAATAAAGTTTGATCAAAAATATCTCACAAACCAGTATTTTAGGATAAATAAAAAGAATCCATTTAAAAAACTAATCAAAATGGATTCTTATCGAGCAGTTTTAAGCTTTGTTTTTATAAAAAAATTTAATTATTTTTACCTGTAATATTCTATAATCGTGCTCTTTTGTGGAATAAAATCATACATTTTTGCTATTTTCATAAACATTATTTTGTGAAATGGTATTTGTGGTCTAACCATTTTGAAATGATGAGTGTTGCTGCACCAAATATTAGGTATACGAAGCCTCCAACTTCAATTGCATATCCAAAGGGAGGAATAAATCTAGGTAGAAAAATCATACCTAAAAGGGAGATGATCACGATAAAAAAGATGGAGAAAAAATCTTTAACTTTATTTGATACTTTGTAAACAGATTGTTGCAGCCATTTTAAGATTAGAAAAACATCGAGAAAAATAATAACAACCAGTATAAAAAAAGCAACAAATGTTGTACCTATATAAACTGTCTGATTGTTATTTTTAAAATAGTGTATAAGGACGTCTCCTATTCCATTTATTAGGGCTATCAAGCCTGCCAGCTGCAGTAATAAAAAAACTATAAAAAATCCTGTGCTTTTCCCTGGTTCTTTAGGCAGCTGCTTGATTATTTCATTACAGTAAGCGGAGGGATTCTCTCCAAACACATCTTCTGCGCTTCTTCCTTCATTCTGTGCCTCAATAATATGATCTAAAAGTTCCATTAATAATTCTTCTGATTGTTGTTCCGAAATCCCTATGCTTGTTCGAATATAAACTAGCATTTTGCCGTAATATTCTTCATTTTCTTTTGTAAGTACTTTGCTTTTTCTATTGTTTAATTGAATCAACTCTTTAGCGTTCATCGTCAACACTCCTATTCAACAATCTATCAACAGGTTTCTGAAGATTTTTCCATTCTTCTTGAATCTCCAATAAGGCTTTTTCCCCCAGATTGGTAAGTTCGTAGTATTTTCGTTTAGGTCCTGTTGAGGAAGCACGCATTTCTCCTTTGATTAATCCATCTTTCTGAAGACGAAGCAAGATAGGATAAATAGACCCTTCACTAACGTCATGCAGACCAAAATGTTGAAGCTTTTGTGATAATTCATAACCATAAACCATTTCTTTATTAATAATTGATAAAATGCATCCTTCTAAAATTCCTTTTAATAATTGACTTCTAAAAGACATAACTTTTCATCCTTATCAGTATCTTGTAATACAAGATACTTTTGTTTGATAAAGCTATCTTGCAAAACAAGATAGCTTTATATTATCTATAATAATCCATTTTTGGTAATCAATCAAGTCTCTTATTAATTGCTCCATTAAATGGACCCTTTGTTGAACAAGAAAAAATCCTATATATCAATACAGGATTATTAATCAAATTTTTTATAAATTATCTAACTTTATTTCCATGCTGCATCTATAGGTGTTTTTTTAGAGAAAAGTGGGAAAGAAAGGATTAGATAAATGATTTTCTGTGACCAAATTAAGTGGTATATGGTACACTATAAAAAAACGATGAGGTTATAAGTATGGAACCATTTATTCTACAAGATAAAGAATATTTTACGATTGAATCATGGTGTGAAAAACATCCCCAGTTGACAGCAGGATTTTCGACGAAAAACGGAGGATTAAGCAAAAAAGATTTAGCAAGTTTAAATATTGCTTTTCATGTGAATGATGCAGAAGAAACGGTTAGGAAAAATCGTCAAATTCTTGCAGATAAACTGCATTTTCCCATGGATAATTGGGTTAGTGCGGAGCAGACGCACAAACTTACTATTAAAAAGATTACAAAAGCAGATCGGGGAAAAGGCGCCTATAATTATAAAAGTGCTGTCCCAGATACAGATGGTTTTTTTACATTAGAAAAAGGTGTGCTGTTAACATTATGTTATGCTGATTGCGTACCGCTATACTTTTTTCACCCACAGACAGGAGCGGTTGGCATCGCACATGCTGGCTGGAAAGGAACGGTTTTGGGCATTGCCAAAGAGATGATAGAAATGTTTCGTTCCCATGACATTGATTCAAAGGAAGTGCAAATAGTCATTGGTCCATCCATTACAGAGCAACATTATATGGTGGATCGTAAAGTAATAGGGGAAGTGGATAACATAATCAAAGGGGCGAAAAAACCGTATAAATTGGTATCGCCTGGGCAATATCAGCTCAATCTGCAGCAGCTTAACTGGCAGATTTTAATGGATGCTGGTGCAAAGGAAGAATATATTCGAATAACGGGCTATTGCACTAGCGAAGATAAAGACTACTTTTTTTCTCATCGAAGAGATCATGGCAAAACGGGGAGAATGATGAGTTTTATTGGTTGGAGAGGATGAAAGGGCAAATGCTAGTTTGTGATAATTTAAATGAAATTCAAAAAGAAATAGCAGCAGCTTGTGAAAAAGTAAATCGGGCAAAAGATGATATTACTCTAATTGCCGTGACAAAATATGTTACAATAGAAAGAGCAGAAGAAGCAATAGAAGCTGGTGTCCTTCATCTTGGAGAAAATCGTGAAGAAGGGCTTCTTGCAAAATATGAAGCATTAAAAGATAAGCCAGTATGGCATTTTATCGGATCGCTGCAAACGCGAAAAGTGAAAAATATCATCGATTATGTAGATTATATTCATTCTCTTGATCGAATTAGTTTAGCAAAAGAAATACATAAACGCGCTAATAAGAAAATAAAATGTTTTATACAAGTAAATGTTTCGCAAGAAGAATCAAAACATGGGTTAGCAGCAAATGAAGTGGTGGATTTTATTAAGCAATTAGCTCCGTTCACCAATATTGAAGTAGTTGGTTTAATGACAATGGCGCCATTTACAGAAGATGAAACACTGCTTCGGAATTGTTTTAGAACATTAAAAGAGCTTCAGCAAACGATTCAACAATTATCATTCAATTATGCACCATGTAGAGAGCTTTCTATGGGAATGTCAAATGATTATTCAATTGCTATCGAAGAAGGAGCAACCATGATAAGAATTGGGACTGCTTTAGTAGGTAATGACAAATAGGAGGCTAAATAAATGAGTCTGAAATCTAAAATTAAGACGTTCTTTTTTCTAGAAGATGAGTACGATGAGGAAGAACGTAAATATGAAGAGGAAATAGAACCAGTGAAAAATTATCGACCACAAGGACAATCCCAGCAACAGCATACAGTACAACAAAATTATCAGCCATCAGCACAGCAAAAACAAAATGTTGTCAGCCTGCAAAGTGTGCAAAAATCATCCAAAGTCTTTTTAGTAGAACCAAGGGTATATGCAGAGGCGCAAGATATTGCGGATCAATTGAAAAACAGACGAGCTGTAGTCGTTAATTTGCAGCGCATTGAAAAAGATCAAGGAAAAAGAATTATTGATTTTTTAAGTGGAACGGTTTATGCAATTGGCGGAGATATTCAAAAAGTAGGTACCGATATTTTCTTATGTACCCCAGATAATGTCGAAGTATCAGGAAATATCTCGCAAATTCTGCAGGAAACTGAATTTGAAAACACGAGGTGGTAGCGTTTAATGGATCTATTATTTGTTATTCTTCAAAATGTTATTAAGTATTATTCTTATGCATTAATTATTTTTATATTGATGTCATGGTTACCTAATGCAAGGGAAACATCTATCGGAACCTTTTTAGCCCGCATTTGCGAACCATATTTAGAGCAATTCAGAAAAATTATTCCTCCTCTTGGAATGATTGATATTTCACCAATTGTAGCGCTTTTTGTTTTGCAGCTGGCTAACGGAGGCCTTTATCAATTATATAGATGGATTGCATAAAGATAGTTTTTGCAAAAAAAAGGGCTGATCAAGGCCCTTTTTTAGGTTGTGGAGTAATGGACTATGCCAGAAACAATGGCAGGCAGTAAAGGAAAAAGAATACAAGGAGCTTCGATATGTCGATATATCAGCATTTTCGTCCAGAAGAAAAGGATTTTATTGATCAAGTATATTCTTGGCGCAGCTATGTAGAAAATGCGTATGCGCCAAAACTAACCGATTTTTTAGACCCGAGAGAACAAAAAATTCTCCAGTTGATTATTGGAGAAAATCAGGAGATAAAGTATCAATTGTTTGGAGGGCATACGCAGGCAGAACGCAAACGAGCACTATTATTTCCTAATTATTTTGAACCAGAAGAAAAAGATTTTCACACTTTTTTAATGGAAGTGGATTATCCTAAAAAATTTGTAACGATTGAACATCCCCAAGTGCTTGGCAGTTTGATGTCCCTAGGATTGGATAGAAGCAAATTTGGTGATATATTAATGGAAGGTGACCAAATCCAGCTGATTTTATGTGATGAGATAAAAGACTATGTCAGTTTGCAGCTAGAATCCATTGGGAAAGCAAAAGTCCAGCTAAAAGAAAAGGACTGGGAAGCATGTATTCAAGTAAGAGATAGCTGGATAGAATCAAGTACAACCGTTTCTTCTTTACGTTTAGACACAGTGATTGCAGGCATCTATAATATTTCCAGGCAAAAAGCACAGCAATACATTCAACAAGGATATGCTAAAGTGAATTTTACTATTGTAGAAAATACTGCTTTTTTATGCGAAGAGGGAGATCTTATGTCGGTAAGGGGGCAGGGGAGATCTATTATTAAAACAATTGAAGGGAAAACAAAAAAAGATAAATGGCGTATTGTTATCGGCAAGATGTAACATGCTAAGAAAATAGAGAGCAAAGTTTTACCAGTAAATAAGTAATTGTTATTCAGAAATAACACATAAATCATTAGCAGAAAATAATCAAAAATTTGCTAGATAGTAAAGCTTGAAAACATAGATTTATTAACAGAACAAAAAACATTAGTTATTTTCCATTCTTTCTATGATACAATAACAAAAACAGGCCAATTTGATAAGATTGTTTTTTTAAATACTAAATGCTAAAAAATGCAGGAATTACATGAATCCTGTCGAATTGATTGTAAGATGATACATAACTTAAAAAGAAATTAATGCTTGGGAGGTGGCATCATGCCATTAACACCGTTAGATATTCATAATAAAGAATTTAGCAAGGGTTTTCGTGGATACGATGAAGATGAAGTAAATGAGTTTTTAGATCAAATTATTAAGGATTATGAAAGTATCATCCGTGAGAAAAAAGCTTTGGAAGAGCGTTTAAATGAATTGACTGACCGCATCGGCCATTATAATAATATAGAAGAAACCTTAAATAAATCCATTGTTGTAGCGCAAGAAGCTGCAGAAGAAGTAAAACGCAATGCCCAAAAAGAAGCAAAGCTGATTCTTAAAGAATCAGAAAAAAATGCAGATCGCATTGTAAATGAATCGTTGTCAAAAGCGCGCAAAGTGGCTTTAGAAATCGAAGAACTGAAAAAACAGTCAAAAGTTTTCCGTACACGATTTAAAATGCTGATTGAAGCGCAATTAGATATGTTAAATAACGATGATTGGGATCATCTTCTTGAATATGAATTGGATGCGACAGAATTAAATTCCACAAAGTAAAGAACATATCTTGACGAACGATAGGATTATAGCCTATAATTTTTTAACAAATATATATTCATGTTTACGTTGATAGGGATAGTACAATTTGTATGATATTTCTTCTGATAAGCGAATCAGGGATGGTGAAAGCCTGATAAGAAAAACAAATTGGAAAATCACCCTGGAGTTCCTTTTTTGAAAGCACTTAGCAATTAGGAAAAGGCGGTTCATTACTGTTAAAAAATGCTTTAAGTGGATAGAATGTTTTCTATCTATAAGGGTGGTACCGCGGGATTATACAAAACCTTCTCGTCCCTTTTATGGGATGAGGGGGTTTTTTGCTGTTTGCTGATAAAAATAAGCCCATATTAGATGGAAACTTACTTTGATTTACATATGGACAAAAAGAAAAAACGTACATGAGTCAAAATGAATATACTTAACAGGAGGAAATGATAAATGGAGTACAAAGATACATTATTGATGCCAAAAACGGCTTTTCCGATGAGAGGAAATCTTCCAAATCGGGAACCGCAAATTCAGGAAAAATGGAATGAAATGAATATTTATCAAAAGGTGCAAGAACATACAAAGGACCGTCCAAAATATATTCTTCATGATGGACCACCGTATGCAAATGGAGATATTCATATTGGACATGCACTTAATAAAATTTTAAAAGATTTTATCGTTCGCTTTAAATCAATGACAGGCTATAATGCCCCGTATGTTCCTGGTTGGGATACACATGGTTTGCCAATTGAACAGGCGCTTACTAATAAAGGTGTAAAACGCAAAGAAATGACGATTGCAGAATTTCGCAAACTTTGCGAAGAGTATGCGCTAGGTCAAATAGACAGCCAACGAGAACAATTTAAACGTTTAGGTGTGCGCGCTGATTGGGAAAACCCATACATTACACTAAAGCCTGCTTATGAAGCACAGCAAATTAAAGTGTTTGGCGAAATGGCGAAAAAAGGCTATATCTATAAAGGGAAAAAGCCAGTATATTGGTCCCCAACAAGTGAATCAGCTTTAGCGGAAGCGGAAATTGAATATAAAGATAAACAGTCTCCTTCTATTTATGTTGGATTTAAAGTGAAAGAAGGAAAAGGTGTTTTAAGTGAGGATGTACAAATTGTTATTTGGACAACTACTCCATGGACAATTCCAGCAAACCTAGGTATTTCTGTACATCCAGATTTAACCTATGTAGTGGTTAGCGAAAAAGGCAATAAATATTTAGTCGCAAAAGATTTATTAGAAACAGTAAAAACAGAAATCGGCTTTGAAGAAGCAACGATTGTTCAAGAAGTAAAAGGATCTGAACTTGAAAATATTAAGGCTCTTCACCCGCTGTATGAGCGTGAATCATTAGTAATGCTTGGGGAGCATGTTACAACAGATGCAGGTACAGGCTGTGTTCATACAGCTCCAGGACATGGGGAAGATGACTTCCTTGTTGGACAAAAGTATGGATTAGAAGTATTATGTCCTGTTGATGACAAAGGGATAATGACAAACGAGGCTCCTGGTTTTGAAGGGTTATTCTATGATAAAGCAAATAAACCAATTACAGAAGCGCTAGAAAATGCTGGTGCATTATTAAAACTAACGTTTATTACACACTCTTATCCACATGATTGGAGAACAAAAAAACCAGTTATTTTCCGTGCTACAGCACAGTGGTTTGCATCCATCAAAGATTTTAGAAAAGACTTGTTAGATGCAGTAAAAGAAACAAAATGGGTACCTGCATGGGGAGAAACAAGACTATTTAATATGGTTCGGGATAGAGGAGACTGGTGTATTTCCAGACAGCGCGCATGGGGTGTCCCAATTCCTGTTTTTTATGCGGAAAATGGCGACAGCATTATTACAGATGCAACAATTGAACATATCTCTAATTTATTTAGAGAACACGGATCTAATATTTGGTTTGAAAAGTCTGCAAATGAGTTATTGCCAGAAGGATTTACACATCCAGGCAGCCCAAATGGCAAGTTTACAAAAGAAACAGATATTATGGATGTTTGGTTTGATTCCGGTTCTTCCCATCAATCAGTATTGGAAGAAAGAGAAGAATTACAGCGCCCAGCAGATTTATATCTAGAAGGCTCTGACCAATATCGCGGGTGGTTTAACTCATCATTATCAACAGCTGTTGCGGTTACAGGCAAAGCTCCATATAAAGGCGTATTAAGTCATGGGTTTGTTTTAGATGGTGAAGGAAGAAAAATGAGTAAATCTCTTGGAAATGTAATGGTGCCTGCAAAAGTAATGAACCAGCTTGGTGCAGATATTCTTCGTCTATGGGTTGCTTCTGTTGATTTCCAGGCAGATGTTCGTGTATCTGATGCTATTTTAAAACAAGTAACAGAAGGCTATCGCAAAATTAGAAATACATTCCGATTCCTATTAGGAAATCTTTCTGACTTTAATCCACAAAAAGATGCACTAAAGTATGAAGAATTGCGTGAAGTCGATCAATTTATGATGGTGAAACTAAATAATTTGATTAAAAATGTTACAGAATCCTATGATAAATTTGAGTTTTCGACAATTTATCATGCGATCAACAATTTCTGTACCCTTGATTTAAGTGCATTCTATTTAGATTTCTCAAAAGATGTTCTTTATATTGAGGCAACAGAAAATAAAGAAAGAAAAGCGATTCAGACCGTATTATATGAAAGTTTGTTAAGTTTAACAAAACTTGTTGCACCAATTCTTCCGCATACTGCAGATGAAGTATGGGAGCATATCACATCAGTTGAAGAAGAAAGTGTGCAATTAACAGATTTCCCTAAAGTCTCTGAGTATTCAAATGATCAAGAGCTATTGGACAAATGGAATAAATTTATGCTTCTGCGTGATGATGTATTAAAAGCATTAGAAGAAGCACGCAATCAAAAAGTAATTGGAAAATCGTTGCAAGCTAGCATTACACTTTATGTAAATGAAGATACAAATGTATTGCTTAATTCTATTCAAGAAAATTTAAAACAACTATTTATTGTTTCAGGTTTTGAGGTGGCAGGCGAATATAAAGCGGCACCTGAGAATGCATTAAAGCTGGAACATGCAGCAATCGTCGTTTCTAAAGCAGATGGAGAAACTTGTGAAAGATGCTGGACAGTTACACCAGATGTTGGCGAAGATAAAGAACATCCAACATTATGTGTACGCTGTGCATCTGTTGTGAAGGAAAGCTACAGCGATTTAGTTTAATAAAAATAAAAAAAGCTTTAGG